>CANHPL010000013.1 GCA_947462685.1 Burkholderiaceae bacterium | reverse complement strand
TGAGTAGAGGCTAAAAATGGCAAAAGAGAAGTTTGAGCGGACGAAGCCGCACGTCAACGTAGGAACAATCGGTCACGTTGACCATGGTAAGACAACATTAACTGCAGCGATAACGACGGTGTTATCAAAAGCGTTTGGTGGCGAAGCAAAAGCGTATGACCAAATTGATGCAGCTCCAGAAGAGAAAGCGCGTGGTATTACGATTAACACAGCACACGTTGAGTATGAGACGCAAAATCGTCACTACGCACACGTTGATTGCCCAGGCCACGCTGACTATGTAAAGAACATGATTACAGGCGCAGCCCAAATGGACGGCGCGATTTTAGTATGTTCAGCAGCCGATGGTCCAATGCCACAAACACGTGAGCACATTTTGCTTGCGCGTCAGGTTGGTGTGCCGTATATCGTTGTGTTTTTGAATAAATGTGACATGGTTGACGATGAAGAATTGTTAGAACTCGTTGAAATGGAAGTGCGTGAGTTGTTGTCGAAATATGACTTCCCTGGCGATGACACGCCAATCATTAAAGGTTCAGCAAAATTAGCATTAGAGGGCGACGAAGGCCCACTCGGCAAGGAAGCCATTATGGCCTTAGCAGAGGCATTGGACACCTATATTCCAACACCTGAGCGTGCCATTGATGGCGCATTCTTGATGCCCGTAGAAGACGTGTTCTCGATCTCTGGTCGTGGAACGGTGGTGACGGGTCGTATCGAGCGGGGGATTGTGAAGGTTGGCGAAGAGATTGAGATTGTTGGTATTCGTGCAACACAGAAGACAACATGTACAGGCGTTGAGATGTTCCGCAAGTTATTAGATCAGGGTCAAGCTGGCGATAACGTGGGTATTTTGTTACGTGGTACGAAGCGTGAAGATGTTGAGCGTGGTCAAGTGTTGTGTAAGCCAGGTTCTATTTTGCCGCACACAGAATTTACAGGCAGCGTATATGTCCTATCGAAAGATGAGGGTGGCCGTCATACACCATTCTTTAACAACTATCGTCCACAGTTTTACTTCCGTACAACGGACGTAACTGGTGCGATTGAATTGCCAAAAGACAAAGAAATGGTAATGCCTGGTGATAACGTTGAAATTAGTGTGAAGTTAATTGCACCGATTGCGATGGAAGAAGGCCTACGTTTTGCGATTCGCGAAGGTGGACGTACCGTTGGTGCTGGTGTTGTTTCTAAAATTATTGCTTAAGTAGTTTTGTATGACAGGTTGTGTGTGCGCTGCACACAACCTGCTAAAAATTTAATTTAGCGTCAGCGCCGCTATGCTCTTTAGGAAATGAACATGCAAAGCCAAAAAATTAGAATTCGTTTAAAAGCCTTTGACTACCGGTTAATTGATCAGTCAGCTGCTGAAATCGTGGATACGGCAAAAAGAACAGGTGCTGTTGTTAAAGGGCCGGTTCCACTTCCAACACGTATTGAGCGTTTTGATATACTGCGCTCACCTCACGTTAATAAAACCTCACGCGATCAATTAGAAATCCGCACACATTTACGATTAATGGATATCGTTGACCCTACTGAAAAAACAGTAGACGCTCTGATGAAGTTGGATTTACCAGCTGGAGTTGATGTAGAAATCAAATTGCAGTAAAAAAATACTTGCCAAACAAATAAAAACTGTATAGAATGCTGAGTTCTACCAAATTTGTTTGAAAGTTTAGTAGTTGCATTACCAAGAATGGGGTTTTTAGTAAGCATTCCTTCACTAAAAGCCATTAAATTTAATTTTCGTCGACCAATCGTTGTCGACATTGGAGCAAGATATGAGCTTAGGCTTGATCGGCCGGAAGGTCGGCATGACTCGCTTGTTTACAGAAGAGGGTGACTCAATTCCAGTCACCGTTATTGATGTAAGCAACAACAGGGTCGCACAAATCAAAACTCAGGAAACTGATGGCTATGATGCTATTCAGTTAGCTCACGGCGAACGCCGTGCATCACGCGTTACTAAGGCAATGGCAGGGCATTTTGCCAAAGCTGGTGTTCTAGCAGGCAACGCACTTAACGAATTCAGAATTGACGCAAGCAAGTTAGCTGACTTTCAAGCTGGATCTGTGATTGGCGTTGATACATTTACTGTTGGACAAAAGGTGGATGTCCAAGGTGTAACGATTGGTAAGGGTTACGCTGGTACTATTAAACGCTATCACTTTGCCTCTGGCCGTGCTAGCCATGGTAATTCAAGATCACATAACGTACCAGGCTCTATTGGTATGGCTCAAGATCCTGGAAGAGTTTTCCCAGGTAAGCGTATGACTGGTCATTTAGGCGATGTTACCAAAACTGTACAAAACCTAGAAATAGCCCGTGTAGATGCAGAAAGACAACTTCTTTTAGTTAAGGGAGCTGTACCTGGATCACGTGGTGGAAAAGTAATTGTTACGCCGGCGATTAAAACGCCTGCAGCTAAATCTTAATAGGGGGCATTATGGAACTCAAGCTCCTAGAAGCGAATGGAAAAATTGGTGAAGCAGTATCTGCATCACCAGAAGTATTCGAAAGGGAATACAACGAAGCGCTAGTGCATCAGGTTGTAATTGCATATCAAGCAAACGCAAGAAGCGGTAACCGCGCACAAAAAGATCGTGAAATGGTACACCACTCAACCAAGAAGCCTTGGAATCAAAAAGGTACTGGTCGTGCAAGAGCGGGTATGTCCTCTTCACCATTGTGGCGTGGAGGTGGGCGCATATTCCCGAACTCTCCTGATGAGAATTTCTCGCACAAGGTAAATAAGAAAATGTATCGTGCAGGTATGAGATCGATTTTTTCACAGTTGGCTCGTGAAGGTCGCTTAAATGTTGTTGACGACTTTAATTTAGAGGCACCAAAAACTAAATTGCTGGCAGCTAAGGTAAAAGCAATGGGCCTAGAGTCCGTTCTAATTATTTTGGATAAGGTAGATGAAAATTTGCATTTGGCATCACGCAATTTGCATAAAGTTGCAATCGTAGAGCCAAAGCATGCTGATCCTTTATCACTTGTTCACTATCAAAATATTTTGGTAGGTAAAACGGCGATAGCTCAAATTGAGGAGATGCTCAAATGAAACAAAAGATACAAAACCGCAAAAATGAACATCGCCTTTTAAGCATTCTCCTTGGCCCTGTAATTTCTGAAAAAGCAACAATGGTGGCTGATAAAAACGAGCAAGTAGTTTTTGAAGTTGCTCGCGATGCTAATAAGTTGGAAATTAAAGGTGCAGTAGAAATGTTATTTAAGGTTGAAGTTGAGTCTGTGCAAGTGGTCAATCAAAAAGGTAAAGCTAAGCGCTTTGGCCGTTTTGAAGGTCGCCGCAACCACGTGAAAAAAGCCTATGTTTCTTTGAAGCCTGGTCAAGAGATTAACTTTGAGTCGGAGGTTAAATAATGCCATTAATGAAAACTAAACCGACGTCCCCTGGACGTCGTTCAATGGTGAAACTGGTTAATCCAGATTTACACAAAGGTAAACCATTTGCTCCATTGCTTGAGCCACAGTTTCAACATGCTGGCCGTAATAATAACGGACATATCACGACACGCCATAAAGGTGGTGGCCATAAGCATCACTACCGTATGGTTGATTTTAAGCGGAATGATAAAGATGGTATTCCAGCTAAAGTAGAGCGTTTAGAGTATGACCCTAACAGAAGTGCAAACTTAGCGTTGATTTTGTTTGCCGACGGTGAAAGACGGTATGTTATCGCAGCTAAAGGCATGACTGCTGGCCAGGCGGTTATGAATGGTTCAGAAGCTCCAATCAAGGCGGGTAACAATTTACCGATTAGAAATATTCCAGTAGGTAGCACGATTCATTGCGTTGAAATCATGCCAGGTAAGGGCGCTCAAATTGCTAGATCCGCTGGCGGATCAGCAGTTCTTCTAGCGCGTGAAGGCATCTACGCTCAAGTAAGATTGCGTTCAGGCGAAGTGCGCCGCGTGCATATTGAATGTCGTGCAACTATTGGTGAAGTCGGCAATGAAGAGCATTCCTTGCGTCAAATTGGTAAAGCAGGCGCGAATCGTTGGCGCGGTATTCGCCCAACCGTGCGTGGTGTGGCCATGAATCCGGTCGACCACCCTCACGGTGGTGGTGAAGGTCGTACTGGTGAAGGTCGCGTGCCTGTATCACCATGGGGAACCCCGACTAAGGGATATCGTACAAGACGTAATAAGCGTACTACGACAATGATCGTACAACGTCGTCAAAAACGTTAATCGATTGAGGAAATAAACATGACACGATCAGCTAAAAAAGGGCCATTTTGTGAAGTTAACCTTGTAAAAAAGGTTGAGACTGCAGTGGCCATTAAAGATAAAAAGCCCATTAAAACATGGTCCAGACGTTCCACAATTCTGCCTGAATTTATCGGGTTGACGATTGCCGTACATAACGGCCGTCAGCATGTACCGGTTTATGTGTCAGAAAACATGGTTGGTCATAAACTCGGTGAATTTGCTTTGACTCGTACTTTCAAGGGTCATGCTGCCGATAAGAAAGCTAAGAAGTAAGGGGAAATGATGGAAACTAAAGCCATTCACCGTAGCGCTAGAATTAGCGCACAAAAGACTCGTTTGGTTGCGGACCAAATACGTGGATTACCAATCTCACGAGCAATGAATATACTCGCTTTTAGCCCTAAGAAGGCCGCATTTATTGTGAAAAAAGTAGTTGAGTCAGCCATTGCAAATGCAGAGCACAATGCTGGAGCAGATATCGATGAGTTAAAAGTTAAGTCAATTACAGTTGATAAAGCTACCTCTCTAAAGCGTTTTACTGCTCGTGCAAAAGGTCGCGGTAACAAAATTGAAAAACAAACTTGTCACATCACTGTGACTTTGAGTAATTAAGGAAGAGTCATGGGTCAAAAAATTAATCCCAATGGTTTCCGTTTAGCGGTTACTAAAAACTGGACTTCACGTTGGTACGCAGGCAATACAAACTTTGCTAGCATGCTCCAAGAAGACATTGACGTGCGCAATTACCTTAAAAAGAAGCTCAAAAATGCTTCTGTTAGTAAAGTTGTGATTGAGCGCCCAGCTAAAAATGCAAAAATCACTATCTTCAGCTCGCGCCCAGGTGTTGTCATTGGTAAAAAAGGTGAAGATATTGAGGTTTTGCGTAAAGAGTTACAAAGGCGTATGGGAGTGCCCGTACACGTAAATATCGAAGAAATCCGTAAGCCTGAAATTGATGCTCAACTGATTGCAGACTCTATCACGCAACAGTTAGAAAAACGTATTATGTTCCGTCGTGCAATGAAACGTGCCATGCAAAGTGCAATGCGTTTAGGAGCTCAAGGAATCAAAATTATGAGTTCAGGGCGTTTAAACGGTGCAGAGATTGCGCGTCGCGAATGGTATCGTGAAGGACGTGTTCCGCTTCATACATTAAAAGCGGATATTGATTATGCAACTTCTGAGGCCGAAACTACATACGGCATTATTGGTGTAAAAGTTTGGGTTTATAAGGGTGATACTTTAGGATCTGGTGTTGCCATTCCAGCAGCGCCTGTTGTTGAAGCAGAAGAAGATAAAAAGCCGCGTCGTGCACCACGTGCCCCACGTAAGGCAGAAGGCGCAACTACTGAAAATAAGCCAGAAGTTAAAGCCGCTGTTAAACGTGTGCGAAAAGTTGTAAAGCCTGAAGATGCGCCTAAGGCGGGAGAATAATTATGTTACAACCTAAACGTCGTAAATATAGAAAAGAACAAAAAGGCCGTAATACCGGTAAGGCAACTCGTGGAAGTTCAGTTGCGTTTGGTGATTTTGGATTAAAAGCCATGGGTCGTGGAAGATTGACTGCTCGTCAAATTGAAGCTGCTCGTCGAGCGATGACTCGTCATATTAAACGTGGCGGCCGCATTTGGATTCGAATTTTCCCAGATAAGCCAATTTCAACTAAACCAGCTGAAGTTCGTATGGGTAACGGTAAAGGAAATCCTGAGTATTACGTAGCTGAAATTCAGCCAGGTAAAGTATTGTATGAAATGGATGGTGTTGATGAGACATTGGCCCGTGAAGCTTTTCGCTTAGCTTCAGCCAAGTTGCCGATTCAAACAGCATTTGTTGTACGTCAAATTGGCTCTTAAGCTGGAGAAAAGACATGGAAATGAAAGAACTATTGGCTAAAGATGTTAAGGGCCTGAACAACGAACTCTCAGAGTTATTAAAGGCGCAGTTTAAATTACGTATGCAAAAGGGCACGCAACAATTGCAAGATTCAAGTCAACTTAGTAAAACTAAGAAAGCAATTGCACGAGTCAAAACAGCTTTGAATCAAAAGGCGGCTGAAAAATGAATAAAGAAACTCAATCTTTAAAAAGAACACTGGTTGGTCGCGTTGTTAGCGACAAAATGCAAAAGACTGTAACTGTTCTCGTGGAGAGAAAAGTAAAGCACGCTCTTTATGGTAAATATTTTGGTGTTTCTAAAAAATATCATGCCCATGATGAGTCTGATCAAATCAAGATTGGTGATACCGTTGAGATTTCTGAGTCTAGACCATTGTCGAGAACAAAATCATGGGTTGTTACAAAGGTAGTAGAAGAGTCAAAAGGCATTTAAATAAGCTTGCAAGTTTAATGTAAGTTTGTTATAGTAGAGGGCTTCCTGTAATTTATAGCTATTTATTGCAAAATTACAGGATAAAAGAATTGCAAAAGCATTTATTAATCCGGGCTTAAGTTGTTGAATAAACAATAAAAGCCCATAACGGAACCAAGACTGATTGCCTTCGGGTATTTAAGTTGGGGATAAAAAAATGATTCAAACTGAAAGCAGACTACAGGTCGCTGATAATACTGGCGCCAGTGAAGTAATGTGCATTAAGGTCTTGGGTGGATCCAAGCGCCGTTATGCAAGCATTGGTGACATTATTAAAGTGACCGTTAAATCCGCGGCTCCAAGAGGTCGCGTTAAAAAAGGCGATATTTACAACGCTGTCGTTGTGCGCACAGCCAAGGGTGTCCGTCGTGCTGATGGATCTTTAATTAAATTTGATGCTAACGCTGCAGTTTTGCTGAATGCGAAACTTGAGCCGATTGGAACTCGTATCTTTGGCCCTGTTACGCGTGAACTGCGTACAGAGCGTTTTATGAAGATTGTTTCATTAGCGCCTGAAGTGATCTAAGGAGAGGCCATGAAAAAGATTCGTAAAGGTGATCAGGTCATTGTTACTACTGGTCGCGACAAAGGAAAGCAAGGAACTGTAACTGCCATACTTGATCAAAAGATTTTAGTTGAAGGTATCAATCAATACAAAAAAAATGTTAAACCCAACCCAGCGGCGGGTGTAACAGGCGGTGTTATCGATAAAACGATGCCTATTCAAATTTCGAATGTGGCTCACATCGATGCTAATGGTAAGCCTTCGCGTGTTGGTATTAAAGAAGTGGACGGTAAAAAAGTTCGCTTTTTGAAGACCACGGGCGCAACTTTAGCGGCTTAAGGGGAAGAAAATGACAACCAGATTTCAAGAGCATTATACAAAAACTGTTGTTGGTGAATTAACTGCAAAGTTTGGATATAAATCCGTTATGGAAGTGCCGCGTATCACCAAGATTACGCTTAATATGGGCTTGGGTGAAGCAGTTGCTGATAAAAAAGTAATTGAACATGCTGTCGGTGATTTAACAAAAGTGGCTGGCCAAAAGCCTGTTGTTACTGTAGCTAGAAAAGCGATTGCTGGATTTAAAATTCGTCAAGGTTACCCAATTGGTGCAATGGTGACTTTGCGTGGTCAAAGAATGTACGAATTCTTAGATCGCTTTATTACTGTTGCATTACCTCGCGTGCGCGATTTTCGTGGCGTATCAGGAAAAGCTTTTGACGGCCGTGGAAACTATAACATCGGCGTTAAAGAGCAAATTATTTTCCCGGAAATTGAGTACGACAAAATCGATGCACTGCGTGGATTAAACATCAGTATTACTACAACCGCTAAAACAGATGATGAAGCAAAAGCTTTGTTAGCGGCCTTTAAATTTCCTTTCCGTAACTAAGAGGTTAACGTGGCTAAACTTTCATTAATTGAGCGCGAAAAAAAACGTACTAAGACTGTTGCTAAATTTGCTACAAAACGTGCAGAATTAAAAGCAATTATCGAAGATACCTCTAAGTCTGAGGAAGAGCGCTATGACGCGCGTTTAAAGTTACAAGCTTTACCTCGTAACGCTAGCCCCACTCGCCAACGAAATCGTTGTGCTTTGACTGGACGTCCACGTGGCACATTCCGTAAATTCGGTTTGGGTCGCGGCAAGATCCGTGAGATTGCCTTTAGAGGTGAAATCCCGGGCGTTACTAAAGCCAGCTGGTAATAGTAGAGATTAGGAGAAATTATGAGCTTTACCGATCCAATCGCAGATATGTTAACCCGGATACGCAATGCGCAAGCAGTGCAAAAGCCAGGTGTAACAATGCCATCATCTAAATTAAAAGTTGCTATCGCAAATGTATTAAAAGATGAAGGTTACATCGATAGTTTTGAAATCGCAGGTGAAACCGCAAAACCCGTTTTAAACATTACGCTTAAATACTATGCGGGCCGCCCAGTTATCGAGCGCATTGAGCGTATATCCAAGCCTGGCTTGCGAATATATAAAGGGCGTCACGACATACCCCAAGTTATGAATGGTTTGGGCGTGGCAATTATTTCAACCCCACAAGGTTTGATGACTGATCGTAAAGCTCGCGCCAACGGCGTGGGTGGCGAAGTTATCTGCTATGTCGCCTAAGGAGAACGAATATGTCACGTGTTGGTAAATCGCCTATTCCAGTACCCAATGGTGCTGAGATTCACATTGCTGGAGCATTGCTTACGGTTAAAGGTCCGCTTGGTACGTTAACGCATAATTTGCATCCACTAGTATCTTTGAAGCAGGAAGATGGATCATTACAAGTTACTTGCAATGATGAGTCTCGTGAATCAAACGCACTATCTGGAACTACCCGTGCTTTAGTTAATAATATGGTTACTGGTGTTACTAAAGGTTTTGAGCGTAAATTAAATTTAATTGGTGTGGGTTATCGTGCTGCTGCACAAGGTAAGTCGTTAAAACTTCAACTTGGTTTTTCTCATGATGTTATTTATGAATTACCAGAGGGTGTAAAAGCAGAGACCCCTACTCAAACAGAAATCATTATTAAGGGTGCCAACAAGCAGCAAGTTGGACAAGTAGCCGCTGAAGTTCGTTCTTACAGAACTCCCGAGCCTTACAAAGGTAAGGGTGTTCGTTATAGCGATGAAGTGGTTCTCATTAAAGAAACGAAGAAGAAGTAATCGAGGCCGAATATGATGAACAAAAAAGAATCCCGTATCCGTCGTTCACGTCAGACACGTATCAAGATTGCAGAACTCGCAGTTCCGCGTGTTGCTATCATGCGTACGAATCTCCATATTACTGCCCAACTTTTCAGCTCTTGTGGCACAAAAGTATTGGCAGCAGCTTCGACAATGGAAAAAGAATTACGTACTAGTTTTTCAAATGGTGGCAACAGTACTGCTGCAAAAGAAATTGGTAAATTAATTGCTGAGCGCGCTTTAAAAGCTGGCGTCACAGAGGTTGCTTTTGATCGTTCAGGTTTTCGTTATCACGGTCGCGTAAAAGCTTTAGCTGAAGCCGCGCGTGAAGCTGGACTGAAGTTCTAAGAGCAGATTAAGTAAAGGTCAAGGAAAAGAACATGGCAAAAATGCAAGCAAAGATGGCAGCAGAAGAGCGTGACGATGGTTTGCGCGAAAAAATGATTGCTGTTAACCGCGTAACTAAGGTGGTTAAGGGTGGTCGTATTTTAGGATTTGCTGCTTTAACTGTAGTCGGTGACGGTGATGGCCGTATCGGCATGGGTAAAGGAAAATCTAAAGAGGTTCCAGTTGCTGTTCAAAAGGCAATGGATGAAGCTCGTCGTAAGATGATCAAGGTTCCACTTCGTCAAGGTACTCTTCAACATTCAGTAATTGGTGAACATGGAGCTTCTCGTGTTTTGATGTCTCCTGCAAAAGAGGGTACTGGAGTGATTGCTGGTGGTCCGATGCGTGCAATTTTTGATGTAATGGGTGTAACAAACGTAGTCGCTAAGTCAATTGGTTCAACTAACCCATACAACATGGTTAGAGCAACAATCAATGGATTAAGCAAGATGAGCACACCTGCCGAGATTGCTGCCAAACGTGGCAAGTCAATCGAAGAAATTATTGGTTAAGTGAATCGAGAATAAACATGACTGAAAAGAAAACCGTAAAAATTAAATTAGTGCGTAGCCTGATAGGCACACGTGAAAGCCATCGTGCAACAGTCCGCGGCCTTGGTCTTGGTCGCGTTAATACAACATCTGAATTAGAGGATACCCCAGCTGTACGCGGCATGATGAATAAAGTGTCTTACCTAATTAAAGAATTAAATTAAGCCATTAATTGACAGAGGAAATGATGGAATTAAATAACTTAAAACCTGCTGCTGGCGCAAAACACGCTAAACGTCGTGTTGGTCGTGGAATTGGTTCAGGGCTTGGTAAAACAGCTGGTCGAGGACACAAAGGACAAAAGTCTCGTTCCGGTGGCTTCCATAAAGTTGGCTTTGAAGGCGGTCAAATGCCTTTATATCGCCGTTTACCTAAGCGTGGCTTTATTTCATTGACGCGTCGTCACGTCGGTGAAATTACCCTTTCTGACATTGAGCGTTTAAGCGTAACTGAAATAGATTTGGTTGTGCTCAAGCAAAATGGTTTAGCAAATGAACAGATTAAATCAGTAAAAGTAATTAAAACTGGTGAGCTGACAAAAGCCGTTACATTAAAAGGCTTAACAGCAACTTCTGGTGCACGTGCAGCGATTGAAGCAGTTGGTGGTAAATTGGTTGAGGAAGTGTAATCAATGGCAACGTCTTCTCCAACCGCTTCAAGTCTGATGAAGTCAGGAAACAAATTTGGTGATTTAAAAAATCGCCTGCTGTTTCTGCTCATGGCCTTGGTGGTTTATAGAGTGGGCGCGCACATTCCAGTGCCTGGGATTGATCCAAACCAATTAGCAAGTCTGTTTGATGATGCAAAGGGTGGCATTTTAGGAATGTTTAATCTGTTCTCAGGTGGAGCATTATCTCGTTTTACCATTTTTGCTCTAGGGATCATGCCTTATATCTCAGCCTCTATTATTATGCAATTGCTTACTGTTGTAATTCCTACATTTGAGGCGATTAAAAAAGAAGGTCGTTCAGGTCAAAGAAAAATTACCCAGTTCACTCGCTATGCGACATTAGTATTAGCAACTTTTCAAGCACTGGGTATTGCAATTGCTCTTGAGTCTCAGGCTGGATTAGTCACTGATCCCGGGGTTGTATTTCGCATGATTACTGTAGTTACTTTGGTTACTGGAACGATGTTCTTGATGTGGTTAGGTGAGCAAGTTACAGAACGTGGTCTAGGCAATGGAATTTCAATTATTATTTTTGCGGGTATTGCATCTGGTTTGCCAAATGCTTTAGGTGGATTGTTAGAGCTAGTGCGTACGGGTTCTATGAGTATTATTTCTTCTATATTAGTTGTTATTGTTGTAATCGCAGTAACTTACTTTGTTGTATTTGTAGAGCGTGGCCAACGCCGTATTTTAGTGAATTATGCAAAGCGCCAAGTTGGCAATAAGGTGTATGGCGGCCAATCTTCACATTTGCCCCTGAAACTTAATATGGCTGGCGTTATTCCACCAATTTTTGCGTCTTCAATTATCTTGTTTCCTGCAACGATTGCGCAATGGTTTACTGCTGGTGAAAACACCAATATATTTTCACGCTTCATTAAAGACTTATCCAGTACATTGCAACCCGGTCAGCCTGTTTATATTATTTTGTACGCAACTGCAATTATTTTCTTTTGTTTTTTCTATACAGCCTTAGTTTTTAATAGCCGCGAGACATCAGATAATTTGAAAAAAAGTGGTGCGTTTGTTCCTGGAATACGCCCAGGTGATCAGACAGCAAAGTATATTGATAAAATTTTAGCTAGGCTTACGCTTGCAGGCGCTGCGTACATAACTTTAGTTTGTTTATTACCAGAATTTTTAGTTTTGAATTGGCAAGTGCCATTTTATTTTGGTGGAACATCTTTGCTAATTATTGTTGTCGTCACAATGGACTTTATGGCACAGGTGCAATCCTATTTGATGCAGCAACAGTATGATTCATTGATGAAAAAAGCAAATTTCAAAATGGGTCCAGGCGTCTAAATATGGCTAAAGATGATGTTATTCAGATGGCTGGTGAAATTGTAGAGAATTTACCCAATGCGATGTTTCGGGTGAAGTTGGAAAATGGACATGTAGTTTTGGGACATATTTCTGGAAAGATGCGGATGCATTACATTCGCATTCTTCCCGGTGATAAGGTTACTGTGGAGATGACTCCATACGACCTAACGCGTGCACGAATTATTTTTCGTGCCAAGTAGTACGAATTGGAGAGGGGTTAGTCATGAAAGTATTGGCATCAGTTAAATGTATTTGCCGTAACTGCAAGATCATTAAGCGTAAAGGCGTATTACGTGTGATTTGTTCATCAGATCCACGGCATAAGCAGCGTCAAGGTTAAGTAGATTAATTTAGAGGAATTTATATGGCACGTATCGCCGGGGTAAACATCCCCAACCATAAACATACCGTTATCGGGTTAACTTCGATTTTCGGAATTGGTATAACTCGCGCAAGACAGATTTGCGATGCTGCGAGTGTTCCTGAGTCAAAAAAAGTCAAAGACTTGACTGACTCAGACTTGGAAAAAATTCGTGAGCAAGTAGGCGTATTTGCCACTGAGGGAGATCTTCGTCGAGAAGTAACGATGAATATTAAACGTCTCATGGACTTGGGCTGTTATCGTGGCGTACGCCACCGTAAAGGTCTTCCGGTTCGTGGTCAGCGTACTAAGACAAATGCACGTACACGCAAAGGTCCGCGTAAAGCAGGCATTGCGCTAAAGAAATAATAGGAAAGCGGAACTGATATGGCAAAACCACAACAAGCGAACGCAACAAGAGTTCGTAAGAAGGTTAAAAAGAATATTGCTGATGGCATTGCACACGTGCATGCATCATTCAACAATACTATCGTTACGATCACTGATCGCCAAGGAAATGCTCTTTCTTGGGCAACCTCTGGCGGACAGGGCTTCAAAGGTTCAAGAAAGTCAACCCCATTTGCTGCTCAAGTTGCAGCTGAAGTTGCTGGTAAAGCAGCAATTGAATGCGGTATTAAAAATTTAGAAGTACAAATCAAGGGTCCTGGTCCTGGACGTGAGTCTGCAGTTAGAGCACTTAACGGTTTAGGCATCAAGATTACTGAGATTCAGGATGTGACTCCAGTTCCTCATAATGGTTGTCGCCCCCCTAAGCGTCGTCGCATTTAAGTTTTTTAAACGCGATTTTTTAAATTAAGCCCACCGTTCAAATTCATATATTTGGACTTACCCACTGTGAAAACAGCGGCAAAGAAAGGAAATACACGTGGCACGTTATATAGGCCCTAAGGCTAAATTATCACGTCGGGAAGGTACCGACTTATTTTTAAAAAGCGCTCGTCGCCCACTTGCTGATAAATGCAAGTTAGATAGTAAGCCAGGTCAACATGGCCGAACTTCTGGTGCTCGCACTTCAGACTATGGTAACCAGTTGCGCGAAAAGCAAAAAGTTAAAAGAATGTATGGCATTCTTGAGCGTCAATTTAGACGTTATTTTGCCGAAGCAGATCGCCGCAAAGGAAATACTGGTGAAACTTTATTGGCTTTATTAGAGTCTCGTTTAGATAATGTAGTTTATCGTATGGGATTTGGATCAACTCGTTCTGAGGCAAGACAATTAGTGTCTCATAAAGCAATTGTAGTGAATGGTGATGTAGTGAACATTCCTTCAATGCAAGTCAAGCCTGGCGATATTGTTGCTATCCGTGAGAAAGCAAAGAAACAAACTCGTGTTCAAGAAGCCTTAACCTTAGCGCAACAAATTGGACCTGCAAGTTGGGTTAGCGTTGACGCCACTAAATTAGAAGGAACATTTAAAAAAGTTCCTGACCGTGATGAACTTAGTGGTGATATCAACGAAAGCTTGATTGTCGAACTTTATTCACGTTAATTGAGGCATCCCTAAGGAAAATATATGCAAACAACACTGCTGAAGCCCAAAATTATTTCTGTAGAAGCAATTGGCCCTAATCAGGCAAAAGTCGTTATGGAGCCATTTGAACGTGGCTATGGCCATACTCTTGGTAACGCATTGCGCCGCGTACTTTTATCTTCAATGGCTGGTTACGCACCAACTGAAGTTAGTATTGGTGGCGTAGTACATGAGTACTCCACATTAGATGGCGTTCAAGAAGATGTAGTTAATTTGTTACTCAATTTAAAAGGTATTGTATTTAAGCTTGAGTCACGCGATGAAGTTACAGTGATGTTACGTAAAGAAGGCCCTTGTGTAGTAACTGCTGCCGACATTGATTTACCCCACGACATCACATTAATTAATCCTGAACACGTCATTGCAAACTTATCTGCAGGTGGCAAGTTAGATATGCAAATTAAAATTGAAAAAGGACGTGGTTATGTACCTGGCAACCAACGTCATTATTCAGATGAAAACACCAAATTAATTGGCCGCATTGTTTTGGATGCATCATTTAGTCCTATCAAGCGTGTTAGTTATGCTGTTGAGTCTGCTCGCGTTGAACAACGCACTGACTTAGACAGACTAGTAATGACAATTGAAACCAATGGCGTCGTTACACCTGAGGAAGCTATTCGTCAATCAGCTGGAATCTTAGTTGATCAACTTGTAGTCTTTGCAGCATTAGAGAATAATCAAGTTATAGGTGATATACAGTCTGCGCGCTCACCAATGGTCGATCCAATGTTGTTGCGTCCTGTAGATGATTTAGAGTTAACGGTTCGTTCAGCGAATTGTCTAAAAGCTGAAAATATTTATTACATTGGCGACTTAATTCAACGCTCTGAAAATGAGTTATTAAAGACGCCTAATTTGGGACGTAAATCCCTTAATGAAATTAAAGACGTTTTAGCTGCTCGCGGATTAACTTTAGGAATGAAGTTAGAAAGCTGGCCGCCAACAGGTCTAGAGAAATAATAGAAAGGAAGTATCATGCGTCACGGAAACGGACTGCGTAAGCTCAATCGTACATCTTCCCATCGTTTAGCGATGTTGCGTAATATGTCCAACTCATTGTTACAGCATGAGTTGATTAAGACAACATTACCAAAGGCTAAAGAGTTGCGTCGTGTTGTAGAGCCATTAATTACGCTTGGTAAAAAAGATAATTTAGCGAATCGTCGTTTAGCGTTTAATCGCTTACGTGATCGTGGAATGGTAACCAAACTCTTTACAGAATTAGGACCACGTTATGCTGCACGTCCAGGTGGCTATACTCGAATCCTAAAATTTGGATTTCGAGTTGGTGACAATGCACCAATGGCTCTAGTCGAATTAGTCGATCGTCCAGAAATGGATGAAACTGAGGCTGTAGAAGCAGAGTAAGTTTACGACGTAATCAAAAAAGCCAGGCTCGATTTGATCCTGGCTTTTTTGTTATGCAAACCTTAGAAAACTCTGACACAATAAGGTATTAGAAATACCAATATGAATACACATCAGCCTATCATTGTTATGGTTAGTTTTCCCAATAGGGAAATTGCCTTAGAAATAGCTAAAGAGTTAATTGAAAAACGATTAATTGCTTGTGCGCAATTTTCAGTCATCGAAAGTTTGTATCGCTGGCAGAATCAATTAGAAAATAGCCAAGAGGTAATGATGCACGCCAAATCGATTCAAACGTATTGGGCGGCTATACAAGTTTGTGTCAAACAGCTCCATCCTTATGAGATTCCCGAAATAGCAATAACTCCAATACTTGAAATAGATAACACCTATTTACATTGGATGTTAGAGGAATTAGGACAATCAGGACAACAATTATATGTTTAAAGCCCATCTCAAATACCTGCTTATTTATGTATTAAGTACATTGACATTGTTGAGTTATAGCAAAGAGTATTTAAAGCCTGAGGAAGCATTTAAAATTAGCGGACAATTAACACAACAGGGCTTAGAAATTACCTTTGATAACTCAAAAGGATATTATCTTTATCAAGATTCAATTCAAGTAAATACAAAATTTGATGGACTTTTAACCTTATTAAAACCTGAACCATTACCAGTTCCGCATGAAAAATTTGATGATAATTTTCAAAAAATAGTGAGGACATATGATGGCATTATCAGTTATCGATTTAGTGCTAACAGCTTGCCCAAACAAACACCACTGTATTTAGAAGTACAGGTACAAGGCTGTGCAGAAAAAGGTATTTGCTATCCCCCGATGATACGATATATGCAAATCATGCAATATGATTCAATCGTTCATTCAGTAGCCTCCGCAGAACAACTATTGACAAACACCAATGAAACTCCAACATCTTGGTGGGAAGCTAAGGATGATTTAAATGCCTTGAACAGCTTGCTTGAAAGTACTTCGACCCCTGTGTTGCTTGGAATATTTTTTATATTAGGACTCGGGTTGGCATTTACGCCATGCATGTTGCCAATGTTACCTATTTTGTCAAGTATTGTATTTGGCGCTACATCAGGACAACAACCTTCTCGAAAAAAATCACTCACTTTAGCCAGCTGTTACGTGCTTGGCATGGCTTTAGCGTTTAGTCTCGCCGGAATGGCCACTGCATGGTTTGGTGCGGGAGTTTCGAGTGCATTACAAAACCCTATCGTCATTATAGGATTTGGATTGATGATGATTGCTTTATCAGGAAGTTTATTAGGCATGTATGAACTCCGCTTACCCCATGCATGGAATCAAATGGTTCATCAGTGGATGGATAAACATCAAGGCGGTAGTCTATTTGGTGTATTTATGTTGGGGGCATTATCGAGTTTAATTGCAAGCCCCTGTGTAACAGCACCATTGGCTGGCATACTGACTTTTATTGCGCACAGTGGAAAAGTTGAGCTGGGTGGACTGATTTTATTTGTGATGGCTTTAGGTATGGGATTGCCCTTATTACTTTTCGCAATTGGTGCAAGAAGTGTAGTACCCAAAGCGGGTTCGTGGATGGTGCGTGTGCAACGTGCGTTGGCTTATATATTGATAGGATTTGCGTTATGGATGATGTATCCAGCGGTAAGTAATTTAATCATAGGACCTCGATATGCCAGTACTAAAGAAATCGGTGGACTGGATTATCAAGTTGTAACCTCCCTAGATGGGCTCAAGCAATCAATTGCTACTTTGACGAAAGAACAAGATGGAGTATTCATTACTTACTATGCTGATTGGTGCGTCAGCTGTAAAGAGATAGACAAAATAGTTTTGAGCAACCTTGATATAAAAAACCAATTACAAAATTTGAAAAGAATTGAAGTCGATGTCACGACTTCGGGAATAAATCAAAAAGAGCTATTAAATGAGTACCAATTGTTTGGCCCACCAGCATTTATTTTTATTAACGCGCAAGGTCAGGAAGTCGAGAAGCTCAGAGTGGTCGGAATTATCTCACCAGAAAAACTGGAAGAAAAATTAAGATTACTTCGACAGAAGTAATCTTGCAGCATCTAATGCAAAATAAGTGAGGATGCCATCAGCCCCCGCTCTTCGAAAAGCCATTAAAGACTCCATCATGACTTGATCATGATCAAGCCAATTGTTTTGTGCTGCGGCTTTGATCATTGCGTATTCGCCACTCACTTGGTAGGCGAAGGTTGGGTATCCAAAGGTATCTTTAACCCGGCGCACAATATCCAAATAAGGCATGCCGGGCTTAATCATAACCATATCAGCACCTTCAGAAATATCGTGAGCTACCTCACGAATTGCTTCATCGGAATTACAAAAGTCCATTTGATACGTTTTTTTATTACCCTTACCTAAGTTTCCTGAAGAGCCTACTGCATCTCGAAAAGGGCCATAAAAAGCGGAGGCATATTTTGCAGAATACGCCATGATTTGAGTATGTATAAAACCTTCGGACTCTAAGCCGTCACGGATTTCAATAATACGACCATCCATCATATCGGATGGCGCCACAATATCAGACCCAGCTCTCGCCTGACAAATCGCTTGTTGTACCAAGACTTCCGTAGTTTCCTCATTGAGCACATACCCTGATTCATCAATAAGACCATCTTGACCATGACTGGTATATGGGTCCAGAGCAACGTCAGTCATAATCCCTAATTCAGGGAAGTGATCTTTTAGAGTTTTGACGGCATTTGGTACGAGACCTTTTGGGTTAAAGGCTTCAGCACCATCAAGTGTTTTTAAAGAGGCATCTATTACCGGAAATAGCGCCATGACTGGTATGCCTAAATCTACACATTGCTTTGCCGTTTCTAACAAGATATCCACAGATTGTCTTTCTACGCCAGGCATCGAAGGAACGGCCTCACGCCGCCCCTTTCCTTCCAACACAAAAACAGGATAGATAAAATTTCTAGGGGACAGGTCCGTTTCTTGAATCAATGCTCTTGACCATTGATTGAGGCGAGCCCTACGAGGACGATGTAAAGGATATTGTAAAGACGTAGAGCAAGAAGTATTTGACATAAATAAGCCTTTAATTAATTAACCATTTACAGACAAGTTCATCAGCCTCTTCTAGACCAAGTCGTTTAGTACTTGAAAATAATTGCGCTGTGAGTTCGCCAAAATGTGGGTGGAGATCATTTAAAGATTTTAATTCATCTTTAACGGCTTTCATCACAAGAGACTTTTCTGATAAGTTTAATTTGTCACATTTTGTAATTAATAAGTGAACCGGCTTGCCCGTTGAGCAAAACCACTCCAACATGTTTCGGTCGAGGTCGGTAATACCTCTTCTTGAATCAACAATTAACACCATCCCGCGCAGCTGATTCCTTTCTTGTAAGTACTTACTTAGCAAGGTTTCCCAATGGGCTTGGACTTTGCGATCAACTTTTGCGTAACCATAACCAGGTAAATCAACCAAATGACCTAAAATGAGATCCTTGTCAGATATACAAAAAAAGTTAATATGCTGGGTTCGACCAGGGGTTTTACTTGCGAAAGCAAGCCGTTTTTGGGAGCAAAGAACATTAATTGCGGACGATTTTCCAGCATTTGACCTTCCCGCAAAAGCAATTTCCGGGAGGATTTCTTTGGGTAAATCGGCCAAGTGATTGACCGTAACAAAAAACTTGGCTTGTTGAAGCTTTGACATAAATGATAGAAAAATAAAGCTATTGTAAAATTACATAAATAAAATGAACAAACTTATAAATACCATTATGCGCTTATCACTTATGTTAAAAAATATTATTCAAAACTTTTCTGTCTTTACCTTTATTGTTTTTTTCGGTGCTACGGCACAACTTCAAGCGAGTGAGCCAACTGCAAAGCCTGCTAAACCAGATATTTCTGCAGGTGAGGCGTTATATTCCAATGGAGATAGCGCAAGAGGTATTACGGCTTGTGTTGGTTGTCATGGGGCCAATGGTAATAGCAGTTCAGGAACCTGGCCAAAACTTGCTGCACAAAATTCAACGTATTCAGCTACCCAACTTGCACACTTTAAATCAGGTGAGCGCGCAAATGCAGTCATGATGGGTATGTCCATGCTACTGACCGAAGTTGATATGAAAAATGTTTCTGCTTATTTAGAAAAACAACCCCATAAAGCTGGCACCGCTAAAAACAAAGATACGATTGAACTTGGTAAGAGTATTTATCGTGGCGGAATCGCTGCAAAAAATGTTCCAGCATGTGCTTCATGTCATGGACCTTCTGGCTCAGGAATCCCTGTGCAGTATCCACGTGTGGGTGGACAGTGGGCCGAATATACCCAAGCTCAATTAGTCAGCTTTCGGGCCGGTGAGCGTAAAAACGCACAGATGAATACTATTTCTGCCAAGTTAAATGATAAAGAAATGCAAGCAGTAGCAGACTATATCGCTGGACTGCAATAATAAAATTTGAATCAATAGCGTGAGGGCTTAGCCCTCATTTTTTTTGGGTAAGAGATGCTCACCTGAAAACAAGCTTTGAATCCTTTCACGTTCACGAATGAGGTAGGACGTATGATCACTGACCATGACCTCAGCACCTCTTGGTCTAGTATTGTAATTAGAAGACATGGATGAGCCATAGGCTCCAGCAGAAAGAATCATGAGAATATCATCCTGCGCAACGGCAAGAGACCGATTTTTTCCAAGCCAATCACCAGTTTCACATACAGGACCAACAACATCATAGATATTTGAGGGTATAGATTTTTGCAATACCGGTTCAATATGATGAAAAGCTTCATACATCGCAGGACGCATTAAGTCATTCATTGCAGCATCGACGATACAAAAGTTTTTCGCCTCAGTTGGCTTCAAATATTCCACCTTAGTCAAAAGAAGGCCGGCATTACCGACTAAAGAACGACCAGGTTCAAAAATAATTTCTAAATGACCAAAGCCTTTAGACTCAATATGGTTTAAGAGGGTATTAGCAAAATCAGTAATGTTCGGGGCATCTTCACCACCATAATCAATTCCAAGACCACCACCGATATCAAGGTGATGAATTTGAATGCCGTGTCGTCCGAGACCCTCAATTAATATAAAAATGCGATCAAGAGCATCAATATAGGGGCCAATATCTAAAATTTGTGAACCTATATGGCAGTCAATCCCGATAATTTTGCAGTGGGACATGTTTTTTGCTGTCAAATAAGTTGCCATGACAGATTCGTACGCAATCCCAAATTTATTATCTTTTAAACCAGTAGAAATATAGGGGTGAGTTTTTGCATCTACATCAGGATTGACGCGTAATGAAATAGGTGCAATTAGATTAAGCTGTCGAGCGATATCATTGATGCGGGTAAGTTCAGGGATCGATTCCACATTAAAGCATTTGACACCAACCTGTAGAGCCCGAGATATTTCAGAAACGGATTTACCCACTCCTGAAAATACACATACGGATGGTGAGGCGCCAGCAGCGATGACACGCTCTAACTCACCACCGCTCACGAGATCAAAACCAGCGCCAAGGCCTGCAAACAAATCTAGAATCGCCAAATTACTGTTGGATTTCATCGCAAAATGAACCCTCGCCCTACGGCTCCCGTCTGGACGCATGCATGCCTTCTCATAGGCGGCAAAGGCTTGAATCAGGGCTTGCTTACTATAGACGTAACAAGGCGTACCGTACTGTTGTGCAATACTGACTAGAGAAACGTTTTCAGCGAACCATTCTTGATTTTTTAATTGAAATCCAAGAAGCTTTGGTAATTGATTCATAAAAATTAGGGCTTATTAGAAGGAAGGGTTTGGGGTGATGACTGGGAAGGAAACTGAATACCCATGGGTTCAACTTTGGTAGGTTTTTCCGGCTTTGGAGGCGGCGGGGGTAAATATAATGGTCCTCTAACCCCACAAGCAGTAAGGGTTATTAAAAGAAAGCCACCTAAGCCAAGAAGAAAACTAAAATGTAATTTTGCAAATTGTTTCATGATTCCCATATTATGAAGCCAAATGCCTTCACTATTGAAAAAAGACTGAGATATGTTGCCATCTAAAGTAGAAAAAATCACCGATTCAGAGTTTAAAAATTTAGCGGGCTTTGCTCTCGATAAAATTGAAAATGAACTTGAGCGATTATTTGAAAGCACCGATTTTGATGTAGATTTAGAAAGGCAAGCGAGCGTCTTAAATATTTCTTTTCCAAATAAGACGGTCATTGTAATTAACCTACAAACTCCTTTACATGAATTATGGGTTGCAGCAAAAGAGGGCGGGTTTCATTTCAAATGGGCCGGCACAAAAGTTCAGCCGTTATGGCTCGACACCAAAACTAGTGAAGAGTTTTACTCTGCAGTCTCAAGATATATCTCAACTCAAGGTGCGATCAATTTCGTAGTTAAAGGTTAAGTGGTAAAGCGCATAAATTCACTACGGGCAAATCGGTCAGTCATGCCCGCAATATAGTGAGCAATACGTCGATGGGGGTGATTGATATCCTGGACTCTAAAGTGCGCAGGAATTTCACTAGGGTTTTCTAGAAAAAAGCTAAACATAAAATTAATTTGTGTTGCAGCCTCATGCGTAACATCTACCACCCTTGGGTGCCGATATAAATTTTTAAATAAAAAACTTTTTAATTCGACAACTTGATGCTTCATTCCATCTGAAAAAGAAATCAACGGAGGTAAATGCCGCACATCATCGATTGACTTGGGATGATACTGCGCTATCAGTAATTTGGAGTGGTTCACCAAATCGTCTATAAGCACATGAAGCATGTGTCGGATGACCTCATGCCGCAGTCTTCTACCTTCAAGGTTTGGGTATAACTTAAGCACGATGTGACGTCTAGAATTCCATAATTCAGTGTCATTAAGAGAATCCATCTCTAATAAGCCTGAGCGAATGCCATCATCAATGTCATGATTACTATATGCAACTTCATCAGCAATATTAGCCAATTGAGCTTCAAGACTCGGCTGTAAATTATTTTCGAATCGATCGGCGAGTGCGCCTAACCAATTTTTATGAATACGGATATTTTTACGTGAAACATGTTTTAAGATTCCCTCACGAGTCTCATAAGATAAATTAAGGCCATTAAATGTAGGATATCTTTCTTCGAGCTCGTCAACTACCCATAAACTTTGAAGATTGTGCTCAAAACCATTATGCTGATGCATACAGGCATTTAAAGCATCTTGACCTGCGTGTCCAAAAGGCGTGTGTCCAAGATCATGCGCTAGAGATATCGCCTCGACCAAATCCTCATTTAATTGCAAACGTCTTGCAATAGCTCGTCCAATTTGGGCCACTTCTAGACTATGAGTCAGACGTGTACGAAAGTCATCACCCTCATGATTTAAAAAAACTTGAGTTTTATATTCTAAGCGGCGAAATGCGGCGCAATGAAGTATGCGATCCCGATCTCTTTGAAATGGGTTTCTACCCGAATTAGTTGGTTCCGAAGGCTCCGGGTGAACCCTTCCAATGGATGTTTGTGCTTGAGCGCTATACAGCGCTAGCTCTATGTTCATGTAGCGCCAAAACGTTGCAACACGGCGCCAATCGTTTTGTCAGGAATTTTTTGCACATTAGCTTGCCCAAGTTTTTCTAATACAACGTACTTAATAGAACCTTGTTCTGCTTTTTTATCATGAGACATCAAATCTAAGTATTTCTGCACGGACCATACTGGAGGTGTAATTGGTAAATAAAGTTCTGCAATGATCTGTGTTAAACGCTGCACTTCTTGCGAAGTAATATAGCCTAGCTCCTTCGATAATTCAGCGGCAATCACCATTCCGCAACCAACTGCTTCGCCGTGTAACCAATCACCATAACCCATGCCAGCCTCGATTGCATGACCGAAGGTATGCCCAAAGTTTAAATGCGCACGAATCCCAATTTCTTTTTCATCAGCAGCTACAACGGCAGATTTAATTTCACAAGACCGCAATACTGCATGTTCCATAGCAGAAAGATCACAAGCATTCAGATCCGCGATGTGAGACTCGATCCAAGATAAAAATACCTCATCGGCGATTGCGCCATGTTTAACTACCTCTGCAAGGCCAGCAGCAAGTTCTTTTTGCGGCAGAGTTGTCAGGGTAAGTAAATCAGCAATTACGGCTACAGGTTGATGGAAAGCACCAATCATATTTTTCCCCAGGGGGTGATTGATACCCGTCTTTCCTCCTACGGATGAATCTACTTGAGAAAGGAGGGTTGTCGGTATTTGTATAAAAGCAATACCCCGCATAAAAGAAGCCGCAGCAAAGCCTGCCATATCTCCTATAACACCACCACCAAGCGCAATAATGGTACTTTTTCTATCAGCCCCAGCGGCCATTAAGCCATTAAAAATGAGTTGTAAAGTTTCCCAATTTTTATGAGCCTCACCATCAGGAATGATGACTCTCATCACTTGTTGGCCGATGTTCTTTAAAGATTTTTCAACTTGATCAGCATATAAGGCTGCAATCGTGGGGTTGGTAACAATTATGCTTAAATGACCACGTACATGGGGAGCAAATAATTCGTGATTTTGAATGAGTTTTTCACCAACGTAAATTGGGTAGGAGCGATTACCTAGATCAACTTGTAATGTGTTCATGACTCTAGCTCCAGTTGCATCACTAATTTGTTGGTTAATTGGGCGACATTCGGCTTGCCGGTTTCAATCGTTTGATGCGCTATAGAATAGTATAGAGGGTCACGTACCTCAAACAGCTCTTTAAACCGCTTTTGTGGGTCAGCGGTGTTTAACAAGGGCCTACCTTTGTCATTTCTCGTTCTAATCCAAAGTTCATGAGGATTTGCGCGTAAATAAATAACATAGCCATTGTCATGCAGAAATGAGCGATTTTCAGGCATCAAGATACTTCCACCACCTGTGGCTAAAACAATATTTTCCAGTTGAGTTAAGTCTTTAATAACGGTCGACTCTCTTTTCCGAAACCCTTCTTCACCCTCCATTTCAAAAATGGTTGGAATTTTTACACCGCAGCGTTTTTCAATCTCATGGTCACTATCAAAAAAAGTTTTCCCCAGCCGTTTAGCCAACATTTTGCCAACGGTGGATTTACCAGCCCCCATGAGGCCAATTAAATAAATATTTTTTTTAGGAACAGATTTCATACATCAATTTTACGCAGGGTCGAGACAGAATCAAAATTTTTATTATTTTTTTAATTTTGCCCATTGTGATCAATCAGAGTGGGAGTTAAAAATATTAATAATTCATTTTTATCATTTATTCTTTCTTTATGTTGAAATAATTGCCCAATTATAGGTAAGTCACCAAGAATTGGAACTTGAATGGTTTCTTCTCTTTCGATAGTAATAAACACTCCACCGATCATGACCGTACCTCCTTCCTCTACCATGAGAGAAGACTTTAAAGCCCTAGTATTGACAGAGTGTCCGTTGTTAAATTGCTTGCCTAAGGAGTCTTTGGATATTTCAACATCGAGCTTAATATATTCAGGGCGTATTTCGGGGATGACGGCAAGCCTTAAATTCACCTTCCTAAAATGAACTTTAGACCCTTCTTTGGAACTAGTTGTGTAAGGTATTTCAGTGCCTTGTTCAATGACAGCACTTACTTGATGAGTAGTTACGATTCTGGGATTAGAAATAATTTTTCCTTTCCCGTTTGTCTGCAATGCACTTAACTCAGCTTGTAGGATTTGTTTTGCTCCTTTAGAGATAATAGTGATACTTCCAGTAGCGGGGTGAAGTCCATTTTTGATACCTGCTTTTAGATCTGCATTTAAGCTAGACTGTATTCCATCTGCAGAGGAGTTTTTGGGTTTGTTTAATAAACTCAATTTAACACCTAACTCCTGACTAAAACGATGGTCTACTTCAACAATAAAAGCCTCAATGGCTACTTGTTGGGGGTGCTCTTCTAGGCGGTTCAGATGATCCCAAAGAGCTTGTGAGTTATTTTTAATCACATGAGGCGGCGCTACCCAGATCATATTGCCGTTTTGAACAAAATATAGCCCATGACTACGCAGAACCATTTCAAATGTTTGTTTCCAAGTTACATCTTTAGCAATTAAGTCCGTAGTTCCTTCAAGGTGTTGATGACCAATGAAATGAATATTACCTGCTTGCCCCAAAATTTCAAAAACATCATTTAACTCCACATTCTTAAACGACAGATTTAATTTATTTTCAGGCAATTGAGTTTTGGAAAATACCATATTTGAAAAAAGATAAAGTAAACAGATAAGCCATATTTTCATTAATTTTCCGTTTTATGTATGGTGTAAGTTTTGTCATTCTCACCAACCAGAGTAATATAAAGGTCAGTAATTTCTTTGACACGCCAGGAATGATTAAAAGCTTCATTTTGGGTTAAAAATCGATTCCCCAATTGCGATTTTGTATATGCAATTCGTTGTCGATTGACTTCGTAAAATCCAATGTATTTAATACTTTGAAGATGGGATGCTGTTTGTGCATCACCCCAAAAATTTTTACTTGCAAATTCCTCTTCATCCTCCAATACTTCTGAAATTTTATTGCTTATTTCCTCCACGTTCTCAATCATTTGCTCGACCCGCGCTTCACTATCTTCAACACCAACAAAAAGTGAGTCGAATTGTGAATGCATAAATGCAATATCATTTTTCAAAGAATAGTAAACAATAGCTATAGTAGAAGCGTTAAGAATTAATATAAATAACAAAATGAAGACTATATTTTTTTGGATGAATCCCTTAACGCTTTTTAAATTTGAGTGAAGTGGTTCTGGAGAATTGTGATGAAGTACTTCACCAGTTTCAGGATCGATTTTTGCAGAAGACGAGATAGATAAAATGTTCATTCGCTATTGTTCACAAGAATTTCAAGCCATGAAAGTCCTATGGAGGGTTAAATTGGATGATTTTGTTGTCAGAAAGTATCGATACTTCTCTTGCCATCCTTATAATCGATGCATGAATCAAAATTCAGCCCTTAAAGCGCTAGTTAAGTCTTATATGCAACTCCATGGGAATTCCCCATTTGGAGTTTTATCATGTTGAAGAAATTCATTTTCGGAATTGTTATTTTGTCAATTGCGGGCATTCTAAGTGCCGCAATGATGCTTGCCTTTGTTGCACTATTGGCGACTCCCAATTTGCCTTCATTAGAAGTTATTACAGACTATCGCCCTAAAGTCCCATTAAGAATCTACACAACTGACAACGAAATGATTGGCGAATTTGGAGAGGAGCGACGGAATGTTACGCGTATTAATGAATTTCCTGCAAGTCTCAAAAATGCGGTGATATCCATAGAAGATGATCGATTTTATGATCATCCAGGTGTAGACCTGCAGGGTATTGCTAGAGCAGCATTAGTGAACTTAAGTGGTAAATACTCACAAGGTGCTTCCACGATAACAATGCAAGTAGCGCGTAATTTTTTTCTGACTAATGAAAAAACGCTAAATCGAAAAGTTTACGAAATTCTACTAGCGCTCAAAATAGAAAAAAATCTTTCCAAAGATAAAATTTTAGAGCTCTATATGAATCAAATTTATTTAGGTCAACGATCTTATGGTTTTGCGAGTGCTGCAAGAATTTATTTTGGAAAAGAAGTTCAAGATTTAACGATTGCTGAATCAGCGATGTTAGCCGGCTTACCAAAAGCCCCATCAGCTTATAACCCAGTAGTTAATTTTCGAAGAGCAAAGATCCGCCAAGACTATATTTTACAGAGAATGCGAGATCTTAAGTACATCTCAAATGAAGAATATGGCAACGCTATTTTAGAAGAGTTGCAAGTAAAGGGACTAGGTAAAGAGTTCAATGTCCATGCAGATTATGCAGCTGAATATGCGAGAAGTTTATTGGTCAGTATGTATGGTGAAAATGTGTATATTCAAGGATTAAAAGTTTACACAACGATTAATAAAACGAAACAAGAGGCCGCATATAACGCCTTAAGAAAAGGTATTTTGGATTATGACGTGAAACATGGTTATCGTGGACCAGAAGGTTTTGTTGAATTACCTAAAGCCAATCTAGAAAGCAAGGAAAGCAAACGTATACTCGATAATGCATTAATTGATCACCCAGCTAGCGATGAAATGCAGTCTGGAGTTGTTCTTAAGGCTAGTCTCCAAGAGGTACAGGTATTTGTATCATCAGGTGAAACGATTCGAATTAAACCTGATGGTTTGCGCATTGGTCGTGAGGGTCTCGTGAATACTGCGCAACCTAAGATTCAAATTAAACCGGGCTCCATTATTCGGGTGTCACAAACCAGCAATGGTATTTGGCAAATTACGCAAATGCCTGAAGTTCAGGGAGCATTGATTTCATTAGATCCGAAATCGGGAGCAATTAACGCGATGGTGGGGGGATTTGATTTTAAAGTTTCTCAATTCAATCATGCAATACAAGCAGAACGCCAACCAGGGTCATCCTTTAAGCCATTTATTTATGCCGCTGGGGTTGAAAAAGGCATCATGCCGAGAACTTTAGTGAATGACGCTTACTTATCGATTGGGGGTTCTGAAACTGGCGGTAAAGCTTGGGAGCCAAAAAACTATGATGGAAAAACTGATGGGGTGATGACGGTGAGAAGTGCTCTCGCTCGTTCAAAGAATTTAGTTTCAGTACGTATTATGCGATCTGTAGGAACTCAATATACTCAAAAATACATTCAACGTTTTGGTTTTTCACCAGAAAAAAATCCTCCTTATTTAACTCTAGCCCTTGGCGCTGGTTCTGCTACGCCATTACAAATGTCGGTAGGTTATAGTATTTTTGCAAATGGTGGGTATGATGTGAATCCTTATTTAATCAATAAAATTGTGGATGCAAAGGGTCGCGTCATATTCCAAGCTCCACCAAGTTCAGTGGGCGATGAGTCAATGCGAGTACTTGACGCAAAAACCGCATTTGTAATGGATAGTCTGATGCAGGAAGTAACAAGATCTGGAACTGCAGCGACCGCAAGAGCAAAATTAGGCAGAAATGATATTGCAGGTAAAACGGGAACAACCAACGACGCTCACGATGCATGGTTTGCTGGATATCATCCAAATTTATCTGCCGTAGTTTGGATGGGCTTTGATCGCCCTAAAAGTTTAGGAAGTAACGAAACGGGTGGAGGCTTGTCTTTACCAATATGGATTAACTATATGGCTAAAGCACTAGAGGGAGTTCCAGAGTCGCCGCGTTCCCCACCTGACGGTGTGGTAAGTATTGACGGCGATTGGACTGTTCCAGAATTTACCAATCGAGCATCCTATACCTCCCTCATGGACTAGTTGTGGTTAGAAAAGCTCGCCAGATTATTCCTGGGCAATTGTATTACATCGTGTTACGCGGTAGCCCTTCCCTTTCTATTTTTGATCACGATGAGCTAAAACTCGAGTTTTTGGCCTGGTTAAGAGATGCGGCTAAAAATTACAAGATGACGTTGCATGCCTATGTGATTTTGCCAAATCAAACGCAAATTTTAGTTACTCCCCTATTTGATATGTCATTAGCCAGAACCATGCAATCACTATGCAGGAGATTTACACAGTTATATAACCAAATGTATCAGCATAAAGGAAGTATTTGGGCCGGCAGGTATTATTCACACGCGATCAAAAATGATCAAGAAATTTTGCTATTTCAAAAGAAAATTGAACAAAGCCCACTTAAAGAGCACCTCGTGCAAAATCTAGAAGATTATGTTTGGTCAAGTTATAAAATCCACATTGGGCTTGAACCAAACTATGGACTTCAAGATGTACTGCCTTTTTGGGCTTTGGGAAACACCCCATTTGAGCGCCAACGTCACTGGAAAAATATAGTCTTAGAAAAAGAGCCTCATACACCCAGGCTATTTAACCATTGATCGACAACTCTGTCCCCGGGTTAAAATTAGATTAACTAGCACAATCTCAATAATGGGGACAGAGTCGTTGTTGTAATGTTTGATGTCATTTAACAATTCCCCTATAGTGTTAAGTTAATTAGGGTTTTTCCTATATGGAATAGGAACACCTTTCTCTTCTTTTAGGACAATTCAATGTTAAATCCATCTCTTTTGCGACCAGAACAGCAAGGGTTATACGACCCAAGAAATGAGCACGATGCTTGCGGTGTTGGCTTTGTGGCACACATTAAAGGACTTCGTGCCCATAGTATTGTCGAGCAGGGGTTAAAGATTTTAGAAAACTTAGATCATCGCGGTGCGGTTGGGGCAGATGCGTTAATGGGTGATGGTGCAGGCATCTTGATACAAATACCTGATGCATTCTATCGATCTGAAATGGCAAAGAAAGACGTCCGATTGCCACCAGAAGGTGAGTATGGGGTCGGGATGGTGTTCTTACCCAAAGAAAGTGCATCACGTCTGGCATGTGAACAAGAATTGGAGAGAACTGTCCGCATTGAAGGTCAAGTAATTTTAGGGTGGCGAGATGTGCCGGTAGACACAGACATGCCCATGTCGCCAAATGTCAGAACATCTGAGCCGGTGATTCGTCAAATTTTTATTGGTCGTGGTAGGGATATCATGACTACGGATGCTTTAGAGCGCAAGCTATATGTCATTCGTAAGTCAGCAAGTCATGCCATTCAAAATTTAGAGTTGCAACATGGAAAAGAGTATTTTGTAACATCTATGTCTGCAAGAACAATTGTTTATAAGGGATTGCTCTTAGCTAATCAAGTTGGAGCTTACTATACAGATTTACAAGACGAAACGGTTGTTTCAGCCTTAGCACTTGTCCATCAACGATTCTCAACAAACACATTTCCCGCGTGGGAATTGGCTCACCCGTATCGCATGATTGCGCACAATGGAGAAATTAATACAGTTAAAGGAAACGTAAACTGGATTAATGCTAGAACCGGTGGTATTAAGTCCCCAGTTTTAGGCAGTGATCTAGAAAAACTTTGGCCGTTAATATACCCAGGTCAGTCCGATACAGCAAGTTTTGATAATTGTTTGGAACTATTAGTCATGGCAGGCTATCCATTAGCACATGCCATGATGATGATGATTCCAGAGGCATGGGAACAACACACGCTGATGGACGAAAATCGGCGCGCTTTTTATGAGTACCATGCAGCCATGATGGAGCCATGGGATGGGCCAGCAGCAATCGCATTTACAGATGGTCGTCAAATCGGTGCCACCCTCGATAGAAATGGACTACGTCCAGCGAGATACTATGTCACGGACGATGATTTAGTCGTCATGGCCTCGGAAGCTGGCGTATTAAATTTTCCAGAAAGTAAAATTGTAAAAAAATGGCGTTTGCAGCCAGGAAAAATGTTCCTGATTGATATGGAGCAAGGGCGCATTATTGAAGATAGTGAGCTCAAAGAGTCATTAGCAAAAGCAAAGCCTTACAAAAGTTGGATTGAAGCAGTCCGTATTAAGCTCGATATCATCGATGTGAAAAAAGTTGATCAATTAGATGATCAACAACATATTCGTCCTGCAGCCAAATTATTAGATCGTCAACAAGCATTTGGATATTCACAAGAAGATCTGAAGTTTTTAATGGCACCAATGGCACAAACGGGTGAAGAGGCTGTCGGATCAATGGGTAATGACAGCCCACTCGCAGTATTGTCGAATAAAAACAAAGTGCTTTATAACTACTTTAAACAATTATTTGCGCAAGTTACCAATCCGCCGATTGACTCCATCCGTGAAAACATGGTGATGTCACTTGTGTCATTTATTGGCCCCAAGCCAAATCTCCTTGATACAAATAATATCAACCCGCCAATGCGTTTAGAGGTCACTCAACCGATATTAGATTTTGATGATATTACAAAAATTAGACATATTGAGCACTACACAGGCGGCAAGTTTAGAGCGCATGAACTAGATATTTGCTATCCAGTTGCTTGGGGTAAAGATGGGATTGAGGCACGTCTTGCGTCATTGTGTGCAGAAGCTGTAGATGCCGTCAAATTAGGATTTAATATTTTGATTGTGAGTGATCGACAGATATCACAAGAGTATGTAGCAATACCAGCGCTATTAGTCACATCAACGATTCATCAGCACCTCGTTCAGAAAGGCCTTAGAACTAGTACAGGACTTGTGGTGGAGACCGGATCTGCAAGAGAGACCCATCATTTTGCATTGTTAGCAGGCTATGGTGCAGAAGCGGTACATCCTTATTTGGCGATGGAAACTTTAGCCAAGTTATCAGAAGGATTTACTGGCGACTTATCACCTGAAAAAGCAATCAAAAACTTTGTCAAAGCCGTAGGCAAGGGCTTACAAAAAGTGATGTCAAAAATGGGTATCTCCACATACATGTCGTATACAGGTTCGCAAATTTTTGAAGCAATTGGATTATCAGAAGAATTAGTAAATAAATACTTCTTGGGAACAGCTTCGAATATCGGCGGTATTGGTATTTTTGATGTCGCAGAAGAAGCCTTAAAAATGCATCGCTTAGCTTTTAGTGAAGATCCGGTTTTGCAACACATGTTAGATGCAGGCGGAGAATATGCCTATCGTATTCGTGGTGAAGATCATATGTGGACACCTGACTCTATTGCGAAGCTGCAACATTCCACAAGGGTTGGACCAGAAAAAGGTGGTTATCAAACATTTAAGGAATATGCCAATTTAATTAACGATCAAAGTCGTCGACATATGACTTTACGTGGCTTATTTGAATTTAAATTAGACCCAAGTAAAGCTATTGATGTGGCAGAGGTTGAGCCTGCAAAAGAGATTGTGAAACGTTTTGCCACAGGCGCAATGTCATTAGGTTCTATTTCAACAGAAGCTCATGCCACGTTAGCCGTTGCCATGAATCGTATTGGTGGAAAATCCAACACCGGTGAAGGTGGAGAAGATCAGAACCGTTATCGAAATGAATTAAAAGGCATTCCTATTGCTGCAGGCGAAACGCTTGCAAGTCAGCTTGGTAAAGATGTCATTGAGGCAGATATTAAATTGCAGGCGGGAGATTCGTTACGCTCAAAAATTAAGCAAGTTGCATCAGGTCGATTTGGCGTGACTGCGGAGTACCTATCATCAGCTGACCAAATTCAAATCAAGATGGCTCAGGGAGCAAAACCTGGAGAAGGCGGCCAATTACCAGGTAGTAAGGTATCCGACTATATTGGAAAGTTGCGCTATTCTGTACCAGGCGTAGGATTAATTTCACCACCACCTCATCATGATATTTACTCTATTGAAGATTTAGCGCAATTGATTCATGATTTAAAAAATGTTAATCCAAAAGCTGATGTATCCGTGAAGTTAGTGTCCGAGGTCGGCGTTGGAACTGTTGCGGCTGGTGTAGCAAAAGCTAAGGCAGATCACGTTGTGATTTCTGGTCATGATGGCGGAACAGGCGCTTCACCTTTATCCTCTATTAAACATGCAGGATCACCATGGGAATTGGGCTTAGCTGAAACGCAACAGACATTAGTTCTGAATGGTCTGCGCGGGCGTATACGTGTTCAAGCAGATGGTCAAATGAAAACAGGTCGTGATGTGGTCATTGGCGCGTTACTGGGCGCCGATGAATTTGGTTTCGCAACAGCACCACTTGTTGTTGAGGGTTGTATTATGATGCGCAAATGTCATCTCAATACTTGTCCAGTCGGCGTGGCAACACAGGATCCAGTACTTCGTGCAAAGTTTTCAGGAAAGCCAGAGTATGTCGTTAATTTCTTCTTCTACATTGCAGAAGAAGTAAGAGAAATCATGGCACAACTCGGTATTCGAACTTTTGATGAATTAGTCGGACGCGTTGATTTGTTAGATACCAAAAAAGGTATTGAACATTGGAAAGCTAAAGGACTTGATTTCAAGAAAATATTCGCTCAGCCAGTTCACGCGATGAGTAATGATCGCCGACAAGTATCAACTCAAGACCATAATTTGGGCAATGCTTTAGATAATGAGTTAATTGCGAAGGCGCATCTTGCCATTGAAACTGGCGAAAAAGTATCATTTATTCATCCTGTCCGAAACGTCAATAGAACCGTTGGTGCCATGATGTCTGGAGAAGTTGCAAAACGATATGGACATGGCGGCTTGCCGGATGACACTATTCATGTGCAGTTTAATGGTACTGCAGGACAAAGTTTTGCTGCTTTTTTGGCACATGGCGTTACATTTGACCTCGTTGGTGATGCCAACGATTACGTCGGCAAAGGTTTATCTGGTGGCCGCGTGATTGTTAGAACACCAAATGAATTTAAAGAAAATTCAGCAGACAACATCATTGTTGGTAATACTGTGTTGTATGGTGCCATTGGTGGTGAAGCCTATTTTAACGGTGTTGCTGGCGAGCGTTTTGCCGTTAGAAACTCGGGTGCTATCGCAGTTGTTGAAGGTACTGGTGATCATGGCGCTGAATACATGACAGGAGGTACCATTGTTGTTCTCGGAGATACTGGCCGTAATTTTGCTGCTGGTATGAGTGGTGGAATAGCGTATGTGTATGATCAAGACGGATTGTTTGCGAAGCGTTGTAATACAACTATGGCCCTTTTAGACAAGGTATTGCCTTCGAGTGAGCAAGAACAATCTGTTCCAAAAGAGCAATGGCACGCGCCCCACGATGTAAAAGATGGCGGTGAGCGTTTAACTGATGAAGTGATCTTAAAGGATTTAATTGAGCGACACTTTAAATACACTGGGTCAGAACAAGCCAAGGCCATATTGCGTGACTGGGATTCTGCACGTCGACAATTTGTCAAAGTATTCCCAACAGAATACAAGCGTGCACTTGGTGAGTTATGGGCAAAAGCACAAGGTAATCAACAAGTGACAGCGGTTTAATACTAGTCAGCGAATAGAAAGAATAGAGGGGTCGTATGGGAAAAATTACTGGTTTTATGGACTTTGATAGATTATCTGAACATTATGAAGTGCCCGTTCAGCGAGTCAAACACTATAAAGAATTTGTTGCTGCGCTCACGGATGATGAAGCTAAAACACAAAGTGCGCGTTGCATGGATTGTGGCATACCCTTTTGTAATAATGGTTGTCCAGTCAATAACATTATTCCTGACTTCAACAATTTGGTGTATGACAATGATTGGCAGCAAGCGATTGAAGTTTTGCATTCAACGAATAACTTCCCGGAATTTACAGGGCGTATTTGCCCAGCTCCGTGTGAAGCTGCTTGTACATTAAGTATTAATAATTTACCTGTCGGGATTAAATCTATTGAGCATGCCATTATTGATCGTGCTTGGGAAAAATCTTGGGTAAAGCCGCAAGTACCTACTCATAAAACCGGTAAAAAAATTGCTATTGTTGGGTCTGGGCCTGCGGGGATGGCCGCTGCCCAACAACTCGCTCGCGTTGGGCATGATGTTACCGTTTTTGAAAAGAACGATCGAGTGGGCGGATTACTCAGATACGGCATTCCTGATTTTAAGATGGAAAAATGGTTGATTGATCGTCGTGTCGAGCAAATGCAGGCTGAAGGCGTCACATTTAAGACGGGGGTCTTTGTTGGTAAAGAGCAGCTTGATCCGGCGATTAAAGATTACTCACAACAACGGGTCGACCCAGAACAAATTTTGCAAGATTTTGATGCTGTCATTATTAGTGGTGGAGCGGAGCAGCCAAGAGATTTACCAATTCCGGGGCGCGAGCTAGAGGGTGTTCATTTTGCTTTGGATTTTTTGATTCCACAAAATAAAGAAGTTGCTGGCGATGACAAAAATCAATTGCATGCAGGTGGTAAAGATGTCATTGTTATTGGTGGTGGAGATACAGGTTCAGATTGTGTGGGAACATCCAACCGCCATGGTGCTAATTCAGTGAGTCAATTTGAATTACTGCCTCAACCGCCAGAAGAAGAAAATAAACCCCTGGTGTGGCCTTATTGGCCAACCAAGTTAAGAACCTCTTCATCCCATGAAGAAGGTTGTTCACGCGACTGGTCAGTAGCTACTAAGCGTTTCGAAGGTAAAAATGGTAAGTTAGAGAAATTGATTGGTGTGCGCTTAGAGTGGAAAGACGGAAAAATGATTGAAGTTCCTAATTCTGAGTTTGAGATGAAAGCAGATTTAGTCTTTTTAGCGATGGGATTTGTTTCACCTGCCCAGCAGATTCTGAGTGGCTTTGGCATTGAAAAAGATCAACGCGGTAACGCTAAAGCAACGACAGAAGGTGAGCAAGCCTATAAAACCAATCACCCTAAAGTATTTGCTGCTGGAGATATGCGTCGCGGACAGTCACTCGTTGTTTGGGCTATTCGTGAAGGACGTCAATGCGCCAAAGCAGTAGATGAGTATTTAATGGGAACTAGCGTACTACCTAGATAAATAAATGGTTCGATAACGAACCATTTATTCTTGTCACCCCTGACTGCTCAGAGTCTTAACTGCTCATAGTATGGAAAACGGTAATATTCACATAAATTTCCTTATCGGTAAATTTTGCAATCAATTTACATTTAAACCAATAAAATTACCCGTTCAGTAAATTTGATGAGGTATTCATTTCGAAGTAATATACAAGTTAAATCATTAAAATACTTCGGAGACGGATATGTCAAGAAAGTTTGTAGATATTTCTATTTTTTTAGAAAATGATGTTCTTAGCGATCCACCTTCCTTTAAGCCTAAGATAGAGTACTTTACCCACCAAGATACGGTCGAGCGGATTGCTAACTTTTTCCCGGGCTTACAAAAAAATGATTTACCCGATGGAGAGGGCTGGGCTGTAGAAGTGGCAACGATTTCGACGCATAATGGCACGCATCTTGATGCACCTTATCATTTTCACAGCACCATGGACAAAGCTCTAGGTGAACAAAAAAAATCCAAAACGATTGATGAGGTACCACTAGAGTGGTGCTTCCAACCAGGGGTGAAATTAGACTTTAGACACTTTGTGGATGGCTATGTTGTTACAGCAAAAGATGTGGAAGCAGAGCTCAAAAGAATCAACCATGAATTAAAGCCATTAGAAATCGTTGTTGTAAATACACGCGCTGGTTCAAGATACGGACAAGCGGATTATGTGAGTTCTGGATGTGGCATGGGTTATGAGGCAACGATGTATTTACTGGAGCGTGGCATACGCTTAACCGGCATTGATGGCTGGAGTTGGGATGCACCGTTTGTTCATACACAAAAAAAATTCGAAAGTACACATGATTCAAGTTTGATCTGGGAAGGTCATAAAGCAGGCAGGGATATTGGCTACTGTCATCTGGAAAAATTACATAACCTTGAAGCTTTACCAGCAGATGGTTTTTATATCAGTTGTTTTCCGCACAAAATACGTGGAGCGTCCGCAGGATGGACTAGAGCAGTAGCTATTTTTGATGATGCTTTACAGGCAAGTCAGCCATAAAAAACAAGTAATTTAGGGTTTTCATGTAGATTGCATGATAATTAGCATATGCAATCTTTGAACAGCCCTACAATTGCCGAACTTGAAAATGTCTCGTTTTCATATGCACCTCAAGAAAGAAAAATTCTTGAAGGATTAAACATGTCATTTGCTAGGGGTAAATTAACCGCGGTGATGGGCGGATCTGGGTGTGGGAAGACAACAGTGTTGCGTTTACTAGGCGGTCAGGTCAGAGCAAATTCTGGAAAAGTCCTTTTTGAAAACGAAGATGTCAGCATACTCAATAATGAAGAGTTAATGCGTGTTCGACGCAAAATGGGTATGTTGTTTCAATTTGGTGCGCTATTTACAGATATGAGTGTTTTTGAAAATGTAGCCTTTCCCATGCGCGAACATACCTCATTAGATGAGGAGACCATAACCGATCTCGTCATGCTCAAGCTCAATGCCGTTGGGTTACGTAATGCTAGAGATTTAATGCCATCGCAAATATCAGGGGGTATGGCGAGAAGAGTGGCATTTGCTAGAGCTGTAGCACTTGATCCACCACTCATTATGTACGATGAGCCCTTTGCTGGATTAGACCCAATTGCGCTAGGGGTAACTGCAAGACTGATTAAAGAAATGAATAATGCCTTGGGAGCGACGAGTATTTTGGTAACCCATGACGTACCAGAAACTTTTGGCATTGCAGATTATGTCTACTTTATAGCAAATGGCAAAATTGCTGCCGAAGGCACACCTACAGAATTAATGAAGTCTGAGGACTTATTCGTTAGACAATTTATTGATGCTCAGCCAGATGGCCCTGTTCCTTTTCATTACCCGGGGAAAACTTTGCGAGACGATTTTGGTATAAAGGGATCCGCATCTTGATGAATGTATTGGTTGACCGAATTACCCGTTTAGGCGGTTTTGTGCGGTTAAATATTGCAGGCATTGGCCATGCAACAGGTATGTTTATTACTGTAATTAGTAGATCTATAGGGCTACTTAAACGTTTTCGTTTAGTCAGTGATCAAGTATTTTTTCTTGGTAACTATTCCTTTGTCATTATTGCGGTTTCGGGCTTATTTGTAGGATTTGTTTTGGGATTACAGGGGTATTACACACTCAATCGCTATGGGTCTGAACAAGCTTTAGGACTGCTTGTTGCGCTCTCATTAACTAGAGAACTCGGGCCAGTCGTCACGGCACTTTTATTTGCTGGTCGAGCTGGAACGTCACTTACCGCTGAAATTGGTTTGATGAAAGCTGGGGAACAGTTGTCTGCAATGGAAATGATGGCTGTTGATCCAGTTGCAAGGGTGATTGCGCCACGTTTTTGGGCTGGAGTGATAGCTATGCCAATATTGGCGGCTATTTTTAGTGCTGTGGGTATTGTTGGCGGTTATTTGGTTGGAGTGCCACTTATTGGAGTAGATTCCGGAGCTTTTTGGTCACAAATGCAGGGCGGGGTTGATGTTCTTAAAGATGTTGGTAATGGCGTTATCAAAAGTGTGGTCTTTGGTATTGCGGTCACTTTTATTGCCTTATATCAAGGTTATGAATCAAAGCCAACACCTGAGGGAGTTTCTCTTGCTACAACTAGAACTGTAGTGATTTCATCTTTAGCTGTTTTAGCTTTAGATTTTTTATTAACCGCTGTCATGTTTTCTACTTAAGATGGTTTAAATCAGAATGATTGGAATATGAAAAAAAATTCATTAGATTTTTGGGTTGGTTTATTTGTCGTTACAGGATTTGTGGCGCTCTTGTTTTTAGGACTCAAAGCGGGCAATATGAGCTCATTTAGTTTTGCTAAAAATTATAGCGTCACGGCAAAATTCGACAATATTGGAGGCTTAAAGCCACGCGCGCCAGTAAAAAGTGCTGGAGTTGTCGTGGGTAGGGTCGCCGCTATTCAATTTGATGATAAAACCTATCAAGCTACGGTTACCTTACATTTAGAAGAAAACTTTCATTTTCCAAAAGATTCTTCGGCTAAAATTTTGACTTCAGGCTTGTTGGGAGAGCAATATATTGGTTTAGAGGCAGGTGGCGATGACCAAATGTTGGCTCAGGGAAGTAAAATCACACAAACTCAGTCGGCGATTGTGCTTGAAAGTTTAATCAGCCAATTTTTATATAACAAAGCCGCGGATGCTGGAAAAGAAAAAGATTAATAATGGAAATATTACCTAGTCGCTGGAAAAAATATCTCCAGATCCTAATGCTAGGATTAATTACCACTTTATTTGTTGGTTGCGCATCAATTCCCGAAGGGCAACCTAGATCGAAAAAAGACCCTTGGGAGCTTGCGAACCGAAATGTTTTCACATTTAACGAGAGTTTAGATAAGAATGTGATCAAGCCGCTGACGCAAACTTATGAATTTATAGTTCCAGAATTTATACGGAATCGTTTATCCAATGTGTTTGGGAACATTGGTGATGTCTATACGGCAGTTAATCAATTACTACAAGGCAAACCCAAGTTAGCATTAGATGATTTAACAAGGGTAATCATCAATACCACCATGGGTATTGGTGGTATTTTTGATGTGGCAACCGATGCGGGCCTTGAAAAACACAATGAAGATTTTGGACAAACATTTGGTGTCTGGGGTATTAAAGATGGACCGTATATGGTCTTACCATTACTTGGCCCTAGCAACGTCAGAGATACGGTTGGTTGGTTTGCAGATTTGCAAACTGATATCTTGATTAAAAAAATCAACGATATTCCCCTAAGAAATACCATTACTGGAGTAAGGGTGATTGACCAACGGTCTAAATATTTAAATTCTTCTAACTTACTTGAGGAAGCGGCCTTTGATAAATACACCTTTGTGCGTGATGCTTATATCCAAAGAAGGAGAAATCGAATTTATGATGGCAATCCTCCGCTGATTGATGATGACAATATGTTGGAAGATATGTTGGAGAAAGAAGAAAGTCGCATACGTTAATTGCTGATATAAAAAAAGATTTAAAATGAAAGGTCTATAAAAAAAGGTTAACAATGAAACAAACTTCTGCCAAATTAATGACTATGCCGAAGCTTTTGCTGGAACTCCGCTATTGGATATTAGCCATGATGGTGCTAGCAACAATGTTAGTTACCAAAGCTCCATTAGCCCAGCCAATTGATTTAACTCCAGATGGCCTGGTGAAAACATTAGTTTCTGATGTGATGAACAGTATTAAGTCAGACAAAGATATACAAGCCGGAAATGTGAATAAAGTGATGGCACTCGTAGAAACAAAAATTGTGCCCTACATGAACCTCCAAAAAACAACGCAACTCGCAATGGGTAAAAATTGGAGCCGCGCCACCCCTGAACAGCAAAAGCAAATCACTGCAGAATTCAAGACTTTATTGTTGCGCACCTATGCGGGCGCATTGACCCAAGTAAAAGATCAAACTGTCACCTATAAACCTTTTCGCATGGATCCGACTGACATTGAAGTTGTTGTTAAAACTCAGGTCATGAATAAGGGTGATGCTATTCAGATTGACTATCGTCTAGAAAAAAGTGGTGATTCTTGGAAGGTCTATGACTTAAATGTTTTAGGAGCTTGGTTAATAGAGGCCTATCGCGGGCAATTTAATAACCAAATCAGTGCGAACGGCATTGACGGCTTACTGAAGTTTTTACAAGACCGCAATGCGGCATTAGCGAAAGCTAAGTAATGATTCGTTTGCCCAATGTGGTGAATCATCAAAATGCGATTGAAGTTCGCCAAAAGGGTTTGACGCAAATAAATATTCAAGAAAACTTAGTAGATGCTTCAGCTTTAGTTGAATTTGATTCATCAATTATTGCGGTTCTTTTAGCTTGGTTGCGCATCAATCCAAATTTACAAATTGTGAATGCCCCAGATAAACTTCAAGTCTTATCAAAAGTCTATGGTTTGGATGAGTTACTTCAATTAAAAGAGCCAGCGGGTATCTAATGTCTGCATTATCAATTCATGCAGTAAAAAAAAGTTACGGCGACTTAGTTGCACTAGATGGCGTTTCCCTTGAGGTAGAGCAAGGCGAGTTCTTTGGCCTGCTAGGACCAAATGGCGCTGGTAAAACTACTTTAATTTCCAGTATGGCTGGATTATGTACTCCTGATTCAGGGTCGATTAAAGTCATGGGACATGATGTGCAAAAAGATTTTCGTATGGCGCGTCGTCAATTAGGTGTTGTTCCTCAAGAATTGGTATTTGACCCGTTTTTTACCGTTCGTGAAACCCTGACTTTTCAGTCAGGTTATTTTGGACTGAATAAAAATGATGACTGGATTGACGAGATTATGGCCAATCTCGATTTAACAAATAAAGCAAATGCCAATATGCGCTCTTTATCTGGCGGGATGAAGCGGCGCGTTCTAGTAGCCCAAGCTTTGGTTCATCGACCACCCGTTATTATTTTGGATGAACCCACAGCAGGTGTTGATGTGGAATTAAGGCAATCGTTGTGGCAATTTATCAGTCGACTCAATCTAGCAGGGCATACCATCATTCTCACGACACATTACCTTGAAGAAGCAGAATCTTTATGTGGGCGGATTGCGATGCTCAAGCAAGGACGAGTTGTTGCTCTCGATACAACACAAAACTTACTTGCTAAACATCGTCCACCTGGATTACCACCCAAGATCTTAGGTGATGACGGGGCGGCTGATTTAGAGGCGGTTTTTGTAAAAATTATGGCGGAGTCTAAATAAGTGGAGCAAGTAAAACCTCTTTTGCCGTTGAACTTATTACCTGAAGCAACTATCCAAAGTGGCTTTCCGGCTTTATTTCGTAAAGAGGTAAGGCGATTTTATAGTGTGGCATTTCAGACAGTGGGAGCACCCATATTAACTGCTGTATTGTATTTATTAATTTTTGGGCATGTATTGGCTAGTAGTCCAAAAATTTATGGTTATGAATATGCCGCATTTCTTATCCCAGGCTTAGTAATGATGAGTATTTTACAAAACGCCTTTGCAAATACATCCTCATCATTGATTCAATCAAAAATTACAGGTAATTTAGTTTTTGTCTTGTTGGCTCCTTTATCCCATATTGAGTTCTTTGCTGCTTATGTAGGGGCTGCGATGATTCGGGGATTATCCGTTGGGTTCGGCGTATTTATGGTTACGATCTGGTTTGCGAAAATCCCTTTTGAAGCCCCCATTTGGATATTTATTTTTGCATTATTGGGATCCGCATTATTGGGTTCGATGGGATTAATTGCAGGTATATGGGCAGATAAATTTGATCAGTTAGCTGCTTCACAAAACTTTATCATTATGCCGGCCACCATGCTGTCAGGGGTTTTTTACTCGATCCATTCATTACCACCGTTTTGGTTAACCGTATCGCATTTCAACCCATTTTTTTATATGATTGATGGCTTCAGATATGGTTTTTTTGGGGATTCAGATGTTTCACCGTATCATAGCTTGTTCGTATTGCTCATATGTATGTCGCTCGTTTCAACGCTAGCTCTGAGCATGCTCAAAAAAGGTTATAAATTAAGGCATTAATGGAAGAGAGAAGCTGTCATGTATCCAACACCCGAACAAATTAAATCATATATTCTTGAAGGACTAAAATGTACTCACATCTCCCTCGAGGGAGATGGACAGCATTTTTTTGCTACGATTGTCAGCCCTGAGTTCGAAGGGCTTAGACCAATAGCACGGCATCAAAAAGTATATGCAGCATTGGGTGAACGAATGAAAGAAGAGATTCATGCGCTTTCGTTTAAAACACTCACACCTGAAGAGTTTGAGAAAAAAGCTTAGTTTGCTATATATGTTTTTTAGCAAGATAAAAACTAGCATCTAGCTGAATCACCTTTTTTATTTTTTAGAGAATTTGTATGGATAAGTTATTAATTAGAGGTGGGTATGCTCTTCATGGGAATGTAACAATTGCAGGAGCTAAAAATGCTGCATTGCCTATCCTATGTGCAGCGTTATTAACCCCAGAAAAATTAACCTTACGTAATCTTCCAGATTTGCAAGACGTTAGGACCATGCTTAAACTGCTAACGCAGATGGGAGTGGAAGTCCATTTCCCAAACCCAGATGACCGATCAATTGTCGAATTGCAAGCAAGGCATATTGAAAAAGCAGAAGCGACCTACGAGATGGTCAAAACTATGCGGGCATCTATTTTGGTATTAGGACCACTTTTAGCAAGGTTTGGCAATGCACGCGTATCCTTACCTGGAGGATGCGCTATAGGCGCACGACCTGTTGATCAGCATATCAAGGGTATGCAAAAGATGGGTGCCAATATGCAAATACAGCATGGGTACATTCAAGCAGATGCACCTAAGCCAGCTAATCAATTACATGGCGCACATATTTTGACCGATATGATTACCGTGACGGGAACGGAAAATTTAATGATGGCGGCTGTTTTAGCGAATGGAATTACTCACTTAGAAAACGCAGCCCGTGAGCCAGAGGTGACAGATCTAGCATTATTACTTAATCAAATGGGCGCCAAAATTACAGGGATTGGTACCGATCATCTCAAAATCGAAGGTGTTCCAGAACTCCATGGCGCGGATTACCAGATCATTGCGGACCGAATTGAGACGGGGACATTTCTGTGTGCAGTTGCTGCCACTGGCGGTGAAATTACCATCCATGGTTGTCGGCCTGACACACTAGATGCTGTCCTGACCAAATTAACTGAAACAGGTTTACACATGGAAGTGGGTAGCAATACGATTAAGGCAACGATGAAAAGTCGTCCAATGCCGGTCAGCTTTAGAACATCAGAATACCCAGCATTTCCGACAGATATGCAAGCACAGTTTATGGCGTTGAACGCGATTGCTTTAGGAAGTTCCCGAGTAACAGAAACGATTTTTGAAAATCGTTTTATGCATGTACAAGAAATGAATCGCTTAGGCGCGCAGATTAGTATTGAAGGCAATACTGCGATGATTGAGGGCGTTGAATATCTGTCTGGGGCGAATGTCATGGCAACCGATTTAAGAGCTTCCGCCAGTTTGGTGATTGCGGGCTTAGTTGCAAGTGGTGAAACATTGATTGAGCGAATCTATCACCTAGACCGAGGTTATGATCGCATGGAGCGCAAGTTAAGTGCTCTAGGAGCAGATATTACAAGGATCACGTAGGCTTTTGCCCAGATTGCTAAGCCTGTAGGATAATAAAGCTATGTTGACACTCGCCCTATCAAAAGGAAGAATCTTTGAAGAAACCATGCCGATGCTTGAGCGGGCAGGAATCTCTATCTCTGAAAATCCAGAGTCAACACGTAAATTAATCATTAAAACCTCTCACCCCAACCTCCAAATCATTATTGTGCGAGCTTCAGATGTGCCAACCTATGTGCAGTTTGGAGCTGCGGATATCGGCGTTGCTGGCAAAGATGTTTTACTTGAAAATGGCACTGAGGGTTTATATGTGCCAATTGATTTGGGAATCGCCAAGTGCAGAATGTCAGTAGCGACCAAAGAAGGTTTTGATTACAACTCAGCAGTTAAGCAAGGCGCACGATTAAAAATTGCATCAAAATATGTGCAATGTGCTCGCGAGCATTTTGCGAATAAGGGCGTTCATGTCGATGTGATAAAGCTTTATGGCTCTATGGAATTAGCGCCACTGGTTGGTTTGGCGGACGCCATTGTTGACTTGGTTTCAACAGGAAGTACCTTAAAAGCGAATCAGCTAGTTGAAGTAGAAACCATTATGCAAATCAGTGCTCAATTGATTGTTAATCAAGCAGCACATAAAAGACATCGTTCAGAGATGCAAGTGTTTTTGGATGCGTTTGCACTTGCTACAGAAAATTAAACACCATGATGCAAAGACTCAGTACCAAAAGTGCAGATTTTGATGCACAGTTAAAAAATCTTCTTCATATTTCTGAAGAGGACTCGAGTTCGATTGAGCGAACCGTGACGAATATTTTGCGTGAAGTACAGAACACCGGTGATGAGGCTGTTCTGCGTTTGACCAAACAATTTGATCGACTCAACGCCTCTTCGATGGCAGATATAGAGTTGACGTCAACTCAAATGAGAACTGCTTTTGAGCAGTTGCCACAAGAGCAAAAAAGTGCCTTAGAAGCCGCCGCTCATCGTGTGAAAATGTATCACGAGCGTCAAATGATTGAATCTGGTTGTCATTCTTGGGAATATACCGAAGAAGATGGTACCAAACTTGGCCAACAGGTAACCCCGTTAGATCGGGTTGGATTATATGTTCCCGGTGGAAAAGCCGCCTATCCTTCATCAGTGCTAATGAATGCCATTCCCGCAAAAGTAGCGGGAGTCAAAGAAGTGATCATGGTGGTCCCAACACCTGATGGACTTCACAATCCTTTGGTTTTAGCTGCAGCATACGTGGCTGGTGTTGACCGTGCTTTTACAATTGGTGGTGCACAAGCGATTGGCGCGCTCGCTTATGGCACAGTCACAATACCGGCGGTAGACAAGATTGTTGGGCCCGGAAATGCTTATGTTGCTTGTGCAAAAAGACGTGTTTTTGGAACGGTTGGCATTGATATGATTGCTGGCCCCTCAGAAATTCTAATCATTTGCGATGGCACAACAGATCCTGATTGGGTAGCCATGGATCTATTTTCGCAAGCAGAACATGATGAGTTAGCCCAGTCGATTTTGCTATGCCCAGATGCAGACTTCATTGAAGCGGTTGCTAAAAGTATTGACAAACTTCTACCACAAATGCCTCGCAAAGAAGTCATCCAGACTTCTTTATCAACTCGAGGAATCATGGTCTTAGTCAAAGATATGCAAGAAGCATGTGAGATCTCGAATTACATCGCACCTGAGCATATGGAAATATCTGCCATCAATCCACGCGAGTTCTTACCCCTTATTCGCCATGCAGGCGCCATTTTTCTTGGGAAGTTTACGAGTGAGTCTTTGGGTGACTATTGTGCAGGACCCAATCACGTACTCCCCACATCACGCACAGCGAGATTTTCCTCGCCACTTGGCGTGTATGACTTTGTTAAACGATCGAGTTTGATTGAGGTCAGCGAAGAGGGTGCCAATACCTTAGGGAAAATTGCTAATACCTTAGCATTAGGTGAAGGTTTACAAGCACACGCGATGGCAGCGCAAATGCGCCTAAAAAAATAAACTAAAGCTTACATAAGCTGTTTTAACGCACGAAGCAAGTCCGCACATTCACGCTCCGTACCAATCGTGACTCGCACATATTGATCAATCCGTGGCGCATTGAAATGACGTACGAGTATTTTTTGCTCTCGCAAGCCTTGGTAAATCTCTTGGCCTGTTAATTTGGGGTGGGAGGTAAATACAAAATTAGCTAGAGATGGCAAGGTCTTAAAACCTAAAGCCTCTAATTCAGAAATGAGTTTGTTTCTACTATCAATGACTTTTTGACTCGTATTTTTTAAATGAACTTGATCAGAAATTGCTGCTTGGGCGCCTGCTTGAGCAAGACGATCTAGAGGGTAAGAGTTAAAACTATTCTTCACACGCTCAAGACCTTCAATTAATTGAGGATGTCCCAATGCGTATCCCACGCGCAACCCAGCTAGGGAACGTGATTTAGATAAGCTATGTGTTACTAGCAAATTATCATATTGATGGATGAGTGAAACAGATGACTGGGCCCCAAAGTCAACATAAGCCTCGTCAATTACAACCACGCTATTACGATTAGATTTGAGTAAACGCTCAATCTCTCCAAGAGGAATGCCTTGCCCGGTCGGCGCATTTGGATTGGGGAAAATAATGCCACCATTAATCGGGCAAGAAATATAGTCATCAATTTGAATTTGCAATTGCTCATTCAGAGGCACACGAATCGTGTTGATTTCATATAAGTCAGCATAGACCGGATAAAAGCTATAGCTAATGTCCGGAAACAATAAGGGGGCCTCCTGTTTGAATAGTCCCAAAAAGATATGAGCTAAAACCTCATCAGAGCCATTGCCAACAAAAACTTGATCATGCTTTAAACCATAAATTTTGGCGATAGTCTCTTTTAAAGCACCAGAGTCTGGAGGTGGATAAAGGCGTAAAGTGTCATTGCAGATATTTTGCATTGCTGCAATTGCTTTTGGAGAAGGTCCGTAGGGATTTTCATTGGTATTTAATTTAATTAAATCAGCAATTTGTAATTGCTCGCCAGGTGTGTAAGGGGTAAGCTGCTGGACGGTTTTGCTCCAAAAACGCGACATAAAAAGACTTTCTAATTAACGAAAATTGATCAACGAATGATATTATGACGGAATGAGACAAGTAGAAGTTAATCGTAACACCTCGGAAACCCAAATCCAATTGAAAATCAACTTGGATGGCACAGGCCACGCGGAATTAAATACGGGCGTGCCATTCCTCGACCACATGCTCGATCAAATTGCTCGTCATGGCATGATCGATTTATTCGTCACTGCCAAAGGTGATACCCATATTGATGATCACCATACAGTAGAAGATATTGGTATCACGCTTGGACAGGCAATTGCAAAAGCCGTGGGGGATAAAGCTGGATTGACCCGTTATGGACATTCTTATGTGCCTTTAGATGAAACCTTATCGAGAGTTGTGATTGATTTCTCGGGTAGACCAGAACTAGAGTTTCATGTACCTTTTACGAGGGCCCGGGTCGGTACGTTTGATGTGGACTTAAGCATTGAGTTTTTCAGAGGCTTTGTAAATAATGCAGGCGTTACCCTACACATCGATAATATTCGTGGAGTAAATGCTCACCATCAAATTGAAACCATATTTAAAGCATTTGGCAGAGCCCTACGTATGGCTGTGACCATCGATGAACGTGCTTTAGGAAGTATTCCGTCCACTAAGGGAAGTCTCTAAATAGACCATTCATAAGGTATGAGTTTTGTCTAATATCGCGATCGTTGATTATGGGATGGGCAATATTCGCTCAGTTGCGCAAGCTGTTAAACAAGTTGCTCCTGAGTGTGAGGTCGTCATCGCACATCAACCCGAACAGATCCAACAAGCTGATCGAATTATTTTGCCTGGGCAAGGCGCTATGCCTGACTGTATGCAGAATTTAAAAAACTCAGGCCTATATGAGGCCTTGTTAGATGCCATGCGAAATAAGCCATTACTTGGAGTTTGTGTTGGTGAGCAAATGCTGTTTGAACAAAGCGATGAGTCCCACACTGCCAGCCAAACAACGCCCTGTCTTGGGGTTTTTCCAGGCAAAGTGATTCGATTTAAACCCAATCTCTTGCAAGCGGATGGAACTCATCTCAAAGTTCCTCACATGGGTTGGAATGAGGTTTTTCAGCAACAAATGCACCCTCTTTGGGAGGGAGTGCCAAATCATGCACGCTTTTATTTTGTACACAGTTATTATGTAGTACCTGAGAATAAAAATCATGAATTTGGAACGACCAATTATGGCGGTTTGTTTACCAGTGCGATTGCGAAAGAAAATATCTTTGCGACACAATTTCATCCTGAAAAAAGTGCAAAAGATGGACTACGAATTTATCAAAACTTTACACGTTGGAATCCTTAAATGTTGTTAATACCTGCAATTGACTTAAAAGATGGTCACTGTGTTCGCTTAGAGCAAGGTGACATGAATAAAGCAACCGTGTTTTCTGAAGATCCTGCTGCGATGGCTAGACATTGGGTTAATCAAGGGGCGAGGAGATTACATTTAGTCGATTTAAATGGGGCGTTTGCCGGAAGACCAAAAAACGAGTCTGCCATTTTATCGATTCTGAAAGAAGTGGGTGACGAGATTCCAGTACAACTAGGTGGCGGTATCCGTGACCTTGAAACTATCGAACGATTACTAGATGATGGTTTAGAAACTATCATTATTGGAACAGCTGCAGTCAAAAACCCAGGGTTTTTGCAAGAAGCTTGCATCGCTTTTGGTGGCCACATTATGGTGGGTTTAGATGCCAGAGATGGCAAGGTTGCAACAGATGGCTGGAGTAAATTAACCGGCCACGAAGTGATCGATCTTGCAAAAAAATATGAAGATTATGGTGTAGAAGCAATTGTATATACCGACATTGGACGGGATGGTATGTTGCAAGGAATTAATATTGAGGCTACTTTAAGACTCGCTCAAGCCGTATCGATTCCAATTATTGCAAGCGGTGGGTTGACCAACATGCAAGATATTGATGCTTTATGTGAAATTGAGGAAGAGGGTGTGATTGGTGTCATTGCAGGCCGCGCCATTTATAACGGTAATATCAATCTAACCGAAGCGCAAAAATATGCGGATGAAAAAAATCCGCCAGAATATTAAAATCCAATGCTTGCTAAACGTATTATTCCTTGCCTCGATGTAACTGCAGGGAGAGTTGTCAAAGGAATTAACTTCCTCGAACTCAAAGATGCAGGTGATCCAGTGGAAATTGCCAAACGCTATGACGATCAAGGCGCTGATGAAATCACTTTTTTAGATATAACAGCCACTTCAGATGGCCGTGACTTAATCCTCCACATCATTGAGGAAGTTGCATCTCAAGTATTTATTCCTTTAACCGTGGGTGGTGGCGTTCGCGAAGTAGCAGATGTGAGAAGACTTTTAAATGCCGGAGCGGATAAAGTGAGCATGAATTCTTCGGCGGTAGCAAGACCAGATTTAGTTTCAGAAGCAAGTGCCAAGTACGGTTCACAATGCATTGTAGTGGCAATTGATGCAAAACAAACAGGGCCAAAGCGGTGGGAGGTATTTACCCATGGCGGACGAAATAACACGGGAATCGATGCGATTGCCTGGGCAAAAGAAGTCTGTGATCGCGGCGCCGGTGAAATCCTGCTCACCAGTATGGACCGAGACGGCACGAAAAATGGGTTTGATTTAGAGCTTGTTAGGTTGGTCAGCGATACTGTATCGATTCCCGTCATTGCATCGGGCGGAGTTGGTAATCTGCAAGATTTGGCTGACGGTATTCTCAAAGGACATGCCGATGCTGTTTTAGCAGCAAGTATTTTCCATTACGGTGAGTATACGGTGCATGAAGCAAAACGCTTTTTAGCCCAACAAGGAATCACCGTACGCTAGAGTTTCTTTAGCGCATGCAATAGAATGTTTGCATGAAGTCATTAAATGATAAAAATTGGGTAGAACAAGTAAAGTTCAATGAGCAGGGCCTTATTCCAGTTATTGCTCAAGATTCCACTAGTAAAGCAGTACTGATGATGGCATGGATGAACGCATCATCATTACAAGAAACCATCGAACTAGGTCAGGCGGTCTATTGGTCAAGGTCAAGAGGGCGTCGCTGGCATAAAGGTGAAGAGTCTGGACATTTCCAGAATGTTCAACAAATCCTCTTAGATTGTGATGGCGACACCATCCTATTATTGGTCGAGCAGGTTGGCGGCATCGCATGCCATACTGGCGCACCTAACTGTTTTTTCCAACCGCTTGTTAAAGAAAATAATCATTGGCACTGGCAAAATCCTTTGGGAGAAAAAAGTGAATAATCCCCAAGATAATTTAAGTGAAGTACTCAAACAGGTTGCTGATGTGATCGCAGCACGAAAAAAACTAGTCGATGCAGGCGATCAGCTCGAGTCATCCTATGTGGTGTCCCTGCTTACAAAAGGGGATGACGCCATTTTAAAAAAGATTGGGGAAGAAGCTTCGGAGACAATCATGGCAGCAAAAGATGCCCGTCATGCGATAAGCCAGGGATTTTCAGATCGCCCTCAGTCCTTAGTCAATGAAGTTTCTGACTTATGGTTTCATTGCCTTATTCTTTTGGCACAATTCAATTTGGGCCCGGAGGATGTCTTAAAAGAACTTCAGCGACGTGAGGGTGTCAGTGGCATCGCTGAAAAAGCGGCGCGTCCAAAGTAAAACCAAATCATCATGGAGAATTTAGTGAAGCTCGATCCGGATTGCCTATTTTGCAAAATTATTGAAGGTAAGATACCGAGTAAAAAGGTGTATGAAGACGAAGATGTCTTGGCTTTTTATGATATAAATCCCAGCGCGCCCATCCATTTTTTGATCATTCCTAAAACCCATATTTCAAAGCTTGCAGATGCCACTATGGAAAATCAACAAATACTAGGTAAAATGATGCTGTTGATACCAAAAATAGCATTAGATGCGGGTGCGCGCCCCGGTCAATCAGGGGGTTTTAAAGTTATAGTGAATAATGGCGCAGATGGTGGTCAAGAGGTATACCATTTGCACATACATGTGTTGGCAGGGCCACGGCCTTGGAAACAAGAATTACTAGGTTAATTAAACTTATCTTAATATAGGGAGTTGTTATGGGTGGAATGAGTCCAGTGCATTGGCTAATCGTATTAGCTGTCGTGCTATTAATTTTTGGAACTAAGAAATTAAGAAACATTGGTTCCGATATGGGTGCTGCGGTAAAAGGCTTTAAAGATGGTGTGAAAGATGGCGACGCTGCGAAAGCTGAAGCTCAAGATGCAACACAACAAGTTCATGTTGCACAATCAACACAAACTCAAACAGCTAAAGACCCCAATACTGTCGATGTTAGCTCTAAAGAAGTGCGTTAATGTTGGCTAAGTGGTATCCAAGCATCTTTCAAGAAGTCTGATATGTTTGATATTGGACTTTCAAAGATTGTCTTAATCTCGGTAGTGGCGTTGGTCGTATTAGGACCAGACCGCTTGCCTCGTGTGGCCAGGACTGCGGGTAATCTTTTTGGTCGAGCACAGCGATATATGTCGGAAGTTAAACAAGAAGTTAGCCGGCAAATGGATCAAGAAGAGCTCAAAAAAATGAAGGAAGCTGCTACTGCAGCCTTTAATAGCGCAAAAAATGACTTTAAAGAACTGGATCAAGTAATTTCATCACAAGTAGCAGAAGTAAACTCCAACATGAATGAGATCTCTTCATCCATTAATACTAATACAGATAGTACTTGGTCAGGAAACGATAATCGAATTTATACCCCCAAAATTGATAGCTTTGCGGCTGGTCAACGCCAAGGGCGCAAATCTTGGCGTAACAAAAAAGGTGCTGTCCCGATGTGGTTTAAGCATTCGAGCGGCATTAAAGTCCGGGTTCAGTCCGGTGCTGCTAGAGTCAAGCGGTTTCGGCGTATAGCCAGCAATAACACTTCTGTAAAATCTTTTTTTGGGTAATCCAGCAAAATGAGTGAGACACCACAGGATGTTAACCCACAAGAAGAGACCTTTTTTAGTCATCTCGTTGAGTTAAGAGACCGTATCATTAAAGCCTCTTTGGCCGTCTTAGTTGTTTTTTTAAGCATGGTGTATTGGGCGCCAGATATCTTTCATTTGCTAGCAGACCCCATGTTGAAAGCATTACCTGAGGGCGCTCACATGATCGTGACAGATGTTACGGGATCATTTTTTGTGCCGATCAAGGTGACATTTATGGCGGCTTTTGTTTTGGCCTTGCCGATCGTCATTTATCAAATTTGGGCTTTTGTAGCTCCAGGCCTTTACCAGCATGAAAAAAATCTTGCCTTACCAATTGTGATAAGTACCTACACCTTGTTCTTAATCGGTATGGCATTTGCATATTTCTTGGTATTTCCGACCGTTTTTGGGTTCATGGTGCAATATAACGCCCCATTAGGCGCCGACATGAGTACGGATATTGATAAATACCTGAGTTTTGCAATGACGACCTTTTTGGCGTTTGGGTTTACCTTTGAAGTACCCGTCGTTGTAGTCGTCTTAGTAAGAATGGGTATCGTCACGTTAGCTAAATTAAAAGAAATGCGCCCCTATGTCATCGTTGGGGCATTTGTTGTGGCTGCTGTAGCAACCCCTCCGGACGTTATGTCACAGCTATTATTGGCGATTCCGTTATGTATTTTGTTTGAATTAGGGCTTCTGATTGCAAGGTTCTACCAACCGAAGCCAAAAGAAGACGAAGAAGACTTGTCAAAAGAGGCTGTTTAAACCCAAGAGGCTTATTCTATATAAGCGTAGAAGTTCCTGGCTAAAGACATGTTGGGCCACCTGAGAGGTGTAAAAGCAACAAAAATCGTTGTCTTTTAGCAACGTAAACCACTAAGTTTGCTGAAAATCCTCAAAAAACAACACTTCTGACTAAAGTTTAATGAAATAAGAACAAGTTTAGTGGATGATAAGGATATTCCTTGATGTCAGGGAAGTAGTTTTTTAAATAGTTTTCTTTTTTTATATGGAGATTTACGAATGAAAAAATCGCTATTCGCACTCGCCGCTTTAGGCGCATTTGCAGGCGCAGCACAAGCTCAATCTAGTGTTACTTTGTTTGGTACTATCGA
>CANHPL010000012.1 GCA_947462685.1 Burkholderiaceae bacterium | reverse complement strand
TACTCATATATTAAAGACTTGCCGATTTTAAGACGTCCGCAATAACTTCTTTCGCCTTCTTAATATTCTCTTGAGTGAGTGTTGGATGAACCAAAAACATTAGTGATGTATCGCCTAACATCTTTGCGATTGATAATCGTTTTTGAGGTATAAAGCTAGTACCTTCAAAAGCCTTTTCTAAATAAACTTCAGAACAGCCTCCTTGGAAACAAGGCACACCTTGCAATTCAATTTCTTGGATAATACAATCTCGAGACCATCCATCTTTTAAATTGGAATTATCAACATACACATAACATTTATATTGAGCATGTTTGCATTGATTTAAAGAAGAGCAGTTTTTTTCGCAATCTCTATTGCATCGAAAATTAGGTATACGAATAGCTTTGAATGGTTCAAAAGCCTTCAATATACTTTGAGTAATTTCATTCCGTTTAGCAGTCCACTCGCTCATTCTCTTTAATTGAATTCGACCAATGGTAGCCTGTATTTCTATCATCCTAAAATTACTACCAAAACTCTCATGCACCCATCTATATCCCGGTGGATGTGCTTTTTCGTAAATAGCCTCATAACTCTTACCGTGATCTTTATAGGCCCACATTTTTCGCCATAATGTCTCGTCATTGGTCGTGACCATACCACCCTCGCCACCTGTGGTCATAACCTTATCCTGACAAAAGCTCCATGCACCAATATGACCAATGCTGCCAACGGACCGTCCTTTATAGATGGCGCCATGCGCTTGGGCACAATCCTCAATCACTTTAATATTATGTAGAGAAGCCAAAGTTATAATAGGGTCCATATCACAAGGCCAGCCTGCAAAATGAACGCAGACAATCCCTTTTGTTTTGGGAGTTAATACTTTGGAAATAGTCTCAGCAGTAATGTTTCCTGATTCGGGATCAGTATCTGCAAAAATAGGTGTGGCGCCAACATTAACCACACATGAAATAGAAGCAATGAAAGTTCTTGGGGTTACAATTACCTCATCGCCAGGACCAATATCAAGAGCTCTAAGAGCGACTTCAAGCGCTAATGTGCCATTAGCTAAAGTAATAGAATAATTAACACCAGACCATTTAGCAAATTCTTTTTCAAATTTACGACATTCATCGCCAGTCCAGTAATTGACCTTATTCGAGAGCAAAACATCTTTAATGGCTTCAGCCTCTTCTTCTGAAAAAGATGGCCATGGAGCAAATGTAGGGTGATTTAACAAAATAAATTCGTAAAGTTTTTAAATGGCACGAGCGGGATTCCCCAAAACAGTAGCGCCAGATGCAACATCATTAGTTACAATTGATCCTGCGCCCACAATTGCATAATCAGCAATTGTTAGACCGGGCAAGACTATCGCTCCGGCTCCAATTAAAGCACCATGTCCTACCTTAACACCTCCGCCAAGACTTGCATGAGGCGCTATATGACAAAAATCTCCCACAGAACAATCGTGATCAATAACGGCATGATGATTAACAATAGAATGTTTGCCAACTTTAGTATCGGGACCGACTATTGAGCCCGCCCCTAAAAATGTACCATTTTTAATTTCTGCTCTTGAAGAAATAATTGCATCGGGATGATAAATAGAAGTAAATTTAAAGTTTAGCAATGATTTGACAATCTCTTTCCTAATTATACAATCACCTATTGCAATATGAAGCTCAATATCACTAATGTCATTTAAAAATGAAGTTGTAAATATGGGCAAATCAATCCATTGGCCTGAGCGACGATCATCAATGAAGCCTTCACACGCAAGGTTTGATTTTTTCATGGCATCCCAAACAACCTTTCCATGGCCTCCGGCTCCATAGATATAACATTTCATTTTTTGTTTCCTTTAAATTTTGACATTGTTGCTTCACCAGCTCCTGTAATCCCCTGCCCTAAAAAAACCTTCTTAATGGTTAATAAAATAATTTTAAGATCAAGCCAAAACGTATGATGTTCGACATACCATATGTCAAGTTCAAATTTTTTTTTCCATGATATTGCATTTCTTCCATTTACTTGAGCCCATCCAGTAATGCCTGGTTTAACCTCGTGTCGCCTTTTTTGTTTTTTATTATATAAGGATAAATATTCAACCAAAAGGGGTCTAGGCCCTACTAAGCTAATATCTCCTTTAATCACATTCCATAGAGCCGGCAATTCATCAAGGCTAGAAGCACGTAAAAATTTTCCAAATCCACTCAATCTCATACCGTCGGGTAGTAGTTTATCGTTAGCATTTTTTAAATTAGTCATCGACCGAAATTTATACAAATAGAAAAGTTTTTCATCAAGACCCGGCCTTAATTGTCTATAAATAATTGGGAAACCTAAATTAAAGAATACTAAAAAAGAAATAATTAAAAGAATAGGCAAAGAAAGAAAAAGCGCTAAAAAAGAAAAAGAAAAATCAAAAAATCTTTTAATCATGAGAATTTATAAAAAAAGTAAAAACCATTGGTTTCGAGATTAAATTAAGTATACTTTTTTTGATCATGTTTTAAAATACGAGAATAGAATTCAATCCAGAAAGCAGTTATTTTTTGTGAGTCAAATTCAGCAATCGCTCTTCTTCTAGCAATTTTTCCAAAACTCATTGCTTTATGAGGTTTATTAAGAAAATACTCCATAGCCCTAACGATAGCATTCACATCCTTAACAGGATGAAGAATGCCAGTTTGATGATTAATGATTGCATCAGAAATTCCATAAATATTTGAAGCAATAGCAGGAATTTGTGATGCAGCAGCTTCAATAATCACATTCCCAAAACCTTCCCGGTAACTTGGTAAACATAATATATTGGATGCTGCTAAATATGCCTCTGGTAAATTAGTATAACTTACAAATCTTAATTGATTTAATTTATGGTTATTTATTTTATGGATTTGATCAACAAACCTCCCTTCGTCAGGCCCTACTACAAGAAGATATGCACTTTTAGATTGAAGCTTTGAAAAAGCCTCAGCTAAGTCTAATATACCTTTATCACTGTTAAGTCTGCCTAAAAAAATAAAAACAAAAGCATCAAAAGGTATTGAAAGAGAAGACCTCACATTTAAAAAAAAATTTTTGTTTGGCTTAAATCTGCTTAAATCTACTCCTGAAACGGATCCAGAACCAAAAACTATAGATTTCTTTTCTTTCAAAATATTATTTTGAATCAAAAAATTTTCTTGTGACGAGCTATCAACTATATTGAATGTGGATAATTTTGCAATTAAGAAATCAATCATTTTTAATGTCCATCTAGTTAGGCCTTTTTTATTAGCCCACACCTGACCTGTAAAAGTGTGAATTCGTAAAGGGGTGCAGACTAAATATGCAGCTAACATAGCTAACAGACCTGCTTTAGGTGTAATTGAATGAACAGCATTTGGTTGCGCTTTATAGAAAATTTTAATTAAGGTAATTACACAAAAAATATCTGAAAATAAATTTATTTTTCTTAATATATTGATTGGTATAACTTTTATTTTAAGGCCATATTTTTTTAAAAAATAAGGATTGCTTGTATTTACAATTAGAGTTACCTCATATCTTAAAGATAGACTTTTTAAGTGTGTTATTAAAAATGAATGGATTGTTGATTCAACAGTAGCAACGAAAAATACTTTAGGCTTCATTTAATTTTTTAAATAGTGAATTTGACAAAACATATTTCTTAAAGAGGATAAGAAGGAAACAGATTCTTAAATATCCAATTATATAAAAAAGACTTCTAAGAATAGGAAATTTATTTAAAAGAATCCCATTTTTTAATGTCTCCTTTCTTAACTCATGATTTCCTGCTTCTTCACTTCTAAGTAAATGCTTCATTAGCCAAATAAAAATGACTAAAATATAATCAAAATTATTTTGCCAATTGTAATCCATACCAGAAACATGCTGGTGAATAACTCTCAATTCCCACTTTGAAATATCTCTAATATTTTTAGAAAGGCCTTCGGGGTTGAAATGATATAAATATAAAGGCTTCGATATTACTTTAACTTTGATGCCACTTGAAAGTAATCTCAACCAAAGATCAAAATCTTCACAAGATTTTAGATTAGGATTGAAACCTCCTATACTTAAGATCAATTTTTTTTTGCAAAGCAACCCTGCTCCATTCAATTTATTGGAAAATATTATTTCTCTGGGTTTAATGATAGATCGATCTGGTCCTGCTTTATAATAACTTTGCCCACTTGGAAGAATATTTAAAACTTCACATGTGACTGCAGTATTTTCTTTTAAGTATTCCAATTGAATTCTTATTTTATCTGGATGGTACTCATCATCAGCATCTAAAAAAGCAAGAATCTCGCCTTTTGCTAACTGAATACCTTTGTTTCTTGATGCAGCTAAACCAAGATTTTTCTTGTTAAAAAAATATTTAATACGAGGGTATTTTTTTAGGTATTTTTCAATTATTTTAGTTTCAGGAGAGCAATCATTTATAACAATAATTTCTATTGGCTTGTATGACTGAGCAACAACTGAATTAATAGCTCTAGGTAAAGTCTTAGAGTCTTTATAACAAGGTATTATTACACTAACGAGCTTCATTGATAAAATCTTGATAGCACATTAGCACATAAAAAATATATTGATTTAGCAGGAAAAATTAAATAAAAAAAACGTTGCATAATTACATCCTTGCATCCAGGTACTTACCTGTTTCTTTATGCAAAAAATCTGGAATCATGTACTTAAAAAGTTCAATGATTTCAGTCTTTTCCCATGAAGATTTAGCCTTGATCGCAGAAAGTGTAGTCTCAAAATAGCTCAATCGATCCAAATCAAATTCAAGCGGATTTTTTATTACCCCTATACTACCAAAACGAGTTATATCTAACGTTTCTCTATCTGTAAAAAACTCCTCGGAATCTTTTTCACCAGTGGTATCACTACTAAAAAAATAACAAGGCCATTTTTTCTGTGCGATTAACTCAGCAGCTCGCTGACGCGCCTCGTTTTCACTTGCACATTCATAGGCTTGATAGCCTAGCTCATTTAAGTACCGTACAGCTATGTCTGAAAAAGTTGTTAGGTGAAGAGATTCATTAAGTTTAGGGAAGAAAATATCACGATTTTCACCTAACAAACAGGACATCAAACACAATTCGCCTGACTCTTGTGGAGTAACAAAATAACGCCTGACATCATTTGGTGCAGAGATTGGTTGCCGCTTAGAAAACCGTTGATTAAAACCATATAACAACGACCCGTCTGAAAATGCCACATTGGCAAATCTCGCAGTAGACAAAGGCATGCGTTCGCTCGCTCGCATTAAGAACATTTCCATAATGCGTTTGCTAGCCCCCATCATATTAACTGGGTTGGCTGCCTTATCGGTAGAAACACAAAAGTATTTGCTTACGCCATAAGCACTTGCCAAATCTATGGTCTTGACAGTATTAGTTATATTCACTTCAATAAGGCGCATCAACGTAAATGGGTCTTTTTCACTACGCACATGCTTAAGTGCTGAAAGGTTCAAAACGAAGTCGTAGCCTCCAGTCGCATGCATTAGTGCCTCAAACTCACGTCCACCGCAGTCAATCGCAAAGGTACGGAAGTCCCCTTTTATATAACCCAGAGTGCTACGAATATCTCGCACCAGTTCCACCATATTATTCTCACTAATATCGACAACATGCAACACTCGCGGATTACGCTTGAAAATCTCACGAGTCACAGCCTGACCAATTGAGCCAGCACCGCCTATTACCAAAAAACGGCTCCCCATAACTAAAGAAGAAAGGTTTGACTCATACTGAAATACGTCGGCATCAAACAAGGGTTTATCACGACCAATTAATTCAAGTGTATTCATAAAGTTTCTCGATTAAATGCTGAAAAAACACCATCAGGTGAACTAAAAAGGATATTCACTACCTGATCTTTCATCCACATAGAATTAGCTAGATCATCATGTTGACAGTACTGAAGGATGGTATAGCGAGACATTAATGACTTGATGGAGTTACACCAAGTTAATGAATGATCTGCTAATGTCTCAAGATCTTTCGTATCGAGATCATAAATACACTCATGTTCAGACTCCTTCAAGTATTTTTCCCAACTGTCGCCCCAGAAATCAATTGCTCGCATCGCATCTTCGTAAGATTGTTCTGATGGGTACATTTCTCTAAAAATCACTGAAGGAATCGCTTTTTTAGGAAAGCAGATATTGCATAACTCACATGAAGAATTTACAAATTTACTCTTGCAAATTGGACAAGCAAAAAAATCTTCTGTCTTAAACATTGTACTTCCCTTTAAACCTAATTAAGTTTGTAAAAAAACTTCAAATAACGAAAAAAATAGCGGAGGCTTTCCCTAAATTCAGATACTCCAACAACAGCTACCAGGCCAGTTAATTTTCGCAACCTGTTATGTTCTAACAGCACCTTTCTGCAAAACATGAGCTCACTTAAGTGATGCCTTCTGGTTTTAGCATTCATGCGATGCCGATATCTCATGAAAAGCCGACGATGTCCGGAATATTTTGAAAGTAAATTACCGGTAATCGTTTCACCCTGATGGTAAATATATTGGACTAACGGTTCGTTACATACCAATACCTGCCCACAATCATACAACTTTATCCACAAATCCCAATCCTGACCACTTCGAAGACCTACATCAAATCCACCTATCCGCAGTAACATTTGACGGGTAGTCAGGCACATTGATGCGCCGCCAAGGTGATTCATATTTAATATTTGCTGAATATCTTTAGGGGGAGAAATGTATTTTACTGTCTGCTTCCCTGACGTATGCTGAACCAAAAACGAACAGGACACAGAAGAAGCGGATGGATTCTCTTTCATCATTCCGATCTGTAAATTCAATTTTTCAGGCATCCATACATCATCATCATCAAGGAATGCAACATACTGGCCTTCTGCCAACTCAATGCCTTTGTTTCTTGCTCCGGCTCCACCTTGGGCCACTTCGTTTCGAACGAACTTGATTGGAATACTGCTGGTTCTAACAAGCTTTTCCAGGAATTGTGGTGTATTGTCGATCGATGCATCGTCTACAACAATAATTTCAATATTCGGCCATGTCTGCTGGCTTACCGATTTAATTGCGCGCGCCAATCTGGCACGGCGATTTCGCGAAGGAATGACAACACTGACTAGGTCGGCAATCTGATTAATCATGGGCATAGTACCAACGTGAGAAACAATAAAGAGTGAACATGTCTTTTGCCCAAACTGGAGTCTGATTCCTCTCCCCGGATTTCCATAATTCCTCGATAGGCCAGCCGCGAATCTCCGGAATTTCTCTTGCTGCCATGATAACTTCCTTGAACACGGCTCTATTTTGAGCGATCCAGTATAATACAGGGCCTGAGAAGCCTTGTTTACGCGCGGAAAAAGTTCGCGGATCCACTCTAGAAACAGCCATCTCCCTCATCAAGTTCCGTGTGGTTGATTTTGTTGGTGAAGCATGAAGCTCTGGGGAAAGACTATAGCTCGCCTTAATCAGTTCAATATCTAAAAGAGGTACACGTCCCTCAATTGTATGTGCCATCGTAAGTTGATCGAGCGTCATTAACAACAAATCCGGAAGATACACTTGCAAATCAAATGACATATGCTCATACAATGGGGCTTGTTGATAAATTGGTGCCGGGAAAACCCCCTTAACCAAGCCATCCAGAAACCGCCTGAAATCTGAGTTATTCTGGAAAAAACGTTTTGCAAGCGAAGGGGAACCTCCCGCATAAACCAGCATATCCAATGCCGGGTGAGTTAAACGGGCGCCCAACAACCATTTTGTGCACAAAGTGCGCCCTATTACAGATCGGATAAGTCTCGGCAACGTAAAAAGGAGCTTTCTTTCTAAACTGCTAGCCACATAGCGCGAATAGCCCGCGAACACCTCATCACCGCCAGCTCCAGTCAACAACACTTTGATACCATCTTCGGCGGCCATACCAGAGAGGCAATAAGTTGGCACAATGGCACTGTCTGCGACAGGCTCGCTCATATTTCCAAGCGCGCTATCGAGAAAGCCAATTATTTCGCTGCCACTAATTACACGCTCATGATGAATTGAGCCATAACGAGCTGCCATATCCCGAGCAATTGGCAACTCGCTTGCCTGAATGCCATCATCAAAGCCAACACTGTAAGTGTGCAACGGCAATCCTGTCCTGGCAGCGGATGCAAGGATCATGCCACTATCAAAACCACCGGACAGCAATACTCCAACCGGCACATCACTCCTGAGTTGAGCTTTAACTGCTTTATCAAGCAGATCAGTCAGTTCTGAGGCGGCATCATAAAGCGATGGATGACGGAACTTTACCTCCGGCATGTTCCAGTATTTATTTATTGAAACTTGTCCCTGTCGTGTCACTTTCATCGAATGCCCTGGCAAAAGCTTGCTTACGCCGGCAAATATACTTAAATGACGAGGAACATACATGGACATGAAATAACAGGCCACTGCTGTAGAATCCAGCGCCTTAGTCTTTCCCGCCACCAACGCCTGTGATTCAGAGGCGAAAGAAAATCTTGTGTCGGTTAGCGAATAGTAGAAAGGTTTAATCCCAATTGGATCGCGTGCGCAAAATAGACTTTGGTTTGCCTCGTCCCAGATTGCGAATGCGAACATTCCGTTGAACCGATTCAGGCATTCTTCTCCCCAAGCATCATAAGCTGCTAGAATTACTTCCGTATCGGAGTCGGTTTTAAATCTAAACCCAGCTGAAATGAGTTCCGATCGTAATTCAAGATAGTTGTATAGCTCACCGTTATAGACTATTGATGCAGCGCTGTTCTGAGAGCGCATGGGTTGCGAAGATTCAGGTGATAAATCAATGATGGATAAACGGCGATGTCCAAGCGCTATCCCAGGATAGGCAGAAAAACCACCATTAGAGGCTCCACCAAGAAAATATGCCGCACTATCGCGCCCGCGATGAGCTAGCGCCGCACTCAGCGAATATATCTCCTCTTCTCGAACTGGAAAACCATCAAAGGTCAGGATGCCGGCTATTCCGCACATTGCATTACTTTCATCTTAGTTTTAACCGACCACGGTAGTGAAATCGAGTACTTAATGCGACGCATATATGCACTTTCGACTTTCCCATATGCAGCAGAAAATGGGTAAGCTAACCAAACAACGTCACCAACCCCACTCGCAACTTCCTCAATTAATATTTCATAATCAGCGCCAGACAAAAGATTTGGGTGATGAGCATGTGGCTTCAAGCCTAGAGCAAAATGCCAATAAAGATCAATTTCAACCTTACCGGAACCCAATAAAGTATCTATTATCTCTATTCCATCAGCTAGTATTTGGACTGACCGAGTATGCGTTTTGACTCTAGGAATTCTGGAAAAACCGTCATGACTTAAGATAAATCCTTTAGGTAATTTCTGCTCAATATTCACTGTAGCCTTACAATAAGGTTTGGGACGCCAAATTCCTCTCGTTAACAACGAATCAGACAAAGCAGGAAGTCCGTTAACTGTCAAACTATTGTGGCCCATTTGGCTACATTGCAATTTTGTTGTTTCATCGGCAACATAACTTGCTCGACCAGAGTCAACTAGAATGTAATTACGGTTGAAACTCCACACAAAACTGCCCAAATCAGAATGCCCATGAGTGGCATATTCGAAAGGATACTGAGTCGGCATACCGCACATTATTAATTGGCTTTTATAATCGGCAGCAAACAACCAATCATCTTGATATCCATTAACTGCAATTTTATTTTCTTGGAACCAGTCAGAGTACAAAAATCTAAGGCGAAATACTGTAGCAACAGGGTGATTATCTGGAGAAATATCTCCAATATGAGTTGCACTCATTCCATTCATAGCCGTAATGAGTAACTCGGTTGCCGCAATTACTCGTAATGACAATTCCTCAAGCTCACCCCTAGCAATGCGTGCCGATTTATGGCTCAGATGAATCGTACGGGAAAAATGCACAGCGTCGATCAACCAGTTCATCACTAGGCACTGATAATGAGAAGAACGCTCTCGCAGAAATCCGCCGGATTGAAATAGCTCGTTGGCCATTTTTGAAAAAACGACCAACCCACGCTCAACCAAAAATTCATTACCCAATACCACACCTGCAATAACTAGCGCACGAGCATTATTTAGAATATGGTTGTTGGTATTGCTAATGCCGTAATATTCCAGATGATTGGTAATCCATCTTGCCGATTCAATTAAAAATTGTTCGATCTTCTTTTTTTTATCCATCTCAAGGTTGCGCCAAAGATTCGCGTGCACGGATAACATGACACAAAGATTGGCTACTCGCTCACTACTGGAATAGGTCTCCCATGCCGCATCCTGTTTTACCGGAGGATTGTATATCCAAGACAACGCATCATTCAAGGCAGACGCGGCAACTGCTTCTTCAGCCAGCGTAGCAGAATAACAATCTATCCAGCGATGAAAAGCAAAATATCTTTCTGGATCCGTGGCCTCAAAATGCAACTTCGGCACAGCAGTAGTTAAACATGATTTAGAAAAAAGCGAATATTTAGGGAAAGAAAGTTCAGCATACGGGGCTATAATTTCATGAGTATCAGCAGCTAACCATTCAGGCCATCGCTTAAGTCCGCGATGCCGCTTACCAAATAGCTTAATGTGCAGTGTATTTGAAAATCTGCGCAATACAAGACGCGAAAGCCCCAGCGCATAGCCGAAGCAATGCCATGGTCGCGTACTGACGACATGGACAAAATTTGACCATTCTGGTTGAGAAAAAATACTCACGACTAAATGCTCTTTGGCTGCAACTCGGGTTTACGCTTTTTTATAGCAATATGAGTAACCGTCTTCCAAGGCAATTCAACAAGACGCTTAATAATGGCAAGTGGCAATACTAATAATGAAACTGGATCAAGCTGCCTAACTAACTGCACATGATGAATAAAATTAGTCCACCCGGCCAATGAAGGACGAATCAACTCAATCGCCCACAAATACATCACGTGAAGTCTGAAATGAAAACGCTCACTCTCGCTAAGCTTGTCACGGCGAATTTGACTAAGAAGCAACTTGAAAAATTCGTCATAAGTAATTTGGCCCTTGGTAGCACTCCGAATAGTTGTGGAATGTTGGCGAAAACGGTTCAATGGCTGGGCTACATAACTAAAATCAAAATCGTTCGCAATTTTGAAAAATAAATCCCAGTCCGAGCAGGCACGATAATTTGATGAAAAGGCGCCAACAGAATCGAAGCAGAAACGTCTTATCAATGCAGCACTCAAATTCGGTATAACGCAGGAATGCAGCAAAAATCTATACATCTCATCTCGACTGATAAAGGTGTCAACGACACACCGCTCGCGGAAGGATTTCTCTCTGATTGCGTAGTCGTCACCAAGAACTCTATCGGACTCATCAATTATCACGCTTTTGCAAAAAGCAATTCCAGCAGTTGCATTGCGATTCATCGACCTCACTAAACGCTCAATCATTTGCGAATCACACGAGTCATCACAATTAGCAAAAACAATGAATTCACCAGATGAGATTGCTACACCCTGATTACTCACTGCAACCCAACCGCCATTCTTCTTGCGGATAATTAACTTAACCTTGGGGTGAGTTTCATACTTGCGCAAAACTTCAACACTTCCATCAGTGGAGCAATCATCAATGACTAATATCTCTATATCTTTGTAAGTCTGGTTAATTAAACTATCCATGCGCTGATCAAGATATTCAGCATGGTTATAGCTTGCTACCACAACACTTACTAAACCAGACTTAATCACATCGCTCATTTAAACAATCCCTTGGATGTCAACTCTTGCAAACTTTGCTCATATCGATCAACCTGAACTTGTTGATTTTTAACCCAATCAACAAAATTGGCTAGCCCCAACTCAATTGAAACTTTTGGCTCAAAACCCAAGACTTTTTTCACTTTACTAAGATCAGCAAAATTATGACGAATATCCCCTGCACGAAACTGCCCAGAAATTATAGTTGGCACTGTGACGCCTAATAATTTTTGTAATGTATTTGCAATAGTCAAAACATCAGTCGCTATTCCTGCCCCTACATTAAAAACATCCACTAACGGCTTATCATATTCCACCGCTCTAGCAGTGATTGAAACAACATCATCAATGTAAACAAAATCCCTGCTCTCGTTACCATCTTCAAATATATTAATTGCACTCTGATTAAGTATACGAGTCGAAAATATTGAAAGAATTCCAGTATAAGGATTTAACAGAGATTGACCTGGTCCATAAACATTTTGGTAGCGGAAAGCAATTGCAGATATACCAAGCGCACGACCAACATTTAGCACCAATTGCTCTTGAGTGAATTTGGTAACACCATAAACAGAGCTTGGCCGGGCTGGTGCATCCTCGTCTGTAGCAACAAGCTCGGAAGAAACGCCGCATGATGGACAGTGCACTTCAAAGTTCCCACGCCCCATATTTTCTGAAAATCGTGAAGATGGATAGACATAACCATGTTGAGCGCATCGATACTTACCCTCACCATAAATTGCTCTTGAAGAAGCGACAACAATCTTTTTAATAGGTAATGATTTATTGGCAATTAAATCTAAGAGTAATGCTGTACCCCCAACATTAACATCAGAATAATGCTCAATAGCATACATTGATTGCCCAGTCCCAGTCTCAGCGGCCAAATGAACGACCGTGTCGATACCATCTAGGGCAAATATTAAATCATCACTATTAGTAACACTTCCTCGAATAAATTCAACAGCAGGGTTCAAACTAAGAAACAATGGCGATAACTCTGGTGAGTCGCCATGAACTTGTGGTGACAGACTATCAAGAACTCGGACTTTATACCCGTCAGAAATTAGACGATTGGCAAGTCTAGATCCAATAAATCCAGCGCCCCCAGTGATTAAAATTTTTTGTATCATATTTTCGTTAGCCATCTTATGAGAAGACTAACTATTAGAGCTGCTCGAGGTTTTCAAATGCAATTTTGCCTTTTTAATAAATTTATTAACATCGAGATAAAAATCCTCAATGTTACTTTTTACATTAGCATCACTCCAATTCCACCATTTTATTTTCAATAAATCATTAACAACTTCTTCAGGAAACCGGTATTTTATTAATTTAGCAGGTACGCCACCGACAATAGCATAAGGAGGAATATTTTTCGTTACTACGGCTCCAGCTGCAACCACCGCTCCATCTCCGATTTCTACTCCAGATAATATAGTCGCTCTCGCACCTATCCATACATCATTACCTATTCTCACTTCGCCTTTGGTAAAGGTATCTCTCTCAACCCCTTTGTTAAGAAAATGGGCGTAAAAAGGGAAGTTGGCTACTGCCCTATAATCATGCTCACCACTTGCAATAATCTTCACGTCGTATGCAAAGCTACAATACCTTCCAATATAAACTCTATCGCTTTCTTTAAAGAGTAATACAGTAGAAGGTGTAATTCCATACGTATAACCTCCGACAATTACTCGCTCATCAACAGTTGAGTTTTTACCAATTTCTCTTATCTTGTTTAACAAGATTTTCAAAATATTAATTGTGCGTGTTAACAATTTATTACTTCCGTATCAATTTAATACTACATAAAATGAATCTTTGCGGCTGTGAGAAATCTGACCATTTGAATAAACGTAATAAGATTTTATCTAGCCAATACCAAAATACGGCTAACCAAGTATAAATTCGCTGCGCTGTTGTTTTATAAGACATAGTTTGCATTGCAAAACCCATACTAAACAAATGCCAACCTTTAATCTCTAGGATTTCAAATGTATCAGCACAACTCTTTTTGATGATTTCTAAATTAATCGGCCTTTCATGCGGACTCGACATTTTGTAACCGTTAGCCAATTCCCTTTTATGTTGATCGTTAGTCAAATCAAACCACTTTGGCAAAATATAAAGCAAAATAGCTAATAAAAAATTACAGACTTTATCAATCAATCGGATGCTGAAATTATTTTTAGCTTTATGTAAAGTGAGCGGCTCATACATATAAACTTTTCCACCCGATTTCAACACCGCAGCTATTTTATTAAAAAGTATCTCCATCTCAATTTCTGGAAGGTGATGAACAAAAGCATTTACAAAAACACTACTGAATCTTCCTTTAAATTTATCGGTGTTCCAGTTAATAAGGTCGCAACATTCAAACTCCACATTATCAAGCTTGCTTTTAGATTTTAAAATATTGGCATCATTAATTTGCTCTTGCGATAGGTCGATGCCATGAACCTTCATACCCTGCTCTGCAAAACTTAAAGCCAGCCAACCACTCCCGCAACCTATATCAAGTAAAATCTCATCAGAATTAAATAAGAAATTTCTATAATCTTCCTCTAATTCTGTTCTGAGAATTTTATTTAATGATGGAGTTAGCTTCCACTGATACGTCATGTAGTTGCCATATTTATCCCACCATTTTTTTTCGTCTTCATGCCACTGATCTAATGGAGTATTTTTAAGACTCATTTCTCTGCCTTTTATTTATTTGGTTATTACCAAATGTCAATTTATTTGTTAAGTGTTTTATTTTTAACGGCATTCACAAACTCTAGCGGATTCTGAAATAAAAGAAAGTTTTTTTATAATAATTTATCTGGGATTTCCCACCATGTACTCTCAAGTAAAACACTTCGCATTTTTTCTTCAAATCTATATTTAATAATTCGCTGAGGAATTTAACCAACAAGCGAATAAGCTGGAACATAATTAGCCAAACCAATGGCGCCAGTCCCGACATTAAGGCCAAAAATGATTATCGCATTCTGCCTAATCCAAAAATCGGTTCCAATAGCTAGCTTTGCTCCACCAATCCCAGTAAAATACAGCTAACTCCACCCACTGGAAAAAGGTTCCATCTTGAATGATGATACCATCAGTACCATCCAAACGAAACGGACAAACAAAACTAGCACTGCGGCTCAATGACTCAAGTGAGGATTAATGGAAAATCCAAAAAAACAATTGTTTAATTCTTCGGGAGATGCGCGCCATAAAATTAAATATTTAATTTCTCCAGCGTATCAAGTATTTTAAGGGTTCTGCAAATAAATTTTTCTTTAACCCAAGCTCCACAGAAAATTAAAACATTACATAAATATCATCTGCAACTTTATCCTCTTCTTCGAAGTGATTACGAAGCAAATTATGTAACTCTATCAAATCAGAAATCATTGCCTTGGAAAATAATTTTTCAGATGAAGAGCCATTCATTTGACTCCTAACTTTTTCAAAATCATATAAATTAATTTCAAAATCAATTTTTTGAAGTGTACATTTTTCTCTTGTTCGATAAAAGCTTGTTAATTTTCCTTCGACATCTTCGACAGGAGCTTGCTTATTGATTTTACTATCATTAGGGTGGAATTTAGAAATATGACTCGTAAAAAATTTATCTGTCTTTTTTTTTATATAACTAGTATTAATCAAGCTCATATTCATCCCTCCAGTTTTCAGTTTCAGAAAATTTTGGTTGCTTATTTTTATCAAAAACATAATCTTCTAATATTAAGAAGTCTAAGTCAGTTCTCATAAAACATCGATAAGCATCCTTAGGATTGCATACCACAGGCTCCCCACGCACATTAAAGGATGTATTTACTAAAACACCACATCCAGTCAACGCATCAAACTCTTTTAACAATTGATAAAATTTAGGATTGGTATTCTCATCAACAGTTTGAACTCTTGCACTGTAATCTACGTGAGTTACAGCAGGAATAAGGCTACGAGGCATATTCAAAATTTGGATCATATCGTCTGTGTCTTTTTTCCACTCAACTATTTTTCTAAGTTCTGGTTTTATACCTGCAACTAATAACATATAGGGGCTTTCTTTGTCCAACTCGAAATAATCTGAAACCCTCTCTCTCAATACAGAAGGAGCAAAAGGGCGAAACGATTCTCTAAACTTTATTTTCAGGTTCATTACGCTTTGCATATTTATATTTCTTGGGTCAGCAATAATCGATCTAGCACCTAGAGATCTTGGACCAAACTCCATTCTTCCTGAAAAATATCCAATAATTTTCTGATCTGCAAGATACCGTGCAATAATTTTTCCACGCTGTGGTCCTTCAATTTTTTCGGCGATAAGGCCGTAAGTATTTATGAAGGCCTGAATTTCTCGATTGCTAAATGAAATCCCCAAAAGACTTCCTTTTTGTCGATCTGATACATTATCTGCTCGCTTTCTCTTTTTCTTAAAATAGCTGTGAGTGACCAGCAATGCTGCTCCCAGCGACCCTCCAGCATCGCCGCTTGCGGGTTGTATCCATATTCGGTCAAAGATTTTTTCTCGAAGAAGCTTGCCATTAGCAACGCAATTTAAGGCAACTCCTCCTGCAAGCACAAGGTTTTTTTCACCCGTCAATTCTTTTGCATGTCTAGCTAATCCGAATAAAATTTCTTCAGTAACAACTTGAATTGAAGCAGCAATATCCATTTCTTTTCGAGTAATCCTAGACTCTGCCTTTCTAGGCGGCCCACCAAAGAGCTTTTCAAAATTAGAGTCAACCATTTTCTGGGAATGCACATATGCGAAATAGTCCATGTTGAGCTTGTAAGAACCATCTCCTTTGACCTCAATTAAATATTTATAAATAACATCTTTGTAAATCGGACTCCCATAAGGGGCGAGTCCCATAAGTTTATACTCACCAGAATTTATTTTAAAACCACAATAGTAAGTGAAAGCACTATATAGCAATCCAAGAGAATTAGGATAATTGACTTCTTTTAGTATTTCCACACGCCCCCCCCTACCAAGCCCTATAGTAGTGGTTGCCCACTCTCCCACACCATCAATTGTCAAAATTGCAGCATCATTAAAAGGCGAAGGATAAAAGGCACTTGATGCATGCGAAAAATGATGCTCCGAATAAAGTACAGGGATTTTGCGATTAAAGAATTTTTCTACCTTATTTTCCACAAACAGTTTGAATGCAACAAGAGGCAAGCACATCTCATCCCACTGCTCTTTGCTTGAAGGCTGTCCTGCAATAAGTGAATTCAATATCCTGTCCAAACTTTTTACAGGGTTGTCATAAAATGCAATGGCATCAATTTCGTTATTATTTACCTGACCTTCTTCAAGGCAATAGTTAATTGCATTTATTGGAAAACGTGGGTCATGTTTTTTTCTTGTAAATCGCTCTTCCTGCGCTGCAGCAATAATCTCCCCATCTATAACTAAAGTTGCTGCCGAATCATGGTAAAAGCAAGATATTCCTAATACAATTAATTTTTTTCTCACTTTTTGAAGTCCTTCAAAATCTGTGTCAGTATTGGCAAAATGGAATCAGCAAGAACGGCATGTCCTTTTTGAGTCAAATGCTTATCATGTAGAAAAGTAAATTCTTTTTTTTGGTCATATTTAAAAGCGTTAAAAAACTGCAGCGGATCACATACCTTTATTGTATTGTTTATCTCCAGCTCCTTGAACCGCTGTAGATAGTTCTCAGCACTATAAATGGAACTCTCCTCATAATGCAGGTACCATGGTATTGGAACTATAATCACCGGAACTTTTAGCTCATCAATCCATTTAAGAAGAATTCCTTTCATTAGCTTCCACGCGGAATTATCCGATGATTGGTATTCCTGAAAAAGTTCTTTTTTCAATCCAAATAGCCGGGCTATTTTATTTTTTATCTGGTATTTTTTATTAACGTAACGAAATTTATTTAATAGAATAAAAGTAAGCATGTATTTAATTTTATTCCTTTTAGTTTTGGCAATCATATCAACTCTGGGTACAGGATTGTTTTGCAGGATTAAATCAGAATCTCTAATTTTGAAAAAAGGTTTTGGCCTAATAAAGCGCACGCCATCATGGGTAATAGCCGGCATTGAATCAATTACGTTGCGCCTTATATTTTCAACCATAGGGGCAATTATTACAACATCGGCATTCATTTTTGAAGCAAATTCTTTATAAATCAAATACTGTTGGTCAGTTCCTGAGCTTGTAAGACCAAAATTAAAAATTTCAACATTATCAAAACTTCTGCAAAGAAGATCCGTATATCGATCTAAATTTTTCACACCATCGCCTGCAGTGAATGAGTCACCAAATACAATTATTCTAACAACTCCTTCTTTTTTTTCTGTCGGAAAATCGAAATCACTTCGAAAGCCCATACTATTAGTTTTAATAAAATAACCGCCATTTTCATGCAAAATTCTTACATTTAAATTTGGTATATACAGGTATCCAATCACGGGGTGATATTCAATGAAGGCTCTGCACGAGTTGCCAATTGTCATGTTTAATCCCTTTAAAAAATTAGGTAGATTTACGCTCGAAGCGTAACGCACTTTAATAATTGATAGAACACCTTTGAAAGTATTTTATTTCAAATCTATCATTCGCTCTGTAATTAAATTTGTATTTATTCATTTTAACTCTCTCTTCTTAAGCCATTGCCATCGATTAACTTGGACACAAGTTATCGCGGAAAACCATTCGAGTTTAATCTCAACTTGCAAAGACCCTGAAAATAGGCATTGCTATTAAGCATCTGATTGAATATAGCTATAAGCAATTAAACTTGAATTCATCAAAGAAATATTTTTAAACAACACAGAGTATTTTCCTAATGAAGAAGATTTATCAACTAATGCTCCGGCTTAAATAACTCTAGTGGGGATTTTTTGCAAAGCATCACTCCGCGAATACAAGACAGATTAAATGACACACCCCAGACTTTTTTATTTAAATGATCGAAAATATATTCCGATGTTATTTCGAAGTCTCTTCTTCCAACGTTACCTTCATAAATTTTGACCAAAGTGAAATTTCAGGACTTTCACTAGATTTAATAAATATTTCTTCATAGCGTTTATAGGCAACTTGATTCACTTTAAGCCATTCTTCTGCATCACATTGTCTTGGCGCGCCTAAGTCGATATTAACGATGAGGGAGTTTAACCTTGAACAAATCGCTTCTATCCAAGGAAGATACCAGCTATCATTCATTTCATCACTGGTCAGAAATACGATTGGGCGTCGCCACAATACCGCAAAAGAAACCGAAGTGGAGGCATGTGCAAAAACAATCGTTGCATTTCGTATTAGCTCTGCTGTTTCTCCATAAACTATCTCACGGCCACCAAAAACATGTTGGCTCGTATCGGGCCGCCTTGACGGGTACCCTGCCACTAACACAGGTATACCAGATAACGCCTCGAACCCTGAGAAAAATTTATTCAATGCTCCAAAAAATTTACGTTCAGATACTAATTCCGAATAACCTAAATCTGCATTATCTTCATGACCTTCAATATTCTCATCAAGATATACCGCATACTTAAAATTACGGGATGGCAGTGCGGATCGGATTTGTAAATACATTTCGTAATCAAATGAATGTGCATCAATAATTATTGGTGAATTATTAAATCGATTATTACTCATCCAGTATGTCCCCGCCACTAAAGCAAAGTCTGGCGTTTGATCGGGCAATATTTTTAATGCAACTCTACAGAGCAGTGCATTCCAACTTCGCTGTATATAGCTATTTTTAATTGCAACAACTACTTTGTGGATCGAAAATCTTCCTATATTACTACCGTCCGGAAATGGATGCGCGCCGCTATCCATCACCACTAACTTAAACCCATTTTTCTTAAAATAGTGGAACAGTAATATTGCTTTAAGTGAGAATTGTCCTACATAATCAATTGCTATACCTCCGGAAGAGCCTTTGAGTATGTTTTTTAAACCATCCAGTGACCTTATTGAGTGCAAATTTGCCAGTTCTATAGCTAATGCCCCTCGGGTGCGAATCGCTTGAGGCATCAGCCATGCAGTACAATCTAAAATCCGAACTTCAAAATGCTGCTCAAGACTTTCTATACCCATTCGTTCGAAGTCCCTTTGCGTGAATGGATTTTTTACAAGGATATAAAGCAACGTTTTCATTATTGAGTTGTTTCTTGGCGCTTTTTATATAGCACTCCTGATAAGAAGGCTTATTTTTTCAGGCTACAAAATTTACGCAGTATTTTCAAACCCACCTCACCACTTTTTTCCGGATGAAACTGACAACCTATAATATTTGCGTTACTGATAACTGAGGCAATTTTATGTCCGCCGAACTCACAGTCGGCGATTCGATGCGCCGGATTAACCGGTTCGGCCATGAATGAGTGAACAAAATAGACAGCCTCACCAACAGTAGTATTTTCAAGAACAGTTCTGCTCCAGTCGCTTGAAACATTTGATGGATATAAAGCATTCCAGCCAATATGCGGAATCTTCTGAAGGTCTCCTGCAACAGTTCGATCCGGTAACGAAATCACACTGCCAGGTAACAGACCCAAGCCTTGTGTAATTCCAAACTCTTCACTTTCATCTAATAGCAATTGCATTCCAAGACAGATACCAAGCAAGGGGGTCTTATCTTGCGCAAGTTGCCGAATGACATCCACCAATCCCAACCTATGCAATTCATGCATAGCATTACTAAAAGCACCCACACCAGGTAACACGACCCTAGGTGATGAAAGAATCTTTTTGTGATCAGAGGTGACGGTTACAGTTGCACCAGAATACTCGAGCCCTCGCTGGACACTAAAAAGATTACCGACACCGTAGTCGATGACAGTTACATTAAGAGAGTTCATAGTTTCTCACACCAAGACCTGCTGACTTAGCTATTGCACGAATTTCACCAATCTCAGCGCGCTTATAATGTAATATATCCGCCATTGCTGCAGCATCAGCCCCTCCTTCGCGCACTACTCCAATGATATCCTCTGGTTGACCCATGCCACCACTTGCAATCACAGGAACTGAAACCTCCTGACTGACCGCCTTTACCAGCTCGATATCAAAACCCTTACGAGTGCCTTCACGGTCTATCGAGGTCAGCAATATCTCCCCAGCACCCATGGCAACACCACGCTTGGCCCATTCAATTACATCAAGCCCCGTATACTCACGGCCATTGTCTGTGAATGCCTGCCACTGACCAATACCAACTTGTTTAGCCTCAATAGAAAGGACCATACATTGACTGCCAAAACCTCGCGCAATTTCACTGATCAATTGCGGATTGGAAATAGCTGCTGTATTAACCGCCACCTTATCAGCCCCTGCACGCAAAATCTGTGTAGCATCCTCGACTGAACGAATACCGCCCCCTACCGTCATAGGTACAAAAATATTATTGGCTGCGGCCCTAATGATGTCTCCAAGGTGGTTACGCCCGTAAAGACTTGCTACACAATCCATGTAGATTAACTCATCTACACCCTGCAAATAATAGCGTAATGCGTGTTCATTCGGAGAGCCAACAATAACACGCAATCCTTCTAGGTGTATGCCTTTTATCAGATTAGGGCCCTTGATATCGAGACGGGCAATAAGCCGTGTATTTTTAATCATCTATTAGATTAATCGTTGTAACCAGTGCCGTTAATCGTATGCCTAAGCATCCATTTTCCATCAACTTTTACCCACAAGTGCGGCGATCTAAATTTGTCGGTAAGCTCGTGCCTGAAATAGTCAGGGTCCATTTCAAGATAGTTCATCACATCCATGAAATATCGTTCTGGAAATTCGCCATCAAATCGTGCCACCAGAGCTTTTCCCTCATCTCTATTGATATGGCCATTTCGAATTTCCTGCGAGGCATCTTCCGAACAGCGCCCAAAACCAAATTTTATGAAGTAGCAGTAATAATTTAAATCATCTATTTTATCGTCAAGGCCAAGATATTTACTGTAGGTACCTTCAGTTCTAAAAGGCCTCGCTTCAAAACCTGAATGATTTACCGCGTAATAATAAGATTCCTGTGGCAGCCACTTAAGGTAGTAACCCAAGTAATGTACCTGAACATCCCCTTTGCTATACTCCTCGCGCGTTGCGGGAAGGAAGGTCATAATATCCGCAAGTGACAGCTTATACTTTTCCCTTATTTCCCCCACCGGAACCCCACCCAGCAAGAGATCATCGATATTTTCAAACGAATGGAATTTACTGTCCTGCAATGCGGAAGTGGTTTCCTCAATCGGGCTTCCAAATTCGGCCTCATGCTCACCATAAAAAATTAGTGGTATGTTGTACTTCAGCGCAATTTTTGGAGCCAGCTGTTTTTGTCCTAAAATGAAAGTCTGGAATGGATGAAACAGGTTTTCAATTGAAAGCTTGGTTAAGGCCCTTATGGTCTTCCCATTTTGATTGAACGATATGTTGTCAAAACCACCTATCTCAATCCAGTTGCGAAAATTACGATATCCATAATCTGTATACATGATGGGCGGCCAGGTAACCGTCAATGGGTTCATTCCATATTTGTACTTAAGCACATGCGAAGCGTAAACGCTATCTTTACCGCCGCTCCCAGGAACCAGGCAATCGTAGGAGCCGTCATTTTTACGGTGCTTTGCCAGCAATTCAAGAAGCTGATCTTCTCTTTCTTTCCAATTTATGGTTTCTTTTTTCTCCGCAAACCTGCATGCATCACAAACACCGTTCTCATCAAATGCTAGCGTGACTTTTTTGCTATCTTTAGTGTGCTTAATTTCCAATTGCGATGACGGACGTTGGTTGGAATAACAACATTTAGTGCAAAATTTTACTTCTTGCGGCAGCCCATAATAAGCTTCTAAATTACTTGGCTTTTCATTCATACGAATTCCTTCAGATTTTAAAAACAGCTTTGATTTTTGTGCAATATTATAATGGGCGAATCCAAGAATAAAGTTGAAATTTAAATTAGTCTTCCCCGGTTATGACTTTGTTTAACGAGGTTCATGGATTTAAAGAAGCGGTGTACGTCATTCATTGTTAAATACTCGACGTGCCACCGATAGTGATAGTGCTGTTGGAATAATCCGGTGAGAGGGGTATTGCCCAACCACCAAGGAATTGGCAGGCACATCAGTGTTAAGTATAAAAGCATTAGCTCCCAACAGCACATTATCATCCAAATTACAGGCGCCAATTACAGCACTCTTAGCATAAAGAACTGTACCGTTGCCAAAATTGGGATAAATGCCCGCCTCATCTGCTCCAACCGTAACATTTTGGTAAATCACCAAATAGTTTCCATATTGCGCATTTCCAATTACAGTTCCCAGCGGATGCACCAAAAGGAATATATCGGGCATGCTAACGGAATAAAATAAGTCGAGACCATGCATCACCTTGTTTAAATAAAAAATACGGGTGGGTAACTCCGTATCCTGCGTTTCTTGCCAAACGGTATTGCCAAGAAAATAGAGAAAGCTAGCGAAGTGATCGCTATTCAAATGATCAAATAGAACTTCGCCGCCCTCCTGATAATATTTTAGGCGTATGTGAGAAAAACAGTACTTCACCCTTTCCAAAGACCGCTTTAATAGCGGAGCAAGCGCGTAGGCTGGACGATAATCATCTGGAAAATAATGGCGCATCAAATCTAGAACATAAACTTCTAGTTGTTGCGGGGTAAGCGTTTGACGCATCACTTAACTCCTCTGACAGGGATGCCGAGATTACGCAGGTATGAACGTGCGCGAATAGGGTTATTATCACCAAAGTGAAACAAGCTAGCACATGCTGCGGCGGCAACTGAAGTTTTCTGAAAAGCTTCGGCAAGATGCATAAAATTTCCAGCTCCGCCGCAAATAATAACAGGCACTGAAACGGCATCCGCCGCTCGTGATGCCATATCCAGATCATAGCCCATCATCATCCCATCCCGATCAATTGAGTTTAGCAGAATTTCCCCTGCCCCCAGTTCAACCAGGTTACGAGCATGGCTTATAGGATCTAGGTTTGTGGCCTCAGTGCCACACTTTATCCAGACTTTGGCGTTACCGGCCTGAACACGAAAATCAATCCCCGCTACCACGCATTGGCTACCAAAAATTTCTGCAGCCTGCCGGATCAACGCTGGCTGCAGAACTGCCGCCGTGGTAATAATCACCTTGTCAGCCCCAGCTAAAAGCAGAGCCCGCACATCGTCAATATGCGTGATGCCTCCTCCCACAGTCAAAGGCATAAAGCATTCTGATGCCGCAATGCGCACAATATCCAGCAATGCCCCACGATTCTTCAATCCCGCCTGAATATCGATGAAGACCAGTTCATCGGCATATTGCGCATTGTAGATACGCGCAGCACTTTTGGGATCTCCCGTGTCGCGGTATTCTTTGAACTGACGGCCTTTTACCATGCGACCATCTGCCAGAAGCAGAACGGGTACGACGCGCTTCTTCAACATGTACCATCCCACTCAGCAAAGTTTTCCAGAATCTTCAATCCCATGTCCTGGCTTTTTTCAGGATGAAACTGTACGCCGACCACGTTTGCTTTGCCCACAGCAGCTACAAATTCACCCCCATAATCGCACCGAGCCAAGACGTTCTCATCCAGGGCTGGCACACACTGGTAAGAATGAACAAAATAGAAGTCTATATGCTCCTTTACGCCCTGAAATATCGGGTGGCGTCCCGGATAAGACAAACCATTCCAGCCAACGTGAGGCACACGAAATGAGGGTGATGGGTTAAGCGGCACGACACGCCCCGGGATCAAACCCAAGCCAGCGGTTGTACCATACTCTTCTCCGATATCAAAAATGAGTTGCATACCGAGACAAATACCCAAAAACGGAATGCCATCAGCTACCTTGTTACGCAAAGCGTCGCTCCACCCAGACGCATCCAAACTGCGCATGGCTATCCCAAACGAGCCTACGCCTGGCAAGATAAAGTGATCATAGACGCTGAGCCTACTCGGGCTATCGACAATTTCTGCCTCCAATCCCAGATGATCCAGGGCATTCGTCACCGAACCAAGGTTACCCATGCCATAGTCGATAATACCTATCATGTTTTTTTGCGATTATCTTCACGGTACCATTGGATTGCATCCCATGCCGGTTTTGCCGTCGTGTTAGCAGCAAAGTCATGATGGTATGGCGGAATAGCCGTAGCCATCACAATTTCGTTGAATTCTGTTTCGGTCAAACCCATATATTCCAGAAACACATCAAGGGAAGGCGGACGCTGGCCATCAAACTCAGTGTCGATCTTTCTTGCCTCTTCTGTTGTCATGCGTCCGCTCCGGACATGGAACGCATTAATTTGGGCAACTCGGCTATAACCCCGTTTGATAAATTTGATGTAATCACGAGTCCCCTGCATGAAGCACTCGATTTTTTCACCGTGGCCGTTGATTTCCCTCGGCACCCCTTCCAGCTCGTCAATCTGCCAACCCAATTCGCGCTTGATGACCTCGGTATTCTTGGTGTAGTCCCACGGAATAAAACTACCTAGACATACTGAGTTATAACCAATCGCCTTCAAATCCCTCAGTGTCGGGTAGGTGTAAGGGATCAAGTCACGCTTATCAACAGGATTCTCGGGCGAGTTAATCATGCCCCACATGTCGTCAGCCGAAATCCCCAGATTGCGCACCATGTTGAATTTTTTCTCATCCTCATACTCGATCTCATCGTTGAGAGCATCGTAATATCCCGAAAGGTCTGACAAGGCCTCACCCCAGAAAAGAAGAGGGATGTTGAACTTAACCGCGATACGAAGTGGGTATGTATAAATTCCCGAGTGACAGTGCCAGCAAAAATCTGTCTTACGCTTGAAAGACTCGAGCATCAGGCGTTTGACGATCTGCCAGTTTGGCGTGAACTCGAGCACGTCAACGCCCAATTTTTTTAGTGTTCGCTGGTTGTTTTCCTCAAGGGTAGAGCGCATAAAGCTGTGATTAAAACGAACTACGAGGGGCTTCAAGTCGTATTCCTTCATCAGGTAATAGAGCTGGAATGTACTGTCCTTACCCCCTGAAAAAGGCACAATACAGTCATAATCTCCCTTGCCACGGTACTTTTCAATGAGACGATCAAGCAGCTTCTTGCGCTCATCCCAATCAACTTCTTTTTTCTTGAACTCAGCGCCACGACAAAGGTTACAAACACCCTCCGCATCAAATTCGATTGTTTCATAGGTTTCTGGCAGCAGGCAACGTGAACAGCGCTTTAATTGATTGGAAAACATTATCAATCCTTTGTAGTTAGAACAAAAAATTTGCAACATTCTATGTTCAGCTTCAATTGCTTTCGGATTATCTCCTTGCAGCCATTGCAGCTAGAACCATATGCGAAACAAGAGTAAACTTGGCAAGCAAATGTGCGTGCGATACCCCATATAACTTCAATCATCGTCATAAAGAAAATCCATCATCCACAATTAGGTTTTGTCCGGTCATATACCTGGAAGCATCGGACAAAAGATAAACTAAAGTTCCCGCGATATCCTGTGCTTCGAGCATGCCTTTTGCGCCACAATGACTGTTGTACTTTTGCAAAAAAGCTTCAGGCTGCTGATCCAGAATTCCACCGGGTGAAAGCGCATTACAGCGTACTCCATCAGCCTTGAAATACTGCGCAAAATAACGGGTAATCTGGATAATTGCAGATTTAATGGCGGCATATTCTACTGGCATTATCATCGGAGTTTCAGCGTAAATTTCGAACCTAGGTGCCATTGTGCCGTAAATCGATGCCATATTGACGATGTTGCCGCCGCCGTGTGCGCGGAAATACAGCGCAAATTGCTGGGCAGCCAGAAAGTAGCCGCCTAAATGCAAACTTACGTTCTGGCAAAAATCGACATAAGTCACATCTTCAAGCTTGCGCCCCCACTTTTTATTCCGTGGATAGGCATTATTGACTATTGAATCAATACGCCCATGTCGGTCATGGAGAGAAGCAATCAGAGCATTCATTGAATCGGTATCCGTAATATCCAGAGTTGCAGCCTCGGCTCGACCTCCTGTTGCTCTAATTTCTTCTGCAACCCTCTCAGCAGCAACCAAGTTTAAATCAGCGACAATTACCAATCCGCCATGTTCGGCTGCCGCAACACAAAAACGGCGACCCAGCAGACCCGCCCCTCCAGTCACAACAATGACTTTGTTATTTAGCATCAATTGCTCCAAAAAAAATTACAGTACAGAGTGTATCGTCAGTTAATTATATTTTCTGAACACTGGCTTGATAACAGGGCCTTTAAGATATTTATCAACGCCTTCATCCAATGCCTTACGATAGACTGCAAACGTAATATCAATGGCACGCTCGGTGATGGCAAGCTCCTCTTCACCATGCCGGTATGAAAGTGCAATCCAAGGCATCATCACACCGTTTCGTATCATCTCCTGAGAGAAAAGCGTGCGCAACGCTAATGAACTGGCACCGGTTGTGTCTTGGGTGAGGTAATATGGTGAGCACGCAACCCCGCCGACCTTAAAGTAATCAGCAATACCATGTGCTTCTGCTTGGCGCTGCATCATTGTAATAAGCTTTTGTCCGTAATTCCATAAGTGCTCAACCACTTGATGTCGCTGCATAAAATCCATTGTCGCTACAAAGGCGCCAAGCCCAGACATTTCAGCACCGTGGGTGGTGGACAACAAAAATACTCGCTCGCGTCCCTCAAAATCTATAGATCCCAACTCCATAATCTCTCGCCGACCTGCTACGCAAGACACTGCAAATCCGTTAGCCATTGCCTTGCCAAAAGTACACAAATCAGGCGTAACACCATAAATATGTTGTGCACCCTTCATATGCCATCTAAAGCCTGTAATCATCTCGTCAAGTACAAACACAATGCCATGTTTTTTACATAGATGTTGCACTTGCTGGAGGTAATTGTCTGTCGAGCTAGCATAATCACGCGTGCATAAAGCTTGACCACAACATCCAGAAGTATCCGCACCCAATGCGGGGCACTCTAGTGCTGCTGGCTCCAATACAACACAAGCAAACTGATCAGGATATTCAGCAATCAACATCTCTAATGAGGCAATGTCGTTATAGCGAAACATCTTGGTTTGTTGAATGGTTTCTTGAGGGATACCACGTGTTAGCGGAGTAGAACCAATAAACCAATCGTCATACGAAAAAAACGGCTGATCAGCACAGCGAGCGACCAACTCCCGTCCGGTAAAAGCACGAGCCAACTTGATTGCAGCAGAGACGGCGGTGGAGCCATTCTTGGTGAACTTCACCATATCCACAGAATCAATCATACCGACCAAGAGTTCTGCAGCTTCCAGTTCGATCATGGATGGCCGGGTCAGGTTATTACCGTTCCGAATTTGTCGGATTGCCGCTTCGTCAATCTCGTCCTCAGCATAGCCAACATTCACTGCTCGCAGCCCCATACCGTAGTCAAGATAGCGATTGTCGGCATGATCGAACACATAGGCTCTTTTACCGCGGGAAAGAATCTGAGGCGCATTAGTAGGATACTGATCATAACCTCGCGAATAAGTATGCGCGCCGCCGGGAATAACCTTAAGCAAACGCTCCTGGAAACTGCTCATTTCAAAACTCCTTCAAGTTTGGCCTTCATCAACGCTTCTACTGCAATAAAATCAATTAATTCATCAATCTCAAACGCCTTATATCTATCAACAATCCAGGGAGCAGTGGCTGCATGGTAGAAGCTTTTATTTTCTCTTAAGGTCGCTACGCTACTTGCATAGACTGAACCCTCAAGATAGTAATAATCTTTTTTAATATCCTGCCGCCTCAATCCCGTTGGTTGCGAACCCGACATTGGTCGTAACAATCCACTTTGAACAACAAAAAGAAAGGATGGATGAGAGGCTTCAGCCCGTGCAACAGCCGCAACACTCTCCGCTCCATTGCTTTCGATAAGCAGTTCCAATGCGCCTGAGATATCGGACACATCCCTCAATGGTGAAGTCGGCTCCAATAGCACTACGTAATCGTAATCATCACCGATCACAGCCAGATAATCAATTGCATGCAGAAGAGCATCAATACTTGATGCCGCATCCCCCGCCAAAGCTGCAGGCCTGAGAAATGGCACACTGGCACCGTGTTGCGCCGCGATAGTTGCTATTTCTTCACTGTCGGTGCTTACCAGTAACGTATCAACATATTCACACGCCAACCCTTGCTCAATACTCCATGCAATAAGTGGCTTGCCACACAGATCACGAACATTCTTTCCTGGCAACCCCTTTGAGCCGCCACGCGCTGGAATTATTGCCAAAACACGCCCACCCTCAATCATTTTAGATTCATTCGCTTTTCGTTTTCTTGGTTGGAATTTTAATCAAGGCTGTTTGCCTGATCATAGTCGCTAGGCCGCCCCACGTCCATCCAAGGCTCATGCATCGGATAGACAATAGTACGTTCGTTTGTCTCTTGCAGTCGATTGAACAACGCCGGCATATCACACTGCTCACCGACCCTTAAAACATTGAGCGCGTTGGGATCTAATACGTAAATGCCAGCGTTGATATGGCTTCTGGCGATGGGCTTTTCTTCAAAGCCAACAATATCAACCCCTTTGGTGTGGACGACACCAAAGGGGTGCTGCCACTCATGCAGTCCCACGGCCATCGTTGCTAACGCATCATGGCGGCAATGATAATCAAGTAGCTCACCATAGCGAATATCAGTCAGCACATCGCCATTGGAAACCACAAACGGGGCATCGGGTCGCGGATTTAGCAGGCTAATCGCGCCCGCAGTGCCCAATGGCGAGTCTTCCCTCAGGTAATCTATCCTCACCTGCCAACGGCTGCCGTCGCCGAAATAGTCTTCGATCATGTGGCCGAGGTAGTGGATAGCCAGCACAAAGTGCTGAAAACCTTCTGCCTTGGCACGCTCAATAATATGTTCCAGCATTGGCTTGCCGTTCACCGGCAATAGCGGCTTTGGGCAGTTTTCGGTATGGGCCCCCAAGCGGGTTCCCTGGCCACCGGCCATGATGATCATTATATTGGAGCGTTGGCGTGGAATCATCAGTTGATCCCACAAATGCACACCCACCACCCTCCGGTTTTCATCGACGATTGGTAACTGATGAATTTTGTTGGCTTGCATGAGTTGAATCACGGCATCGCGGCTCATCTCTTGCAGAACAACAAGCGGTTCACGTTCGATAATCGAAGTCAGCGGGTGTCTTAAATCCAAACCGCGCAGCAATCCACGTCGAATATCTCCATCGGTAAGGGTGCCGATCAGAATGCCCTCGGACGATACAATAAGTGCAATTTGCATAGCAGTTTCATCCAGACTGCGAATTCCCTGTTGCAGCGTGGCATCTGTCGGCAGTAGTGTTTTTTTCCAGAGCTCAGCAGATACTTGCATATTTTCTTTCAGCACTGAATCGATTTTAATTTTAGTCATGGCAATTTAAAACCCTCACTAACATTCAAGATCATTGAAAGATTTTTTTAAAATAGATTCGAGTGGATAATCCTGCAATATTTGCACGATTTTTTCACTCGCACCGCCTTCACCATAAGGATTATGGACGGTTTTTAAAATTGCTTGAAATTCTGGTGAATAGAGCCGTTGCAATGCTGACTCAATTGCTTGTCGATCCGGAGTGCAATCAATGACACTCGCCGCCTTGAGACGCCCCCGCTGTCTATCACCGATATTAATCGTACCTTTAATGAAGCTGGGAGCTTCAGTCAACCCGCTGGAGGAGTTACCCACCACACCATCAACATGCTCAATACATGAAAGGTAAAGCAACTGGCCCATTGATGTATAAGCATTTGCGTTAGTATGATCAGCCACAAACTGCTTAACCATTTCTATCAACACCCGTCCATCTGTATCGGCATTAGGTAGAGTGAAAATCAGAAGCGTATCCTCCAGCAAATCTAGAGCTGCCAACAACTCTGTCATCTGCTGGGCAGATGACGCATTTTCCAGGGTGGCCGGATGAAAAGTAATGAGCAGATTTTTTTTTCTTAATTTAATCCCAAGCGATTCTTCTAATTCTGCTCTGTGAAGCAACTTAAGATTCTTTAAGGTATCAATACCAAGCCCGCCCACAAGAAAAACCCGTTCCGGCTGCTCCCCCAACTGAATTACCCGTTTACGATATTCTTCTGCAGCCACGAAATGCAGATGCGACATTTTCGTAATTGAGTGTCGTATTGATTCATCAAAAGCACCTTCGGTAGACTCCCCTCCATGTAAATGTGCCACTGGAATGCAAGCAACCATGGCGGCGACCACAGCAGAAAAAATCTCGAACCGATCCCCCAACACCAGCATCAGATCCGGCTTCAGTTGCTGCAATGCGTCTCCAAACCCAATCAGCCCCAATCCCATTGACTTGGTCACCCCTGTTGGCGTATCAGAACTTAGCAACATCTCAACCTTGCGATCAATATGGAATCCGTCCTTTTCGATCTCACGGTAGGTCAGGCCAAATTCCGGCGAAAGATGCATGCCGGTTGCGATCACTTGTAATTCAAGTTCCGGCGATTTACGGATTCCTTCCATCACCCATCGCAATAGCCCATAATCGGCGCGGGCACCTGTGACTACACATATTTTGCGGCTCATAGCTCGATCAACTCATCCGCCGCGAAGTCACGCGGCGCTTTGCGCCCCATCAGCTCATCCCAGCGCATAGGGGAGATGCCCGTACCGGGGCGCTTGACCGCGAGATTGATTTCACTGAAAACTTCTCCGGCACGGATGGCACATGCCGCTACCATTGACTTGCGAGCAACAGGCTTGTTCTTCGCTTCGCTTGCGCTTGGACGTTTGATACCATCGCCCAAGGCCTGTTCGATATTGCGAATGGCCGCAACCATCGCCTTAAGCTCTTCAGGTTCAAGACTGGCTTTGTGGTCTGGACCGGGCAGGTTGCGATCAAGGGTGAAATGCTTTTCGATCACCGTGGCACCCAAGGCCACCGCTGCTATAGCAACCTCGATGCCGGAGGTGTGGTCGGAGTAACCCACTGCCACACCAAATGCATTCCGTATGGTGATCATAGCGCTCAGGTTGACATCTGCAATGGGCGTAGGATATTCGGTATTGCAGTGAAGCACGGTGATAAGGCTGCGCGGCGTGCCTGCCTGCTCGAGCACATCCAATGCGGCTTCTATTTCACCCAGAGTAGACATACCCGTAGAGAGCATCACTGGCTTATTGCAACGCCCAAGGTGCCGCAGATAAGGTAGATTGGTGATCTCGCCAGAAGGTATTTTGAAACTATCCAGCCCCAGCTCCAACAGCATATCGATACTCTCCAAATCAAAACCTGTGGAGAAAAATTGTATTCCGCGTGATTCGCAATGTGTAATTAATGCCTCATGCATGTCACGCGTCAATTCCAGCCTGCGAATCATAGCATGCTGAGATTCACCTGCATCGCTGCTCTGGTTTTGATAATCAGCTTTTGGGGCCTGGTTAGTGACTAGCCGATCGGCGTTAAAGGTCTGAAACTTTATCATGTCAGCACCGGCATCTACAGCAGCATCAATCAACTGGCGTGCCAGTGCTAAATCACCATTATGGTTCACGCCAGCTTCAGCGATAATCAAAGTCTTCAATTTAATTCCTTTTTTAATGGCATAGTGTTCCCGCTTCACAATCGGCAAGCCCCCGTTGTCCCATACCAATCAGGCACCACTCCCCAATCTTCACGCATTGTCGCACAATGCTGCTGTTTATGCAGGCTCGGGCATGTCCTGCGGAGCCAACCAATATTATTGAATTAGATCCCATAAGGCCCACTCCTTCTTGTTGCCATAGCTTTAGTGGGCACTCTCAGCCGCGCCAAATTGATGCCCTTTAACCGACACGAGGGCAGGATGATTTTTGAACGTTAAGCGCAGTTGCGTCAATAGGTTTTCCCTATAAGACTCGAAATCAGCAAATTGATAACCAAGATAATTAGTAAGTTTATGGTTATCTTTCTTAAGCTTTGCTCGAGATTGCCCGTGCTCGATGTCATTAACCCAATCCATAATTGCCTGAAAAGACTCTTCCTCAGTAAATACAACTTCCTTTACCACTGATCTGAATAATTGCAGATCTCGCTCCTTCATGTAATCTATAAACATGACCTGACCTCCGCATAACGCCAAATCGCAAGCCGAATTGGATATTGACGTGACAAATAAATCAGTCACTTCGAGAAAGTCCGTTAGCTCATATTCAGAAAACGTTAGCAATATCGAATTACATTCTGCTGTATGCGTAGCATAAAAATCGGCATATTTAGCAATAGGTAGAACTGGTTTCATTCTGATAAACACTTTCACCCCTTGCTGCAGAGACAAATCACGCGCAAGCTTCATTAACTTGACTTCATGGCTATACGTTGGATCACAAATGCCCGGCGAAAGAATCGTTATCGCTACAAAATTTCCCTTAAATGCGTTTAGGCACGCAACTCTCTCTGCCTTATTTTGATCCATGTCTGACCTAGGATGACTGTCATACGAACCCGTTGGTAGAAAAATTTTTGTTAATGATTTTCTCTCTTGATATAAGTCTTCAATATGTTTGCCGGCAGCGCAGATTACATCATAATTAATAAATATTTCATAATGAAAATATCGCGGTGTAACATGTGCATTCATCGGCACGAAAATAGATCGATTCCCACATAATTTAAGAAATTCGTTTCGCACATCTTGCATTAACAAGGAATGCTCGTAAGTGAAAAAAAGATTGCCGCCTCCTTGAATCGTTGCCGCTCTTCCCACAATAAGGGCTTTAAAAATCCAGAACAACTTGTTCCCATATATTGAAATTTCTTTATAGTGTTTTAGACTACAAAATATGAATTTATATGCTGCATCTTTCAAATATAGATAATCATCCCTAGTCAAACCCAATACCTTTATTTGTAACTCACTTAGCCTTTCATTGCTAAATTCCCCAATTACGCGATTTTTTTCAATTACAAATTCTTTCGATGGATACGACTGGAATATATTGCTGAACATTTCATACAGTTTCTCGCCATCAATCCCACAGACTATTTGATTATTAAAGCACTTGTCCCCTTCTACGCCATTCTTTCTCCAAAAAACATTTAAGAAGCCGGGTAGCAGAAAAATCGTGAGAAAATTAATTGCGTCAAAAGCCCTTAAAATTCGAACCTTAACTGTTTCTTTTAATTTATCTTCGTATGGCTCAAGAAATTGCTTATCGACGTAAATCAAATGTGATTCATCGGGATGTTCTTGCGCGTACCTCAGCGCAAGCTCTATGAATTCATATTTAGTATACAACACATCAAAAAAGAATTTTTTTGCGATGAGGGAAAAATCTATTCCCAGGTGGTTGGACAATTCCGCTGCCCATTGTTTACCCTTAATTCTGCCCAGATATAGCTCGGCCGTCTGGTAGGCTTCCCTTCTAATATTGGTAGCTGTTTGTACATCGCCAAAAGTTATTATTTTTGCATTTACCTTTATGTTCAATTTCTCAAACAATCGCATTGGTATTGATTTGCTGCTATAAAAAACGTGCTCTTTGCTTAGTCGCAAGATCAGCAAATGAAAAAATCCCAGCTTCTCAACATAGATCATTCCAAATCCCTTAGAGAAGTTATTGCACTATACGGCAATCTGCATCGATGCGCCCAAGGCGGCAAGGTTGAGACCACTTTTCTTCCTGCGAATAAAGCTACGACCATCGCATATGTTTCGCAACCGACAACCCATTTTGCTTTTCCAATTGCTAATGCTAATGTCGGCGAGTCATCCAATACCACATTTAATTCACGATGGCTTGCCAGCCATTCATCATACTTCCCAGACGCATCAGAGGGGTGAGGCCGGATCCGAATCTTTGCGTTTCGTCTGATTCCTAGCCTGCTAATATTAGCTATAAAATAATCCAAAGCTTGAAACTCGCCTGCAGGCTCTTTACACCATTCTGCACCTAATATTGGCTCGAGAACGTACAAAACCTCGTCATCAAGGGAAGATAGTGGACTAATTTTCCTCACCAATTCTTCCTGATACAGATTGTGTTTAATTTGTATGCGAAGATCTGGGAAACATCTTTTGGCCTCCAGGAGTGCATATTCATCCGTAACGTAAATCTCATCGGGGAGGATAATTTCACCCTTCCTGATGAACCGTTCTTTATAATTTACCCAATGGTCAATGACCGCGATTGTTTTCAATCCACGCGCCTTGGCTTGGCGACGTGCCTCATGCTCAAGAGCACTTGCCCAACTTGTTCCGCTGAGCAGAACATCCGCCCCTTCTAACGCCTGCTCAATTGTCTGATAGCTTTCTGCAATAGGAATGTCCTGAGCCAGCCAAATTTTAGCAGCAGGACCTTGCATGGTTATTCGCCAATTACAATCTCTCTGCGCCCGTATCCATGCCAGAATTACGTTGGCGGCACCTGCATCATGGCAGACCACAGATGTAGTAGCTGTGAGATTAAGAGCCATGAAATTTAGCGTAATACAATATATCTTCTGGATGCCCCTCGACAATCTCTTGAGCTTTTCGCACAGTCTCCAGAGACATGCCTGAGCGTTCCATCAGCTTGATCATGCCAAAATTACATGCTAGCGTGCCTGCGGTTAATTTGCGAATATCTTCACGCCCCAAAAACCAGTTCATCAAAGTGCCCCATGCATCTTGGCCATACCCCATACCCCATACTGACCGATCTCCGATCATGATACCCATATCAACCGTACCGTGATGACGAGCAACATAGGCTGTTACAGTACCTATGGGACGATCATCCAACAAACGGCGAACAATCATAAACAGATTATCCGTCCCCTCGAACGAAGCTTGATATCGCAGACAGCTCTCCATGTCATGCTTAAGAAAGCGCTGATTACTAAATCTAACCACATTCGGATCATTCAACCAGCCAACATAATCGTCATTGATATCAGACGTTGAAAATGGCTTTAGTAGAACTTTATCTCCACTTAGGAAAAAACTGTTCTCAGCCATAGCCACCACCTCAGACTTTATTGGCAACGGAGCCATTTAACTTAAGTACATCAAGATTGGCCCATACCTTATGAAATGCCGTGACGATTAAATCCACATCTTTATCCGTAAGATCATAGACACACATCCCGAAACCTATGTAAGTCGAGTCGTTCAATTCTTCCGCTACTGGGCAAATACCCTTGCTATAGCTTACGTCGCGATGACAAATATCAGAAGTCCAGGGAAATCCATTCGAGCCATAGGCCTGTTTTTTTTGGTACATAGGTAACAAATGGATATTTTGATACCGTTTGCTCACAGTAACTCCCTCAGCTTGAAGTGCTGTATGAATATGATCTCGGCTGACATCGAGTTCTTCAAGGTCTAATATGAGCGGATATACATAGTAAACATGAGTTCTATCAGCTTTAACGACTGGTGTGCGTAAGCCACGCAAACCTTTTAATCCTTCAGTTAATCTATTTGCCAAAATTTGACGCGACTCAACAAAATCACCTAATTTTTTAAGTTGCTCAATACCCATTGCACACTCAATTTCACCCAAGCGGAAATTATGACCAATCATATTAGATAGATTGGTCACACCTTTATCACCCACTACCACTTCAGCATGATTACGAATCAACTGCAAACGTTCTGCAATGCCATCATCATTCGTGACAATAATACCGCCTTCACCTGTGTGAATATGTTTATGATAATTAAGACTATAACCACCCACGTGTGCAAGAGTGCCAGCGTGCTTACCTTTATAAAGTGCCCCAGGCGCTTGTGCAGTATCGGAAATCACTTTTAACCCATGCTTTTCTGCAATTGCCATCAACTCATCCATATCTGCAGACTGGCCAAAAATATCAACTACCATAATCGCTTTGGTATAAGGCGTAATGTTAGCTTCAACTGACTTAGGGCATAAATTAAAGGTTTCTGGGTCGATATCTGCAAATACAGGGATTGCATTCCAATGCAATATTGCAGTTGCACTGGCGCTCATGGTCCAAGGTGTCACGATTACTTCATCACCTGGCTCAATCCCAATTGCGCCTACTGCAGCAATAAGCCCAGACGTCCATGAATTAACGGTAACAGCGTGCTTAACACCAAAGTATTTTGCACATTGACGCTCAAATTCTTGCACTTTTGGCCCCCCATAAAAATCAGCATGCCAAACTCCCAAAAATTGAGACAACACACCACTTTCTATCACTTCTTTAGCGGCTTGCACCTCCTCATGACCTAGTGGGTTATATCGCTTAAATTCAATTTGAATGGTTTTTGGTCCGCCGAACAATGCAAGTTTTTGTGTATCCATAAAATTTTCCTTAAATTCTATTTTTTACAATATATGACTATTGTGAGAGTGCCATCTGCTTAATTTTTTCACACATTCGCTGTGCTAAAAGTGCAGATTCTCCATTGCTTACTAGAACGTCATCTCTAATAATTGCTCGATAAATATTATCAATCGCTTTTATCATTGCATGAGGATATTCCCCTGCGTAACGTGCACCGTCATCAAGTTTTCTGTACCCTTTGAAAGTAGTGCTTTCAACTGCGAGGCGTTCACGCCAATACAGACCACCTTCTTCCATAGTCAAAACACCCAATGAAAATATTAATTGAAGTTCAAAATCCGCATAATCTTCAGCATGTGCACACGCTAGATGAATAGGTATACTTTGCTCATTTTCCAACCAAACAGGAATGGTTGGGTCATCAGGTAAATAATCACTTACAGGCCTACCAACGTTAATAACGCTTAAGGGGCCAACAAGAAAATGTAATAAATCCAGCATATGCGAACCGTTGTTTAGTATCCCTTTATTATAGATACCAACAATCGACCTTAACTCACCCCTTCGACCTAACAATATATCGGCCTGAAGATGAGATATAGCTGGATCCCACCGACGAGTATGGTTCACTGCCATCATGACATTGGCAGTTTTACATGCCTCAACCAATCTCTCGGTATCATGCAGTGAAGTGGTAATGGGTTTTTCACAAAAAATTAGTTTAGGGCTTAGTTGCAATGCAGCTTCAATATCATGTGAATGATATGTCGTTGGGGAACAAATACTGATAACGTCAAACTGATAATCCAAATTCAACATCTCATCAATTGAGGAAAAACCAAACTGAATATTCCACTCTTTCATAAACTCAATACGACGAGCTTCGTCAGGTTCTATACACGCAGCCATTTTGAATCGGTTATCTCGAATATAGGCTCCAGCATGAGAATAAGGAAAATCTGTCAGCTTACAACCTTTATCAAAACCGCCAGCAATGTTGCCACAGCCCACAATTAAAACTTTTAGTGGCTCTATTTCGTTATGTGTATTAGGCATTAAATTAAATCCCAACTCAACGCGGTCCCACGCTTGAGATCTTGCTTGGCTACCCGATTAATTATTTGTGGTAGATATTTAGTCGGCAAACCTAATCCAGGCCGAATCGCTCGGACATTTTCGTTTGTTAAAATTTCGCCGGCTTTTATGTCTTGCACCACATAAAGCGAACGTCTAAACACAATTGATTTTTTCTCCGCTTCAGTTGCCCCATAACTAACCTTACCTAACGCTTGCCACGCACGCTCTGTCTCTACAACCAGTTGCGTCATCTCGGCTGGTTCCATTGAAAAGGTACTGTCGACTCCACCATCGGCACGATTAAGTGTAAAGTGCTTCTCTATCACAGTTGCCCCTAGCGCTGCACTTGCGACAGATACACCCACGCCCATGGTGTGGTCAGACAAGCCAACTTCGCAGCCAAATAGTTCACGCATATGTGGTATGGTCAAGATATTGGTGTTATCAGCGGTAGCTGGGTAAGTGCTGGTGCACTTTAACAAAATAAGGTCTTTACAACCAGCTTCACGGGCGTTGCGAACGGTATCATCCAACTCGGCAATACTCGCCATGCCTGTAGAAATAATCAAGGGTTTCCCAGTGGCTGCTACTCGGCGAATCAATGGTAAATCAGTATTTTCAAAAGAGGCTATTTTGTAACATGGCACGTCCAAATCTTCCAAAAAATCGACTGCCGTATCATCAAAGGGTGTACTGAAAGCAATAATACCCAACTCTCTCGCCCGATCAAAAATTGGCTTGTGCCATTCCCACGGCGTGTAAGCCTCTCCGTAAAGCTTATAGAGTGAGTTACCCGCCCACAGACTTTTGGGATCACTAATATGAAACTCGCGCTCATCCAAATCTAGCGTCATGGTGTCTGGTGTATAGGTTTGAATTTTAAGCGCATGTGCTCCAGTTTTGGCAACTGCATCAACAATCTCCAACGCTTTATCTAGAGATTGGTTATGGTTACCAGACATTTCGGCAATGATGAATGGAGGATGGTCGGGGCTGATTTTTCTATTATTAATGGTAATCATTTTTTATCTCAAAGGTCTTTTTGATAACAAATCTTATTTTCATGATAACTCGAGGCAAGGAAAAGGTTTTTAGATGCCTCATTCCCAGCTAACACACTCGCACGTATGCGTCTAATTTCCGGCCGGTTAACAGTTAACCATCGCTCTGCACTCATCAACAGATTACGGCCTTGGCCTGCGAATCCACCCTCTAGGACTAGATAAATTGATACTTCGGCCACATCATTTTCTATATCAAAACGGACAACGCCAACCTGTTGATTTTCAGTCGTACCAATAATCAACTCACGGTTTTTATCTGTCAAAATTGCATCAAACCATCTTTGATGCTCTTCCCATGAAATGGGGGCTGAATTTATTGATACATCACGAATTTTTTTATTATTACGCCACTCATAGATATTTTTTGAATCATCTTTATCCGCCTGTTTTATTTTAATGAAATTAATTCCCATAGCTGTGATAATTCTTAATGAACCCTTGCCATCTACAAACTTCATTGCAGTATTAGAAATTAACTTAATCAATGTAGGGTTTTCTAATAAGCTATCCACATGGTCTCGAATAACTTCAACCAAATTTCGTCTACTAATCGGTGTGTATATCAATCCTGCTAAAGCTGCATCAACAATTAACTTTCGCTGGTTTTCAGCTAAAGAAAAACTTATAGTTGGCAATCCCAAAGAGCAACGTTCCCAAATTGCTGAACCTCCTCCACCAATAGCCAAGTCAGCCTCTGCCATCAGTTCTGCCATACGCGTTGTCTGTACATGACAAATAAACCCATGATTATTACAGGCTTGCTGTATCTGCTCTCGATTAGGATGTTGAGTTCCAATAACAACATCCACTTGTATCGTAATATTTAATTCTGACAATGCTTGCAATGCCAAACTGGTGTAGTTGTCTTTATCCACTCCACCGAAAAATACTAATATTTTTTTTACATAACCTGCGCGCACTTTAACCTTCTCGCGTAAGGTTCTAAATTCTTCTCGCAATAAAGCATATCGTGGGCCTAATAACAACTGGCAATGCGAAGGAACTTTACTGACATAGCGTGTTGGCATATCTAAATAATAATTCTGATCTAGCAACACATCACAATCATGCTGACGGTCAGCAAGGTCGTCAATCACCATTAACTTTTTACAACTGCCACGGACTTCAGTTTCCCAACACTTATCCAATGCATAGTGATCTACAACAATCCAATCCCATGATTGATCTGTCAATGCCTGAAGGGTTGCTTGCGCATCTCGAATTTGGCTAGTCCCGAGCCAGCTGGCGTGAGCCAACTCATCTAAGGCTTCTTTTGCATCATCTATACTCAAAGGTAAATATTCCATACCTTTTTCAGTAAGCATATCACTCAAATGTGTTGGCAAATTTCGACTAATGAATCGAATTTGCCCCCCCTGCTTTTTAAGTTCATCTGCCAAGGTCAGGCAGCGCATAAAATGGCCAGTACCTATTTGCTTAGATGCGTCTGTGCGGAAAGCAATCTTCATTTACATTATTTTTTTAATAAACTTAAGTATCTACTCATCGTTTTTCCATCAAAAACCACGTAATATCATCTTGAGGAAAATCAGGATCTAGGCGATAAGCAAACCCGTAATCCAGTAACTTCATTTCTGGGTGCCGTTCCATAATTTCGCCTGCAAAATCACGTTTAAATAACCGGTCAGCATGGCCGCGATAGGGTATTGCAACTGGTACAGGGTTGTAATACTCGGCGACCATCAAATAACGGCTTGTTGCAGCAACTAACTTGTCATAAACCTGATTAAGTTCATCTGGGTTAATATGTATCAGGACTCCTTTGATTAGAGCTAAATCCCAAGTTCGAATGGGAATCCAATCCAATATAGAGCTTTGATAAATATTATCAATAGGGATTACTTGTTCCAATTCGTGTGCTGCATCAACATTAATTTCAATTGCATGCAAGTTCGTTGATGGATACAGCAATCTTAGCGCCTGTAAATTCATACCAATATTGGCACCAAATTCTATGGCATTTTTTATATTTTTCGTGACACGCAATGCTTTTATGAAAAAATTCAAATTAGACGCTAACAAATCACCGCCTTGATTACGTTTGATATACTCTGTTCCAAAATTGCCTGCCCAAAAGGCCTCTTGCTCAGTTTTAAAAGTCATTGTATTTCCCATCTTTTAAGGCATTTAAAGTGTTGTTAGTAAGTGCGCGATAAATAAGTTCAGCGCGCTGCCAATCTTCAGGCGTGTCGATATCAACAACGCGCCAATTTGGAATAGGATATCCTATGCCACTGCTGTGGATTCTTGGATTTGATAGCCAAGCTTGGGATTTGCCCCAATAGAACTGACCTGCATCATAAAAAGCTGGCTCCAAGTCCTGAGTTCGTGTTTTTTCAAACTCAGGATAAAAAGGTTGCGTCTTTCCGTTACTCAACCGCTTAAGTGCTCGTTGTATTGCGGAGGGATATTCTGTGACTGGAAAACAATAATCTGCCTCACTATTATTCAAAAAATCAAGCGCACCCCTAAGATCGCTAATCTTAATGAAAGGAACGTTAGGGTAAATACAACAAACATTATCAAATACCCAGCCCAAATTTTGACAGGTCTCAATCGCGTGCGCAATTACTGGAACAGTTGCAGTGTAATCGTTTGCTAGTTCATCTGGTCGTACAAATGGAGTTTCAGCGCCCCATTCTTTAGCAATCTGAGCAATTTCTTCATCATCGGTAGAAACAACAATATGATCAAATAGGCCTGATTCTTTTGCTGCCATGATCGCGAAAGCAATCATGGGCTTACCACAAAATTCTTTTATATTTTTGCGTGGGATACGCTTACTACCACCTCGAGCCGGAATAACTGCGATATTCATAATCTTATTGCCTCGTATAGTGCCCTCACTACTAGATCTTGTTGAGCTTCAGTCAAGCCTGGATATATCGGCAAACTAATAGCTTCAGCATAGTACTGCTCTGCCTCTAAACAATAGTCGGTCTTAAATCCTAAGCTTTGATAATATGGGTGATGGTACACAGGAATATAGTGCAGGTTTACGCCAATATCTAGCGCTCGTAACACCTCAAATATTTGTCGGTGTGTTTTGCCAATTTCCGCAAGATTGAGGCGAATGACATATAGATGTAAAGCAGAATAACTATCTTCATGTTGCCAAGGTATTATCAATGGCACGTCAGCTAATAATCGGTTGTAGCGGTCAGCAATAACGTGGCGCTTAGTTACAAATTCATCCAGCCGCTGCATTTGATTTAAGCCAAGCACCGCTTGTATATCAGTCATTCTGTAGTTATAACCAAGAGCAATTTGTTGGTAATACCAAGGGCCATCAGAAGTATGTGTCATCTCATTTTCATCACGCGTGATACCATGAGTTCGCAGCAATTGCATGCACTTTGCCAACTGCGCATTATTTGTCATGGCCATGCCGCCCTCACCAGTAGTTATAATTTTTACTGGATGAAAACTAAACACTGTAATGTCGCTATAACGACAATTGCCAATAACTTCACCTTTATATTTACCACCAATAGCATGGGATGCATCTTCGATAATTTTAAATCCATATTTTTGACTTAAAGTATAAATACTTTCCATGTCACAGGGTTGACCGCACAAATGGACAGGAATTAGGACTTTTGGCAGCTTGCCAATCTTTTCAGCTACTGCTAGCTTTTCTGCCAGGCTTTCTACGCTAATGTTGTAGGTACGTGGGTCAATATCAACAAAATCAACTGTCGCGCCACAATACAATGCGCAGTTAGCACTAGCGACAAAGGTAATTGGCGTGGTCCAAACAATATCGCCATTGCCAACGCCCAAGGCTAAACAGGCAATATGAAGCGCACTGGTGGCGCTGTTAACAGCAACTGCATGTTCCGCACCACAATAATCAACAATCGATTTTTCAAAAGCTGGAACTGCGGGGCCCTGTGTTAAAAAGTCTGAGCGCAATACACTAACAACCGCATCGATGTCAGCCTGGTTAATATCTTGACGACTGTAAGGTATGACACTCATTAAATTTTACCTATATGCTCGTGATTTTGCTCTATCCATGACTGCAAACTGGCTATGCTCATCCACTCCGAGTTATTATCTGAACAATAAGTAAAATCAGGTGTAACCAAAGTACCACCGTTAATACGAGCGGGGTCTAGACTCCAATCATGAATTGCTGGTAACACTTTATAATGCTCCGCATACTCATAGGTGTGGGGAGCATCTTCTAGACCTATCATCTGCTCATGCAACTTTTCACCAGGTCGGATACCAACAATCTTATGAGTTGCATTAGGTGCAGTGGCCAATGCGACATCTGTCATTTTCATAGACGGAATTTTTTTAACATAAATCTCGCCGCCAACCATATCCTCAAAGGCATGCCATACTAAATCGACCCCTTGCTCTAATGTAATCATAAAGCGGGTCATGCGCACATCGGTAATCGGTAATACACCCTTTTCAGCTTGACTGAGAAAAAATGGAATGACTGAACCCCTAGAACCCATTACGTTGCCATAACGAACTACAGCAAAGCGGGTATCGTTATTGCCGGAATAAGAGTTCCCCGCAATAAACAACTTATCTGATGTAAGTTTTGTAGCACCATACAAATTAGCTGGACTGCTAGCCTTATCAGTGGACAATGCAACCACACGTTTAACACCTTGGTCAATACATGCATCAATCAGGTTCATGGCACCAAATACGTTTGTTTTAACGCATTCAAACGGATTGTATTCTGCCGTAGGAACAATTTTGGTGGCAGCGGCATGAACCACATAATCAATACCATTTAATGCCCGTGATAAACGATCTTTATCTCGCACATCACCAATGAAAAACCGCACCCGCTTATCATTACCATAAAGCTTAGCCATTTCCCACTGCTTCATTTCGTCACGCGAATATATAACCAAACGTCTTGGATTGTATTTAGCAAGTGTCATCGGCACAAAAGTGTGGCCAAAAGAACCAGTGCCACCAGTGATAAGGATAGATGAATTAGATAGCATAAAGTTAGCTTTCCTTGTTCTTTTGTATTGTAATTATAGATTGATTGACAATGTCATGATAAGTACCGGTTCGTTTAATACCGCCTTCACTCAGCTCAATAATTTGAGTGCAGTTTTTGAGTGTCGTGAGACGGTGGGCGATGATGAGCAGTGTAAGGTCTTGGCTAAGCCCTTCAATAGCTTGCATAACAGCTAGTTCAGTTTCATTATCTAGCGCGCTGGTGGCCTCATCAAAGATGATGACATCCGCTTGCTTATATAGCGCACGAGCAATACCTATACGCTGTCGCTGCCCGCCTGACAGACGAATGCCACGCTCACCCACAAAGGTTTGATATTGTTTAGGCCAGCTTTCAATACTTTCGGAAATTTGCGACTGTTGTGCGGCTTGGCGAACTCTATCATGGTCGATTTGGTCTTTGGGGACACCAAAGGCAATATTTTCCTCAATACTACTATCTGCCAAAAAAATAGCTTGAGGCACATGGGCAATATGGGCTTGCCAGGCGCGATGGTTGGCGAGCGTGACTTTTTGGTTATCTATTAGTAACGAGCCATCGGTAGGTTGAAGTAACCCCATAACAATATCAAGTAGGGTGCTTTTACCACTGCCTGTGGTACCTATAAAGCCGACACGACTTCCTTTGGCTATAGTGAGATTAATCTGCGAAAGCACATAAGGCGTTTGAGAGCTGTAGCGAAAACCAAGCTGCTTAAGGCTGATATTTTGATTAAAAGATAACGGTTGTGCGATTGATTGGGTGGCATAGTCAGGCAATGGTTGATCGAGCAGTTCAAGCGCATCTTGAAGCGAGACTTGCTCACCTTGAATGCCTGACCATGCACCATAAGCTTGCTGCAAAACAGGGAGTAATCGTTGTGATCCTAGCGCCAATGCGCCGAGCACAGGAATGGCCTTATCAATACCATCAGCTTGCTGAGCAAGCGAGTAGGCCAGCGCAGCAATAAGCATCATACCTAGTGCTTCCATGGCGAAACGGGGGCTTATTCCGATAAATAATGTACTACCTTGCGCGCGCCGTAAGGGCAAGTCAGCATCGCTATAAATCTGACAGTAAGTGGCTTGGCTACCATCAATCAGCACATCGCGAATACCACCCAAGCCTTCTTGCAATGATTTAATCACTTGAGTAGATTCGCGGGCCATACGCTGACTATTAATAGCCAGTTGTTTGCGTGTTAAACGAATAATAACGACGTAAATCAAACCAAAACCTCCAAAAGCTGACAATGCAATTAAAGGATTTACGGATAGTAATGCAATTAAAATGGTAATGAGCAAAGCAGCCGAACTAATTAATGTAAGCACCATGGTAATGACAGATATCACACCACCCGTTTTGCCAGAGATGCCATTAATAACTTCACTGCTGTTGCGCGCGCAATGTATCGCATAAGGCTGATAAAGTGTACGGCGGTAAATGCTAATGCTGAGATCAGCACCAGTAGCATATGATAGCCGAATGCTCGCCCAAAGCAATAACACGCGCATGGCGCCGGCAATTAATGCTGCCGCGCCAAAGGCAACCGTAAGCGGCAACAATAGCTGCTTAGGCTCAGTTAGATTTAAGACCTGAATTACCGGTTGCGCATCATGCAGTTCAAATATTCGCTCAGGCGCAGTTAATACACCTAAAAAAGGTAATACAGCGCCAATGCTGAGAATCTCCGCAAATGAGGCTAGTAACATCAGTAGCAATAGTAAGCCAAACTGCCCACGACGGTGCGGGCTGATGTGGCGCCAGAGACGCTTTAATAGCGTTAAGATAGATTGTTGCATTTATAATTTTTTTGGAAATTCAAAGTGCTTGAGCACATTTCTTGTATAGTTCGCGTTGCTTTCCAACTCAAATCAGTACTTGATTTATCCACTCTAGCATAACAAGCAGCGACATCTCCTGTTCGCCTATTCGTAACTCTCAAGGGAATGGATTTGCCACTGACCCCTTCAAAAGCTTTAACCATTTCAAGTACGCTACTACCCTTACCAGTTCCCAAGTTGAATATATTCAAACCAGATTTCTGATTTATAAAACTTAATGCTGCCAAGTGTCCTTCGGCAAGATCCATAACATGGATGAAGTCTCGCACGCCTGTGCCATCAAGTGTGTCGTAATCATTCCCATACACATTAAGATAAGGTAACCTGCCTAACGCAACCTGAGCTATATATGGCATAAGATTATTTGGGGTATCATTAGGATTTTCACCGATGATCCCTGATTCATGGGCACCCACTGGGTTAAAGTAGCGAAGACAAGCGATATGCCAATTGGAATCTGAGGCCTCGATATCTGACAAGATTTCTTCGATATGCAGCTTGCTGCGCCCATAAGGGTTGATTGCTTGAGTCGGATGATTTTCATCTAAAGGTAGGTATTGTGGCGCGCCATAAACAGTTGCACTGCTACTAAAAACGAGCATTTTGATGTTGTTCGCTCGCATGGCCTGAAGCAAGCTGATTGTGCCAGCTACGTTATTATCAAAGTAGTCTATTGGCTTTTGAACGGATTGGCCTACCGCTTTTAGTCCTGCAAAGTGCATCACTGCATCAATTTTATAATTTTTCAGAATTTTTCTAACGAGTTCAGTATCCCGAGTATCCCCTTCAACGAATGGAACAGGTTTACCTAAGATTTTAGCCAAGCGCTCTAATACGCTAAGCTGGCTATTGCAAAAGTTATCTAAGATGACGACTTGATGACCAGCCTCAGTCAGCACGACTGCGGCATGACTGCCAATGTAACCTGCCCCGCCTGTGAGTAAAATATTCATACTTTTAAATACTTAAGCTCGCTATTACCCGAAAATTTGCAACCATGATAATTTGCTTCATATTTTTTATCCTCTTTTAAGCACGCTACCGCCCTGCCCGATCAAAAATCAGCATATCAATATTTTTATAGATAGCAATCATTGCTACCCCTTCAAATTAAATCTTTATAAAACTTCAAGTGACTTTTTTAAAATCTCTCAAATCAAATTTAGCAGTGAGATTTTTTGCCATAAAGTTAAGAAATAGCATCGCTCTTTCCTCACCTTTGTAAGTATTAAAAATAGCTTCCATACCTTTAAAAGGCCCTTTAAGAATCTCTACTTTGTCATTCATAGAAAAAGCTTTCACCATTAAAGCTTTCTCAATCTTTAGTTTTAAGTCATCCATCATCTCGTCATCCAAAGTTGCAGCCAGTCCTCCAAAACTCACAAGGTGCGTCACGCCTTTGGTAGAACGAATCGGCGACCAGTTTTGTTGTCCGTCATCGCTCAACCGCACAAATAGATACCTCGGGAACATGGGCTCCTTTCTTAATATTTTTTTCCCCTGTGAAATTTTTTCATTATTGATCAAAGGCAAATAACATTGATAGTTTTGACGGGTAAGATTGTCCTGCGCAGCTTTCTCTTGTTTAAGCTTGGTATAAATAAGGTACCATTTATTCATAAAATCAATCTTTCAAGCTAGACTTTAGTGAATCAATCTCTTTTTTTAAAGCATGGTATTCCACCATTTTGCGCTTTAAAAAACCTGCAGTAAGTTTGGTTTTTTCCGCAACTCCTTGAGGTGTAAGTAAATATAAATAAATTGACTTATTGGGATTCTTACTAAAATTACCAGCTTTAATATGCCCAATATCAATCAAAGCTTTTAGGCAATAGTTAACTCCGCCTAAACTAATCCCTAATTTTTGTGCAAGTTCACGCTGAGTCAACTCGGGCTCCTCCTCAAGTAAATGAAGAACTCTAAAGTGAACATCCGGATCAATTGACCTTAATGATTTAGCCATATTAATGATTTTTCAATATTGTTCAATATTGAACAATATTAAGCTTTAATAAAAAAAGGTCAAGTAGAAATTAATTTAAGGAAATAAAAAAGTTGGAAAGAATGGAGCTGGAAGAATTCAACTCACCCTTCTTTCATAAAAAGAAATGATAGAAAAGTTGCCTGGCTCGAGTTCTGCCACGACAATTGTGGCAATGCGATAGTACCTGATGACAAAAAAATCTACGCCAATATAATCGCCACTCAAAAGATTGAAATAAGCGTGGAAAAGTATGGCAGATATAACAGCTTAAGCTCTTAGTCCGTCAATTTCTCGTATATATTTCTTAGTTAAATGCTTAAAATGGGCTCGATTTAAAACTTTGCCCTAAAAGATCTTTAGGGGATAGTTCGATCTTCAAATTTTCAGGCCATTTGATATTTAAAGTGGGATCACTCCATAGAATACAACGTTCACTTTCAGGGTGATAAAAATCAGAGGTTTTATAAAGAAATTCTGAAGTTTTAGAGAGTGTTAAAAAGCCATGCGCAAAACCTTCAGGGATAAAAAGTTGCTTTTTATTGTCACTTGATAAAATTTCCGAAATATATTGACCAAATGTGAGCGATGACTCTCTTATATCGACGGCAATATCTAGTACTTCACCTTGAATCACACGTACTAATTTAGCTTGCGCATAAGGTGGCATTTGATAATGCAGGCCTCGGAAAACCCCTTCAGATGATTTGGAATGATTGTCCTGCACAAACGAAACATTTAATGATGTTTCTTTTTTAAAAATATCATCTCTAAAACTTTCAAAAAAAAAACCGCGCGCATCTTCAAATACGCAGGGCTCAATTAAAAGCACATCAGGAATGCTTAAAGGAGTCACTTTCATATTCAAATAATTTTTTCTTGTAAGATGCGTTGCAAATATTGGCCATAGCCATTTTTAAGCAAAGGTGCAGTTAAGGCTTCAAGTTCGTTTATCGTAATCCATTGTTGACGATAAGCAATTTCTTCAGGGCATGCAACTTTTAACCCTTGACGATTTTCGAGTGTGGCAAAAAATTGGCTCGCTTCAAGAAGGGATTCATGGGTGCCTGTGTCTAACCATGCATAGCCTCGGCTCATAACTTCCACATGTAATTTATGTTTATTCAAATAGAGTCGATTTAGATCGGTGATTTCAAGCTCTCCTCTTTTAGATGGCTTTAAACTTTTCGCCATCTCAACCACATCTTCATCATAAAAATAAAGACCCGTCACCGCGAAATTTGATTTAGGTCTTAGTGGCTTTTCTTCTAAAGAAATGACTTGATTATTCCCATCAAATTCAGCAACACCATAACGCTCAGGATCCTGGACATGATAAGTGAAAATTGTAGCACCCTCTTCTCTATTTTTTGCATTTAAAAGAAGTTTATGAAAGTCATGGCCATAAAAAATATTGTCGCCTAAAACTAATGTCGAAAGATGATTTCCAATAAACGACTCACCTAGGATAAACGCTTGTGCTAATCCATCAGGAGACTTTTGTACACAATAGTGAATATCAATCCCCCACTGGCTGCCATCTTTTAATAAAGCTTCAAAACGTGGCATGTCTTCTGGTGTTGAAATTAATAAAATATCTCTAATACCTGCCAGCATTAAAATACTTAAAGAATAATAAATCATAGGCTTATCATAGACAGGTAACAATTGTTTGGAGATTGCTTGCGTCACGGGATAAAGACGGGTCCCTGAGCCCCCTGCTAGAATCAAACCTTTTCTATTGTTTTTGATTTGCGTCATTTAATGAATGATTTCTTTTAAAGCTCTTTTAACTTCTTCTTCCCAATTGGACAATTCTAACATGAAGGTCTTTGTAATTTTATCTGTGACAAGTCGTGAATTAAATGGGCGTTTGGCTAGGGTTGGATATAGATCACTTGAGATCGGTTTGATATCTTTAGATGTCATGGTCGTTTTAAGGCCTAGACGAATCGCCTCATCAACAATAAAGCATGCATAACGAAACCAATCAGTATCACCCACTGAGGTCACATGATATGTGCCAAAATCTTTGAAGTTTGGGTTATTTAAAATAGCTTTGACAATTTTATAAGTGACATCAGCCAATGCACCACTTGAAGTTGGAGCCCCTATTTGGTCAATCACTACATTCAATGAAGTTTTTTCTTGGATGAGTGTCAGTATCGTTTTTAAAAAGTTTTGGCCGTGGGAACTAAACACCCAACTTGTTCTTAAAATAATATGTTTCTTGTACTGACGAACCTCCTCTTCGCCTTCCCATTTCGTTTGGCCATAAACGGACTGAGGGTTGGCTTGATCGGTTTCGAGATAAGGTTCTTTTTTTAAACCATCAAAAACGTAATCCGTTGAAAAATGAATGATGGGGATATTAAGTTCGGATGCCTTTTCAGCTAATACTTGAGGTGCGATCGCATTAATTTGATGCGCTAATGACTTTTCAGATTCAGCCTTGTCAACTTGGGTATAAGCCGCAGGATTAATAATGATGTCGGGTTTTATTTTGTCGACAAAGTCTTTAATCCTATCAGGGCTTGCTAGATCTAGCTCATGCCGATTTGTAGCAACCACTTTACCCAATGACAATAATTTTTTGTGTAATGCAAATCCTACTTGACCATCTTTACCCGTGAGTAAGATTTTCATGAATACTGCTTTTGAACCCAATGATGATATTCACCCGATAAAACATGATTGACCCACGTTTGATTTTCTAAATACCAAAGAACCGTTTTATGAAGTCCTGTTTCAAAAGTTTCCTGCGGTCTCCAGCCTAGCTCACGTTCTAATTTCGAAGCGTCGATCGCATAACGTCTATCGTGACCAGGGCGATCTTTAACGAAAGTGATTTGATCGGCATAACTTTTACCATCCGATTTTTGTCTTAATTCATCCAAAATAGCGCATAAAGTTTCAACCACTTCTAAATTTGTTTTTTCATTCCAGCCACCGACGTTATAAGTTTCACCAATGTACCCTTGTTTTAAAACTTCACGGATAGCACTGCAATGATCTTTCACATAAAGCCAATCACGAATTTGTTGGCCATCGCCATAGATAGGAAGTGGCTTACCATTTAATGCATTCAAGATACATAAAGGAATTAATTTTTCTGGAAAATGATAAGGCCCATAATTATTTGAGCAATTCGTTGTTAACACAGGCAATCCATAGGTATGAAACCAAGCGCGAACTAGATGATCACTGGAAGCCTTGCTAGCGCTATAAGGACTATTAGGTTCATAAGGATGATTTTCAGTAAAAGCGGGGGCTTTTTCAATTAAAGACCCATAAACTTCATCGGTCGATATGTGTAAGAATCTAAATGCTTTTTTTGTAGCTTCATTAAGATCATTCCAATAACTTCTAACCGACTCAAGAAGATTGTAAGTGCCGACGATATTAGTCTCTATAAAATCTTTGGATTCATAAATCGAACGATCTACATGACTCTCCGCCGCAAAATGAATGACAGCTCTGATGTGATATTTTTTTAAGAGACTTAAAACTAAATCACGATCGCTAATATTGCCTTGTACAAAATGATGGTGAGGATTTCGATTTAATGAAGATAAATTTTCTAAGTTTCCTGCATAGGTTAATAAATCAAAAGAAATCACATCTTCTTCTGATTGACTAAACCAATCTAAAACGAAGTTAGATCCAATAAAACCTGCAGCGCCTGTCACAAGAATTGTCATGAAGCTAATTTTATCATTAGTAATAAAGTTTAAGTCGTTAAGAATTTTTAATGGGTAAATTATTTAAAGGCTGCTGAGTCCTTAAATTTCACCAATAAATAAAAATTGTAAAGAATCGGCTATTCGAAAAAAATCTATTTCGGTTTTTGAGATTGGGGATATGCAGGGTTAAGATTTACATTCAAGTGAGTTTCTGTAAATTAAATCTTATGGCGCAGATTGATATATGCTCGCGAGTAATTTAATCCATGTAAAAACTTATTCTGTCGCACAGTTGCTTTATTGTCTATTTGCTAATTAATTCGTTGTCAGGATATGTTAATCGATAATACGAAACATATGTCATCACTTTAACTTAAAAAAACCAAGCCTAATATGCAACCTTTATTTTTTGTTGCTGGGACTTATAAGCACTTAAGAAAACCCCAGCTAAAAGATAATAAAATTTCGCTTCACCACCCCAGAGCATGGAATTAAACAAAGAGGAGATTGCAAAACAAACAATAAGGCCTTCTAAAACACTGCCATATATAAATCGCTTGTTAAGTCTCGAAGCTATGGCCCAATGCCAATAATAAAGAAAAAGCAGCGCTGCTAGCCCTATTAAACCAGATTCCTGGATAATAGAAATATAGGCGCTATGGGGGTTACCAAATTTTTTGGCAATAACTATATGGTCCGCAGGAACGAGGGCCTTATACTCCCTCTCAAGGCTTCCTGCGCCACCTCCTAAGAGCGGGTGTCTTTTGATTAATAAAAGAGTATTGGTCCAAAGCTCGAATCGATAGCCTGCGGAATTTACTTGATGTTCTCTTTGTGCCAAATGAACTTCATTTTGAATATTAAAAAGACGGAATTTATTCTTAAATACATCAAACTGAGAAATAATTATTAGTGAAAAAAATAAAGCCAAGAGATATTTCAAGTAGGAAGCTTTCCAATAGCGATATAAAAATAAGCCAAACAGGGCAATAAAAGAAATTTGACCTGAACGGCTATCAATAACAACAAAAATATTCACCAAAAATATCAGTATTAAAATTAACCACGCAATCTGAATTCTATTTTGAGAATTTTTGTATTTATGAAAGAGTAGGTAGATTGCGTAAGCAATAAAAATGCTCTGCGAAATGCTGTGTCTAAATGCGACAGGGCCGTTACCGTCTATTCTTATAAAATCCATAGGCACAATACCGAACCATTTTAAGTAAGAGATTGAAAGAACAATAGAAGATGATATAAGGAAGGTATTAATCGCATAATCTCTGTATTTATTTTCATCTATTAAGCTAATGATGATGGGAATAAATAATAGGCCATGATATCTGAACCAAGCCCTAAAACTCTCATGAGTTAATTCGGATGAGAATAAAGTAGTTAATCCCAATACCAGAAATAATATTAAGGAAACAATAGCACCTGGATTCGATATAATTCGATGAAATTTATAAGTATAATTTCCCGAAATTGCCCAAAACAAAAAAAGTATTGCTAAGCTTATATCCATATACCGTGTAGGCAACTGAATACAAAAGACTGAAACTAAAACAAAGAAAATAGCTATGTTGCTTGCTAACTTCGAATATATAAAATTCATAAGAGGTCTATTTTAAGTATATGAAATCCAATTTTACATGCAAAAACGCACACGGCCATTAGTAACTACTGGTGCTTATTATGCTGTTGCCAAAAACCAAAGATTATCAGGTGAAGTCTTAGTCCAACAACTTCCCTTCCAAAGCACTGCGGGTGCTACTGCCTACCTCAATTACATGATTGGGTTTTAAGGTATAAAAAAACCACCTCTCGGTGGCTTCTTACTCTAACTAGGTGTGGTGGAGCTGCACAAAATGGGATTGCTCTTTTTTCCCGAATTTAATCAATAAGATGTGGGTTTTGACAACCCCTTCTACCCACAAAACTACCCACAAAAACTTTAAGGTGAGTTTTTGATGCTCTGCTCCAAGTGTTGGGGGTATTTTAGCAGGGTTGGTTTAGGGTGGGGGTTTTTAAGATTTTCTCGAAAATACTGTAGACGGAATTAGGATAATTATCTATATTAGTAAAAATTAATCGTTTACCATTTCACTTAAGATTGCTCATTCTTTTTTTTGAGCTTTTCTCTAAAGAATTCATTAATAAGGATTATTCAAATTTCTCTTTTTAAAAAAAATAAAATAAATCGCAGATATAAATTTTTAACTTTATTTTTAGGGTTTGTTTTTATAAATTCTTACGCCACTGAAAATCTTACTAGCGGCGACTACTTGATCAATCAAAATATAAGTGATTCAAATTTTCCAGCAATTCAAGTTGCTGGCCCAACAATTGGAACGGTTACTATTAATTCTGGAATCACAATTCTTGGATCTGGCAATTCAGGTTTCACAGATGCAGGGCAAAGAGGTGTAAGCGGCGGCATATCTTTTATAAACGATGGTACTTCTGGAGCTCAAACTGTCACAACATTGAACAACTTCGGAAATATTTTAGGTGGGGGAACTTTAGCCTCGCCAACTGGTGATGCGATTTCATTATGGCCTAACGGTGGCGTTGGAGCGACAATTGGAACGCTTAATAACAATGGAAATATTAAAGGAACATATGGCATATTATTAGTTAATTCCGCATCAATAAATCAACTTACAAATTATTCAAATGCATTAATATTTGGCCAACAAGATGCTTTTCATGTTCAGGGTGGCACAACAATTACCAACTTAACAAATTTTGGTACTATATCTGCAGGAAGATACGATATCTATAATACTGGAACTATTACGACATTAAATAATGCTCAAGGAGTTGGAAATAGCGAAGGAGCCTTAAGCATCTACAGAGTTCTTCCAGTCAATTACAATGTAATTATTAATTCATCATCATATGGTCAATTAATTATGTCGACAGGCACTTTGGGCGGAGCTCTTGGAAGTCCTAGATTTGGTATTTATCAAGGTAGTAATATTACAAGCCTTAAATATACAAATGTATTACAAAATATTGCAGCTGCAAATGTAGATCTTGCCAGAACTGGAACATACGATAATATGAACTGGACTTTAGCTTTGCAAGACGGAAGTTTAGTCAATTGGGATTTAACATTTAGCGGTATATCTTCAGCACAAACTCAAATTTCAGTTGCTATTCAAGCACAAAGACTTCGCAGCACATTTAATTCAAGTTTTGCATCTAGTACCTTTGCTAATATGAATGGATATGACTGTAATTTATTTGATCAAAACAATATGTGTATCTCAGCAGGTGGACGATATACAAATTTAGACAATCCAAGTTCTAATCATTCAGCTGCTGTGGTGGTACTAGGTTATAAAGTAAATTCCAATATTCGTATAGGTGCTTTCTTAGATCAAAATATCAATAACAACACACCGACAGGTATTAATGTATCCAACAAGAATCCAATGATGGGCGCCTTTGTTGTATGGAATAAAAATACTGATGGCTTAGGTTTTCAGGTTAAATTAGCAAATGCTTACCAAGATAAAGATATCACAACGACTCGGGATGCGGTGGCAACTTCAGAAGCAGGCACGGGCAAAACTAATCTCAATACACAAAGTTATATAGGCGAATTAAGTTATGCATTTAACTATCGAGATTTAACAATTGTAAGACCTTACTTTGCGCTTCGTTATACCAATATCAAACAAGATGCTTATACAGAAGACTCAACGGTATCGACGCCACTAAGTTATGCAAAATTGGGTGATCGTTCCACATCAGCTTTATTGGGTGTCAAACTAAATCACTCATTAACGCCAAGAACTAACCTAACTGCAAGTCTAGGTGTTGAGCAAGACATCAATCATCAAGTAGATAAGTTAACCGCAACAGGTGTTGCTGATCTCACGAGTGAAAACTTTAACAACAATATTAAACGCACAAGACCAGTAGC
>CANHPL010000011.1 GCA_947462685.1 Burkholderiaceae bacterium | reverse complement strand
CAGGTCAAACAATTGTTTTGGATGGTGGAATAGTAGCTGGTTAGTTAAGCTTCATCAACAATAGCCCAAGTGCTATCGCCTAACTTTTTGACTGCGTAGGAATAGGTCCAGTTATGGGGAATGCCGCAACTCCAATCATTTGGTCCATTCTGAATCAATAGATTGGTTTGATTTTTTTGATCAATATATAAGTGATAGACTTTGCCATGAATCGGATTGAAACTAAATTTGGCAGCATGAACCATTTCTGTAGCATCAAGTCTAGCTTGTAACGCCTTGGCCTGTTTTACCAATACTTCTGCTTGCTCCATGATGCGGTCATATTCGAGTTGAGCATTTTGCCTGGCGATATTGACTGCCTTATCTTTTTCTTCAAGGACCTTGATCGGTGCAAATACAGGAGCACTGACTTCCATGGGATACTCAATAGCAGCATGTCTGGCCGGATCGGTATCTTCAATTCGCATGGTTATCCTTGGAAATTATTAACAATATCCTTATTATCCCTAATTTCAACGATTGCTGCAGACGCGATTCATCTAAAAAGATTAAACAATCTTAATCACAAGGTCAGGCAACTTTTGGATCTGGCACCGAATTACATCACCCCTAACAACTGGTCCAACATTTTCTGGGGTTCCTGAATAAATAATATCACCAGGAAATAATTCGTTAGCCTCTGAAAGTTTGACAATCTGTTCGGCTACAGACCAAATCATTTGTTTTAAATCCGATTTTTGCTTTACAACACCATTGACAGATAATTGAATATTGCCTTCTTTGAAATGCCCAATTTTCGATACTGGAAATAATGGGCCAATAGGTGCAGAATGATCGAATGATTTACCAATTTCCCATGGCTTTTTTTGATCTCCCATGGCGCGTTGTAAATCTCTTCTCGTCATATCTAATCCAAGCGCATATCCCCAGACATGATTCAAGGCATTTTCCATTTTGATATCTCTACCACCAATGTGAATTGCTGCGACTAATTCAACTTCATAATGGTAATTATTCGTCAGTGTCGGATATGGGTGGTCACCAATCGTATTGGGCGCAACATACTGAATTGCATCAGTTGGCTTTTGGAAAAAAAATGGTGGTTCGCGCGTTGGGTCTGAACCCATTTCTCTGGCATGTGCCGCATAATTTCTTCCGATGCAATAAATTCTTCGAACCGGGAATTGCTCTTTTTGATCCGCAATCGGAATAAATACCTGTGGAACCTTAAACATGGTTTTTGGATCTGCAGGATTTGCCGCTGATGCGCCACTCGAAACCATCGTTGCAGCGGCAGTTCCAAGTCCGAGTTTAATTGCATTCCTGCGTGAAAAATTATCTTGATTATCCATTTTGATCCTCCTAATATGATTTCTTATTGATACTTCATAATAAACTACTTAGAATACCCCTCCTTTAGAGACAGAAGTTACTAAAAACATATTTACAAATAAGGGGTGGGGGTTCCAATGACTGTTCGATTGTTTAATGCTTTTGATAACCTGGGTTTTTAGAAATACTCACGATACTTGGTTCATTAATTCGAGTCGACTTAACTATTTTCATATCGCGCAAATGCCTTGCGATCACATCCCAAATCGGCTCTCCACCAACTTCTTTCGCTACGGCACTAACAGGTGCCCAACCAGCCACTCGATAGGTCTTGTGGGCATCCAATAATTTACCCTGAAGGCGCATCTCTGAAATACGATTACCCATGGATGCTGTTGGGTCTATCCGGTACTGTAGACCACCAACACGTACCATATCACCACCTTGTTGGTAATAAGGATCTGGATTAAATAGATTATCTGCCACGTCTTCTAGGACCGTTTTTATCATTTCACCACTCATCATATTGACGGTGGTGTAAGGATATGTAATTGCGGTCTGATCCATCAGGTGTTCCATAGTGATCGTTTGACCCGGCAATAGGGTTGTACCCCAGCGAAATCCCGGAGAAAACGCAATCTCAGCATTTTTTTGCGCCATCAATCCATCCAAAATTAATTGATCAAAACTACCATTAAAGTTTCCACGGCGATATAACAAGGTGTCAGTTGTTGCTAAGGGCTCTTGTAGCTTTTCTTCAAAAGGTTTTCTGATCGATTGAATCAATGCAGACATGCTTGGATCTGGCGAGATTAAATTCGAAAATACAGGTAGTAACTTATAGCGATAATCCACTACTTGCCCACCCTTTACCTCAAAATCTAATACGCCTAAATACTTGCCGTTGGAGCCTGCATTCGTCACAAGGGTTCGGCCACCAGGATTTTTAACCATCACGGGTATTGGTACGCCATCATGTGTATGGCCTCCCAAAATAGCGTGCAGGCCTGACACACGCGAGGCTAGTTTTAAATCTACATCCATTCCATTATGGGATAACAAGATAATCAGTTTTGCGCCTTTACTTTTGACTTCCTGGATGGTTTTTTGTAAATTTTCTTCTTGAATACCAAAGGTCCAATTGGGAATTAAATAACTAGGATTTGCAATGGGTGTGTAAGGGAATGCTTGACCAATAATGCCAACTGAGATGCCATTCATTTTACGTAAGGTATAGCCCGGAAAAACTTCATCTCCAAAATCTGTCGTTTTAATATTTTGTGCAATGAAGTCAATTTTGCCTTTGAAGTCTTTATTCACAATTTCTAAGACACGCTCTTCTCCGAGGGTCATTTCCCAATGTGCTGTCATCACATCTACGCCAAGCGCTAAGGCAGCATCTGCCATATCTTGCCCCTTGGTCCACAAAGCGGTTGCCGACCCTTGCCAGGTATCACCACCATCTAATAAAAGGGATTCTGGTCTTGACGCCTTGAGCTGCTTAACTAATGTTGCTAGGTGAGCAAAACCACCCATGCGTCCATAATTTTTGGCCGCTTCTGCAAAGTTAAGGTGAGTAAAGGCGTGAGCCATCCTCGATCCAGATTGAATACCATTGGCCCTTAGAAAATAATCACCGACGAGATGTGGTGTTTTTCCTTCTAAAGAACCAATACCTAAATTAACGCTAGGTTCCCGAAAATAGACGGGTAATAACTGTGCATGGCAATCGGTGAAGTGTAAGAAATGTACATTACCAAACTTGGGAAGATCATAGAAGGATTTTGCTGATCTTTGAGCTTGGGCAAATTGGGAATGCAAACCCAATCCACCAACAGATGCTATAGCAAGAGCTTGTAAGAACTCTCGACGATGGATAGTCATCTGTTAGTTCCTGTTATTGATTAACAGGGGAATTTGGGTCTAATAACAAAGCCATGACATCTTGCATCTGTTTTTCGGAGAGTAGCTTGAAATGTCCAAACCGAGGCATATTACTGCATGCATTGTAGGCTTTTGAGTTATTAATACGATTCCAGGTATACATGATCAATTCTTTAGAATACCCGCGATTTTTTCCATAGTTCCATAAGCTTGGTCCAATATTGCCATAGGAGAGTTCTTTTTTATTGATTTCATGGCAGTTATAACAGCCTCCGCCAACCGTTGATTCGGCAGTATCCGTCCAAGTTGCCCCGCGACCACTTTGTGCAATTGCCTCACCACTTTTCCAATCACCAATATAGTTGCCATCTGCTGGTTGGGCAATCGAGGCCATGTTCTTTTTTTCTATTTCGCGAGCTTTAATTGCTCCTACTTTTGACATATAGAATTTTTCATCAGAACAAAGCTTTTGATTGGCATCTTGATCAATACGAGTGATGTTCGAAATTCCTTCTGTGCGAAAACTTTCCTTCATCATGACTGTAAAGTTCTTATCGAATGTTGTAGATTGCGCGTTTGTTACAAGTGAACAACAAAATCCACTAATTATGGCGGCAAAGATACATATTTTTTTAAGAGGCATTTTGATAGTGTGTTTCATCGTTATCTCTTTAACCCTGGTGTCTGAGTAATGCCACCATTGGCTGTAACTGCCATATACATCGAGACAGCAATCGTAAAGTCAGAACCATAAATAGGAAATGGGAAACGCTGTTGTCGTAAGCAATCGTTTATACGTTGTTGCATCGTCCAAAATTGTCCACTAGATACGCGGTAGGCTGGCCAATAACCCCAACCAGCAATTGCTCCCTCTTTGGTGGTTAAGTTTGGTAAATCTTGTAGTCGAATTCTTTTTCCTGGAGCATTGTGGCAAGAAGCGCAGGAGAAATCATAAGGGCCACCCTGGAAATTAAATGCTTTCTTACCCATCTCATACATCGATTTTTCTTTGGGGTGAGCTATGCTGACATTGACTTTTTGTCCCTTAGATTTAGTTACTACAAAAGCCACGATGGCATCCATATCTTTTTTTGGTCCTGCACCAAATTTCGCGTCAATGACACTCTGCGCAGATATTCCCTGTAAGGTTTCCATACAAGTCATCAGTCGCGACTCAAGATCCTGTACGCGGTTGGTATCTTTAAAGTACTTTGGCAATCTCGCAGCAGCGCCATCCACCACACCAGGCCCCATACCCAAATCACATTGCTCAAGACTAATATTTTTAGGTCCTGCAGGTTTTTTCCATAATTCTTCACCTGCCATCTCATATAACTCAGAGGGGTTTCCGTCAGCAATCATCTCGCGATATTTTGCAATTTCATCTGCAGTAGTTTGCGCAAAGCTAAAAAATGGCCATACAGCAATATTGAGAAGGCAATAAAAAGATAGGCACGATTTTGAGATGACATTCATGTAGGTATATTTTCTAGGAAACCAATATCTCATCAGTTCTTTTTTCACCTTTGGAGTCAGTCCAGGTAACAGTCAACTTATCACCTTTAGATCCTTTATATTTAAAGTTTAAAAAAGGATCTTTTGAGATAGCGGAACCCAAATTAGCATTAAAAACATCACGCCCCTGCACCTTCGCACTGACTTGATTGATAAACCAAGCAGGGATTGTCCTACCAGCAGCGTCTTTACGTTGACCGGTTTCCATATCATGTCTCATTAAAATCTTGACGTCGACAATTCCGTCTTTTTCTGAAGCTCGAATACGCATTGGATCTGGCATGTTAATTCCTCTAGTTAGAAAGTTGATGATGGGGCGCTACGATTAGCCCCCACAACCACCTAAAGTCACTTTAATTTCTTTCATCGTCATGAGCCACTTCCCCTCAGCTTTTACCAAAAAATAGACATTCGAGGTTTGTGCCATTTTGATACGTGTGGTTACAAATGCCTCAGTTCCTGCAGGAAAATAAAATTGACCAGCTAAGGTATTTGGATTTTTTTCCACCAAAATGGCGACTTGCTCAGCTTTTAACGAGGTTGTTAGGCCTACAGGGACTACAGCGCCATTTTCTGCAATATCAGGCGCAGTCAGAGTAATCGCTGAAGATTTTTCCGGAGTTGCAGTATTTAGGGCCTTAAACACATCATCTAAACTTTTACCGTCAAAAGCGGCTTTACTCCATTCTTGGGCTTGACTCGTACTAATGAGCCCAGCAGTTGCCATGAGGCCAAATACCATAGAATGTTTCAGTAAATTTCTTCGTTGTTGATTCATATTAAACCCTAGTTTACATTTTTAACTATTTTATTACTTTTATTAAAAACCTATATTGATTAGGGATATCTTAAGGGTGACTCAAGCTCGAATTTTCTTATGCGGCAGTTAAACCACCATCAATTAAAATCGTTTGCCCAGTGGTGTAACTAGCTAATGGGCTGGCTAGATATTTCACAGCTTCGGCAATTTCTTCTGGCTTGGCAAAGCGATTTAAAGGTACTCTACTCAATAGCTCTTTTTTTCGACTGGGCTCGGAAAAGCTCGGGGCTCTCGATTCTGTAAAAGTTGACCCTGGCGCAATTGTGTTAACCCGAATATTGTATGGCGCCCATTCAATCGCCAACATTTTAGAAAGGTGGCTAATTCCGGCTTTTGCAATTCCATACGCGCTTGCACCTTTAAAGCCAACCTGACCATGTGTTGAACCGATATTCACGACACATCCACCCGTGCCTTGCTTAATGAGTCTTTTACCAAAACTTGTTGTCATGAAAAAGGTTCCCGTGAGATTAACGGCCATTAGCTCCTCCCACTCTTGAAGATGTATATCAATAGCGGATTTTCTTAGAGAAGGAACTCCGGCATTATTGACCAACAAATACAATCCTCCAAATGCTTTTTCAACTTGAATTAAAGCCTCATCAATTTGAGACTGATCTCTAATATCTAAGGCAATTGAAATAACATTTTTACCCAACGCCTCAATAGCTGATTGCGTACTTTTTAGGGACTCTATGTTTAGATCAGTAATCGCTATGTCAAATCCATCTTTAGCTAAAGCTATTGCAGTTGCTTGACCAATGCCGTATGAAGCGCCTGTTACAAGAGCAGTTTTATTTAGCATCAAAGTCACACTGGTCCATCAAGTGATGCATGAGAAATTGCACAATATCTTTCAATTGCTGATCTTTGGGGTCTGTATGCCCACCAGGGTACGACTTCCATGTCTTCTCCTGGCTTGCAAGGCAATCATATAATTCTTGCTGGCCTTTGGGAGTAAATATTTCGTCCTGTTCTTTTACTTGAAAAAGAACGGGTATTGCAATACTTGCCGCATCCTCTTTTAGACGATGTGCTGGTTCCCGGCAAGTACCCCACATACCAAGTGCTGCCACTTTGATTCGTTGATCTTTAGCAACCAGTGGGATACCGTATGCTGTGCCCATTGAAATGCCGTACCACCCAATTTTTGTAGCATCAATTTCTGGCATTTGGCATAAGTAATCTATGCATGACATCCAATCCGCAATCATCGGATCAACACTTAAACCAGAAGTCCATAGATCTCGAAATTCTTGTCGAACTACTGGCCCATCATTAAAGATTTCTCTTCTTGATCCATGAACTGGCCCATCAATAGCAACTACAGCAACTTCAAAGTCGTTTAACAATGCTGTAGCTACATCTTGTACAAGTTGTGATCTTTTATGACCACTTCCACCATGACCAACTAAGATGAGAGGTAATGGCTCTGTCGTCTCATGAGGCATCCAAATACTAGCTGGAACTTCTCGACCTTGAGCCTGGGTAAAAAAATCTCTTGTATCTAACTGTTTGATTGGCTTCATATCCCTAGCATAAACCCTAATATGTAATTATTCTCTTCAATAATATTATCATTGAGTAATCAATAGGTACTTCGGTACTCTAAAGATTGATTCGATAAATGATATCAAGGTAAATAAAAATGTCTGAATTAAAAGAATATGAAATGGAGATTAAAGAATTATCTCCAGAGCAAATGAACCATCGAGTTGCTCGGCATAGCAATCTCAAATATCCTCCAGATCGATATCCAGATAGTTTGTTACCTGGCAACGAACGAAAAAATTATCTCGTAGTTGGCACCGGTCTTATTGTTGATGGCGGTAAAGAGCCGATGTCAGCCATTCCAATTTCTGAGGGTTTTCAAATGTCCTATGTAGAGGCAAAGCCTGGAAATGGGCCCAAACTACATAACCATGATACTAATGAAACTTTTGTAGCAATTAAAGGTCAATGGCGAATTATTTGGGGCCTAGGTGAAAAATATTCCGTAGACCTTGATCCACTAGATGTCTGCTCAGTTCCTCCGTTTGTTCCACGCCGCTTTATTAACCTAACACCTGGCGAGGGAAGAGAAGAAGGTTTACTACTTACCGTCCAGCCTGGCGATGTTGCAAAAGTGGAGTTTATGTAACAACTAAAAGAAGATTGCTGTAATTACTATAAAAATACTAGGGGCAACACAATATGAAATCTTTGCGATATATCAGTGTATGGATTATTTCTTTCTGCGCTTTCATCAATTGCACATTCGCATACGCCGCCGATGAATGGCCTAATGGTCCAATCCGCTTGATTGTGCCATTTGCTCCTGGTGGCGGTGTAGACGGTGCTGGCAGAATGCTTGCGCAAGCACTTGAGGAAAAACTCAAGGTTTCAGTCATTGTTGATAATAAAGCTGGGGCAAACGGTACCATTGCTATGAATTTTTTACGGCAATCAAAGCCTGATGGCTATACCTTGTCCATGGTATCCACTGGAGCTTTAGATGTAAACATGGTTCTAATGACTCTTCCATATGATCCAGCCAAAGACTTCACCTATATTTCTTCCTTCGTTAAATTCCCCTTTTATTTATCTGTTACTCCTGAATCAGGTATCAAATCACTCAATGATTTAATTACGATGGCTAAAGCAAACCCGGGTAAAGTGACCTACAGTTCTCCTGGTGTTGGTAATGGTATTCATTTGGCTGGTGCAATGCTGAGTCAAATGACAGGCACTCAGATGACCCATGTTCCTTACAAAGGTGCGGCGCCTGCAGCAGTTGCATTATTAGCTAACGAAGTTACCTTTACCTTTGGCTCTGGTCCATCTATTTTAAATTTCGTAGATGCTGGGAAAGCGAATGTTTTAGCAACCTCTAACTTAAACCGTATTCCAAACCGCCCCAACTACCCCACACTCAATGAATTAGGCCTTAAAGGCTATGATTGTAGTTCTTTAGGGGGTGTTGTTGGTCCCGCAGGAATGCCTCCAGAAGTGACTGCAAAACTCTTTAAGGCAATCGATGAAATTCTCTCTAATAAGGCGATGCAAGAAAAAATTCTGAAGGCTGGTCTTGTTCCATGGCAAGTTACAGGCAAACAATTTGAAGATTCAATTGCCGCTGATAGAAAAAAATACGGTGAACTTATCACCGCTGCAAATATGAAATCTAACTAAACTTAGGGGTAATTTTTACCCCTAACACTTTTAGTTCATCTTGATCAATTACAATTTTGTGAATCTACTTACTCTGTTTTAAAGTTCTTCAGTTCGACGCCATCTGGTAAGGGTACCCGAACCGTATTCAGGATGACTGATACAAACCCAAAATAGCCAATCGTTGCCATTAAGTCAATCACGGTGATTTCGCCAAATTTTTCTAATGCTTTTGCATAGGTTAGATCACTTACTTCCTTCGTGTTTAAAACCTCGTTAGTAAACTCATAGACAATAATTTGTTCTGGATCTGTAAGATTAACTTCCTGATTTAAACCAATAGCATTAATAACTTTTGGATCAATGCCATAATCAATCGCTAAATTGCTATGGATATACCATTCGTATTTTGCAGCCCAGTATTTAGCAGTAATACTGATAGCAAATTCACGTAATTGATCCGATAAAGAATTTTCAAATCGAATACTGTCTCCTAATTGACGCACGCGATCAGCTAATACTGGTTTACGGAGTAATGCATTAAAAGGACCACTCAACCTTTTTCTCGGACTTGCAATCAGAGTATTGGCTACCGCAAGTTGCTCAGGAGTCATCTGCTCCATTGGAATGGGGGGAATACGTACAGTTGTTTGTTGGCTCATGCTGGTACCCAGGCTAGTTGTGCTTGATAAGCAAATTCAGTTTTAACGTCGATGACTGCTGGTAAATTACTTGCTAAAGCCCTCTCAAAAGCAGATTGAAAGTCTTCAGGCTTTTCAACAGTTTCGCCAAAGCAATTAAAAGCTTGGGCAATCTTGGCGAAGTCAGTTGGCTCATAGACATAACACTCTTTTTTTCTTCCTTCAGGACGATTGCCATAGGCTATATTTAAGTTTTTCACACCTTGCGATAAACATTCATTGTTATTCACAATAACAATGACATTTAAGCCCCAACGCTTTGCCGTTTCGAGTTCAGGTAAGTGATATGAAAATCCGCCATCACCCGTAAAACAGACGACCGTTCTATTAGGTGCTGCTGCTTTAGCTCCAATAGCTGCGGGAAACGACCATCCCAAAGAGCCAGCGGCACGCATATACAATTGATCAGGGTGTCTCATTTCTACTAAATTCCCCGTCCATAATGCTGAATAGCCAGTGTCTGCAACCAAAATAGCATCTTTAGGTAGTATTTTTGTCAGTTCACGACAAAGTCTTTGTGGGCGCATCGGCATTTGACTTCGTGAGAGTTCGACTTCCTGCTCTTGCCACCAAGTATCAGCTAATTGCTTGGTATAACTTAACCACTCATCACGATTTTGGGTATTACAAGCTTTCTCTAAACTTTCTAAACTGGATCGAACATCCGCCTGAATACCAATACATTTTGCATAATTTCGACCGACTTCAACTGGATCTATATCAATTTGGATAGTTTTAATATGTGGCTGAGGCAGTTTCCAATTGGCTGTAGTGTGGTCACTAGTATTACTTCCCAAATAAATGACTAAATCAGCTTCATCAATCATGTGATTGGTACAACTTCTGCCATAAAGACCAACCATTCCTCGAAACAAGGGTTCTTGCTCTAAGACCAATGCCTTGGCATCTAAAGTCACAGTCAATGGTGCCTGAATTTTTCTTGCAAATGCATGAAGGGCCTCTCTAGCACCAGAGATAACTGCACCACGATCAGCAATAATGATTGGCTTCTTGCTATCAGCAATTGCCTGCACCGCTGCCTGAATCATGATTGGGTCAGGTTGTGGTCTAAATGCAGGGAACTTTGTATGTACTTGATCGACTGCAATTTCAAACTCAACCTCTAAGGGGGTTAAGGCATCTCCAGTAAATCCTGCCACATCAATGTGGGCTGGTCTTGGTGTCGCTGTAGTGGATTCTCTAAATGCTTGCCGAATCACATGCGGCATTTGTTCAACCACTTCCATTTGCGCGTTAAATTTAGTTACAGGCTCAAATAAGGGATGATGATCAACTTCCTGATAAGAATTTCTATACTGCATCGCCGCAACATGTCGCCCTGTAAAGGCAATGACTGGCGAGTGGCCTAAATATGGATCTTGAAGAGATGCGGCAAGATTGGCTGCGCCTACCGACTGAGCCATACAAATTCCAGGCTTTCCTGATACACGTGCGTAGCCATCAGCCATATACCCAACGCCTTTTTCAGTATGACCCAAGATACGCGTGATGCTTGTATCTTCCATTTCTGCTAATGCTCTTCGAAGTACTGCATCCATAAAAAAAACATGTGTTACACCATATGCTTCAAGTAATTTTGCAAAGTATTTTGCTCCGGACATTTTTTCTGGCACGTATTTCCCCGTTCTATGTAGTTCGTTTTAAATTTAATGTAATTGAAGATTCATTCGTTTTTAGATTTGACTATGTCGCTTTGAATCATCCTTCTTTTGTTTTGCCAATTGATCTGAAATATCTCCGCGCAAAATCAATGGAAGCGTGCATGAGTCTGAAAGATTTGCTCCATTTTTTTGAGCATTTACAGCCTCTACAAATGTTATGAACATAATGTCTCCGAAATTATTATTTGAGTAACTCTTTTCACTTTGAATTACTTCTTTATTTCTCATTCTATACTTAAATTGGTGTTTTTTAAACAGGTGACTAAAAAAATATAGGGAAATTTTTGGTTGTCTCTATTAGCATTTACACTAGTTAATAAACACAAATTAAAAAAATAAGTAGATACTAAAAAAAGGAGACAAATGCAGACCTTGTTGCATTTAAAAAAAATGATAAAAAATATTCAATTATTACGTTTCGTTCTAACGGCGCTTTTCGTTCAAATTGCATCGTCCAATTGTTTGGCACAGTCCTCAGTGAGTGACTTCCCCAATAAAGCAGTTCGCTTAGTAGTGCCCTATGCGCCTGGAGGTCCAACGGATATTATCGCAAGACTGATCGGTCAAAAGTTATCAGACTCCTGGAAGCAACCCGTCATTGTAGAGAATCGTCCTGGCGCCAATGGCAACATGGGGACTTCCGCTGTAGCTAAAACTGTGAGTGATGGATACACCATTTTGTTAAACACAACTTCAATCACCGTCAATGCTTCTTTGTTTAATAATCCTGGATATAGCTTAGACAAAGACTTTATTGGTGTGGCCAATATTGCAACGAGTCCCAATATCATTCTTGCGGGCAAGAGTTTGCAAGCCAAAACATTAAAGGAAGGTATTGAGGAGGCCAAATCTGGGAAACTGAATTATGGCTCTCCCGGTGAAGGTACTACCCCTCACTTATCTGCTGAATATTTATTTAAAGTACTTACTAAGGTTAATGTTGAACCGATTCATTACAAAGGTGCTGGCCCAGCCGTCAATGCTGCATTAACTGGGGAAGTTCAATTTAGTAGCGTTGCTGTTCCTGCTGCGAGCCAATTTATAAAAACAGGCAAACTGACTGGGTTAGCCGTTACAAGTGCCAAGAGACTGCCCTCATTACCAGATATTCCAACTGTTGCCGAGTCTGGATTTCCGGGCTTTGAAGACTATACCTGGGTCGGTGTATTTTTACCGAAGGCTACGAATGAAGCGATTGTTGAAAAAATGAACAGTGATATACAAAAAATACTAGATGACCCCAGTTTTAAAGAACGCCTTGCCAATATCGGATTTGATGCAGCTGGAGGAGGTGTTCTGCAATTTAATCAATATCTGAAAAGAGAATCCCTTAAATGGTCCAAAGTTGTCAATGAAATTGGGATACCCAGACAATGATGAAAACCTTATCCAATGTTCTCTCACCCGTCAGAAGAGTGGTAACAGCAAATAATTCTTCTGGAAAATCTTACTTTTTAGAAGATGGTGAATCACCCTCTATCAAAGAAGTTTCAGAAAGACCTGGTTATCGAGTAACAAATATTTGGCGGACAACAGAGTCTCCCGTCATGGTGAGTGCATCAGACTCCATTACCAATCATCAAGGAGTTTTACCTCCGCAATCTGGTTCTGTCTTAAGAGTGATTGACTACCCTCCTGAGCCAAAAGATCCATTAGAAGTGAAGCGCTTACAAGATGCCACCTTTGCTTCTCTCTATCCGGATGCTGGGCATGATCTTCATCCTGGGGATCATCCAGGCATGCACATTACGCAAACGGTTGACTATGCAATTGTTCTAGCTGGTGAAATAACTGCGATTTTAGAAACGGAAGAAACCGTTTTACGTGCAGGTGATATTTTGATTCAAAGGGGCACAAATCATGCTTGGGCTAATCGATCTGATTATCCAGCACGTATTGCGTTTATTCTCATTGACGGACAACCTTAAAGCGAGGCCATAATGAAAGTTAATACCTGTAGACATCTGCTGAAATTAACGATATTGGGTGTTTGTTTTTTATCTTCAATTGCTCATGCACAAAATACTTCTTACCCCAATAAACCGATACATTTTATTGTGCCATTTGCTCCTGGTGGATCGACGGATGTAACCGCAAGAGTCATTGGTCAAAAACTTTCTGAACTAATTAAACAACCCGTTATTGTAGAAAATCGTGCTGGAGCTGGTGCAAGTATTGGTGTGCAATATGTTGCCAACTCACAACCAGATGGATATACGATATTAGTCGTATCTCCTTCCATCATCGTCAATGCTTTATCTGGAAGCTCTACTGGTTATAAACCACAGGATTTTGATGTGGTTTCTTTCGCGAGTAATTTACCAATGGGTATTTTTATTAATGAAAAAATTCCGGCGAATAATCTAGAAGAGTTAAAACAAATTGCTTTAAAAGATAATTTATCTTTTGCCACTGCAGGAACTGGCACCCCACCAAGCATTACTTGTGAAAATTTATTTCGTATTATTTGGAAAGCTAATGTAACTCACATCCCGTATAAAGGATCTAGTCCTGCATTACTCGCGACGGTGAGTGGTGAAACACCCATCACTTGTGGAGCGATGACTGGTGTGACGCAATTTGCAAAACAAGGTAAAGTCAAAGTTCTCGCTGTCTCGAGTGAAAAACGATTAACTAGCTTACCGAATGTGCCAACCGTGATTGAAGCTGGCTACCCACAACTCAGAGACGATCTTTGGACAGGTGTATTTGTGCCAAAAAACACACCCTTAGAAATTAAACAGAAGATTAATCAAGCTATCAATCTAGCCCTTCAAAGTCCTGAAGTGATTGAAAAACTGGACACCAATGATTTAGTCCCAATGGGAGGAAATTTAGAACAAAACTCAGCTTACTTTAGTTCTGAAATATCTCGTTGGGCGAAAAATATTGCTGCAACAAAATCAAAATAGCTACTTTTAAATTACCGCGGTATGTGACCCCGTAATTTCAACGGCTGACTTATTGATATTTAATATTTTTTTCTTTAATCAATGATTCAATTCTGACGTCGATTCAGAAGCGTTTGGCTTGGTAAAATCTTAATGCAATGGCTAAATCATCATCATGATTTAAAATAGCCTATATTAAAATTTTAATAACTCCAACCAAAAGGAATCACGAATGAGCTTAATTGACAAACTGAAATGGCGCTATGCAACAAAAAAATATGACGCAACAAAGATAGTACCAAATGAGAAAGTAGAACGTATTGTTGAAGCTATTAGATTGGCAGCAAGCTCAAGTGGTCTTCAACCCTATGAATTATTCGTGATTACGAATAAAGAAATCCGTGAAAAAATCAGGGTTGCTGCGAATAATCAACCACAAATCGTTGATTGCTCTCATGTGGTCGTCTTTGCTGCTTGGGATAACTACACGGCAGATCGTATCAATGCTAATTTTGATATGACAGAGAATATTCGTAACTTAAGAACTGAAGCTGGCGCAGCTTATCGTCAAATGCTTGTAAAGAACTTCCCTGCTAGAGAGGCAGAATTTAACTTCCATCATGCAGCAAAACAAGCCTATATTGGTCTTGGCACTGGATTAATTGCTGCCGCAGAAGATGAAGTAGATGCCACACCTATGGAAGGCTTTAACCCCGCTGCTGTAGACGAAATCTTGAATCTGAAAGAAAAAGGCTTACGTAGTTGCGTCATCATGGCCTTGGGTTATAGAAATGCTGATGAAGATTGGTTATCTAAAGTTGCTAAAGTAAGAAATCCTAGTGAGAAATTTATCCACTGGATGAAGTAATTAAATGTGTAGTCACATCAAAATACCAACTTCGGGTTGGTATTTTTTTATTCATTTTTTGACTTATCTTTTAATGACTTGCACTAAAGCATTAAATTCTTCAATCCGTGCAGTCGAAGATCTTGCGATTAAAGCAATCTTTCGGTTGGGTGCTGGCGCGGTTAACGGTCTAGCAATTAAGTGCGTATTTTTTAATAGCCCTGATTTAACTGCCATTTCCGGTAAGAGCGCCATTCCTAAGCCATATTCAACCATCTGTACTAATGTTAATAAGCTCGTTGCTTCAATACCACTTTGGCTAGTGATATCCGTTTTCTTACAAGCGGCTAACGTATGCTCACGTAAACAATTACCCTCCTCTAACAACAATATCCGATCAGTCAGACGATTAGTGAGTTGTATTTCTTTATTCTTCAGACTAGGGTCGTCTTGATTACCAATTAACCAGAACTCATCATTGAATAACTCTTTCATTAAAAATCCCTTGGTGTCATAGGGCAGTGCAATTAACGCAAAGTCTAGTTCATGATGGTTTAATTTATCAATTAGATTTGCAGTCAAATCTTCTCGCAAAATAATTTTTAAGTCTGGAAATTGTTCTTTCATTTTTGGCAAAAATAATGGTAATAAAAATGGTGCAATCGTCGGTATCACGCCCAACTTAATGATGCCCATCATGGTACCAGCTGATCCTTCAACAAAATCCACTAAATCATCTGCTTGTACGATCAATCGTTGCGCCCTCTCCACTACCCCCTGTCCAATGGGGGTCAATGAAACGGAGTGCTTGTCACGCTCAACTAGCTGAACGCCAAGAGAATCCTCTAGCTCTTTAAGGCCAGCACTTAAGGTGGATTGACCAACAAAGCATACCTCAGCCGCCCTTGTAAAGTTGAGAGTTTCACTGATTGCTATCAAATAACGTAATTGCTTAATGGTTGGTAGAGAAGCCATCATTCACCCCTTTTTTGTAATCTAATAATTAGATCATTATCATCATTATAATTCATTAGACTGATTAAACCAAAACCTTCACAATGCATCCTGTTGTCAATCATTTATCTTAAAAGGAAACGCCATGTCAATTATCAACACAGTAGTACCTGCATTTAAAACTGAAGCATTTCACAACGGAAAATTTATTACCGTTTCTGACGAAAGCCTAAAGGGCAAATGGTCTGTTCTGATTTTTATGCCTGCAGCATTCACTTTTAACTGCCCAACAGAAATTGAAGATGCGGCAGATAACTATGCCGAGTTCCAAAAAATGGGTGCTGAGGTTTATATCGTAACTACAGATACGCACTTCTCTCATAAAGTTTGGCATGAAACTTCTCCAGCAGTAGGTAAAGCAAGGTTTCCTTTAGTCGGCGATCCTACGCATACTTTAACCCGTGGTTTTGGTGTTCATATTGAAGAAGCCGGCTTAGCATTGCGTGGCACGTTCATTATCAATCCTGAAGGAGTTATTAAGACTGCTGAGATTCACTCCAATGAAATCGCAAGAGATGTTTCAGAAACACTTCGCAAACTTAAAGCTGCTCAATACACTGCTGCTCATCCAGGTGAAGTATGTCCAGCTAAATGGCAAGAAGGTGCCGCAACATTAACTCCTTCTTTAGATCTCGTAGGCAAGATTTAATTGCATCATTGAATAACCAACCAGACTCTCTTCGGAGAGTCTATTGGAGAAGAATCATTCTCTTGCCCAATAGACTCAACCTCATTGAATTAAAAGGAAATAACTATGTTAGATGCAAATATCAAATTACAACTGAAATCATATTTTGAAAAAATTGTTCAGCCAATCGTTTTAACTGCAACACTAGATAACACTACCAATTCTTCACAAATGCTCGAACTGTTAAATGAAGTCGCAGAACAATCTGAAAAAATTACTGTCCAGTTAGACGGTAATAGTCAGAAAGTTCCAAGCTTTACGGTGAGCAAGATCGATGAAGTAGCGCGTATCACGTTTGCTGGCTTACCTATGGGACATGAATTAACCTCTTTTATTTTGGCGATCTTACAAGCAAGTGGTTATCCACCAAAAGTTGAAAACGAAATCCTTGAACGGATTCGTGGCTTAGAGGGGCATTTTCACTTCCAAACCTTTATTTCATTATCCTGCCACAACTGCCCAGATGTAGTTCAGGCTTTGAACTTAATGGCTGCAATACATCCTCAGGTTCAACATGAAATGATTGACGGTGCTTGGTACCAAGACTTGGTAGATCAACATCAAATCATGGCTGTACCCACAGTGATTCTTAATAATGAGGTATTTGGACAAGGTAGGATGAGTGTCGAAGAAATCATTGCCAAACTCGATACCAACAGTCCTCAAAAAGATGTTGCCAAACTCAATGCTAAGCCTGAATTTGATATGTTAATCATTGGTGGTGGACCTGCAGGTTCTTCTGCTGCAATTTACGCCGCTCGTAAAGGAATTAAAACGGGTGTCATCTCTGAGCGATTTGGTGGCCAAGTCATGGACACATTAGGTATTGAGAACTTCATTTCTGTTAAAGAAACTGAGGGTCCTAAATTAGTTCAAGCTCTTGAACAACATGTAAAGAGCTATGAAGTTGATATTATGAATTTGCAACGTGCGAAAGCATTACGTCAATCAGGTCATGGCCTTGAAGTAGAGTTATTGAACGGTGCTGTTCTTCAAAGTAAGTCAGTAATCATTAGTACTGGAGCGCGCTGGAGAGAAATGAATGTTCCAGGAGAGCAGGAATATCGCAATAAAGGTGTTGCTTACTGCCCGCATTGTGATGGGCCTTTGTTTAAGGGTAAGAGGGTTGCTGTCATTGGCGGTGGAAATTCTGGGGTTGAAGCAGCAATTGATTTAGCAGGTATCGTCAGCCATGTTACATTAATCGAATTTGATAATAAATTACGTGCTGATGCTGTGTTGCAAACAAAATTAAATAGTCTGTCAAATGTCACAGTAATCAAGAGTGCCTTAACTAAAGAGGTTTTGGGTGATGGCACAAAAGTAAATGGTTTGATGTATCAAGATCGAGTCAATGCCAGTGAACACCGTCTTGAACTGGAAGGTATCTTTGTGCAAATTGGCTTACTTCCAAATACCGATTGGCTTAAAGGAACCTTGGAACTTTCTAAGCATGGTGAGGTTGTGATTGACCACAAAGGTGAGACTTCATTACCGGGTGTTTTTGCAGCAGGTGACTGTACAACAGTTCCATTTAAGCAAATCATCATTGCGATGGGCGAAGGTGCTAAAGCATCTCTTGGAGCCTTTGATTATTTAATCAGATTATCTGTTCCAGAAACAGAAAAAGCTTTAGCTGCATAAGAATGATCATGCTTTTAATAATTAATAATCCCCATTTTTTTAATGGGGATTTTTTTACTTTATTTTTTAATTTAATTTCTAAACAGCAGCAATTTTTTCTACAGTATCAGGGTAACGATCAACTAAATAGATTAGTAATGCAGCTTGCGCATTAGGTTTGGCTCTACCCTGCTCCCAATTTTCTAGTGTCCTTAAATTTGTTCTTAAATAATTAGCAAATAAAGACTGGGATAGATTCAAACGTTCTCTAATTGCAATGACTGTTTTTGCATCAATCGTAGGCGCTGGCCTATACTTTACTTCAATAGTTCGTAAGGTAACTTTATCTAAATGAGCATTTTTTAGATGCTCAAATCCTTCATTCATTTCATTCATCAAATTACGTTTAGTCATTTTCTTGCTCCAAGTTCTTGACTGAGTAAATCCAGTAATATCTTTCGTTCCCTTTGTCCTAAATCAGTCATTTCGTCCTTATCATAAAGTGTGAAAAACCAAAACTGTGATTTCAATTCATGCCAATAATAAATAATCCTTAACCCACCTCGTTTTCCTTTACCCCTGGATTGATCTCCATGCCTTAACTTTCTTAAACCTCCTGTTCCAGCAATAAGCTCTCCAGTTTTGGGGCTTAAAGTTAAAAAATTTGTAATTCACGGTATCGCTTATCAGTTAAGTAATTTTGTCGATATCTTTAAAAAGGAGGTAATTCAATAAATAATGCTTTCATATTGACGTTTTACGCAAGTTGCGTATAACGTCAAATTAAGTTGGGGAAAAAGATAATACAAAAATTTTTAAACCCTAAGCAGAAGTATGGTTATTGAAATCTCTAAAAAATTTACCTTGTTATCGTATCTGTACAAATCATTTTTGGATCTTTTAAAGACATTTTTTCTTTTATAAATACAGTTGTTTTAAGGTTTCGATAGCATAGTAAATTACTTCATTTCTTACGAATTTTCATATAAAATTAAATTTTGCACAGGAGACAATATGAATCAAGAACGCGCAGTTGAAGCACGTGATAAAGCAAAAATTTTCTACCGTAATGGCATTGTTGTTTTTGTTGGAGTTTTCACCACTATCTCTATTTGTTTATGGTTTCTTTCAGCAATTAACTTTTAATCGTTTTAGAAGTAAACCATTTAAGGGAATGATGTGAATGTAGATCAGGCGCCATATCGTGCGCTGTGTACTGACTGCGGGATTTCTCGCACAAGTGATCCTAAGCGCTGCGGTGAGGCGTGTCAATTTATTAAGCCAAACTATCCCTATCTCGAGACCGAGGTGCACGGCAGGCCCAGAGATCTTAACCGTCCAGATGAATTGCATTTTGGACCTTTTATCCAAATGCACCGCGCAAGTTTAAAAAATCCAAGTCCTGGTGCGCAATGGACTGGAATTACCACCCGTATTGGTGAGCGGCTTTTAGAAACCCAAGCTGTCGATGCCATCCTGACAATGACGCAAGATCCCAACGACTCTTGGAAGCCATTACCTGTTCTCATTGATCGCGCTAGTGATATGGCTAAATGCCGAGGTATGCGCATGGGTTATGCACCATTACTTTCTTTACTAGAACCTGCAATCGCCAAGGGCTATAAAAAAATTGGTGTCATCGGCATACCCTGTCAGGTATATGCTCTTCGGGCTCTAGAAAAACAATTAGGTTTAGAAAAATTATATGTAATTGGTACTCCTTGTTCAGACAATACAACAACGGAAAACTTTCACCATTTTTTATCCCTTATCAGCACAGAACCCGAAGAAATTAATTATCTTGAATTCAGGGCTGACTATCACGTGGAAGTACGCTTTAAAAATGGCAAGAAAAAAGAAATTCCTTTTTTGCAATTACCTCTATCTACGCTTCCCAATGATTTTTTTCCCGTCACTTGCAAAACTTGTGTCGATTACACCAACGTATTGTCTGATATCACTGTTGGCTATATGGGTGGTCAAGGAGAGCAATGGCTGATTGTTCGTAATCAACGCGGTGAAGAATTACTCAATCTATTAAGTGAAGAGGTACTTCTTTCCACACCTGGCACCGCTGGCAAACGTCACTCTGCGGTTGTTGGTTTTATGAAAAATGTGGAACTTGCTGCCGGTGGTCTACCTCTTCGAAAAATGCCCAATTGGTTGCGGCCTATTGTTGGCTGGTTAATGCCCAAAGTAGGTCCTCGTGGGCTTGAATTTGCTAGAACACGTGTGGAAATGAAAGCGATTGAATCTGTTCTTCACTTGCGAAGAGAGCATCCGGCAAAAATGGGCTCCATGGTACCAAATCATATTTGGAATTTAGTAAAACCTTATGGGCTCTCCCCAAATAAAGAAGAAATTAATAAGTTAATGCCGTCTCAAAAAAGTAACCCCAGCAATTAAGCCTTCGCTTAATTGAAAAATTTCTGCACGATTGATTGTTCAATACCAATTTGATCTAAACCATATCCCGCTAATAATTTAGCGCTATCACCATGATCACTAAAATCATCTGGCAATCCTAAATGTAAAGTCGGTAATGTCAGATTGATGGAGTGCAGATACTCTGTGCAAGCACTTCCTGCTCCACCCTGAATTGCCCCTTCCTCAATCGTAATCAAACCATCGTGTGTATGCGCAATCTGTTTCAACATCGCTTCATCAAGCGGTTTGACAAAGCGCATATCTACTACAGTTAAATCTAGTTTTTCCGCCACTTCTAAACAGGGATGTAATAAAGTTCCAAAAGCTAATATCGCAAAACGCTTGCCACCAACTTGGGAGGTGTTTCTTCTGATATTTGCCTTGCCAAGTGGCAGTCCTTCAAGACTCGGTGAAACAGGAACGCCTACTCCGTTACCTCGAGGATATCTAACGGCACTTGGATGGCCAGCCTGATAAGCGGTAGAAAGTAATTGACGACATTCGTTTTCATCACTCGGAGTCGTAATAACCATATTGGGTATACAGCGTAAATAAGCAATATCAAAGACCCCAGCATGGGTTGGTCCATCAGCACCAACGATGCCTGCACGGTCTAATGCAAACATGACTGGCAAATCCTGTAATGCAACATCATGAATCAATTGGTCATAGCCACGTTGCAAGAATGTCGAGTAAATTGCTAAGACAGGTTTTAAACCTTCACAAGCAAGGCCAGCAGCAAACGTGACTGCATGTTGTTCTGCAATGCCTACATCATAGTAACGATGAGGAAATTTTTTCTCAAACTCTACCAATCCAGATCCCTCACGCATCGCTGGCGTAATGGCTACTAATTTTTCATCAACTTGTGCCATATCGCAAATCCATTCACCAAAGATTTGTGTGAAGGTTTTTTTAGGACTAGGGGTTGAAGGTAATATCCCAACTTTTGGATCGAATTTTCCTGGGCCATGGTACTTAATAGGGTCGGATTCAGCCTTTTCATAGCCCTTACCTTTTTTAGTCACAACATGGATAAATTGTGGTCCATCACCTTCCAAAGCCATTTTTTTGATATTTTCAAAAGTTGGTATTAATGAATCTAAATCATGTCCATCTATCGGACCTATATAGTTAAAACCAAATTCTTCGAAAATGGTTGCAGGTACGACCATCCCTTTCGCTTGAGCTTCTAAACGTTTCGCAAACTCGCGCAATGGCGGCACAATGGACAAAACATTGCCTACCCCGTTTTTGGTTGCTTCATAAAAAGGACTACTAATCAGTCTAGCTAAATACTTATTCAGCGATCCTACGGCCGGGGAAATAGACATATCGTTATCGTTCAAAATCACGATCAATGGTAAGTTGCGTGTAACACCTGCATGATTCATCGCTTCAAAAGCCATGCCACCAGTCATTGCACTATCACCGATCACGGCAATCGAAATATTTTTTTTACCTTGCAGTAATGATGCATGTGCCATGCCCGTAGCTGCAGAAATACTTGTAGAAGAATGTGCTGTTCCAAAATCATCGTACATACTCTCACTACGCTTAGGAAATCCAGAAATACCTCCTAATTGACGTAGCCCTGACATTTGATCACGTCTTCCTGTCAATATTTTATGTGGATAACTTTGATGACCTACATCCCAAATCAACTTATCTTCTGGGGTATTAAAAACATAATGAATAGCGACGGCAAGTTCAACAGTACCCAAATTAGAGGATAAATGTCCACCAGTCTTGGAGACTGAATCAATAATGAATTCTCGCAGTTCATCTGCCAATTGCGGCAATTGATAACGTGCCAACTCGCGAAGCTCAGCAGGTGCTTGAATCGTTTTTAATAAGTTAGTCATCTTTAACATAGTCAGCCCTTGCGTCCTGTAGTTATAAATATTTTTGATACGAGTTTTTGGCACTCATCAATACTAAATTCTTCCGAATGATTTAAGGTATGCAACGATCCATGTAAAAACTTATTCGACAAAGCCCTTGCAAGCTCAGCCATTACTTCTAATGGATCATCACCACGTTGTATTTTTCTCTTCGCTTTATCTAACTCTAATTGTTGAAGCTCTTCACTGCGTTGCTTCAAACTCGTAATTAATGGCACTGATGATCGTTGTTGCAACCACTGCATAAAATTATTGACTTGTAAATCAATAATCACTTCCGCACTCTTTACAGCATTTGAACGCAGTTCAACTCCTTCGCGGACAACATCACCAATATCATCAACCGTATATAAATACACATCACTTAAATTACCTATTTCAGGTTCGATATCTCTAGGTACTGCAAGATCGATCATGACCATTGGAGAAAAACGTCTTTTTTTCAATGCCGTATTGACCATGCCCAAGCCAATAATTGGGAGAGAACTTGCCGTACATGAAACCACAATGTCAAACTGGGATAGTTTTTCTGGGACCTCTGATAAAGGTATCGAGTCACAAGCATAGCCTTGGTCAGAAATATATTTCGCTAAACCCTCACCCCTTTCTAAGGTGCGATTGGCAATCGTAATTGAGGCCGGGTTTTTTCCTAGAAAATAAACGGCGCATAAATGAATCATCTCACCAGCACCAATAAACAGAATTCGTTGTTTACTGATATCGCCAAGAACACGATTCGATAACCTTACCGCTGCACTTGCCATCGATACTGCATGTGCACTGATTTCGGTATTCGTCCTCACTTCTTTCGCAACGGCAAAGGTACGATTAAATAATTGATTTAAATAGGTTCCCATTGAACCAGCTTGTTGTGCGGTTTGAATGGCTTGTTTCATTTGCCCAAGAATTTGAGTCTCTCCAAGAACCATCGAGTCAAGACCACACCCCACACGAAATACGTGTCTGACAGCATCAGAAGCAATCGTTGTTTGTACAAAGTCAGAGATTTCACTTTGTGGAATGCCCTGTTGAGAGGATAGCCAATCAATTGCCTTAGCTTGTAATGTATGTGGAGATAAGCTTTGATCATTTGCTGCACAATAGATTTCGGTACGATTACAGGTAGATAAAATTGCAACTTCTGAATTCGTATGTTGATCCATGTGATTTAAATACTGTCGTAAATCAACTAAAGCATCAGGTAATAAATCCGCACCAAATGCGACCCTTTCTCGCACATCTACAGGAGCGTGTTGGTGATTGATGCCAATGCTTAAAAGATTTAACATGGTGTCAGACTATTGAAATGGACCATTCAAACGAATGGTCTCTAAATTAAGCAAAATTGCTAAGCTTACCCAAATGATGTAAGGCGTTAAAAATAGAGCGGCAAATTTACTAAATCTCCAGGTAAGCGTCATAATTGCAAAAACAGAAAGCCATAAAAATATAGCTTCTATTAACGACCAGTCTGGTCGATGCCATTGAAAGTAAAGCACACTCCAAAATACATTTAGCAACCCATTCGCAATAAACAAACAAGATAAGATAATTTTTTGTTTTTTGGTTGAAGACCCTCGCCATGCAAAATGCCATGAGAATGAAGCGAGTAAGAAAATAGTCATCCAAATCAAGCCAAAAGCCCAATCTGGCGGCTTCCAATCGGGTTGCTTTAAGGCGAGGTACCATGGGCCGATATCTGTCAATAATCTTCCGGACATGATGACCACCAACAGCCACACCGCTGAAGCAATGATATGAGGCTGTTTGTAAAAAGAAGACTTCATGAAACTTTTGTCATTCCCAATAAATGTCCCATGTCTTTAATAAATATTTTGACGTGAGCCATTGGTTTTTTACGGACTAACTTTTTGTTCATATATGCTTCAAAGGTCAGTTTTTGTACATCCTTGTCCTCACACATTTTGACAAAACTTTCACGTCGTTTATTGGTGGTATACCAAAAATATTGCATCACGCCTAAGACAATAAATGGCAAGCGGTGTTCTTTCATGAAGCGCTTACGAGCAAGGCGCAATTTACTTACCTGACTTGTAGCTAAGAACTCATCAATTGCCTCAGCGGCAAGTTGTCCACCTAACATAGCGTAATAAATACCTTCTCCGGATGCCGGTGCAACAACGCCAGCAGCATCACCTGCTAGAATAACGTTTTTGCCATTATCCCAACGCTTGAGCGGCTTCATTGGCAAAGGAGCACCTTCATGACGGATCAACTCAGCATCCGCTAAACCAATATCTGCACGTAATTTACCTACCGCATTGCGTAAAGAAAATCCCTTATCAGCACTTCCAGTGCCAATACTTAAAGTATCACCGTGCGGAAATACCCAACCATAAAAATCTGGGGAAATATCTTTCTGATATAAAACATCACACCTTGAGCCATCATAGTCAGAGTTTGTTTGTTGTGGTTTACGAATAATTTCGTGATAAGCGAATACATAATTTGCCTCAGAACAACCAGGCACTCCCGCGGCTCTTCCAACACCTGACTTTGCACCATCAGCACCAACTACTGCTTTAGCATAGACATGAGATAGTACGCCTTCGCCAATTTCACCTTTTGTTCTGACTCGATAGGAAATTTTGACTAAATCTCCTTCTTGTTGCAAATCAGTGAAGTTTCCAACCCGCCGAATTGCTCCATGTTGCTTCGCTCTCTCGCGTAACCATTCATCAAATACACTCCGATCAACCATACCAACAAAACCATTATCAATCGGAATATCAACTTTATTATTTCTTGGTGATACCATGCGTGCCGAAGTTGCTTTAGCAACTAATAATTCGTCAGGGATTTCATAATCTTTAATCAGACGAGGGGGAATAGCACCTCCGCAGGGCTTAACTCGCCCTTGACGGTCTAATAACAAAACATGCTTTCCTTGTTTGGCCAATGTCTGCGCTGCAGTAGCGCCAGCAGGACCACCACCGACTACGATGACATCAAAAATTTCTTTTTCCATTTTTATACCCTCACACTTTTATCGTTGAATACGCGTGGCAAATTTAGCCGACACAATAAATAAAAACGCCTCTACTGCAAAAACTGAAGAATACGCATGTGCTGTATCCGTGATGAATAATCTTGCTGCATCACTGGCTATTGCACCAAGTAATCCCCCCAAACCAAATGCAATGGCTTGGGCACCTCCCCATAAACCAATCCTGACACCTTCTTTGCCTAATCCATCAGCTACCGCAAGACGCATCATCGTACCAATCGCAGCAATCGAAAATGCTCCATTAGCAACGCCTAATAAAAAAACATTTAAATTCAGTGGCCAAGCTGGGCCAATGATGCCTCCCAAGCAAAGGCCTGCCATCGCAATTGCCGAGGCAATACATCCATAGATCACCCACAAATTTAAAGATCCCACATATTTTCGTAAAAAACCAATCCCACTAAGTGGTACGAGCAACATCCCAAGCAATACACCGGAATGCTGAAGCCCTGATAAGCTGGTTGTTTGCCCAACTGTGTAGTTAAATACGATGCCTGCAAAAGGCTCCAAAATTAAATCCTGCGAACTAAATGCCAACATCGATATGAAAATAAATTGTGTGAAATGACGAATATCATTATCTTTCCACATCTGGGCTAAAGCTTCTTTAAATGGCGTATTGTCTTTTTTAATTTCGGGTTGATTTTTAATATATTGACTAACGCTACCCTCTAAGCGATATAGAGCTATCACGGTTAATAACACGGCAATTAATGACACGTCACAGGCAATCATGACCACTTTTTCTGGCGTATATGGATCGATCAATTTTCCGATCATGACACTGGTGATGGCAAATCCAAAGATCATCATTAACCACACAATCGTCGCTGCCGCAGCTCGGCGTTGATCATTCACACTTTTTGCCAAGAGTGCTAATAAAGAAGTTCCGCTAATACTAACGCCGATACCAATCATGACAAATGCGATAAATGAAACGACTAAACCAAGAATTAGATTCATCGCCATTAAGGCTGTACCGAGAGAGGCTCCTACTCCACCGATTGCTAAGATGCTCATCCCCCCAATAATCCACGGCGTTTTATGCTTGCCTTGATCTGATATAAAACCCATCTTAGGACGTATGACTTGCACAAAATAATGCAACGCTACTAACAAACCTGGAATCAGGGCTGGCAAACTTAACTCCACGACCATGATGCGATTCAGAGTAGAAGTTGTCATCACGACTATCGCGCCGATGCACGTTTGTACAAGTCCCAAGCGGATAATTCCCAACCAACCCAATGAATTATCTTTAATCTTTGCTGTCAAGGTTGGTGTGGAAGATACATTCGTCATGAACATCTTAAGCTCCTAAATGACGAATACCAAATGCTGCGATCATCATGCCACTGACAAACAATGGCACACCAAAACCACTATAGAAAAGTGCTCGTTCCACTGGTTTATCAATAAAGTACTTCATGAGTCCAAGTTGCATAAGAATCAAAATTAAAATGGCAACACAATTCCAGACTTGCCCAACGGCATATAAATAGGCGCATATCCCTAATTGCGGCACTAACATAATGAAGCAAGCAGTTTTAGCTGCCATACTAGCTCCTAACTGCACGGGAAGTGAGCGCACGCCCATCTTCTTATCGCCCTCAATCGCTTTAAAATCATTCAAGGTCATGATGCCATGCGCGCCAACACTATAGAGCCCTGCAAATAATAATGACGATTTACTAGGCGTATTACCTGCGGATAGAAGAGCTGCCCCTGTAATCCATGCAAGCCCTTCATAACTCACTGAACAGGCGAGATTTCCATACCAACCATTTTGTTTTAAGCGGATCGGAGGCATGCTGTAAGCCCAAGAAAATATGATTGCAAGCAAGGTTGCAAAAAATCCCCATGTTCCAAGAAATGAACTCACGATCAATGACAGTAATGACCAAATGATACCCAAATAAAGCCCCCATCGGCCAGGGATCCGACCTGATGGAATCGGGCGATTCGGTTCATTTATCGCATCAACATGGCGATCAAACCAATCATTGACGGCTTGACTCGATGCGCAAACTAAAGGGCCAGTTAAGATAATTCCTAATAAAACAATTTGCCAATTTTCACTGAAAGACTCACCCGAACTTATAGCACCGCATGAGAATGCCCACATGGGGGGGAACCATGTAATCGGTTTCAAAAGCTCGATGAATGCGGGTAATTTCATAAATGTATTTTTACATTTACTTAGAATAGTGTCAACTAAATTAGACACTATTAATCAGATTAAATGCTTGAAATTTCTAGGTATTTTCCCTAGTGATTTTTTTATCCATTGATTTTGCTATAAAAAAGCTCGAAGTAAAGCTTTAAGCTTGTAAACCCTTAGGCATTGTAAAAACAACCTTTTCTTCGATGCCAGGTAAAGTTTTTACCACACTTAAGCCAAAGCTTTTGATCATAGCAACGATTTCTTGGGTCAAGACCTCGGGAGCTGAAGCTCCAGCAGTAACGCCAACTCTTTTTTTATTTAAAAACCAATCTTGTCTTACTAGCCCAGGATCATCGACGAGATATGCTTCAACCCCCATTCGTGCAGCTAACTCTCGTAAACGATTGGAGTTAGAACTATTGGCACTGCCAACCACAATCATGATGTCAACTAAGGGTACAAGTTCTTTTACGGCATCTTGTCGATTTTGCGTAGCATAACAAATATCTTGTTTTTTGGGCTCAACAATATTCTGGAACCTAGCCTTTAAAGCAGAAATGATTTCTTTCGTTTCATCAACAGAAAGAGTCGTTTGCGTTACGTAAGCAACTTGTTGATTATTATTAAGCATTAAGTGTGCTACATCAGCAACTTTTTCTACTAAATAAATGTTACCCTTCACCTGTCCCATTGTTCCATCAACCTCTGGATGACCTTGATGACCAATCATCACAATGGGAATTCCGGTAGCATGTAATTTACGCACTTCAACATGAACTTTAGTGACTAACGGGCACGTCGCATCAAAGATTTGTAAATTACGTAGGCTAGCTTGATATTTGATTTCAGCCGAAACACCATGCGCACTAAAGATCAGCGTCGAACCATCTGGCACTTCAGATAATTGATCTATAAAAATAGCACCTTGTGCACTAAGCTCAGCAATCACTCTAGCATTATGAATAATTTGATGGCGAACATAAATGGGAGAGCCGAAACGATGCAGCGCTTCCTGAACGATTTGTATCGCACGATCAACTCCTGCACAAAATCCTCTAGGCTGAGCCAATAATATATCTGCTTCTAGATGTCCCATGATTTATCCTTCTTGACGAAAGCCCCATTTCCACAAAAACTCAATTTGGAATGGCAAAACTAAAAATAAATGCTCAATAATTGCAAGCGTTAACAAGGTAGCTAAGATAGATTTGGATACCATATCAAATGATTGAGGTCCTTCTATCAAAGCATCACTCCATAAGGGAATTACAATTAAACAAGATGAGATAATCGAAATCGGCATTAAGTAATTCATGGAGCGACGACGAAAATAAGTTTGTAAGTACTTTAAGTGCTTAGGTAAAAAGTTTTCATTTAAATTGAGTACGCCAAAGAAAATATTTAATTTAGCGCTTTGACGCATGATCCATAAAATAACGAATGTCCAAAACCCAGTCATGTTCTGAGAATTAAAACTACATATCACCACCCCTATAAAGAGAAGCAATAAAGCTAACTCATGATGATTGAGTGCTTCAAAAGCATAGCGAGCACGTTTCCAACCTCTTGCGCCATCTGGACAAGGGGTCCTTCGTGAACCGGTCACATATCCTAATAAGAATGCAATCTCTTGCCAAGCCCAAATAAGTAATGCGCACGTAAACGCGCAATAAGCACTAGCTGTACTACTTGTTTGTCCACTGATATAAAGACCCCAAAAAGCTGCAAAAAGCATAGCCGTACTAAAGACCATAATCCATTTAAAATATTTAGGAGGTAAGCGGTCGAGCCACAAAATAAATCCCGTGCTAAACCACCATATAAATATGGTGAATAGGAATGGGATTAGGGCTCCTGTTAACGTCATTACTTTTTACCAAATAGGCTTAAGTCGGAAATCTACTTTTAACTCATTCGGAACGACTGGAATAAAATATAAGCTGACAAAGGTTGCTCCAGCTTTTAAACCACATCCAAGACGTTTTATTTTAGAGATGATTCCTGGGTGCTCTTTCAGCTCTTCCATTTGATCAGAGATTTCTTTTAAACGTGCAAACTTACCCCATACTTTTTCATTATCTAAGTCAATCGTAAATGGAAATACCTGTTTGCTAATTTCGGAAGTTAAATGTAGTACTTCTTTGTCGTATTGCGTCGGAGATACACCTAAAGCCTGATGAAACTCGACTCGAGCATGATCTCTCACATACATCGTGGCATAAACCGCTAGCAAAAAGAAACGAATCCAATACCGATTAATGCCAGAAAGTAATTTAGGATCTGAGCGCATCAAAACAGCAAAGGCTTCTCCATGACGAAACTCGTCGTTACACCATCTCTCAAACCATAAAAAGATCGGATGAAAACGAATCTCAGGATTTTTTTCTACAATTCTAAAAATCTTGATATATCTTGCGTAACCAATCTTCTCTGACAGATACGTTGCATAAAAAATAAATTTAGGTTTAAAGAAGGTGTATTTTTTAGTTCTCGCCAAAAATCCCAAATCTACACCGATACCAAAATCTTTTAACCACTGATTAATGAATCCAGCATGACGGCTTTCATCGCGAGCCATATAACCAAATAGGTCTTTTAAGTCAGGATTACTTACTTTCTTTTTAATTTCAGCATACAAAACACATCCCGAAAATTCGGAGGTGATCGAACTAATTAAAAAGTCTAAAAACTCTTGATACAAACCTTCCGGCAATTGAGAAAAGTCTTTGAGCATATCGTCTGGTCTTTGAAAATGAGCTTGATTAGGATCGGCGGCAAATTCAGCCATTAATTTATCCCATTCTTGACGCATGCTATCTATTTTCATACCATCTAACTCCTTAAAGTCAGTGGTATAAAAACGTGGGCTTAATACGGTGTTCTCTAATGCCTTATCTGTTGAAAGATTAATGGCTTGATCATCATTAAACTCTGGAGCTAATGTATTCATAAAACTCTCCTTTTATTTTCTAAATGTTGATTGATTTGTTGATGGCGCTGTTTTGAAAATCTGGTTGATGAAAAACTAACTTCATATAGCATCGTGATTTCAAAACGTGAGAAGGTTTTAATAAACCACCTCTTCAGGGCACTGGCTTTAAAATAGGATGCTTTACCCTTTACGAACTTTTTTTGCCCATACGGCAACTCAACTGGTACCCGATGCAACTTGATAGCATCACCTGGCCCTATGTCGACTCCCTCAATATCGACATGAGCATATAAATCTTCCCAGGTATTTGCCATATCTAATGAATAATTGACTTGCCTTGACATAAATAATTTCCTAAGACTCGTTATTTTTTAAGAAAACTCTAAAGCTTTGGACATTGTTAGACCCAAAAGACTCTAAATCAATGTTGGTATTGGTTTTTGTGTCTTGCAAAATTAATCTGCCATCAGCAAACGAAATTAAATAGAGTGGTTCATTCTTGCTAATCCCTCGAATACGTCTCTCACGGGCAATCGTGCGTAATACGCCTCTTACAAAACCCGCCTCTCCTTGGACTACGTCAATCACTTGATTCGTATTTGCATCAATCACTGTGACACCACCATCCTCTTGATCTTCAAATTTAAGTACCTTCATCTGAGCAGGTCGTGAATCAAAATTTTGACTTTTCTCATTTAAAAATAACTTATTTATTAAAAAGCCAAAAAGACTGATCATGCAACAAATAATTGCAGCTTTAAATGAAGCGGACAATTTAGGTTGAAGGGATGCGTAGTTCATAAGGGTTTCTTTACGTTAGACTTAAATCTTTTGAAAGTCCAACTCCTAAACTTGACTTTACACGGTCAGGTGAACTCATTGGGGATTTTGCTGTAGCCTGAACCAATGAGACTTGATTCTCAATTGCCCAGGCATTTGCGATGATTGTTGCAACTTCCTTAACATTTGCAATATTTCTAAGCATTGGTTCGGGATTGTTAATACAAAATGGTCTAGCATGTGGCCATAGATGAAAATAGGAAATTTTCGTATCTGGACTTATACGCAAGGGAATATTTCCATATCCATCTTTCTTTTCTTTAAAGTCAGCATTAATAATTTCTTTATAAGGTAGATTAAAAGATAAGGTTAAAGCAATCCCAATACGCATAACAATACGTCGATTGGTCACTGTGTAAACAGTAGCGGTCGCTGCAAGATAAGCCAAGCAATATACCAAGCCAATACACACCACACTTAATGCCAACATCCATGCTGCCGAAATCGAAATTGTAAGAAGACTATGCTCTAAAGCAATACCCTCATAAATTCTATACATCACCAAAAAAACAAAATAGAAAATGATTGGGCGAATAAAAAATACGTCTTTAGCTGTACGCCAAATATCTGAGGTACCCTGCCAAAGAACCTGCTCATCCTGTGGAAGCTTTTCTGGCAATCCATATTGAGCTTCTAACTCATATTCACGGCCGTTATTGAGCTGGGTTCTCATATGAGTGGCTCCTGACGTTCAGGAGTTGCGTACAAAAGACCTGCTCCAAAATATGCCATGATTTTTTCTTCTTCCAACAAGGTAATTTGTTCGTTACTTTTTGTCTTTGGGACAAGTGTGAAATGTGCTGCTAAGATCGCATGAACTTTCACACCATCAGGTTTATTTAAAGCAAAATTCTGAGGTACTAATACATGATCACCTTGAGGTAAACGAACTTCTAAATAGCGAATCATGGACTCCATATGATCAACCCAAACATCACTCACTGTTCCAGCGGCTTGATGATCAGCCCCAAAAACTGTCATACCAATCGGGCTTTGGTCTTTAGCATGTATCTTAAAGCTTGGTAATTTAGATAGCGGAACGATGCGTGGTTCGCCATGTAATCCAACGTCAGGGACATCGGCTCGATTCGCGTATGAACCGGGTCCAACTCCTGCAAGCAAGGGGTTACCAATCGGCACCAATGGTGCGCCACTCATGTAATGTGCTGGTTCAGCGTTTAAGACTTCAGGTGCTGGTGCTTTTGCTAATGGTGCTTGATAGTCTATTCCGGATTCTGTATGGAAGACTTTTGCTTTTGGCATCATGATTAATCCATCTTCATTGGTAATCTGACCAAATCGTTCTGACTCAAGAGGGAATCCCTCGCGTTTACTCTCTAATGTCAAATGCACGACTAAACCAATAAAAAATAGGATAAATATCGTAAATAGCAGTGATGCCACATCCCAACCTGCTGTAATTGCTCCAAATCCAGTCATCATTTCCTCCTTGTAAATAATTAGCCTGGTAAATCAGCCAACCCAAATTGTGTTGATATCCTTTTTCTTTGATAAACAACCAAAGGTCCTAGGGCAATAAGGGTTGCAAAAATCAAATAAATCTCTAGATGAAATACAAACATATATCCAATTGCTGGATTCTCTAAGGCATCACCTAAATACCCTTTTTGTGCAAGATCGGATACAACATCACGAATCAATCCACCGATTGAAATAGCAATCCCTGAAGCAGTGGTGTTGACTGCACCCCATGCGCCAATTGCCATACCTGTCATTCCTAAATTTTCCATTTGCATCGCAATGATGAGTGTACTTACAGAAAAAAGACCTGCGCCAAATCCGATAAACGTGGCACCGAATCGAAAGAGAGATGGGGAGTCCATCGGCTCCGCAAATATCACTGCAGAAAATGCACCAAGCCCAACAACTAATGAAAATCCGGCGATACGATACGGATCCATTCCTTTGGATAACCAACGAGCTGCAAGCGCAAATGCGCAAAGTGCGCCACCAGACATGAGTGCTGTAAGTAAACTTGTTTGTGAAACACTTAAGTGAAGAATCTCACCACCATACGGCTCTAAAATAATATCTTGCATACTAAAAGCAGCTGTTCCTAAACCTAAAGTAATTAGGAATCGTTTGATCTTTCCCTGTTTCGCAAAATGACTCCAACTTTCTTTAAAGTCAGGCTTCTTATTCGCCGAGTTTGTTATATGTGGCTGTCTTGCTTCTTGCTTCCAAAGCGCAATAAGATTGAAGATCAAGGTTACGGACGCCGCACCCTGAATCACTTGAATTAATTGAAATTGTGTGAAAGGATTTAAAAAGAAGCTAAAGATAATCCCACTAATGACCATCCCCACTAACAACATGACATACATCAAAGCGACAACGCGAGGGCGTGATTGCTCAGAAGCAATATCTGTTGCCAAAGCTAAGCCAGCAGTTTGTGTCGTCTGCATCCCAGCACCTACAAGTAAGAATGCAAGGGCACTTGCCAAGTAACTAAACCAAATCGGCCAATGCGTATCACCTGATAAAAGTATCAATGCAAACGGCATGATGGATAAACCACCAAATTGTAATAATGTCCCTATCCATATATAAGGAACTCGTCTCCAACCCAGTACAGATCGATGTTGATCTGACTTAAAACCAACAAGGGCTCTAAACGGTGCAAAGACTAAGGGCAAAGCAACCATTAGTGCAACCAACCATGCAGCTACACCCATTTCAAGAATTAATACACGATTTAAAGTCCCAATCAATAATGTTGCTGCCATCCCAACGGTTACTTGGAATAAGGAAAGGCGCAATAACCTAGATAAAGGCAAGTCCTTACTCACCACATCCGCGAATGGGAGTAGCTTTGGACTTAGCGCTTGCCAAGTTTTGTTATTGACCATGAAGGGCAGCTTCATTTTTTAGTAATTTCCATGGTTTGTGATTTGTAAAACATACTCGATACTTTTTGTGTAAAAGTAACTTTCCAATCTTGCAAGTCATCAGCGTTATCAATATCTTTACGGATTGTTGATTCTGCAATCGGCACAATAAAAGGCGAACGATCTTTTTTAGGGAACAACTTTCCAGATCGAATCATCAGTTCAAGTGCGATCGTACTAGGAGCAAATGTAAAAATAATTTTTTTCTGTGTATTTTTTGCTAACTGACTTAAAACAGAAACCTTATCTCCACCTTGATAGTGAATCACAGAGTCCATACAAACTACATAATCAAAGTATCCAAATTTAGGATCTAACATATCACCTGCATGAAACTCCACTAGGTGAGCAAGGCTAGGATCAATTCTTTCTTTGGCTAAATCCGTTAAAGTAGCTGACAAATCTACTGCAATCACATGCGCCCCACGCTTTGCTAGCTCAATGGCTAATGCACCAGTTCCACAACCAGCATCTAATATTCTGGTACCCGATAAATCTTGCGGCAACCGACTCAGCAAAATATCACGGGTTTGCTCCCTGCCTGCCCGAACAGTTGCACGAATCCCGCTAACAGGGGCATCAGAAGTTAATTTCGCCCAAGCTTGGGCTGCAGTGCGATCAAAGTACTCTTCTAACTCACTACGTTTTTTTTCGTATCGTATTGTTGTCATTAATCAAACCCTAATAAATCAAAAATTTCACGATCTTTTAAACTTTCTGCTTCAATCGGTGGCAGATCTTCCAACAAAGATGCCGCCAAACGTAAATATTCGTTTTGTACTGCAACGATTTCAGGAGTTTCTTCCATTTCAAAAATTGTGCATTTTTTTAAACGACTCCGACGAATGGCGTCTAAATCTGGGAAATGGGCCATTGTCTTTAAACCAACTCTTTGATTAAATTTATCAATTTGATCAGTCCCAGCACTTCGATTAGCAATCACGCCACCTAAACGTACATCGTAATTTTTAGCTTTGGCTGCTATCGCTTGAACAATGCGGTTCATCGCAAAGATGGAGTCAAAATCGTTTGCAGTAACAATGAGTGCTCTGTCTGCATGCTGCAGCGGTGCAGCAAAACCACCACATACAACATCACCAAGCACATCAAAAATAACGACGTCAGTATCTTCTAGTAAATGATGTTCTTTCAGTAGTTTGACAGTCTGTCCTACGACATATCCACCGCATCCAGTTCCGGCTGGAGGACCACCAGCTTCAACACACATTACGCCGTTATAACCTTTATAAACAAAATCCTCAATCTTGAGCTCTTCTGCATGAAAATCAACCGTTTCTAAAATATCAATCACCGTCGGAACTAATGTGCCCGTCAGTGTGAATGTGGAGTCATGTTTAGGATCACAACCAATTTGCAATACACGCTTACCTAATTTAGAAAATGCTGCAGACAAATTGGAAGATGTAGTACTTTTTCCTATACCACCCTTGCCATAAATGGCAAATACTTTAGCATTACCAATTTTTACATTCGGATCAAGATGTACTTGAACACTACCATCTCCATCTGGTGGTTTTGCCGTATTTAATACTGACATTGGGACTGTGACTGTGTTCATGAAATTGCTACTCCTTGGTAAACGCCTTCAAGTCGATCTTCTAACTCTTCGGCAAATTGTCGTAACTTCGCGAGATCCGCAGGGGATGGATTCCAGTACTTCCGTTCACTTGCTTCAAGTAAACGATTGGCTACTTTTGCGGTTGCGCTAGGATTTAACTCTGCTAAGCGCTCACGCATCTGATCATCGAGAACAAATGTCTCTGTAATTTGTTGATATACCCATGGCTGAACTTGACCTGTTGTTGCTGACCAGCCAAACGTATTAGTCAAATGGGTCTCAATCTGACGAACACCTTCAAAACCATGCTGCAACATACCCTCATACCACTTGGGATTGAGCATACGAGTTCTAGTCTCTAAATTGACTTGCTCATTAAGTGTCCTGACAGTACCTTTTCCGGATGTTTGATCACCAATATATACCGGGGAACCAACGCCACCTTTAGCCTGCTTTACAGCTTGGCTGATACCACCTAAGGTATCAAAGTACGTATCAATTGTGGTGACGCCAAGCTCGACAGAGTCTAAATTCTGATAAGTAAGTGACACATCAGCAAATATTCCATCGAGTAACTCAGCTTTTTGCAATTGAGGCTTACCACTAACTCCATATGCAAAGCCTTTACGTTTCTTATAAGTATTGGATAACTCTTCCTCATCATCCCACTTGCTGTTATCAACGAGTAAATTCACATTTGATCCATAAGTGCCGTCTGCATTACCAAAAACACGTAAAGCAGCAGTTTCCATATCACAGCCCATCCGCGCCATGTAATCTAGCGCATGTTTGCGCACAAAATTTTGCTCACTAAGTTCTTCAGCATTTGCCGCCATCAGGGCCGCTTCTGCAAGTAATTTAATTTGGAGAGGCATTAAGTCTCTAAAAATTCCAGAAATTGATACAACCACATCAATCCGTGGACGACCTAACTTTTCTAATGGAATCAAAGTCGCACCCGCTAAGCGACCATAACTATCAAAACGTGGCTCAGCCCCCATTAAAGCGAGTACTTGCCCAATAGGAGCACCCTCTGTTTTTAAGTTATCGGTTCCCCACAACACTAACGCGATGGATTCTGGAAGTTCATTTCCATCTGCCATATGGCGATCTAAAATACGCTGCGCCTGTTGAGCGCCGTCTTTGACGGCATATTGGCTCGGTATACGGAACGGATCAAAACCATGCAAGTTACGACCGGTTGGCAACACATCTAAATTATGTAATACGTCGCCACCTGGTGCAGGCGGAATGTATCTACCATCAAGAGCATTCATAACTCCATCCAGCTCACTATCCATTTGCATCAACTTATAGGCTGTTTGCAAGTCTGTAATAATCTTGTCAATATTCTCAATCCGGCCGAGTTGATGAGCCAAGATAATTTCTTGAGGTAATGAGCCCTTTGCGATATCCACAAACACTGTATCGTCAAGTGTGACCTCGACACTAAATTTCGCCATGCTCTTTAACATCTCAAGACTAGCACTTAATTCTTTTTTCTTACCAATGACATGCAATCCTTCTGGAATCAATGCATATTCATACTCCAGTAACTCTTCACTTAACTTTACAACCTCTGTACTAATCTGTTTTTGATTTAAGTCAGTCCATGAAGTATTTGCTGGAATTACCTCAATCGCTGTGGCTTGACTGAGAATTAACTCACTCAGTTGCTCTCTCTCATGAACATTCGCCGTATCGTGATCATCTTCCGGCAATAAACGATAACGTTCTACAGATACCTTTAAGTCTGCTAAGCCTTTATATAGTCCAGCTTGAGCAATCGGCGGTGTTAAATAACTAATTAATGTTGCACCAGAACGTCTTTTTGCAATAGCCCCTTCCGATGGATTATTGGATGCGTATAAATAGATATTTGGAAGATCTTTAATCAAACGATCTGGCCAGCAATTACCTGACAAACCTGTCTGCTTACCTGGCATAAACTCTAAAGCACCGTGGGTTCCAAAATGAAGCGCTGCATGCGCTCCAAAATCTTCACGTAGATAACGATAAAATGCTGAGAATGCATGCGTTGGCGTAAAACCTTTTTCATATAACAAGCGCATTGGATCGCCTTCATAACCAAAGCCTGGCTGTACCGCCACCAAAATATTGCCAAATTGTTTGCCTAAAACAAAAATATTAGACCCATCACTTAATTGCTTCCCAGGAGCTGGTCCCCACTGTGTTTCAATATCTTTTAACCAAGTTTCACGTTTGATGTGATCATTTGCGGCAATTTTGATGTGTACATTGGCATCCGTGTTGTAATCCTGAGCATTACCATGTAAGAGCGAATCTCGGAGATCGTCAACATTCGCGGGCATATCCACCTGATAACCATCATGCTTCATGCGTGCCATAGTTTCATAAATAGATTCAAATACACCCAGATAAGCCGCTGTTCCAACTCTTCCAGCGTTCGGTGGGAAATTGAAAATAACAATGGCTACTTTGCGATCATGGTGTGTAGATTTTTTGAGTGAAACTAATTTATCCATTCTTGCTGCGAGCATATCAACACGCTCAACGCAAGTAAACATGTCGTTTACGTTATTAATTTCAGTAAATGTGCAATGACGATGACAACCTGTACAAGTGGTACCTGGTGCGCCAGAACGTCCACCATACACCATGGGATTCGTGGCTCCGTCTAGCTCAGGAATCGCGACCATTAAGGTACTTTCCACGGGCAATAAGCCGCGTTCAGAACTACCCCAATCAGAAAGATTTTGAAACTCCACCGGATGGGCTGCAATGTATGGCACATCGAGCTTACCTAAAACTTCTTCAGCTGCTTTTGCATCGTTATAAGCAGGTCCGCCAACGAGTGAAAATCCAGTCAAAGAAATCATAGCATCAACTGTACACTTACCATTTTTCATTAAAAATTGTTCAATTGCAGGTCTTGCATCAAGGCTTGCAGCAAAGACGGGAAGTACTTGAAAGCCACGAGCTTCAAGTGCTGCAAACACAGCATCATAGTGTTGAGTATTACCTGCTAAAACGTAAGATCTAAGTAGCAAAATACCAATCTTGCCTTTTGCTTTAGCATCGGGTACTAATTTCGGTACAAGACTTAACTCTTCACCAATACGACCCTTCATTCTTGGGTGATAAACACCTGAGTCGGGATACATTATGGGCTCCACAACTTTGCTCTTAGAATCTCTTAATGTTGCTCGTGGACCTTTGGCATATTTTTGGATTAAGAACCGAACCATATGGTACATATTCTCTTCGGAGCCACCTAACCAATATTGCAATGTTAAAAAATAGGCGCGTACATCTTGGGCAGTGCCTGGAATATATTTAAGAATCTTAGGTAGACGACGCAACATTTTCATTTGCGCCGCACCACCAGTTGTGTTTTTTTCTTTTGAACCACGCATTTTTTTGAGCAAAGCAAGCGGACCACTAGCGGGCTTACTCATATCAAAATCACCAATCTTAGTGAGTGGCACCACTTCTGCAGCTGACATCGCACATACCATTGCATCACAATGATCGCGACGTACTTTTAAATCTTCTAAGATTGGCTTAAAGTGATCTTCCAAAAATAACATCGTAGTCACTACGATGTCCGCATCTGCAATATCTTTTTTACACTCTTCGAGTTTCTCTGGCGCACTTGCCCAACCTGCGGCTGCATGAATCTTAAAATCTAAATTAGGTAACTCGCGCCTCAGTGCGAAATTTGCCTTCTCACTTGCACTCATCAGATGGGTATCCATCGTAATCAACACAAACTTGAGCGGAGTTTTATTAACGACTGTAATAGGCTTTTGCATCGTAAAGCGTCTCCAAAGTAATTTGCTGCATACCGTGCTCGTTTGCGTATTTTTCAGTATTACGTCGAGCCTTACCACGAACAAAAAATGGAATTTTCCCTAATTCTTTTAAGGCGTCTGTTGACCATTCTGCAGGTCCATCGACAATTATTTTTTGTGCTGTAGAACTTTCCGGCGTTGTATGCTTTTCTTGTTGGTCATGTTGCTCCTGATGAATCATCGGCACTTCTGCTTCATAATAAGCAGGTGAATCTGGGGTACGATTTGTGGCCGTTTGCGCTGCTCCTACATGCCCTAGATGAGAGGCTGGAACATTACTACTAAATTCAAAATCTTCTCTAAACATCATGATCAGATGCTCTTCTAAGCCCATCATAAGCGGATGAACCCATGTATCAAAAATCACATTGGCACCCTCGAAGCCCATTTGCGGGGCATAGCGTGCTGGAAAATCTTGCACATGCACAGGTGCTGAAATCACCGCACAGGGAACCCCTAAACGCTTAGCTATATGACGCTCCATTTGTGTTCCAAGCACCAACTCAGGTGAAAGCTCAGCAACTTTTTCTTCGACCTCTAAATAATCATCAGTAATGAGCGCCTCTAAGCCATATAATTTAGCCGCTTCACGAACATCCTTGGCAAACTCTCTTGAATAAGTCCCCATGCCAACGACTTGGAAACCCATCTCGTCACGAGAAATTCTTGCAGCGGCAATCACGTGAGAAGCATCACCAAAGATAAAGACACGCTTACCTGTCAGGTATGTTGAGTCAACTGAGCGGGCATACCATGAAGAGTTAGACTTAATTTCTTTCAGCACTTTTTCTTCTGAAATTCTAGCTAGAGTTGCAACTTCTTTCATGAAATCTATCGTGGCATTGACACCAATCGGTACTACTTTAGTATATGGCTGACCATACATTCTGGACAACCAAGAAGCTGTTGTTTGAGCAATTTCAGGGTATAAAACCACATTGAAATCTGCTTGTGGAATTCGGGTAATATCGGCTGGGTTTGCACTTTGTGGAGCCACGACATTAATTTCAATGCCCAGCATCGTTAATAACTTCGTAACTTCTTTTATATCGTCACGATGTCTAAAACCAAGCGCAGTAGGTCCTAAAATATTACAGCTCGGCTTTTTACCTGCAGCCAATTTTTCTAGACGCTGACTAATATGAGTTGCAGCAGGTATTTTTGTATCTTGCACAGTTAAATGACGCACAATTTGGTAAAAAGTCTCGGAAGCTCCCCAGTTTTCTTTCTTCTGATAAGAAGGAAGCTCTAGAGGAATAACCGGTATGGGCAAATTGAGCGCTTTTGACAAACCGCCTGGATCATCTTGAATCAATTCAGCGGTACAAGAGGCGCCCACAATCATCGCTTTCGGTTGAAAACGTTCATAAGACTCTTTTGCAGCATTCTTGAATAAATTCGCAGTATCTCCACCCAGATCTCGCGCCTGAAATGTTGTATAGGTGACTGGAGGTCTTTTTGGAAGACGCTCAATCATCGTAAATAAGAGATCCGCATAGGTATCTCCTTGTGGCGCATGAAGCACGTAATGCAATTCATTCATAGCGGTTGCAATACGCATCGCCCCTACGTGGGGAGGTCCTTCGTAGGTCCACAAAGTTAATTGCATAAGACCTCCGTATTGAACTGTAGCTTTGCTTTTCTGCGAAGGGGTCTTGCAAATAGCTCTGCTAAATCAGCAGCCTGGTCATAACCATGTATGGGGCTAAAAACAAGCTCAATCGCCCATTTGGTCGTGAATCCTTCTGACTCAAGTGGATTAGCAAGACCTAATCCACAAACTACCATATCTGGATTAGCCAATTTCAAACGATCTAATTGTTTTTCAACATCCTGCCCTTCGGATAACTGCACATCGTTAGGCATCCACTCTAATTCTTTTTCTAAAATTTGCTTATGCAAATACGGAGTACCCACTTCGGTGAGTTGCATCCCTAACTCTCTATGTAAAAATCGTGCTAGAGGAATTTCCAATTGTGAATCCGGGAAAAAGAATATCTTTTTATTTTGTAAGGTTTCTTTTAATGGCGCTAAGGCCATTTCAGCACGCGCCTTCTTCGGCGCTACGACTTTTTCAAATAGGTCTTGATCAACTCCCATCGCATTAGCAATGGTTGATAACCAGGCTGTAGTTCCTTCTATGCCAAATGGAAAAGGTGCGCTGAGCATTGTCGCGCCACGAGATTCTAATGATCTAACGGTATCGCCTAAGAATGGTTGCGCTAGAATAAATTGTGTATTTGGTCCAATTGCCGGTAATGATCTTGAATTTCTTGGGGGAAAGAAACTCACCTGATGTATTCCCATTTCTTTAAACAGGCGTGAAAACTGATCTTCGACGATATCCGGTAAACAACCTACTACCATCACGGATTTTTCTTGGGTCGGTGGCAACTGCGGAACAAGTGCATTTAAGCAAGCATCTTCACCTTGTGTAAAGGTAGTCTCAATACCACTACCAGAGTAATTTAGTATCCGGACATCAGGCCCAAACTGTTTATCTAGACGACCTGCAGCACGATGTAGGTCTAATTTAATAACTTCTGAAGGACATGATCCCACTAGAAACAGCAACTTAATATCTGGTCTTCTTGCGAGTAATCTTTGCACCACTTTATCAAGCTCAGCATTGGCATCTGCAAGCCCCGCTAAATCGCGTTCATCGATAATAGCTGTGGCAAAACGTGGTTCAGCAAATATCATGACGCCAGCTGCAGACTGGATTAAATGCGCACATGTTCTAGAACCAACCACTAAGAAAAATGCATCTTGTATCTTACGATGCATCCAAATAATTCCTGTCAAGCCACAAAAGACCTCACGTTGACCCCGCTCACGAATGACTTCTGGAGGAGTACCACACCCAGTTGCCTGTAATGGCTGGATAGGAATCATTGCATTCATGATGCGTAACCTTGACTAAAGACTTCTGCTGATTGATGAGCATATTTTTTTTGTAATGCCTCGTACTCTTTACGTGCCACACGTAATTTCCATAAGAACTGGGCAGCATTTATAAAGTATGCGACATATGCACACAGAGCTAAAATCATTAATGATTGTGGGCTGAGAGTCTCTGTAAATAAACAATACACATACGATAAATGTAAGAAGATGACAAGCATACTAAAGACGTCTTCCCAAAAGAACGCCTCGGCAAATAAGTATTTATCAAACACAACTTTTTCCCAAATACACCCCGTAACCATGATGAGAAGTAGTGCAAATGTCTTTAATAGAATGGAATAGTTGGCAATATCGTAATCTTTTCCAGTCATTAGAAATCGAATCACTAGCGTAATACTGACTAAAAACACTAAAAACTGTAAAGGTGCCAAGACACCTTGGACGAGGGTCCAAATAGATTTGTCTCGCTTGATACGCTGTTCTGGTGTATAAAGAAGTTTGCTCTTCTCATTCATCTTATAGGCCTAGTGGTATTATTCAATGCAACTGTCAACCAAAGTTTACGCTTAAAATAGTTTACACAATATAGGGCTTTCCCTTATATATGTAAAATTAATTAGACATATTGAATAAATAGGCGTAAATTTAACTTTACGGTATTTTCCCCAATTTTAATTTACACGGAGCGGAGTATGGTTAAGCGTCTAGAACTATCAAAAACTAGTCATTTGGAGACGCTAATGAGGCATAACCCTAACTTAAGCTTTACAGAAGAGGAAAACTGTCTCGATATTGAGAGCGGTAATGATGCATCTACTCAAGGAACAGTTGATATCCTAATTCAAATGTTGGATAAGGATATTATTCCCAGACTGTTAGTGAGTCACCAAGCCAATTCTCCTATAGAGGAACTTGCTACCCTAGGACAGCGAAAAATACATCATCAAGAAATTGATCTCTTGGTGAGCTTATGCGTCAACGGTAATCAAGAAACTTGCATGGAATTTATTAAAAAACTGATGAGTAAACAGGTCTCAATCGAATCGATTTATCTTGATCTAATTCCTATGACAGCTAGAAAACTGGGGGAACTTTGGGAGCAAGATATATGCAGCTTCACGGATGTCACCATTGGCTTGTGGCGCCTTCAGCATATTCTCTATGATCTAACCAAGGATTTTCAGAAAAAGCACAATCTCCCAATTGACAACCTGAATGCACTATTGATTCCTGCGCCAAAGTCTCAACATACCCTTGGTCTATTTATTGTGGCAGAGTTTTTCAGAAAAGCAGGGTGGAGAGTTTGGGGGGAGCCTAATTTGTCCCTAGAGCAAATTAATAATTTGATATTTTCACAATGGTTTGACGTGATTGGTATATCCATTGGATATAGCGAACAACTCGAAGGTGTGAACCATCTCATCTCATCCTTAAAAGCCAGATCCATGAATCCTAATGTGGCCTTTATGGTCGGTGGACCACTTTACTCCTCTAATCCAGAGCTATTTGAAGATATACAAGCAGATATTAAGTCCTACGATGCCAATGATGCTATTCGGCAGGCAGAAATCATTGTTGGGCAAAAAAAGAACTTGGGGTTAAATTAGTTGAAGAATCTGTCTAAAGTACATTACAATTTATGATTAAACAAATTTACACTTGGTCTTCAATATGAATACCCAACCCAATAACACGTCTAATTCAATTGACTCCTTAGACTCTGCTATAGCAGCTGATTTAGTTAGTCATGTGGCCGACACTGTTCTCGTCATGGATCAAAACGGAGTTATTGAAGATGTTTTAAATACCCAAACCCCAGGGTTTAGTCATTTAAAACAGTTAATTGGGCAATCTTGGCTAGAAAGTGCAACCCCCGAAAGTCGAAAAAAGGTTGAGTCCCTGCTATCTCCTGATAATTCAGAAAATCCGCAAAAATGGCGTCAAATTAATCTTTCAGTGCCAAACAATCCTGACCTACCTTTAATGGTTTCAGTATTACATCTGAAAAAAGATAACAAAATCTTGGGCATTGGCCGTGATATTCGAAATTTAGCTAATCTTCAACAGCGCTTAGTTGAGGCTCAACAGGCTATAGAAACAGATTATTTACGCTTACGCTTTGCTGAAGCGCGCTACCGTCAACTGTTCGATTTAAGTATTAATGCGCACGTGATTATTGATGGTAGCACTTTCAAAATTATTGAAGCAAATTCAGTTGCACAAGCGTTGATGGTAGATAAAGGTCGTCGTATGCTTGGTCGCTCGATGGCTGAGTTTGTAGATATGAATGATTTCACACAATTACAAGAACTACTCAATGCTTCCAGAAACATAAATACTCCTAAAAAAGCTGGGGTAAAGTTAGTAAAAAATGGCACGCTTGCTGAGATAACTGTAAATTTTTTAAGAGAAGAAAATCAAACTGTATTTCTTATTAACATCATGCCACTTTCACAAATTCGTGAAGACTTTAAAGTTGATCCGAATAGTGAACGCTTGTTAAATGCGATTCAATTCTCTACCGATGCCTTCGTGATTACCGACTTAGAAGGCAAAATTATGACGAGCAACCAAACCTTCTTGGAAATGACTCAAGTCGAAAAAGCCTCTGATTTACAAGATGAGCCAATCGATAACTGGCTAGGAAGAGCTAGTATCGATTTACGTGTGATCCTCAATAACTTAAAAGATAAAAACTCCATCAAACATTACATCACCAGTATTGTTCCGCATGGTAATTCAAGTGGCATGGAAGTTGAAGTATCGGCTGTCAAAGTCGTGAATGATCTCGAGTCTTATATCGGCTTTAGTATCCGTCATATTGGTCAACGCCTTTCTCAACGAAGCCAAGCAACAAGTGATCTCAAACAAACTGCTACTAAACTCACTGAACTCGTAGGGCGCGTTCCACTCAAAGATATTGTGAGTGAAACCACAGATATGATCGAAAAAATGTGCATCATGTCTGCTTTAGAATTAACCATGAACAATCGTGTTTCAGCTTCGGAAATGTTAGGCTTATCTAGACAAAGTCTCTACATCAAAATGCGCCGTTTCGGCATCACCGACCCTAACGGATCAGCAGAAGATATCTAATTCGATTTTATGATGCAACAAACTGCGGTACTGAGTCTGGTGAACTACCACAAAAGCTCTTTACCTTGGGGGATTTCGCGATTGGTGGTCGGTCAATACCCCTTTAGAAATATTCCTGGATTGCAGTTTGTCAAAGTTCTTGGCTCAGGTAAGCATGGCGGATTTGACTTAAAACCAAGCTTTAGTAAACAAGGGCTATTTTGTGTCTTCAACACTTTTGAGCAAGCACAACAATTTTTAGAAAATTCTTCGATACTCCGAGCCTATCAAGACCACTCAAGTGAATACTTTACAGTCCTGCTCCAAGCCTATTCATCAAAGGGCTCATGGTCAAAAAAAACCATAGAAGTTACCCAAGAAGCGCCATTAAGTGGTCCTATTGCAGGTGTAACACGAGCATCTATTAAGTTTTCCAAAGCCCCTACATTTTGGCGTAAAGCGCCTCCAGCACAAGCATCACTCGAACAAGCTCCAGGATGCCTTTTAGCCGCAGGTTTAGGTGAAGCACCTTACCTTCGCCAAGCAACTTTTACGATGTGGGAATCTACCGCTGCGATGGATCAATATGCCCGAAGTGGCGCCCATCTCGAAGCGATTCAAACCGCCTACAAAGGGCAGTTCTTTTCTGAATCCATGTTTACCAGATTTATTCCTATTAATCCCCATGGTGTATGGCGGGGTAGAACATATGGCTAAAAAGAAGATTGTGATTATTGGTGGAGGTATCGCTGGACTGTGTGCTTGTTTGAAACTTTCTCACCAAGGATATGAAGTTACCCTCCTAGAAAAAGAAAATCAGGTCGGTGGAAAAATCAGAACCGTTTCTGCTGGCTCTTCTGTAATTGATTCAGGACCAACCGTTTTTACCATGCGCTGGGTTTTTGAGGAACTGTTTCGTGAATGTGATGAAAGCTTTAGTCAATATATATCCACGACGCCTTTACCTGTCTTAGCGCGACACTTTTGGGGTAAAGATCAACTCGATCTTTTTGCTGATCATCACTTAAGCGCTAAAGCGATTGAAGAGTTTTCCGGGAAAAAACAAGCGGATTTATTTTTAGAATTTTGTCGTGTGAGTAAAAAAGTATACGAATCTTTGGAAACTCCCTACATCCGTGCAAACCGCCCAACTTTGCCCAGCATGATGAGTCAATTAGGTCTATCTGGCACAAAAGCATTAATAAGCATTGGTCCTTTTAAAAGTCTTTGGAAATCCCTTGAGAAATTTTTCCCTGACCCAAGACTTCAACAATTATTTGGAAGGTATGCCACCTACTGCGGATCCTCCCCATTTTTAGCACCTGCCACCTTGATGTTAATTGCTCACGTGGAAATGGCAGGTGTATGGTCAATTCAGCAGGGTATGACGCAGTTACCACAAACAATTGCCCAGTTAGCTAAGTCAAGAGGGGCTTCTATACTTTGTGATACCGAAGTCAAAAAAATACTCTTATCTGACAATACGATCTCTCAAGTCGAACTATCTACTGGGGAGATCTTACATGCAGATGCTGTCATTTTTAATGGGGATATTGCTGCTTTAAGATCAGGTTTGTTGGGCAATCCTATCCAGTCTGCAACTCCACCAATGCCAACTATTCCTTCACTATCAGCTATCACTTGGTCGGTTGAAGCCCCTAGTAATCAATTTAATCTTAGTCACCATAATGTGTTTTTTGATCAAAATTATGCCTCTGAATTTACTGACATTTTCAGTCAACATCAGCTTCCAAAAAGGCCCACGGTGTATCTCTGCGCACAAAGTAGAATTCATACGGAGCAGATTGATCAATCAACAGAAAAATATTTACTTCTCGTCAATGCACCTGCCAATGGCCACCAACCCCAATCTTCTAAGGAAATCGAGTCATGTCAACAACACGTCTTTCAACTACTTGGCAAGAGTGGTTTTCAAATCAACCCAAGCAAATGGCAAATGGTGCGCACGACACCACAAGATTTTCATCAACTATTTCCAGCCACGGGTGGAGCCCTTTACGGCATGGCAACCCACGGCTGGATGAGCTCATTTCAACGTCCCAGCTCAACGTCCAATATCAAGAATCTATTCCTAGCGGGCGGGAGCGTACATCCGGGGCCGGGGGTTCCAATGGCAGCTCTGTCAGGAAGATTGGCGGCCGCAACTCTGATGGATCACCTGCCTTTGACCAGCTAGTTCCAAATGGTGGGTACTTGTGGTGGTATGTAGATGGCATCAGTGATGATGGTAAGCATGGCATTACGATCATTGCTTTTGTTGGTAGTGTTTTTTCTCCCTATTATTTATGGGCAAATCGCAAACAATTGGCTGACCCTAATCATTACTGTTGTCTTAATGTTGCTATTTATAGCCCAAATAAAAAACGCTGGACGATGACAGAACGCGGAAAACGTCTTGTTCATCGTGATGCAACTCATTTTCAGATTGGGCCAAGTGATTTACATTGGAATGGTAAGTCACTCGTCATCAACATCAAAGAACGTGCCGTCCCATTTGCACAAAAGGTGATTGGTAAAGTAACAGTTCACCCAGATCAGTTGTTTAACTATTCAGTACCCTTAGACCAATCTGGAAAACACCGCTGGGGTCCTTTGGCACCAACCTCCCGCATTGAAGTAGAATTTTCCGAACCCAATCTTCATTGGTCGGGTCATGCCTATCTAGACTCGAATGAAGGTGATGAGCCTATTAACCGGCCTTTTCAAGAGTGGGACTGGGCTCGAGCCTTATTAAAAGATCAAAGTACGGCAGTTATTTATGATGTGAGAGAAAAAAATGGCACTGAAAATTTACTAGCTCTCAAGTTCAACCGTGATGGCACAGTAGGAAATTTTGAAATCGGTAAACGCTTTTCTTTACCACCAACCTTATGGAAGATTAAAAGACATTTGCGCTCTAATAAGACCAAGCCTATGGTTATTCAGGATCTAGAAGACACACCTTTTTACAGTCGTTCAATTCTTCAGGCTGATTGGTTGGGAGAGGATAATCTCATTTGCATGCACGAGACTTTGAATGTCCCACGCTTTTCTTCGACAGCAGTCCAAATGATGATCCCTTGGAGAATGCCTCGAATTACTTAGCGGACTAAGAAGTCTACATGCGAGCTAAACGATGTCTCTCAGCTTTTTCTAAGGTATTAATGACCCATACCATCCGTTGCTCAAAATTGCCGGCATAGTGCGCATAAGGATCCTCATAGGGCACAGCATCCACCAAATATTGAATAGCTTCAATCGGCTCTAAATCAGCTTTGACTTGACTCACGTGGACTGCAGCGGATAAGGCCTTTAACATCAACAGTTTTTTCTTGGCACTCGAAACGATAGCCCGCTGTGTTACTGAATCTAAGTCTTGCTTTTCTATTTGACGACCGATTTGGGCATACACTAACCTTGCACCATAAATTGCAGCACGGCAGTCCCTTGGAAGTTGTGATATTCCGTTTTGTGAACGTCGATACAACATGTCTGCGGTCTTTAATAATCGATCTACTACGCGAGCAATTGCGGGAGTAAAGATTGGATCTTTTAACCACTCATCAGGATGAATACCTTCTTCAAGCATCCAATCCATTGGCAAATATAATCTGCCATTACGTGCATCTTCTCCAACATCACGTGCAATATTTGTGAGTTGCATCGCAAGTCCTAATTCGCAAGCTCTAGCCAAAGGTATTTGTTGTCGAGTGCCCATAATCAAAGCCATCATTGCACCGACAGTACCTGCCACACGGGCTGCGTAGGCATATAAATCTTCGATAGTGTTGTAACGGCGCCCCATTTTATCCCACTCAAAGCCCTCTAACAATGCTTCGAGTAAGGTTTTTGGAATCTTATATTGAGCAACCACCAAGGATAAAGCGCGGTCTGCAGGAACATCTAAGGGCTTGCCCTCATAAATCAGATCAAGACGTTGCTTTAAGGTTTGTATAATACGAATATCCTCACCACCCTCATCCACAATATCATCCATCAAGCGACAGAATGCATAGAGTGCAATTGCTGGATTTCGAACGCGCTTGGGAAGTACACGAGAAGCCGCAAAAAATGATTTTGAACCACCGCGCATAAGATCTTCACACTGAATCGTATCTGTCCGATTACTGGCAGAGCTATGCGCCATTAAAAAATTTTTCTGTAAGAAAATTGATGGACTTAAAAGTAATTTAGAAAACATATTTACTCCTTGTATTTACAGTAGGCATAACACTCTCTAATGCCTTTGCTGATGATAAAACTCCTGGTATTCCAGCTCCTGGGTGAGTACTAGCACCCACCATATATAAACCCTGAACATCTTCGCTGATATTATGTGGCCTAAACCATGCACTTTGAAGTAACAAGGGCTCTAATCCAAAAGCGGCACCCTTGTACGACAATAAACGATCTTTAAAGTCTTGTGGGGTCATGCAGAAAGATTCGGTAATATGCTCGCCCAACTCTGGCAATACGGTCTGTTCTAAATATGTCTGTATAGATTGACGATATGACTCCATATGCTCCGACCAGTCCACTCCTGCATCAAGATGTGGTACAGGTGATAATACATAAAAAGTATCATGCCCCTCAGGAGCCAAGGATGGATCGGTTGCAGTAGGTCTGTGCAAATATAAACTAAAGTCTTTAGCTAAATGATGTTTTTTAAAGATATCTGTTAAGAGGGCTTCATAACGATCGCCCAATAACATCATGTGATGTGGCACTTCTGGATATTGACGTTTCGAACCAAAATACCAAACAAACAAACTCATGGAATAGCGACCATTCTCAACCTTACGATTGGTCCAGTGTTTGCGATATTTTTCTTCTACTAAATAACGATATGTCCATGCTGAATCTGCGTTGGAAACCACATGATCAGCATAGAGCTTTTGACCATTAGCTAAAGTTACACCATTGACTCTATTTTCTTGAATATTGATTTTTGTTACTTCGCTTTCATAACGAATCTTAACTCCCAATCCATCTAAAAGCTTCACCATCCCACGAATTAATTCACCTGTTCCACCCATGACAGAATGCACACCCCATTTACGCTCTAAGGAATTAATCAAAGCATAAACAGCCGTTACAGAAAATGGATTGCCGCCAATCAATAATGGATGAAAACTCATCACTTGACGTAACTGCGGATCTTTAAAGTACCGAGCGACGAGTTGGTAAATACTTTCCCAAGCTTTCATTTTGATCATGCTCGGTATGGCTTTTAATAAATCAGTTAATTTAGTAAACGCAACAGCACTTAAGTCTTCAAAGCCGAGCTTGTAACATTTTTCTGCTTCTTTTAGAAATTTTTCATAGCCAGGTAAATCACTAGGTGCAAATTTTGCAACCTCTTTACGCATTTTTTCAGGATCACCAGTGTAATTAAAAATTCGCCCGTCATTAAAACGTACTTGATAAAAAGGGTCCATTAATCGCAAATCAATATCATCACTCATTTTCTTATCACATAGCGTCCATAGTTCCTCTAATAAGAATGGCGCAGTAATAATGGTAGGACCAGCATCAAATGTATAACCATTACGCCGATGAACATATGCTCTTCCACCTGGAGAATCAAGTTTTTCAAGGACGGTGACTTCATAGCCTTTTACAGCTAATCGAATGGCCGCTGCCAATCCTCCAAAACCAGTACCCATGACAATTACTCGATTGTTCCCTGGTGGAGAACTATCTTCACTCGTAAGGAATGGAATTTTAAAACGATCCACTTGAGTATCCATTACCGTAACCTTTAATAAAAAAATGGCGCCCGGGGGCGCCATAAAACAGCGCTACAACACCAATACACCTATTTAGCGGCAACTTTTTTATCAGCTGCTACTGTTGTTGGGTAAGCTTGTGCTAGAAACGGAAAATCAGCAATCATACTTTTGCCATATAGGGGTTTATTTACACCCTGATGGCAAGTCGAGCAATTCGTCTTAGCAACATCTCCCTCTTTACCTAAACGATGTTGAGGAAATACTCCAGATAAAGAGTTCATATACGTGTTATTGATATCTTTGACCATCTGAATACCATGCCATGCTTGAGAGCGTTGCGGAGTGCTTTGAGACCAATCCGAAAAAGCTCTCGAGTTATGACAATAGGTACAGTTGACACCCAAAGATTGTGAAAAATGCATCATCAAACCATAAACATCTTCAGTTTCTTGCAACGAATGCACGTTACCATTAGGTAAACCATCCTTACCCTGAATACGTGCAGGATTACTAGCCAAGAGATATTTAGAGAATGGTTCATATGTTAGAGATGAATATCCAACACTCTCAGAAGCTTGGTTTTGACCATTACGATTACCGAGCGCTGTTCCAGTTGCATTTTGAGGATTTTCTTTAAACCAAACATTTTGTGGAATGTTATTTCCACGGTGACAGGTGTAACACGTTACTCCAGTTCCCTGCACGTGATCTTTCCAACCCACATTGATGTTTTGAGTCATCTGAATCATTCGGCGAGAAACTGTTTTGGTGTACTTAGTGTCTTCTGCAAAATTTGCTGGGTTATGGCAGTAGACGCAACCTTCCGTTGGAGCAACCCAGTTAGTCATACTTACCATAAATGTTGTGAACTGTGCTTGGCTTAAATTACCCAACACCTTTACATTCTGATAAACCTTAGATGCTTTATCACCCTCTGCAGGAGCGGCGCCAGTAGAGGGGGGTAATTCATTTAGCTTCGCTTTATCTGCATTGATTCGAGGATTTTGAATATCGACCATCGCAGTTCCACGAAAGCCATTTTGGGCTTTCTGAAATGCAGGTCTCTCACATCCTGCCAAGACCATTACTGTGCCAATTAAAACGATAAATGAAAGATATGCTTTTTTCATTATTTAACTCCCTCCATAGAAGGTGTGAATGGTGGAGTAGCAATTGCAGGATCAATAATATTAGTAGCTGGGTAAGATGGCACCATGCCATGATGCATCGCCCAAACATACCAGTTATCAACATAGGTACCTGTTAATAAAATTCCAATACCGCCAGAAACTGGACATAAAACTGCAAACCACCAAGCCCATCGGTGAATCGACTCCATCGTTGCATTAAAACCCATCGTCCAACGCCAGAATAATGCAGCACGCTCCGATGCTGTTCCACGATCTACAATTTGCTCAATCTCACGCTCACCACCATAACGACCAACGGCAAGAATGGTTGCGCCATGCATACCAAATAAGAGAACTGAACCATATAAGAAGAAAATCGATAACATGTGGAACGGGTTATAAAACAAATTACCATAACGAATTGACAAAGCTGCAGTCCAGTCTAAGTGAGAGAATATTCCAAACGGAACTGCCTCACTCCAACTACCCATTAAAACTGGACGGAATAACCCTAATACTAAAAACAACCAAATAGCTGCAGCAAAGGCCCAAGCCACATGAGTTCCCATGCCTAAAGCTTTGGCTCGTCTATAGGTTCTCATCCACCACAGTAAAACAGATACCGTAAGGAATAATCCGCAAATATTCCACCAACCACCTTCGCTTAAAGGTGCCAAACGTAATCCATATTTAGGTGATGGGGCATCTAGAGATAACCAAAATAATTGGCGAACAAATTGAATCGGGCTCCAGTTCACTTGAGCAAGCATATGAAAACCAATGATGAAAAATGCTAAAGCTCCAAAGATGATGGATGCAACGCCAAGTCGACCTAAATAAATTGGACCTAGCTGAGCATTACCGATCTTTCCTAATAAATAATTAAATCCTATACCTTTTGAGCGCTCTCGCTGATCGTAAGAATTAATTGGTGCGCCATGATTTTCTGGTCCAATAACTTGGGTTTGAGTGAATAGATTTTGATAGTCCATTTTTTTATTCTCCTATTCAGTTAGTGCCAAATAGGCATGTTTAACCACCATGTCCACCACTCTGGCCAACCTCTAGTCCAGAAAGGTCCACTTAAAATAATGCAAACTGCACTCCAAAATACAGCGGCGACAGCGAGAAAGACGCCAACTCTATGAATCCCGAGAGTACCTACCGAGTAACCAATGAGGTCTCGGAAAAAAGTATCTTCATGTTCTGGAGTTTTGACGGTTTGCCCAACACCTGGGTTGGTAGAAGACAACACTAATGCGCCATGCAATGATAGAGCCAACGTTGTTGCGAAGAACAACGAAACTGCAAGCATGTGCGCCGGGTTGTAATGAAAATGTAGGTATTGGTAACCGGTATTTGAAACCCAGTCTAAATGGCTCATGATGCCGTATGGGAATGCGTGACCCCAAGCACCCATCATTACTGGACGAATCACTTCCAATGAAAAGTAAGCAAATACTGCGGCTAAATAGGTGAAGGGTACATGGAGCCCCATTCCTAATTTTCGAGCAATTTCCATTTCACGTAAGGCCCAAGAACCGAAAGCACCAAGAGCGCAGATCGTGATAATTTGCCATAAACCACCCTCCATCATCGGTGCTGGTCCAAGTCCGTATTTAAGGTCAGGGGGGGCAATGTTAATGGTCCATACATTAAATGTACCTTGATGAGCCGCACCCCACAAAATCATAGCGGTTCCAAGAAAACTAAAAAAGAGAGTGGTTACTCCAAAAAATCCGACATAAAACGGACCAACCCAAAAGTCGAATAAATCTCCGCCAATTAAGGTTCCACCTCTAACCCGATACTTTCTTTCAAAATTGAGCATCGCCATGATGTGCTCTCCTATTTCATAAAATTAAACAACTACTGAATTTGTGCTTGGAAGAAAATTGTTGCCAACCACTTCCAAGGCTTGGTAAAACTTTTTACTTCGCGGCGCGAGACTGCGTGTACTGCGCCTGTGACATACCATCGAGCCACTTGTATTGATTGGTACTCAATAAAACCAAATGAATCATAGCTGCCAAAGCAAAGAGAAAAACGCCTTGAGCTACCATCGCCCGTAACGGGTCGTATAGTTTCCAAATTCTCCACATAATGCTTCTCCTATGTTAAGTAAGACATAAAGCTATAAACACCTACCTTTACTGATTCATAAAAAGATTTATCTCCTTCCGAACCTGGCAACCAATCACGCCATTGCATTGGTAGAACTAACGCAAATAAAGCCCCCATGAAAAAAGTCACAAAACATAAAATAAAAATTATTCTGAATGACACTGAATCACTCTTCATAAGTTTTGATATTGATTCTGTTTTTTCTTGCATGGCAATTCCTTTATTTTTTGTTAATAGAACATCAATTGAACCAAGGACGCCAAGCCCATACAAGCATATGTGCAACGACAGCAATTGACACAAAGCCAACTAGTCCTTGTACATAAAATGTATGAAACTCTTTTGCTTCATCATCCGTCAAACCAGATAGAGATCTGTTTTCACTCATGTTGATTACTCCTTAAAAATGCATACTACTGTTACTACACTCACCCCGTGTAGCTTTGGGATATAACGATAAACCGTCATATTCTTTACACTCATCAGCGTCTTTTAATAGCACTCTCATGAGTTCACTCCTGATCCAGTTGTAGCTTGGATACGATTTAATAACTCTTCAGTCACGCGGCTTGCTCCGGCTAATCGAGCTTCTCGTTCAGCACGATCGCGCAAACGTTTTGCTGCTGATATTTGTGTAAGCACAGGCTGATCAGCAACAATTGCATTCAAGATAAACTGTGCTTTTTCATCCCAAGGAAGATTGTCTAATTGACCTGCTTTCGCTAATGTCGCTTCTACCTTATCGAGATCAGTTCCTAAGGGCAAAATATGGAATAGTGCATCAAATAAGGAATTACAAAACTCTTGAATGATGTAGGTTGCTCCTGCGTAACCCATAAAGGGAGTTCCAGTGTGGCGTCTAATAATTGCTCCAGGGAATGAAGCGGGAATATAAGCAGCTCTTCCACCTACTTCTGCAGCGTACATTCGTTCGTTATAGCTACCATACAAAATAAGGGGAGTTTTCTTTTGCACTAATTCCCGGATCTCTTGGTTATTGGTTTTATCACCAGGTTTTCTAGGTACTGCAAAATTACAAGGCAAACCCATCTCATCTTCTAAGAAACTTCTCATACCTCGGGTATAGGTTTCATTGGCAACAATACCAAAACTCGCTGTACCAAAGAAATCTTGCGTGACAGAACGCCATAAATCCCAAATTGGTTTTAAGGTCGTATTTTTTTCTTTTGTAATAAATGGTTCTGGGTCAATACCTAACAATTCTCCTAACTTGCGGAGGAACTGTGTTGTACTATGCATACCTATTGGTGCTTGTAAATAAGGGCGATCCAAGTTCTCACATAAAAGTCTTCCAAATTCACGGTACATACAAATATTGACATCTGCATCTACTAACTTAGGAACATCTGCTAGATGTGAACCCAAGGGAAAAACCATATTAATGTCTGCTCCAATTCCTTGCACTAAACGCTTGATCTCAGCAACATCACTATACATATTAAAAGTACCGTAAGCTGGGCCAATAATATTGACGCGTGGTTTTTCACCTTCTTTACGTGGTGGTCTTTCAGGAATATGTTTGACACCATATTCTGTCCATAACCAATACATGGCACGATTCGCACTTTGCCATTGATCTTCATCAATTGTTCTTGGCAGGAATCTTGCAATATTCATTCCCTCAGGAGTAACGCCACCACCAATCATTTCAGCGATTGATCCTGTGACAACCACTGAAGGTAAATCTGGATCTAATACTTTATGAGCCCGTTTCATCGACTCTTCTGTACCTTCACGTCCAAGCTGTTCTTCAGCAAGTCCAGTTACAACAATCGGTAACTCATGCGGTGGCAAAGCGTCGGTGTAATGCAAGACAGATGTTACTGGTAAGTTTTCACATCCAACTGGTCCATCAATTACTACCTGTAATCCTTTAATCGCAGTAAAAACATAAACAGCACCCCAATATCCGCCAGCGCGATCATGATCTAATATCAACATTAGCCCATCTCCTCTGCTTTACGTTTTTTTGCTGCTTTCTCTAAACGACGGCGAACATCGGCTTTAAAGTCAGGGCGATCAACAGGCACTTCATCCCAAACACCTGTCGCATGACCCGTGCCGACACCATCAAAGAATTCTTCCATGACATTAAAGCGATGTTTATTAGCAATCGCAGCATTAATGACTTGCGCTAATGAACCGGCCCCAGCCACTCCCATTAAAGGCCTAGCAGAAATCAAGTT
>CANHPL010000010.1 GCA_947462685.1 Burkholderiaceae bacterium | reverse complement strand
ATCATACGGATGAATCATCCCACCATACAAGCATTTAAAAAAAGGGCGCCTAGTGTAACTGCAAAAAAATTAAAGGAGTGGTTATCTCAAGGCTATGATGATGCGGGCAAACCCCTTATTCTGCTAGATACTCGCAATGCGTTTGAAGTAAAATATGGTACTTTTAAGGATGCAATTCATTTAAATATTGAAAAATTCAGCGATTTTCCGCAAGCGCTTGCAAAAGAAATAGCGCAGCTCAAAGACAAAACTGTCGTTAGTTTTTGTACGGGTGGTATTCGTTGCGAAAAAGCAAATTTATTGATGCAAGAAATCGGACTTGATAATACGCTTCAACTCGATGGAGGCATCTTGAAATACTTTGAAGATGTAGGCCAAGACTTTTATGAAGGTGGGTGCTTTGTTTTTGACAATCGCATCGCACTTGACCCTGAACTTGCGGAGCACCCTTTAGAAAATGCTCCGCGCCGTAATCACTGAGTGAGTAATTGAAAATGCTCAACAGCTGGTGGGCTGGCAAAGTATGGCGATACAATCTCGCGCCACTTTGCAAATGCTGGTGAGTTTCTGAAGTCAACGATGTGATTGTCTAAGGTTTCCCATTCAATCATCAATACATATCGCTGCGGGTTTTCAATTCCTTTTTGAATTTTAAAGCTTCTGAACCCAACTGCGCCAGCAATCGCTTCTCGAACGCCTTTTTCGATAGCAACATCAAATTCAGCATTTTTTCCGGCTTGAATGGTGATATCTGCGATTTCTAAAATCATATATTTCTCCTTAACCTATTTTTTTAAGATTCTTTTTGAACGAACTTGCACGTTCAATATAGTGTTTTGCACTAGACTCAAGACGAGCAACATTTTCTGGGCTGAGTTCTCTAACTACTTTAGCAGGGGCCCCAATGATCAATGATCCCGCGGGGAACTCTTTTCCTTCAGTCACAACCGCACCTGCACCGACTAAACAATTTTTACCGATGACCGCATTATTTAGGACGACCGCCTGAATCCCAATTAAAGCACCATCTTCAATAGTACAGCCATGTAACATGACTTGATGGCCTATTGTGACATTGTTGCCAATCTTTAAAGGACATCCTTCATCAATGTGCAACACGGTTCCTTCTTGAATGCTCGTGCCTGCGCCAATCGTGATTGCATCGTTATCCCCACGAATCACTACGCCAGGCCATACAGAAGAAAATGCGCCAATCGTTACATTTCCAATGATCGTTGCTTCAGGAGAAATATATGCATCTTCATGAATATTTGGAACTAAATCACCTAATTGATATATTGCCATGTAATCCTCTTATTTAAAAAGTTGGTAGGTATAAATACCCAAAAATGTCATTACTAATGAACCGATAACGTGAATCATGACTGTTGTTATTGCAGTACCTAGTTGCCCTTGCTGAATCATCCCAGTAACTTCAGCTGAAAAAGAAGAAAAAGTAGTCAAGCCACCCAAAAAACCCGTAATGACAAACAATCGCCATTGAGGTGATAGTTCAGTATGCATGGCAAAAAAAGCAATTGCGATTCCAATCAGGTATCCACCGATGAGATTGGCGGTAATGGTTCCAATAGAAATAGCAACATACATAGAATCTAACATTAAGCCGAGTACCCATCTTAATATAGCGCCAACCGAAGCTCCAAGACTGATGGCTAAAATAGAATTAAACATATCGTATTTGTTTCAACATTGATTGATTTAATGGCTTTCGTGCTGGAGTGGTTTTATCCATATTTTTTGTTTATTGTAAACAACTCAACGCATCCTTCGAGATTTGAATCATAAACTTTAAAAATCAACTTGTATTATCCTTTTATGATGATGAAAAATATTTGTGTTTTTTGTGGCTCAAGGCCTGGAATAGATCCAAATTTTGCAACTTGGGCTTATACCTTAGGTTCGCAAATTGCGAATAATAATCAGGTACTTGTCTTCGGTGGGGGAGGTGGAGGCCTCATGGGAATTCTTGCCCAAGGTGCTCTTGATGCAAATGGCCAAGTAATTGGTATTATTCCTAAGCAGTTACAAGTTCAAGAAGCTCTAGTGGAACATCTCAGCAAGGTCCACTTCGTGCAAACCATGGGTGAGCGGAAGCAACTCATGGATCAATTTGCGGATGCTTATGTCATTATTCCAGGTGGGATCGGTACTTTAGACGAATTGTTTGATGTTTGGGCCACTGCACAAACTGGATTTCATGCAAAACCAATCATTCTTGCAAATTGGTCAGGGTATTACGACAGCCTATTGAGCTTTCTCTATCAGTGCGTCGAAAATGGTTTCGTATCAAAGTCTCATTTTGAAAAAATACAAGTAGTCAACTCACAAGACGAGCTGATGCAAGCACTTTTACCCAATTTAAAGAAGACTATGAGCGCAGGCATATCCACTTGACCAAGCCCATTGAAAATTATGTCCACCTAAGTGACCAGTTACGTCGACGCATTCCCCAATAAAAAATAATCCTGATTGTTTCCTCGACATTAATGTTTTGCTATCTAGCTCTTTGGTATCAATTCCACCTAGCATCACCTCAGCTTTATTCCAACCTAAAGTACCTGCTGGCTTGACATGCCAATGACAGATAAGGTCAATGACGCTTTGTCGTGATTTTTTAGAAACTTCAACCCATTTTTTGCCGTGTAACCCCAATTGTTTGGCAAACTCTTTCGCTAATCTTGCAGGCAAAAATTCAATTAATAATTGATCTACAGTTTTTGCTCGAGAGCTATCTTGAGCCAGTAAATCTTCTAAAGCTCCCTGATCTGTCCATGCAATGTGAATTTCTTGACCTTCGATCCAATAAGAACTTGCTTGCAATACAGCTGGGCCTGATAAGCCTTTATGGGTAATCAACAAATCTTCAATAAAACCACCCTTGCCATATCTTTCTTTTACCTGACCAGAAGAAATACTGACTTTGGTACTCAGTCCTGCAAAGTCTTCAATCGCTGAGAAAATTTGGGATGTAAATGCTAATGGAACTAAGGCGGGTCTCGTTTCAATAACTTCAATTTGAAATTGTTTAGCAATTTGCATTGCAAAATCAGATGCGCCAATAGCTGGGACCGGTAAGCCTCCTGTTGCAATGACTATATTTTTAGCTAAAAAAGTATCATGAATCGTTTTTACAACCCATTGCCCATCTTGAGATTCAACTTGCTCTACTTTAACGGGGTGTTCAATCTGTACATCACCCTTCTGACATTCACTCAGTAACATTTGAATAATATCTTTGGCAGATTCATCGCAAAATAATTGTCCTTGATGTTTTTCATGAAAAGGAATGTCATACTTTTTAACGAGTGCAATAAAATCTGAACTGGAATACCGAGCAAGAGCACTTTTGACAAAATGTGGATTTAAAGATAAAAAATGTTGGTAAGTAGTATGTAAATTCGTGAAATTGCATCTACCACCCCCACTAATGCGAATTTTTTCACCAAGTTGCTCTGCATGATCAATAAGTAATACTGACTTTCCCAACTGACCTGCAATTCCAGAACAAAACAGGCCCGCAGCACCAGCGCCAATCACAAGTACATCAAAAGTTTTCACTAGAACCCAATTCTTTAGAATGTCAAAATAGATACTCTATTGTATTTGTTGGATGATTTTTTCGACAGTTTTATGAAATCACGGCAAAATAGAGGTTTACAGTATTTTTATAAATCAAGCAGGAGATTTTTTAATGGCCAATGACAAGACCCCAATTAACCGTCGTTCAAGAAATATTACTGAAGGAGTTGCACGCGCTCCAAATCGCTCAATGTACTATGCCATGGGCTATAAAGAAGAAGACTTTGTTAAGCCAATGATTGGTGTGGCAAATGGTCATTCAACTATCACGCCTTGTAATAGCGGTCTGCAAGTACTAGCTGATGCTGCTGTTGAAGCCCTAGAAGCCGGCGGTGCAAATTCTCAAATATTTGGTACTCCAACGATTTCCGACGGTATGGGAATGGGCACCGAAGGCATGAAATATTCTTTAATTTCTAGAGAAGTGATTGCCGATAGTATTGAAACCTGTGTTAATGGCTTATGGCAAGATGGTGTCATCGTAATTGGTGGTTGTGATAAAAACATGCCGGGTGGCATGATGGCCATGGCGAGAACGAATGTCCCAAGTATTTATGTATACGGCGGAACCATTAAACCAGGCCATTACAAAGGACGTGAATTAAATATTGTTTCAGCATTTGAAGCCGTTGGGGAATTTACCTCAGGTCGTCTTAGCGCGGAAGATTTAAAAGGTATTGAACAAAACTCCTGCCCAAGTAGTGGTTCTTGTGGTGGCATGTATACCGCCAATACCATGAGCTCATCTTTTGAGGCTCTTGGTATGAGCTTACCCTATTCTTCTACCATGTCTAATATTGATGAGGAAAAAAGACTAAGTGCCGCAGAGTCAGCAAGGGTTTTAATCGAAGCTGTGAAGAATAACCTTCGACCTCGCGATATTATTACGAAAAAATCTATCGAAAATGCTGTGTCAGTCATTATGGCTGTAGGTGGTTCAACCAATGCTGTGCTCCACTTTTTAGCCATCACAAGTGCGGCAGATGTTGAATGGACGATTGATGATTTTGAAAGAATTCGCCGTAAAGTTCCAGTAATTGTTGATATGAAACCATCAGGCAAGTATTTAGCTACAGATTTACATCAGGCAGGTGGTATTCCTCAAGTGATGAAAATACTTCTTGACGGTGGCTTATTACATGGTGATTGCATGACCATTACTGGTCAAACCATTGCCGAAGTTCTAAAGGATGTTCCCTCTACCCCGCGGAGTGATCAACATGTGATCCGTCCTCTGAGTAATCCCATCTACGCAGAAGGCCATCTCGCAATTTTGAAAGGAAATCTTTCCCCAGAGGGCTGTGTAGCTAAAATTAGTGGTTTAAAAAATCCTAGCATTACCGGTCCAGCAAGAGTATTTAACTCTGAGGATGATGCGATGGCGGCTATTATGGCGAATAAAATCACACACGGCGATATCGTTGTAATTCGTTATGAAGGTCCTAAAGGTGGTCCAGGAATGAGAGAAATGCTCTCTCCAACATCAGCACTCGTTGGTCAAGGCTTCGGTGAAACGGTTGGACTAATTACCGATGGTCGCTTCTCTGGTGGAACATGGGGCATGGTGGTTGGCCACGTCTCTCCTGAGGCATTCATGGGGGGTACCATCGCACTTGTTCAAGAAGGAGATTCAATTACGATTGATGCCCATCAACTACTCATACAACTCAATCTTCCCGAAGAAGAAATCGCTCAAAGAAGATCGAAGTGGGTTAAACCAAAGGCTCGTTACACTCGCGGTATCCTAGCAAAGTATGCCAAATTAGCCAGCTCTGCAAGTTTAGGAGCGGTTACAGATCTCAATTTAAATTTAGATGAAGATTAAAAAAGCCGCTTCGGCGGTTTTTTTAATGCATCTTCATTCCGCCCAAAGCTTGACTTGGAAATACAACATCGACCTTACCTGCTTTTTCAAACTGTAAGGTCATTTTTAATTGCTCACCATCTTTAATCGCGCTATCTAAGCCCATCAACATGAGATGGTAGCCTCCAGGCTTTAACTCAACAGAGCCATTAGCCGGAATTTCAATACCGGTCATTTGGCGCATCATCATTTTATCGCCATCCATCTTCATTTCATGCAATTGCACCTCTTTTGCGCGAGCAAAACTGACGGCGACTAATCGGTCTGTAGTAGATCCTTTATTTTCGATAGTTAAATAGGCGCTACTGATTGATTGACCTGGTGAAGTAGCTCTAACACTAGGCTTAATAATCTGTAAATTACCTACTTTAGTTTGCGCATGAGCAATCGTCATGACGAGTAAACTCATCGTGAGGATAAAAAACTGATGAAATTTCGACCTATTCACTCTAACTCCCTTGTTTTAAAATAGAAAATCATTTTTAAGACAAATTGACGTCTTTCTCTTATGATAAGGCATATGTTTGATTCACGAATTGCTTTTTTTGCAGACGTCCATAGTAACCTTGAGGCTCTTGATGCTTGCTTGGATCATGCGCGTCAACAAGGAGCTAAAAAATTCGTATTTTTAGGTGATTTGGTTGGATATAACGCCAACCCGAACGAAGTTTTGGACCGAGTAATGCAACTGGTGAGTACTGGAGAGGCAATTGCGATTCGAGGAAATCATGATACCGCCTGTTTCGAAAACTACCGGGATCAGATGAATCCGATTGCTCATCTGGCTATCGAGTGGACTGCGTCAAAACTATCTCACGAACATCTAGAATTTTTGAAAAACTTACCTCTTATTCATTATGAAGAGGACCGCTGTTATGTGCACGCCTCGGCATACCAGCCAGAAGCTTGGCATTACGTGACGGATGGATTATCCGCTTGGAGAAGTGCAGAATCATCTGGAAAAATATATACATTTTCTGGACACGTTCATGGTCAAGCTCTGTACTACCAAAGTTCAGTTGGAAAATTAATTTGTTTCACCCCACATCCTGGTGATTCTGTCCCTACTGGTCGCCATCGTCGCTGGGTGGCCATTGCAGGCTCTGTAGGACAGCCAAGGGACAGTAATCCCAAAGCAAATTATCTTTTATTTGATGTAGAAAATGAATGTTCTTATTTTCATCGAGTATCCTACAACCATGTATTAACAGCGGATAAGGTTTTGTCTGCAGGGCTTCCTGAAGATCTTTCTACGAGGCTTTTGAAAGGTTTATAAGTTATCCCATGCTTTCCTTATTCCAATCTGCATCTCCTTATTCGATTGATATCGAAGCGGTTGATGATATTTTTCAAACAGGTAAAACTGTCGATAATTTTCGGATAGGGCATGAAGTTCATCGAGGTGGTATGGCCATCCTTAAAGAAGCCTTTATTGATTTCGAAAAAGACCCGATACTTCTTAAAATACCCCGAGTTGGCAAAGATCAACCAATAGAAAATCTCATTTGCTTTGAAACTGAATTAACTATTTTAAGATCTCTCAATAGTCCCTATGTGCCACGTTTTATCAAGGGTGGTAATTTGGCTAAAACCCCCTATATTGCCATGTCAAGAATTCCAGGGATCGCTTTAGAAAAGATTCTCATCGAAAAAAAACAATTTTCTATTGAAAAAACTATCACCATTGCTATGAATTTATTAAAAGCGCTACAGAACTTACATGCTCAAGAAGTGATTCATTTGGATTTAAAACCTGATAATATTTTGGTCGATGACAATCACGAGGTCTACTTAATTGATTTTGGATTAGCCCATCACGCCAGGTTTCCAGATTTGCTAGCTGAAGAGATGCGTAAAGGGATTGGTTCTGCACCTTATATTTCTCCTGAACAAATCGTCGGTGTAAGAGAAGACTGTAGAAGTGATATTTTTGCTTTTGGGGTGATCGTCTATGAAATGCTCACTGGAAAATTACCCTTTGATAATCCGCAAACACTAAATGGCCTAAAAAAACGGTTTTGGGCACAGGCAAATCCACCAAGATCGATTCGATCGGATGTGCCCCCTTGGTTACAAGAGATCGTTCTCAGGTGTTTAGAACCTTTTGCAAAAGATCGTTATCAAAGTGCGACCCACATACGTCAACTCTTAAGAGAACCTAGTACTATTAAATTGACTGAGCGCTCTGAACGTTTAGCTCCACTATCCCTCTGGGAAAACATGAAACGCTGGTTTCGTGTCGCTGGTTATGAACCTTCGCCCATTTTAAGAAGTGAAATTATTTATGAGCAAGCACCACTCATGGTAGCTACAATTGATGTCAGCGGTGAAAATGAGCCGATGTTTGAAAGAATGCAACGCGCCGCATCTAATATCATGAAAGTATTTCCAGAAGGGCGAATTTCTTGTATCGGCATTATCACCAACTCTCCTACTTTTGAAGGGGAACGCGAAATTGACTCTGCAAGTGGGCAATTTCGACGACACTTGGTAAGATTAAAGGATTGGGCCAAGCCCCTGAATATGTCAGAAGAGCGGATTTCATATCATGTATTCGAAGCAACAGATGCTGCATCAAAAATTGTTGAATTCGCAAAAGATAATGACGCAGCGGTTATCCTATTGGGGGCCAGTCGATTTATACCGAACCGAGTTGTCCCTTGGCGCTCCACGATGACTAAAGTTGTTGAAGAAGCCCAATGTAGTGTTCACATTGTCAGAATTTAAAGGATTAGAACTATGTATATTTGGCCAAAATATCCATCCAAAAAAATCATCCTATCATAATGTTGGATACGATCTCTCAAGCCTTCTTATTAGTGTTTAAGCTCGACCCTGAGGTTTGGTCTATTGCTTTTACCTCGATATTGGTTAGCTCCACAGCACTTATTATTGGTGTCATCTTGGGATTACCCATCGGTGCATTTTTAGCTGTAGCTCAATTCCCTGGTAAAAAATGGTGTATTACCTTTATCAATACATTGATGAGCGTTCCTACGGTGATCATAGGTGTACTCATCTATTTACTTTTATCTAGAAGTGGCCCTTTAGGTGAGTTCGGTCTTTTGTTTACCAAATCCGGAATGATCATTGCTCAATCTTGCTTAACGATTCCCCTCATTGCAGCAATTTCTAGACAAATCATTAGTGACGCTTGGCAGATTCACCAAGATACTTTTTCAGCTTTAAAGTTTAAATTGTTTCATCGAGTCAAGTGGATCCTCTGGGATTCTCGATTTTCACTCATCATTGTTGTTCTTCTTGGCTTCAGTAGAGCAATCTCAGAGGTTGGCGCTGTCATGATCGTTGGTGGAAATATTGCTCAGCATACGCGGACTCTAACGACTGCTATCGCATTAGAAACAAGTAAAGGCGATCTGGTTCTTTCATTATCTTTAGGAATCGTTCTATTAATAATTGTTTTCAATATTAATGTCGTTTCTTACTTTTTAAAATCGAATGCTGAGAAAAAATATGGTTAATATTTCTCTGAGTAATATCTCGATTCGCAAACAAGATCGTCTTGTACTAGATATCCCACATTTTAATCTTCCTTGTCATCGAATTACAGCGATCATCGGCCCCAATGGCGCAGGTAAGTCGATGCTCTTAAAGACTATCGCAGGGTTAATTAAACAACCTGAATTTAAGATAACCACATCAGCAAATCAAGTCAGTATTGTCTTGACGCAAACACCGTTTATAAAAATGTCTGTATTAGAGAATCTTCTTTTTCTGAGAGATGCACGACCCAGTTTAAGTCTCAATCAAGTCCATCATGCGCTAAAAATATTTTTATTAAACCATCTTAGTGATCAACCTGCTACCAAACTATCTTCTGGAGAAAAACAACGTCTAGCAATTGCAAGAGCCTATCTAATGGGGTCAGATTTATTGATTCTGGATGAGCCTACGGCAAGTCTTGATCCACAATCAACCGCGCTAATAGAATCCAAAGTAAATGAATTAGCTCATTCAGGAATTTGCTTTTTAATTGCCTCTCATGATTTTGCTCAAGTCAAACGAATTTGCGATCACATCGTTTTCGTAAAGGATGGGAAGATTATAGAATCCGGTTCAACAACATCTTTTTTCTCTACTCCAACCACTCAAGCGGCAAAAGAATTTATCTCTACTCACCTCTAAAAGGTTGAGATCAAGAAATTAATGACGTTTTTTTGAAATCGGTAATAGTCCAATTGCAAGAGCAGTGCCAAGGATAATCACAACTCCTCCTAACAGCATATTAAGGGTCGGGACTTCCCCTAAAAAGATATCTCCCCACAAAATACTAAATACAGGAACAATGAATGTAACAGTAATCGCAACTGTCGGTCCAGCTCGTTCAATCAGTCGGTAATAAAGCACATAGGCAATAGCGGTAGAACCTATTCCTAGTCCTAAAATAGAAATCCAAGTTAATACATTTAGTGGTTGAGTTGGTAAATAAAAATAAGCAGGGACTGCAAGCAAAAATGATCCGATCAATAAACTTGAAAAAGCAAGACCAATTGGATGAATGCCTGCACCATACAACTTGATATAGTTCGTTGCAAGACCATAAGATAATGTTGCTCCTAAACCAGCCAAAACAGGCAATCCAATACCGCCAACATCAAAATGGGCTTTCCCCCACATCAAAAAAACAATACCTAAACACCCAAGGAATAAGCCCAAAATCCGACTGAAGCTTAAGTGTTCTTTTAACCAAATAGATGCAATAATCGCAGTCCAAATCGGCGATGTAGAATTGACGATTGCACCAAATCCTGCATTTAAATTTTGCATCGAATAACTAAACAGAGCAAAAGGAATTACCGAATTAAAACAAGCAATCACCGTAATTCTACCGAGGTCATTTTTAGAAATCATCAGCTGAGATCGCCAATATTTTTTGCACATAGCGAATACAAAAATTCCTAAAGCACCAATAAGTAATCGTGATTCTGCTATAACAATCGGCTCAACTTGCCCAACCGTAAAGCGTATAAATACGTAGGACATTCCCCACAAGGCGCCTAACAGCAGAAAATCGATGATGGTATTTAATTTCACATTCACATTATCCAATAAAAAAAACGTGGCATCCGCCACGTTTCATTTGAGCAGTATTTTGAATTAAGACAAATCCGTCAGAAAAGAAGCTAAAGTTTCTTCTGGTAAATGCTCAATATGCATGGGATATTCTGGATGATCGCAGCCAACCATCATCTGCGCCCCTGCTTGCAATGCTTTTTTCATATCCAAAGATAATTCAAAACGTAAAAAATGCACCGCCGAAGTTTTATGCTCTGTAGAACGTTCCAAATCCTCATCGGCAATACCATATACCCTAGCTTGACCTTCTACTTGGACAAACATTTTATGTTCAATATTGACTAATTTTCCAAGAGCAATTTTACGATCAGCTTCATTGGGATACTCCAACATCATCGTTGCTTTGAAGTTAGATCCATCTGGTATTAAAGGATTATATGCATCAAGTTCATCTTGCATTCCTTCTTCAGTAAACACTTTCTCAACACGCAACATTTCTTGAATCTGATATTTCATCAAAAATTCGTTCTCAAAAATTAAATTTAAATGTTCTCCTAATGCAACCGTTCTTAATTTTCGCATTTCAATAGCTTGAGCTCGAATTTGTGGCCTTGCTTTGTGATAGGCCTCTAAAGTCATCAATTGAGCATGGGTAAGTTTTGACATTTCTATTTCTTTCAAAAGTAATTACGATGATTGCTTCAGGCCATAAGCCATAGCAACTAGAGATAATGGATGCTCCATTTGAGCTGACTTTAAGCCTGCCTCTGACATACCTTGTTCAATGTGATGGCCTGCTAACTGACAATCTGAACTGATATAGTCAGGCTCGTTATTGGCCATGTTTTTGAATACTGGCTTACCTATTTTCATTGACATTGCATGGAACTCTTTCTTCACTCCCCAAGTACCGGAGTGACCTGAACATCGTTCAACTACATGCACTTCTGTACCTGGAATCATTTGTAATGTTTCCGCAGTTTTCTTACCGACATTTTGGACACGGGAATGACATGGAACGTGATAACTTACCTTACCTAACGGCTGAGAAAAATCTGTTTTTAATAAGCCGTCTTTTTTACGCGCAATTAAGTATTCAAATGGATCCCACATCGCCACTTTAACCAATTGCACATCGGCTTCATCAGGAAACATCAATGGTAACTCTTGTTTAAACATGAGGGTACATGAAGGTATTGGAGTCACAATTGCATAACCCTCTTTAGCTAATTTTGCCAATTGAGGGATATTGATGTTCTTATGTTTTTCAACTTCATCGAGATCACCTAATTCTAGCTTTGGCATCCCACAACAAGCTTCTTTATCAACTAGCACATAAGGAATCTCATTGTGAGTAAGTATTTGTAATAAATCTTGACCAATACCAGGCTCGTTATAGTTAATATAGCAAGTTGCATATACAGCCACCTTGCCTGGAGTTTTAGTTCCGTTCTTAACTTCCCATGGATGAGAATTTTTTACAACTTGCTTAAATGTCTTCGAGGCAAAATCTGGTAGCCAAGCATTTTTGTCAACGCCTAATGTCGACTCCATAACCGATCTGGCCATACTGTTGTGATTCACTGCATTTACAACTTGTGTAATGACTGGAATACCTGCGAAACGCCCAATCTTATCTGTTGAAGATAATAAATTATCCCTAAAATTAGATTCTCCCTTTTTATGCCCAATCGCCTTCGCACGTAACATCAAATGAGGAAAATCTAAGTTCCATTCATGCGGTGGAACATAGGGACATTTTGTCATGTAGCATAAATCGCAGAGATAACATTGATCAACAACAGACGCATAGTCGGCTTTATTCACACCATGTACTTCGCCATCATCTGTTGCGTCAACTAAGTCAAATAAGGTGGGAAAAGATCCGCATAGGCTTACACATCGACGACATCCATGACAAATATCGAAAACGCGTTCTAATTCCACATTGAGCTTTTCCTCATCATAAAAATCTGGACTTTTCCAATCCAAAGGGTGACGAGTTGGTGCTTCTAAATTTCCTTCACGACTCATTGTATTTCCTTTATTAAAGACTTTTTAGAAGATTCCCGATGTGCTCAGGAATCTAAAAAAAGTCCTACAAAAACTATAACTTATTACTCTACAAAAGCGTCTAATGCTTTTTGATAGCGGTTAGCATGTGAGCGCTCAGCTTTTGCTAATGTTTCAAACCAATCAGCAACTTCATCAAAGCCTTCTTCACGAGCTGTTTTAGCCATACCAGGATACATATCGGTATATTCGTGAGTTTCACCTGCTACTGCAGCGGCTAAACAATCTTTTGAAGATTTAATTGGCATACCAGTTGCTGGATCGCCAGACATTTCTAAAAATTCTAAATGTCCGTGTGCATGGCCAGTTTCGCCTTCAGCTGTTGAACGAAATAACGCAGCAACATCATTTTGACCTTCTACGTCAGCTTTGTTCGCGAAATATAAATAACGACGATTTGCTTGAGATTCGCCTGCGAAAGCATCTTTCAAACACTGCTCAGTTTTAGTACCTTTTAAAGTTGGCATAACATACTCCTTATGGGTTAGAAAAATACGCTTATCAAATCTAAATATAAGTTCTAGAAGTGATAAAAAATTGTATATTTAGTCCACTAAATAGAAAAATTGTATTTATAAAAATTATCAATAGTTTTTAGCTATTGATTCATGTATTTGTAACATAATCATTTGTTTTGTATGACTCATATCCTATAGAAGCAATACAATAACTTCATGAACTACCCAGAAAATACAAAGACTTTTTTTAGAAATCAATACCAACCACCGAATTTTTCTTTTGCAAAGGTGGCCTTTGACTTTCAACTCAACCCGATTAAAACCATTGTTTGCTCAACAATAGACGTAAAAAGAGAGTTGCCAGGATCTTTAGTGTTAAAAGGTGAGGATTTAGAGCTGGTTTCTTTAAAGATCAATGGTGAACTCTTTAAAACGTATGAATTATCTTCCCATGCGTTAATTCTTCACCACCTACCGGATGATTTTGTCCTAGAAATTGTTTGTGTTACCCGTCCTGACCAAAACTCTAGCCTCATGGGTCTTTACATATCTGAGGGTAATTTTTTTACCCAATGCGAGGCTGAAGGTTTTAGAAAAATCACCTATTTTTTAGACCAACCTGATGTTTTAAGTCGTTATCAGGTCCGATTGACAGCCAATAAAAAAAATTACCCTGTATTGCTATCAAATGGTAATTTAATTGAGCAAAAAGATCTTGATCATGGTCTGCACACGGCACTATGGGATGACCCATTTCCAAAACCTTCGTATCTTTTTGCAATTGTTGCTGGTCAATTACATTGCGTTGAAAAAACAATCACGACTTCCTCTGGTGCTAAAAAATTACTTCAAGTCTGGGTTCGTGAGGTTGATCTTTCAAAAACTGATCATGCGATGGAGTCTTTAATTAAAGCGATTGTTTGGGATGAAGAACGCTTTGGATTAGAACTTGATCTCGAACGCTTTATGATCGTTGCTGTGAGTGATTTCAATATGGGCGCAATGGAAAATAAAGGTTTAAATATCTTTAACACAAAATATATACTTGCTGATGCTCAAAGTGCGACTGATACCGATTTTGCAAATATTGAAAGTGTGGTTGGTCACGAATATTTTCATAACTGGACTGGGAATCGAGTCACTTGTCGAGATTGGTTCCAACTCTCTTTAAAAGAAGGCTTAACCGTTTTTAGAGATCAAGAATTTTCGGCCGATTTAATGGGTTCGGTTTCGGGTAGAGCCGTAAAACGAATTGAAGATGTACGTTTGTTACGTCAAGTCCAATTCCCCGAAGATGCTGGTCCCATGGCACATCCAATCCGACCAGATAGCTATCAAGAAATTAATAACTTTTACACCGTTACCATCTACGAAAAAGGTGCTGAAATTATTCGTATGCAACATACCTTACTCGGTGAATCTGGTTTTAGAAAAGGTATGAATCTCTATTTCGAACGCCATGACGGACAAGCCGTTACTTGTGATGACTTTGTTCATGCCATGTCAGATGCCAATCAAGTCAATTTGGATCAATTTAAAAATTGGTATAGTCAAGCGGGTACTCCCCGAGTGCGTGTTGAGGAAAGATTTGATGATCTAAATGAGTCTTATCATTTAACCCTAAGTCAATCTTGCTCACCCACGCCCGGACAAGAGCTTAAGCCCCTATTTCATATCCCTCTGAAAACGAAGTTAATGATTCAGGGTGTTTCGACTGATGAAATAATGATTGAGCTAAAAGATAAAATTCAAACGTTTGAGTTTGCAAATATAAAAAGTAAACCTATTTTGTCAATTAATCGAGATTTTTCAGCTCCAGTCATCCTGGATTTTGAGCAATCAATTGAAGATCTTTATTTTCTATTTAAATCTGACGATAATCCATTTAATCAGTGGGAAGCTGGGCAAAAAATTGCCATTGAGTTAATTCTTTCAGGAACTACACCACCAAAAGAACTACTAGCCATTTGGGAACAACATTTACGAAACCCAAAACTTGATCCTTCTTTTAAAACTCTCGTCCTCACCTTACCTGCAGAAAGCTATCTTCATGAGCAAGTTCAAGAGATTAATCCAGCACAAATTCACTTAGCCAGAAGATCATTTCGCCATGCTATGGCAAGTCATTTAAAGCAAACCTGGATTGAGATCTTTGAAAAAAATCAATCGACGCTTACATACTCCCCCACCCCTGAACAAGCAGGCAAACGCGAGCTAAAAAATGTGGCTTTACAAATGATCCTTGAAAACGATGTTACTGAAGGTGGAATTCTTGCTGAACATCAATTCAAAACAAGTAACAATATGACAGATCGTCTTGCAGCATTGTCTGCTTTAGTTCAGTATGAATCTCCGTTTGCAGAAACTTGCTTAGAAAATTATTACCATCGATATGAAGCGGATGATTTGGCTATTGATAAATGGTTCTCTTTACAGGCAAGCCGACAAGTAAACAATCACCAAAACTTCCTTGAAAAAATTTACAATTTAAAAAAGCACCCTGCATTTAAAATGCGCAATCCGAATCGGGTTCGAAGTTTAATTCATACATTTTGTATGAATAATCCTAGTGGATTTCATGACATCTCCGGAGCTGGGTATCAATTCTGGCTCGAAAATCTTTTGGAACTAGACAAAATCAATCCACAAGTTGCCGCTCGATTAGCTAGAGCGCTTGATCGATGGAAAAAATTTACGGATCCTTATCAAACTCAAATGCGAGCATACTTAGAAAAAGCCAACCAACAACCTTTATCCAATGATGTTTCCGAAGTCATTCATAAAGCGCTTTCTTAATCATTTTCCATGACATCTCAACTAATGACGACACTTACTAATTTTTTAAACTCATGCCAAATTGATGCGGATCTGAAATTATTAATTACAGATATTGCCATGTCCTGCACCTCAATTTCGGATGCTGTCCGTAAAGGTGCTCTAGCTAATATTTTAGGCTCGGCAGGTACAGGCAATATTCAAGGTGAAACGCAGCAAAAATTAGATATTTTTGCCAATGACCTTCTTTTAAAAAGTAATGAGAACACTGGTCGACTAGCGGCAATGGCTTCTGAAGAAAATGAAGAAATTTACCCAACTCAACAATCCAGTGGTAAATATCTTTTACTATTTGACCCTCTCGATGGATCTTCCAATATTGATGTCAATGTCTCAATTGGTACGATATTTTCTATTCTTGAAAAAAATTCAACCGGTCAGGTTACTGAGCAGGATTTTCACCAAGCAGGTTCAAAGCAAATTGCTGCGGGTTACGTTTTATATGGTCCACAAACAATCTTGGTTTTAACAACTGGATCTGGGGTCAATATGTTTACCCTTGATCAATCTAATCTGCAGTTTTTACTTACTAATGCAAATGTTCAAATACCCAAAGATACAAAAGAGTTTGCAATTAATATGTCAAATATGCGTCACTGGGCCCCGCCAGTTGGCCGTTATGTTAACGAGGTCTTAGCAGGTTCAACTGGAGTTCGTAATAAAGACTTTAATATGCGCTGGATTGCCTCTATGGTTGCAGACGTACATCGGATATTGATCCGAGGGGGGGTGTTTATGTATCCATGGGATCAACGTGAACCAAATAAACCTGGCAAACTTCGTCTCTTATACGAAGCCAATCCAATGAGCTTTTTAATCGAGCAAGCTGGTGGAGCTTCGATTAACGGCAAATCAAGAATCTTAGATATTCAACCCAGTCAATTACATGAACGCGTGTCTGTTATATTAGGTTCTGAAAATGAAGTACAACGTATTATGAATTATCACCAAACTAACTAATTAGGAGAAATACATGGCAAGTGAATTATTTGAAAAAGGTTTAAAAACACGTCGCGAAGTACTTGGGGCTGAATATGTAGACGCTGCAATTAGAAATGCAGACTCTTTTACCCAAGAACTCCAGGAATACGTAACATCTCATTGCTGGGGTGATATTTGGAATCGACCTGGCTTAGATCGCCGTACAAGAAGTTTTTTAAACCTTGCCATGCTGACAGCACTAAATCGCCCCCATGAACTCAAACTTCATATACGTGGCGCTATTAATAATGGCCTGACTAAAGATGATATTAAAGAAGTATTTCTGCATGCATCAGTCTACTGCGGAGTACCTGCCGCAATCGATAGTTTTCGTGTTGCTAAAGAAGTTTTTAAAGAAATAGGCATTTAATTAGCCATATTGTTGTAAAAAGGGACTGAATACTTTGAGTCCCTTTTTTTATAAAATCACGCTTTGTTCATCATGAAATGAATATGACTTTGCTGCCGATACCATTAAAGAATCAATATCTTTTTGTAGATTTTTTAAAAACCTTTGCGGTTCAGATTATTATTTTTCATCATCTGTGTAGCTATGGCATTATTTCCCTCAAGGTACATGAACTTTTCCCTCACTTTGTCGACTTCGTGGGCGTATATGGCAGATATGCCGTACAAATATTTATAGTAATTGGCGGCTATTTAACCGCAAAAAGTCTACCACAAACACTTGAAAAATTTGGCCTGTGGAAAACGGTCATTAATCGATATTTACGCCTTGCTCCAACCTACACCGTTGCATTAATACTGACGATTTTGTGTGCGACGATTGCAAGAGCCGTCCATTATGAGGAATATATTGGTGATCCAGAAACCATCACTCAACTTCTTGCTCACTTTTTTTTCTTACAAAATATACTCCAATTTGAATCTATCTCAGTTGGTGTTTGGTATGTTGCAATTGATTGGCAACTGTATATTTTCACTGCATGTATATTATTCTTTATGAAGTCTTTTAAAAAAGTTTTGTTTATTCTTCCAATTTTGATTGTTATTTCTCTAATGTACTTTAGTCAACATCCATTATTTGAAGATTATTTCATCTACTTTATTGGTGCATACGGCCTTGGAATGATTGCTTTTTTAGCTGGGGATACTTCACACCATGAAACAAGACAAATCGCTAGAGTCTTGTTGCTGATTTTTTTATTGTTAATTTTAAGTGGTACTTTTTTTGAGTTGCGCATCAAAAATGTAATAGAAATATTATTAGCAGTATTGCTAAGTCTTTATGGGAAAAGAACTTACAATTCTAAAAACATAAAATGGTCTAAGATTTGTATTTGGTTTAGTCAAAGGTCTTATTGTGCATTTTTAATACACTTCTCTTTATTGCTTCTTGGAAATTCTCTTTATTATTTGTTTCAATGGGAAAGAGCAATCATAGGTTTGTTTATGATGATTATGATTTGGGTTTTCAGTTGGATTGTCGCTCACTTTCTTTTCACATTAGTTGAATTTCCCTTTCGGAAAATTCAACTTAGATAATGTATTACTGACCAATTAAATTCATAATATCCTTAAATGGTCTTTTTTGAGACTGTGCTACTGCTGGGCAGATTAAATGGTGATCATATACACTAACCCCAGCCCTTAGATCACTATGTTCGAGTATGGCTTTCTTAAAGCCTTTATTCGCCAATAATTGAATATATGGAAACGTTGCATTTGTTAAGCCATAACTAGAGGTTCTTGGAACTGCTCCAGGCATATTGGCAACGCAATAATGAATTACTCCTTCTCGCTCAAAAGTAGGCTCGTCATGTGTTGTAGCCTGTGAGGTTTCAAAACACCCACCCTGATCTATTGCAACATCAACAATGACACTACCTTTTCGCATTGTCTTTAAGTGATCCAACTTAAGTAATTTGGGTGCACTTCCCCCAGGAATCAGGACTGCTCCAATTACAACATCTGAGTCTTTAATCAGATCTCCCAAAACTTGTTCATCAGAAAATGCTGTTTGAATTTGATTACCATAGGTAAGATCCAGTTCTCTTAGGCGCTGAATATTTTTGTCCACAATGGTTACTTTTGCTCCCATCCCAACTGCCATTTGAAGCGCATTTAAGCCAACGATTCCGGCGCCTAATATAAGTACCTTTGCTGACTGAACACCTGGGATACCAGCCATTAAAATTCCGCTACCGCCCTGCCTTTTTTCCAAGTGATGAGCGGCTGCTTGGATTGACATTCGTCCTGCTACTTCACTCATAGGTGCTAATAAAGGTAAATACCCGTTCACAGTTTTGACAGTTTCATAAGCAATCGCTCTAACTCCACTAGCAATTAATAAATTAGTTTGATGAACATCCGGAGCCAAATGTAAGTATGTAAATAATATCTGCTCTGGCTTTAACCTAGCGATTTCGTTATCTTGTGGCTCTTTTACTTTGATGATAAGGTCTGCTCGATCAAAAATTATGGAGGCATTGTTGATAGTTGCACCAGCCATCGCGTAATCATTATCTGCTATCCCAACACCATACCCAGCATTTGATTCAACCATTAAGTCATGTCCTTGCTGAACTAATGTCTGGACTTGACTAGGCATTAATCCTACTCGATATTCTTGATTCTTAATTTCCTTTGGTATACCAATAATCATTTTCTCTCTCCTAAATGTTTGTCACGACGATGTAGTCCTACTAAATAAAAAACAATAATTAATACGAGCACAATAGGTACACCAACATATACTCCTACTCTAGTTTGCTCCTGTATTGCTAATAAAACCAATATAAATGCGATCGCGGATAAAGCTAACCACGATCCATATGGGTATAAAAAACTTTTATATTTCAAAGATACCGCAACCTCAGTATTGATTTTTTTTCTAAACATGAGTTGCGTAAATAAGATAGCAATCCACACCATTAAACCTATAAAAGTTACGGCAGAGGTGATTAGTAAAAACGCCTCGTCAGGAACGTAGTAATTTAAGAATGCCCCGATACTAGAAATGCTCACGGTAGTTAATATAGCGATAAAAGGTACTCCTGTTCGTGATATTTTTTTCATGATCGAGGGAGCATATGAATTGATAGATAATCCATACAATAAGCGACCGCCGCTAAATATTCCAGCATTGCAAGAAGATAAAGCTGCCGTAATGACTACAAAATTCACGATGCCTGCGGCTTCTCTTAAACCTAATTTTTCAAACATAGCTACAAATGGACTGCCAACTTGACCTACTTCATTCCAAGGATAAATCGAAAGAATGACAAATAAAGCTCCACCATAAAATACTAGAATTCTGACAATTAGTGAGTCAATTGCAATGGGAATTGTTTTCTCTGGATTTTCAGTTTCTCCAGCTGAAAGACCAATCATTTCAATACCAACATATGCAAAAATTGCCATTTGTAAAGATAATAAAAAACCATCTAAGCCTGTTGGGAAAAATCCACCATGTGCCCACAAGTTAGAGATACCAATTGCAACGCCATTATTTCCTAATCCAAAGAATATAACTCCAAAGCCAATCGATATCATCGTAATAATGGCGATGACTTTAATCAAAGCAAACCAAAACTCAAATTCACCAAATAATCTAACCGCAATGAAATTTAAGCCCCCCATCAAAATTAAAGAACCAACTGCCCAGATCCATTGTGGAACATCAGGAAACCATAACCCCATGTAGATACCTACGGCTGTGACTTCAGCAACTCCCACAATCACCCAATAAAACCAATATCCCCATCCCACTAAATACCCTGTAAGTGGCCCAACATAATCATGAGCATATTGAGCAAAAGATCCTGCTACTGGGTTGTATACCGCCATTTCGCCTAAGGCTCGAAGGACGATAAATGCAATAATTCCTGATAATAGATAACCTAACAATATGGAAGGTCCAGCTTGAGAAATGGCTGTTCCTGAACCTAAAAATAAGCCTACTCCGATGGTTGATCCAAGTGCCATCAATCGAATGTGTCTAGCTTTTAAATGTCTCTTTAAAGAATGCTGATCTGATAAATCAGCGGTGGTTTCTGCTTGATTGAGCAATTTATTCTCCTTTTTTGTACGAACAACAAAGTCTAAAAAAGAGAAGAAAAAATAACTAGTGGTACTAATCCACAAAAATATCAGAAATATTATTTTTGATTGAGTGAAATAAATTAAATGTTTATTAATCAATCATCATTTGAAATATAAATTTTGAATCTGATATGAATATCAGAAATTTCCTACACATACTTAATCAATAAAAATTAAGGTTTTGTTACCTTTTGCAGGTACTCTAATGAGTCTTCAACCTGATCAATTAAGATTAAACATAAATCATTTGGACTTAATTGCTTAAGAGCCGTGTCAATCGCCAAAAATTCGCCGCGAATTTCTTCAATATGTTTAGTTTTAGATGCGCCTTCTAACCCTTCACGCAAAAGTTTAATGACTTCGCCATCTTCACGACCTCGTTGACATTGATCTTGGTACAAAATAACTGAGTCAAAGGCTTCACCTAAGATCTGTGTTTGACGTCGAATATCATCATCACGACGATCTCCCGCACCAGAAATAACAACATGACGATGCTGTGCTGGGATCGAATTAGTGGCTTGTACTAATGCTCGTATAGCATCAGGATTGTGGCCATAATCGGCAATCACCGTTGCACCATTGTGCTTAAATAGATTAAATCGTCCCGGAGCCGTAATTGCATCACTTACAAAACTACTCAAGCCCTTTTCAATTGTCTGCCAATCGATATCTAAGGCCCAAGCAGCAGCAATGGATGCCAAAGTATTTTCTATCTGAAATCCAATTTGCCCACCCTCTGTTAAAGGAATGTTCGCCAAAGAAATTCTTCTCACAATACGGTTACCTATTGCTGCAATAAGGTGTTCCTTATCCCGAAAAACTGCTTTTTTCCCTCCCGCACGGTGAGTGGAAATCACTGGATTATGGGCATTTAATCCAAAGAATATAATTTGTCCGCGGCAAAATTTCGCCATTTTAACAACCATCGGATCAGCAGCATTCAAAACCGCGTGACCTGTTGGAGCAACGTTTCGCACAATGACACTTTTTACTTCAGCTAATTCTTCAACTGTTTCAATATAACTCATACCGAGGTGATCACCTTCACCTATATTAGTAATTACAGCCACATCACAGGCATCAAAGCCTAAACCCTCTCGCAAGATTCCACCGCGCGCAGTTTCGAAAACTGCGGCATCTACCTCGGGGTGCATTAAAACATTTTTGGCACTTTTTGGACCGCTACAATCTCCAGAATCAATTCGTTCATTTTCAACATAAATCCCATCCGTTGTCGTCATACCAACGCGATTGCCTTGAGTTCTTAATACGTGTGCAATTAATCGAACCGTGGTCGTTTTACCATTTGTTCCAGAAACAGCCACTAATGGAATTCGGCCATTTTCTGGACGCGGGTAGAGCAATGAAATAATTGCCTCACCAACTGGCTGACTTTTTCCATATGAGGGGTTTAAGTGCATGCGTAGTCCTGGTGCTGCATTAACCTCAACAACCCCACCCCCTTGTTCTTCAAGTGGTTTATAGATTGCTTCACAAACAATGTCAACGCCACAAATATCTAAGCCCACCATTTTGGCAGCAGTGATTGCACTGGCAGCTAAATCAGGATGAACATCTTCTGTCACATCCGTTGCACTGCCACCTGTACTTAAATTGGCATTATTTCGCAACACAACTCTTTGACCATTGCGCGGTATTGACTGTACATCTAATTTTTGCTTTAAAAGTGTTGCAATCGCAATATCATCTAAACGAATTTTAGTAAGGGGGGTTGCATGCCCGTCTCCACGCAATGGGTCTTTATTGATTTCTGCAACTAATTCAGTAATTGTTAAGACTCCATCTCCAATAACCTGTGGCGGATCCCTCCTAGCAGCTGCGATTAACTGATCGCCAACAACTAATAAACGAAAATCATGGCCCGGCATGTAACGTTCAACAATAATTTTTCTTCCATAATGTTGAGCGACTTTAAAAGCAGCTCTAACTTGATCCTCAGATTTGATGTTAACCGCAACTCCTTTACCTTGATTGCCATCACGAGGTTTAATTACTATCGTTGAACCTAATTCTTGAGCAACTTTCCAGGCATCATCAGCGTTATTCACGACCTTACCAAGTGGCACCGCTACACCAGCGGCATGAAGTAAATCTTTGGTTAGCTCTTTATCTTGAGCAATCGACTCAGCAATTGCGCTAGTTAGGCTAGTTTCTGCAGCCTGAATACGCTTTTGCTTTGAACCCCAACCAAACTGAACTAAACTGCCGTCAGTCAGTCGTCTATAAGGGATATTTCTTTCAACGGCTGACTGCACAATCGAACCCGTACTCGGACCTAAACGAACATCCTCATCTAGACGACTTAAATCATCTAATGCCTTTTGCAAATTAAAATTTTTATTTTCTCTTGCTGCAATAACTAATTTCCAAGCCAAATCTAAGGCCATCCGACCAACAGCTTCTTCACTGTACTCAACTACAACTTGAAAAATACCATCTTGATTGGCCTTGACTGTTCGACTAAATGTCACTGGACATCCAGCCTGTGCTTGCAATCCTAAAACCACATATTCAATGACATGGGCCATCGAAATTGAATTTCTAGAGGGGCCCGTATTCGTGAAATGTAATTGGGGGAATAAAGTTCTTAATTGAATTTCAAAATCAATTAACCCCTGTATAGAGCGTTCTTCTTCCTCACAAAAAATAACTGCTTCAATAGCAGTATGCCTACTCCATAAATTGGGTCCACGTAAGGCTCTTACTCGTTGTAATTCCATTATTGAGCGACCTCCTCAGGCAAAAAAGTTTCAATGCCTGTTTCGATAATTTCAAAAGGTAACCCGCTCGCCCAAGTTGCCGCAACTGCTGCAAGCATGGCAGATAAATTTTTTGAATTTTCATCATGGTTTAAAAAGCTTGACTCCGCAACTGCAAAAGAATAAATGTGGTTGAAGCCTTGTCGTAAGATGATTTTTTGATCCAAGAAAGTCACATTACGACCATCTTTATTTGCTAAGTTAGTCAAGGCTGTGTTACTAGGATCAATACTATAAAACATGACTTCTGCAGGGCTTATTTCAGCCATATCCACAACCAATGAATCATCTGCATTTAACACTGCAACCCCATTTGCCTCGGGTATAACAACATCTACTTGGGTGCGGTAGATAGAAAACAATTGCTTCTCTTCAACAATCGATTGCTCTGGATAAAAAACAGCTTGATCAATACCAGTAACCACCCCAACTGAACATAAATCATAGGGCATGCCTTGCATCAGAATTCCTTTAGCAGTTGATTCAATGACTGCTGCCTCTACTAATGGATTCAACAAAGTTCTTCTTCCGCGATCCCATTCCGAACTTCCATTTTTTTCGACCGGGCGATGATTAAAGCTTAATCCATGTTGGGTGGATAGTGCTATGTAAAAATTATTTAATTTGAAAAAATGAGCGCAGATTTGAGATACTTGCGCAGATCGATAGGATCCACAAACTCCGATAATAGGAATACGGCTATTTTGCTCCAAAGGGAATAAATGATTAATAATCGCCTGCCCCACTGGTTGAGCATTGCCTTTTGCTGGTTTTATGTGCATCAAAAGCCCCGGTCCAGCATTCACCTCCACAACAGCTGCACCTTGTCCTTCTAAAGGGCGCGATATATCCATTGCCACTAAATCTACTCCGGCAATATCAAGGCCAACTACTTTTGCGGCCAGCACAACTTTTTGAGCTACTGAAGGATGAACAAGATCAGTCACGTCAAAGGCGACATTGCCATTGCGTTGAATTAAAACTTGTTTACCATCCTCTACGATACTATTGGATGTATAACCCTGACTCTTTAACTCTAACTCCGCTATCGAATCAATGCGAACTTGATTTAAAGGAAATTCTTCTGAAGGTCCGCGCCTAGGATCTGAATTAATCTGAATTTGAATGAGTTCTAAGACAGTATGTTTGCCATCGCCAACCACCCTACACTCTTCACCTTTTGCAGCCGCAACCAGATGATTACCAACGACTAATAATCGATGCTCATCGCCAAGAATAAATTTTTCAACTAGTACACCACTACCTTCATGTCTAGCAACTTCATAAGCAGCAAAAACCTCTTCTTGCGTATGAAGGTTGGTAAAAACTCCTCGTCCATGATTGCCATCTTGTGGCTTGACAACTACAGGCAATCCAATTTCTTGAGCAACTTCCCAAGCGTGCTCTGGACCTTGAACTAATTCCCCATAAGGTATTGGCACTCCTACAGAGGCTAAAAGTGATTTGGTTAAATCTTTATCTCTTGAAATAGTTTCAGCAATTGCACTCGTTTGGTCCGTTTCTGCAGTCCAGATTCTTTTTTGTTGAGCGCCATATCCGAGTTGCACTAAATTTCCTGTCGATAAACGAATGTGCGGAATCAACTTCTCTTTAGCGGCATTTACGATACAACCTGTACTTGGCCCCAAACAAAGATCATCAATCATTTCTTTCAAATGATCAATATTCGCTTGCACATCGTAATCATGATCTTGGATTAAGGCTAATAACAAATCTCTCGCATAGTGAATAGCTTGGGTAGTCACCTCTTGATGAGGGGTGGCAACAATTAACTTATAAATACCTGTTGTAGTACTTTCTCTAGCGCGTCCAAAACCTCCAGCGAACCCCGCCAAACCCTGTAACTCAAGAGTTAAATGCTCCATGATATGGACTGGCCATGTACCTTCTTCAACGCGCTTTAAAAAACCGCCTCTTTCTTCGTAACTACAACGGTGCTCGATTAAGGATGGCAACTTAGCTACTAGGCGATCATAAAATCCAGGAATTTTGTCAGAGGGATATTCTTCCAACTCCCCAATATCAACTAGAGCCTCTAAGACTTCAACCCAACACCACATGTTGGGGCCACGAATATACTTGATATCAAGAATATTAATTTTTTTATCAAGGAGTTGTGGCATCTAATCCAAGCTTTGAAAAGGGTTAAATTGAAGTTAAAAAATCATTAAATTTGAATTAAATTCTAACTTATAAATGATATAACTCTAGAATGCTGAAAAAGTTGACAAATTTGTCCAAATTTTGGGCTTTTCTTTAATTAATTGAGTTTACTGTGTTCTGGACTATACTTTTTTAATGGATCATCTGCGACCGTTACCGAACATAACCCCTCCGATTCATCCCCATTGGAGGGAAAAGGTCGGCACCACTTCGAAAATTCTTCTAGCTTGGGTGGAAATCGATCTTAACAATATCCTCCACTTTGAGAAATTGTTATTAAGCTTATCGACTCAATCTGACAATAGCTCATCTTTATATATCTCTCAAACGGCTGAAAATGGAGTTACAACTGATTGGCCAATTCAAGATGACTTCTCCCTCAAGCTAAGCGATCACGCTGGGGTGGGTCATTTATCTTTGTATGGTAGTCAAGGGCTGATTCAGACTTGGCATTACACCCTAGCGATTAATTCACTAGTGACTCAATTTAAAGACCAGTTCCATGAACGTCATCTATTGATTGAAAAAAAATATACTCAAAAAGCTTCTGAAGCTGCCGTAACGATTTGCCCAAATTGTCAAAGCCCAATACCGCCGGAACAATCAGTATGTATTGTCTGTGATCCAGAAACTGAAATTCCACCATCAACTTTAACTTTATTGAAGTTGTGGCGCTTTGCAAAACCCTATAAGAAAGATCTTATTCTCGGCTTCATTCTCACGCTACTCTCAACCGCAGCAACTTTAGTTCCACCCTACATCAGCATGCCCCTAATGGATGATGTGCTAATTCCTTTTCAAACAACGCATGTCATGAACTATGAATTAGCTGGCTTATATTTAGGCGGTCTGTTATTGGCTGCGCTTTTTGCTTGGGGACTTGGTTGGTGGAAAACATATATCTTGGCTCTTGTCAGTGAACGTATTGGTATGGAGCTGCGCACAAAAACCTTTGAGCATCTGATTCATTTATCTCTCGAATATTTTGGCGCAAAACGTACTGGTGATCTAATGGCTCGTATCGGCAATGAGACCGATCGTATTTGTATCTTTTTATCCTTGCATTTATTAGATTTTTTAACGGATATGCTGATGTTGTTTATGACAGCGGCCATTTTGATCAGTATCGATCCTTTGCTAGCTTTGGTCACTCTCCTGCCATTACCATTTATCGCTTGGATGATTCATTTTGTAAGAGATAAATTACGCTACGGCTTCGAAAAAGTTGATCGGAACTGGTCCGAGGTCAATAACGTTCTTTCAGACACGATTCCAGGGATAAGAGTAGTGAAAGCTTTTGCGCAAGAGGATCGCGAAAACCAGCGATTTATCACTGCCAATCAGCGTAACTTAGAGGTCAATGACCGAGTCAATCGCATTTGGTCTTCCTTTGCACCCACAGTCACTCTTTTAACCGAGGTTGGCCTTTTAGTAGTTTGGGGATTTGGTATTTATCAAGTTGCTCATGACCATATTACTGTTGGTGTCTTAACCGCTTTTTTAGCCTATATTTCAAGATTCTATGGGCGGATGGACTCGATGAGTCGAATTGTTTCTCACACTCAAAAGGCAGCCGCTGGCGCAAAGCGTGTGTTTGACATTCTGGACCATGAATCTAGTGTGCCTGATACCAAAAATCCAGTCGCCTTACCGAATCAAATACGGGGTCAGATTGACCTGACGAATGTTGGTTTTAGATATGGCAATCGCGCAGTTACTAAAAATATTAACTTACAGATACAGCCAGGGGAGATGATTGGTCTTGTGGGACATAGTGGCTCTGGTAAAAGTACGCTTGTGAACTTAATTTGCCGCTTTTATGATGTAAGCGAAGGTAGCGTCAAAATTGATGGTATTGATGTTCGAAACATTGGCACTAAAGAACTTCGTCAATTATTTGGTATGGTTTTACAAGAGCCTTTCTTATTTTTTGGCACTATTGCAGAAAATATTGCTTATGGCAAACCTCAAGCTACCCGAGCTGAAATCGTTCAAGCTGCAAAAGCCGCGAATGCGCATGATTTTATTTTACGATTACCTCTCGGATATGACTCCTTAGTTGGTGAAAGAGGCCAATCTCTTTCTGGTGGTGAGCGTCAACGAATTTCTATTGCACGAGCACTATTAATTGACCCGAAGATTCTGATTCTTGACGAAGCAACTTCTTCTGTAGATACAACGACTGAAAAGGAAATTCAAAAAGCTTTGGATAATTTAGTCAAAGGTAGAACGACTCTGGCAATTGCTCACCGTCTTTCCACTTTACGAAAAGCGGATAGGCTTATCGTCCTTGATAAGGGTGAAATTATTGAAGTGGGTAACCACGCTGAGTTAATGGCAGCTGAGGGAACGTACTATCAGCTCTATGAAGCCCAAGCAAGGCACGCCGCAGAAATCGCTGAGTCTATTTGATGAAAGATCTAATCATGAACTTTATCCTAGAAAAAGATATTTTGGGAAATATTCGATTAGTTTTAGCTGATGGTCAGTCGCATGATCAAGTAAGAATTATTCGTGCTTTCCCGATTTCTAATCCAGAAAATGGGTTTTCAATTGTGAACCAAGATGGTCATGAATTAGTATGGTTTGAATCTTTTGATCAATTGAGTGCAGAAAATCAACAAATTGTGCATACTTATCTCGAGCAAATTGAGTTTATTCCAGTAATTAGCAAAATCACTGGCCTCAATACGTACGCATTACCTAGTATTTGGGATATTGAAACTGATCGGGGTATGACAAATTTAAAGTTAAAAACGGAACAAGATATCCGTCGCGTTTCTTCAGAAGCACTTCTCATCACAGATGCCAATGGGATTCAATACCTAATCAAAAACCGTAAAACTTTGGATAAGTTTAGTAAAAAAGTTCTAGACCGTTTTATGTAATTCCATCAATTGTTGCAGAATTTCTGCTGCAGCAATAAAGCCAAATGTTGCAGTAACAGTTACAGTTGAACCATAGCCAGCACAAGATAATCCACCGCTAGCAACTCCTACTCTAGGCTCTGAAGAATAAATAACCCGAAGATTCATTTTTCTTTTAGGGTCTTTTTCAAAGCCGTATTGCTGCCTTAAACTAGCTCTGATTTTTGCAAGCATGGAATCATGTGTTGCCCGAGCTAAATCCACGACTTCAATTTTAGATGGATCTAATTTTCCACCGGCACCACCACTCATCACATAAGCCACTTTCTTTTGATGAGACCATGAAGCTAAAGACAATTTGCTTGCAACATCATCCATAGCATCCAAAATAGCGGCGCCCTGAGGTAAGTACTCCTGAAAATTTTCTGGTTTTAAAAAATCATCAATGCAATTGATTTTTAACTTCGGATTAATTAGGGATAAACGTTTTGCCATGACTTCAATCTTTGATTTACCAAATTCGCCATCAAGCGCATGAAGCTGTCGGTTGGTATTACTCATCGACACATGATCAAAATCAATTAGGGTAATTTCCCCAATAGCACTTCTTGCCAAAGCCTCTGCTGCCCAAGAACCGACGCCACCTAATCCAATAACAACAACATGTGACTGCTGAAATATGGCATATGCAGCATCGCCATATAAACGCGCAACCCCACCCAACCGTCGTTCGGTAAGTTCTGAAGTAGTGTCATTTGGAATATTCATGATTCATTATTATGAATCATCCAAGAATTCGATATACTATTCTTATGGAAAATTTAGCTGATCTCAGAAAAACCTACGCAAGGGATAGTCTTGCGGAAGAAGATGTTCATCAAGACCCGATGAAGCAATTTGAAGTGTGGTTTGAGCAAGCATCGCAAGCACAATGCCCAGAACCGCATGCTATGACGTTAGCGACAGTGAATGGTGATGGTTTGCCAAGTATACGGACTGTTTTACTGAAGGGCATTATTGACCAACAATTTGTTTTTTATACTAATTATTTAAGCCAAAAAGGGAAATCTATCGCGATTAATCCTAATGTAGCCTTATTATTCTTTTGGCATGAATTAGAGCGTCAAGTTCGTATTGAAGGCACTTGTGTAAAACTTTCACCTGAGCTAAGTGATGTCTACTACCACTCAAGACCCATTGAATCTAGAATTGGGGCTTGGGCCTCTCCACAAAGTGATGTGGTTGAAAATCGTCATTACTTGGAGTCTTTGGAAAACGAATATCGGTCACAGTTCGGCGATCATCCTCCGAGGCCACCTCATTGGGGAGGCTATTGTGTGATGCCTCAAAGAATAGAGTTTTGGCAAGGTCGACCCTCTCGGCTTCATGACCGTATTAATTTTACTCAAGTCAATCAGTTTTGGAAAATTGAAAGGCTTGCTCCTTAAGATTATTTTTTCTTAAGTTGCGCAAAAGTTTTACGAAACTTGTCTAACTTTGGTGCGACCACTCCCATGCAGTATCCTTGAAATGGATGGGTTACAAAATAGTTTTGATGGTACTCCTCAGCTTTATAAAAAATAGGTGCAAGCATGATTTCAGTCACGACTGGATCGCGATAAGCTTGTTTGTCTTTTAACTCTTCAATCACATCAAGTGCTAAATTGATCTGTAATTCATCTTCACAATAGATCACAGAACGATATTGACTGCCAACATCATGTCCCTGACGATTTAGTGTAGTCGGATCATGAATAACAAAAAATACTTCTAGAATTTGCCGGATGGATATTTCTTTTGGATCAAAATGAATTTGCACCACTTCAGCATGTCCAGTCGTCCCATCACAAACCGATTCATAGTCTGGAAACTCCACAGAACCCCCAGCATATCCTGATATGACGTGATGAACGCCTTTTAACTCTTGATAAACTGCCTCTAAACACCAGAAACATCCACCGCCCAAGGTGATGAGTTGAGTTTGCATGTAATTTCCTTTTTCCTAGTTAAAATATAAACCTATGAATCCGCTACTTTACGACTTTGAACAAAATAAGCTGGCCTTTAAGGCTGAACCTCATACAACAATGGAGGTGCGCAAAAATCAAATTCAACGACTCATTACTATGCTAAATGAAAATGAGGAGAATTTGTGTAAAGTGATTGAAGCTGATTTTGGTTATCGTCATCCTGTTGAAACACAACTCGCTGAAATTTTAGCTATTCGTCAAGAAGCCGCCTCAACGATCAAAAACTTAAATCGATGGGTAAAACCGATCAAGGTTAAAACACCCTTGCATTTATGGCCCTCAAAAAGTTATTTACTGCCCCAAGCAAAGGGGGTTGTTGGTATTATGAGTCCTTGGAACTACCCGTTGAGCTTAGCACTCATCCCTACCATCTCAGCCCTTGCTGCGGGCAATAGGGTCTGGCTTAAACCATCGGATCGTTCTCCCAGAACATCAGGTTACCTTGCTACATTAATTACCCAATACTTTAATCCTTTAGAAATTCAGGTAATTAATGGTGGTCCGGAGGTTTCTGAATATTTTGCTAATTTACCCTTTGATCATTTATTCTTTACAGGTAGCACAATTACGGGACAATTAGTATCGAAAGCTGCTGCAGAAAATTTAACCCCTCTCACTTTAGAATTAGGTGGTAAATCTCCAGTAGTGATTGATCTAACAGCTTCAATTAAGGATTGCGCTAGTCGTGTTTTATACGGAAAACTTTTCAATGCAGGGCAAACTTGTATTGCTCCAGACTACATCCTTGTCCCCCACACACTGCGAGATGAACTCATTGCTAATTTGAAAGTTACCTATGCATCGATGTATGCACAGCAGACGCAGTTAACTAATGCAATCGATGATCGGCAACAAACCCGTTGGACTGCTCTTCTAGAAGATGCTGCATTAAAAGGTGCTCAACTAATTCCTCTTAGTGATACACATCAGTTATTAAACAGTTTTGTGCCAACCCTAATTATTGACCCAATCAGTTCAACAAAAATCATGCAGGAAGAAATTTTTGGTCCTATTTTGCCAATCATTAGTTACAGTAATTTAAGTGAAGCTATCGCATTTATTAACTCAAAGCCAAACCCTTTAGCCTTGTATTGGTTTGGTCGTCATCGTGGTCGATTAAGCGAACTATTGCATCAGACTCAAGCAGGCGGTGTAACTGTGAACGATACCCTTCTTCACTTTTCCAACTCTTACTTACCCTTTGGTGGTATTGGGGCTAGTGGTATGGGCAACTATCATGGCCAACATGGTTTTAATACCTTTACACACTTTAAGCCAGTTTTATCGATGAAAGGCTTTTTAGGGCTTCGTAGAATAGGTGGTACTAAGCTAGCCCACCCACCTTATGGGAAAAAAATGGGCTATTTGATGAAAATACTTGGCAAGAAACAATGATTTCATCAGAAACACCAATATATTAGGGACAACCCTGATCAATTCGTGCTATAGTCGCTCCTGTAGTATTTTCATCGTCCCCAGCACTGCTGACACAAATTACCTTTTTGGTACGTCTGTAAGTCTTTAAGACGTAGTCGCATCTAGATCTTATGGATATTTTCCCTAGAAATTTGGGAAGCGCCTACTCCTCATGTTGATGGTCGATGCCTTTTGACGACCTGTACCGATTTACGGTACTTACAACTTGGAGATCCCCTTGAGGGGAATTGATATGCCTATTACTTTTAAAGAATTAAATTTACACCCAGCCATTCTCGAGGCAACTGCTGCCCTTGGTTTTGAAAACGCCACACCAGTTCAAGAGGAAGTGATTCCAGCTGCCATTCAAGGTGGCGATTTAATGGTGAGCAGTCAAACTGGTAGCGGTAAAACTGCTGCTTTTTTGATTCCACTGATTCATCAGCTCTTAACAGCCAATCCAAATGGCAAGCCAGTTCCAGGACGCGCAGAACCACAAATTTTAGTGCTGTGCCCTACTCGCGAACTCGCTCAACAAGTTGCTGCAGATGCCATTGAAATTGTTAAATTTGCGCGTGGTATTCGTATTGCCACAATTATGGGTGGTATGCCCTATGGCAAACAAATTGCTTCGTTAAAAGGCGCACAACTAGTTGTCGCAACCCCTGGTCGTCTCATTGACTTAAATGATAGTCGTGCTATTCGCTTAGATAAAGTAGAACATTTGGTTGTTGATGAAGCAGACAGAATGCTCGATCTTGGTTTTGCTGAAGATTTGGAAAATATCCACCAGCGTTGCGAAAATCTTAAACAAACCATGATGTTCTCAGCAACTTTTGCACCAAGAATTATGGAACTTGCCAATGAATTGGTGAATGAACCTACACGCATTGAGCTTGCTCATGCGGGTGATGTGCATACCAACATTACGCAAACGATGCACTGGGCAGATAGCATGTCACATAAACATAAAATTTTGCGCCACTGGTTGTCTGATCCAACTTTAGACCAAGCTGTTGTATTTGCAAGTACACAAATTGAAAGTGAAGATATCGCCGATAATTTACGGGCCGATGGCTTTGCCGCTAGTGCATTACATGGTGCAATGCCACAGGCAGTTCGTAATCGTCGCCTAGACTCTTTACGCAAAGGTGTTACAAAAATCTTGGTAGCGACGGATGTGGCGGCTCGCGGTATTGATGTGCCTACGATTAGTCACGTGATTAATTTTGGGCTTCCCATGAAGCCAGAAGATTACACACACCGTATTGGTAGAACAGGTCGCGCAGGCCGATCTGGTATCGCTATTACGATTGCGCTTCATAGCGAGCGTGTCAAGATTCGCGGCATTGAACGCTTCACGCAAAACACCCTAACACCATCGGTTATTCCTGGGCTAGAGCCACAAAAAAAACCCGAATCGAGTAGCTCTCGTCCTGGTAGTCGCTCAGGTGGTGGTCGGTCGGATCGCTCGGGCGGCGCTCGTTCGGATCGCTCGGGTGGTGGTGGCGGTGGTGGTCGCAGCAGAACTCCAAATCGTTCAAATGGTAGTTCGAACTTTTCAAACAATGAACCACGTACGAGTAGTTTTTCTAGTCCAAAACCACGCCAGGCTAGCGAAGCTAGCCCTTCGAATGGTCAGGAATTTAAAGATAGTAAATACGGCAAAGGTCAACGTAGTGATGCTAGAAAATCTGGTCCTAAAACGGAGAGTTTTGCCAAAAGTCCATCAAAACCCTTTGGTGAATTTCCAGCAAAACCAAAAGTTAATGCAAATACCTCTGAACAACGCTTTACGAAGCCTAGAGGAGAAGGCTTTGCAAGTCGCGACAAGACAACAAAATCTTTTAGCAAATCGGGATTTAAAGCTCGCTAGACCGTAGGATGTAACTCAAGCATTAAGCGCAATACTTCTTTTTGATGTATTGCGCTTTTTTCTTGATTATCTAAGGCTTCGTAAACATTCATCATGGCCAATTCAGCGCTTAACTTCATTGACTGAGTCGAACGTGAAGATTCAACCACTTGTTGAAAACTAGAAAGAGCTTTCCCCCACAATTTACTATGTTTACACAACTGCCCTAAGGCTAAATGAAGCGCTGGATGAGCTGGTTCTTTTTGTATCCACTGCTCGACCTTTTGAATCAGAGATAGACATTGTGTATTTGCCAGCGGATGAATTGCACATTGTGGATAAATACTTAATAAATCTTCGTTAGCACCTTGATCAAGCATTTGATCAAGCATTTTTTTTGCCATTTCAGAATTGCCGACAATTAAAAATCCTTGAGCAAATAACTTTAACCATTGAGGATTTTTTTGAAACTCAGGATCAAACTCACGCCATTGTTTAAGTAACTCATCTTGGGAAATACGACCGCTTTTAATCCACTGCGTTAAGGCTTCATGGATCCTTGCTTTACCTAAAGCTGGAGGCAAATATTTCTTTTTCATTAAACTATTGGCAACCTTTAACATTTGTGGCCATTGCTGCAACATTTGATGCGCGCGCATCGCCAAAGATTGAACTAAAAATTGTCGCGCACCACCCTTTTGAATATGGCTTAAACTTTTTAACGCTTCGCCTGCTTGACGTTCATCAATTAACATTTGAGCATTCAAGACGAATTTAGCTGTTTGAAACCTTATATCTTCAATGCATTCCAACCAGCGATCCCTGTCTTCATATTGCTTCATTTGATGACTTGCCTGAGCCGCAAGCATATAACTGACTTGCGAAGTTCCCTCAAAGCCCATCGCAACTCGCGCAGACTTTAAGGACTTTACATATCGCCCAGCAAACAAATGCTCCATTGAGTTTTGCAATTCTTCTAGGGACCTTAATTCAAGCTGTCGTTGACGGTAATGCTTTGCACGAATCGGTAATTCAATGAAAAGAGAAATTATTTTAAAAACATTGAATATAATAAAAAATCCAACAAATCCAAGAATCATAAAAAGATTCATCGATAAATCAATTCGGTAAGTTCGCCAATACATGGTGATGTGTCCTTGGTTATTCGCAAATAACCAAGCTGCCAAAACTGCAGTGATAGCTAAAATAGCCAACCAACTAATCAAGCGCATTATTTTTTATCACCTATCTCTTGACGATTGGAAGAGGGATTTTTATCTAATTCTTGTAAATTTTTAAGGATGAGTTCAATTTCTGTCGTTACTTTCTGTGTATTCACATCATTCGGTAAAAAGTTTTTTTCAACTAAATTTTTAACCGCCATGACTTCTTGACTCGTCTGCTTGATATTGCCATTGAGTAGTAAAGTCCTAGCGGTTAAAAGTCGCACTAAAATTTCTTCGCGTAACATTTTTTGACTGTAATCCGTCATTGCTAAGTAGGTAACGCTAGAGTCTAATACCTGAACCTTGACCAATTGATTGAAGTAACTCTTGAGAGGATCCCATGCGTAGTTCCCAACTTTAGCCCACCATCTCATCTCAGCATTAGCAGAAGGGTTTTTAACCTCTCCGACCCGGGTAACACTAACTTTAGACTCTTCTGAGGTTTGCGATTGTTCGTATGGGCGGATAGGCAGTTGTTCAATTAAATTACTTAAAGTATTTAATTTTTCAAAAATCTCAAGAGATGCCTTGATTCTCGCTGGAGAACTATTGACATTGTCAGCCTGCACATCGAGTGAACGTCCCAAGATTTGATTGAAGTTAATCAATTGTTGGCTATTGGTTGCTGAAACTGCTTCTATTTTTTTGATCTGTTGCGATAATGCATAAATCCTTGTTCCTCCCCAAATCATAAGAAGAACGATCAGGATCGCTCCAATCATCAATAACCAATTCTGAACTGGATTTTTCAATGGTGAGCCTTTTATAGCTTCGGATTGTTGCTCATCAGTCATGCTGCTTCATTCTTCTCTATCCATAATTAATTTAACTCATTACATCATAATGCTGTTTTACATATGTGAAGCAGGGTTTTAATCAGCTCATCGTCTCCAGGCTCAATCATTTGCACAAATCCTAATCCTATTTGTTGAATTTTGGCATAGATTCTTGGGTGAGAAACGATGGCCTTATCATGACTTAAAAAATGGGCATCAATGCCTAATTCAGGCAATCTAGTCGCAAGAAAGTCACCAGCCTGTGAAGAATTAAAAACCCACAAAGATGGTTGTGTGGGATCAATTAATTTCCATGCGGGGTCATCTAATGACAAAGCTTGACGTTGGTACACAGAAAACTCTTCGATTTGCGCCCCAGCGTCCGTTAAATTCTCTGCGAGAAAATTTCTACCGCCTACGCCGTGAATCATCACCATCCGGCAATCTTTCCAATCAGCTTGGGTGTGTTGTAAAGCTTGCCACAAGCCCTCCGAGTCCCATGCAGATAGGTCAGTTGGTTTTACAATCTGCTGAAAAGAAATACCAGCATCAATAATACTTTTTTCACTTCCGCCACCAACTACAGCTACATGAAGATGGCTAGGCCACTTTAAACCGTGTTTTTTTAAAAGTCGATCACTCATTAAAAAAGCATTAGGACTCACAAAGCTGACCCATTTCGCTTGCAATAATGCACGGTAGACGGATTCTGCTAAGCCTTCATGATTAACGGGAACAATCTCTATGAGGGGTAAAGAAATCACCGGGACATCTATTTGATGTTCTAAAAATATCTCGGACAGACGCTTTTGGAGTTTGATATTTTGCGTCTGTGGTCTAGTGATAATAATTTTTGCAAATTGCATGTATCTAATTTACTTTCCTAAGTTCGCAATTAGTAGCTCAGCGCCATCTTGAATCAAGGAGTCCGCCACAAGGTTCCCTAAATCTATCGCTTGTTGAACATCCTTTACCAACGCGCTAGAACTTGCTTCAATAATATGCGTCCCATCCATATTAGCTACCAGCGCTTGAAGATGTAAAGTGGTTTGGTAATCATCCCAAGTCGCATAGGCTGCAATAGGAATCTCACAAGACCCCCCAAGCCTTCTTGAGACCTGTCGCTCGGCATTGACTTGATACGTGGCGAATACGTCTCGTAGGGGGCTTAATTGCTCTGCAAGATTCTGATTATTCGCTAAGATTTCAATACCCAAAGCACCTTGACCTGCGGCCGGTAGCATATCCGCCGGTAATATGTTCATCTTGATTCTGGAAGAAAGCTCCAAGCGTGTCAGCCCTGCAGTAGCCAAAATCATTGCATCAAACTCACCACGGTCCAATTTAGCTAACCTTGTATCTAAATTACCGCGTAAAGGCACAACCTCTATATGTGGAAAGTTCTTTTTAACTTGAGCCTCTCTTCTTAAACTAGAGGTGCCTAGTTTTGAACCTATAGGCATTTTTTTTAGAGAATCAAATTGATTAGAAACAAATGCGTCAGATGGGTCTTCACGCTCTAAAATTGCGGTTAATTCAAATCCATCTGGCATGTCCATGGGAACGTCTTTAAGGGAGTGGACCGCTAAATCAGCGCGCCCCTCTAAAAGAGCATTTTCTAATTCTTTAATAAATAAACCTTTTCCACCAATTTTTGATAAGCTTTTATCCAAAATTTGGTCGCCCTTGGTCGTCATTCCTAGAATAGTGATTTCACAATGTGGATATAATCCTTGTAATAGTGCTTGAACGTGTTTTGCTTGCCACATGGCGAGCCGACTTTCACGAGAAGCAATGACTAACCTCTCTGGGGGCATTAAACTTATATTCATGTCATCATCCAATAATTCACTCGATAATAAATCACAAGCGTGGTCTGCACGTTTTTCTGAACCAGTTTCGGAGCTTGTTCAACGATATACCGCCTCCATTGGCTTCGATTACCGCATGGCCGAAGTCGATATTCAAGGTTCTATCGCTCATGCTCAAATGCTAAGTGAGCAGGGTATTATCAGCTTAGATGACTACTCTAAGATTCGCTCAGGCCTTCAACAAATTCTGCAAGATATTCAACAAGGTCATTTTACTTGGAAATTGGAGTTAGAAGATGTTCATCTCAACATTGAAGCAAGATTAACCCAATTAATCGGTGATGCTGGCAAACGTTTACATACTGCAAGATCGCGGAACGATCAAGTAGCAACGGATATTCGTTTATGGTTAAGAGATAGTATTGACCAATCCATCCATCAACTTCAAGAACTTCGATTGGGCTTTTGTTCACTTGCTGAAAAATATACCCGCATGATCATGCCTGGGTTTACCCATTTACAGGTCGCTCAACCCATCACGGTTGGTCATCACCTCATGGCCTACGTAGAAATGCTTGGAAGAGACGTGAGTCGCTTACAAGATTGTCGTCAAAGACTCAATTATCTGCCACTTGGTTCAGCAGCTTTAGCCGGCACTAGCTACCCAATCAATCGGCAACGAGTTGCTGAACTCCTGGGTTTTGATGGTGTTTGTGAAAACTCCTTGGATGCAGTATCCGATCGTGATTTCGCAATTGAATTTTGTGCCTGTGTTAGTTTAGTCATGACGCATATCTCTCGCTTTTCTGAGGAGCTGGTTATTTGGATGAGTCCTCAATTCGGCTTTATCCAATTACCTGATCGATTCTGTACAGGTAGTTCGATCATGCCGCAAAAGAAAAATCCCGATGTACCAGAGCTTGCGCGCGGAAAAACTGGTCGAGTCAATGGTAATTTAATTAGTTTGTTAACCCTGATGAAGGGCCAAGCTCTTGCCTACAATAAAGATAATCAAGAGGATAAAGAACCTTTATTTGATTCCGCAGATACCTTAATTGATACCCTTCGTATTTTTGCCGATATGGTGCCACACATTACATTTAATGAAATGGCCATGCGGCAAGCGGTACAAAAAGGATTTGCAACAGCTACCGATTTGGCTGATTACTTGGTTAAGAAAGGCATGGCATTTAGGGATGCTCACGAGGCAGTTGCTAATGCCGTCAAAGTTTGTGCTTCGAGGAATATTGACTTAGCAGATTTGAGTCTTGCTGATCTTCAACTGGCATGCCATCTATCCGATAATGCCATCATGGGCGAGGATGTGTTTTCAGTGTTAACGCTTGAAGGCTCTGTTCAAGGGCGCAGCCACATTGGTGGCACTGCACCCTCTCGGGTTATCGAGGCAATCGCTAAAGTCAGGGCAAGTATTTTGAATACTTAGTGGATTAGGTGTTCTTCACACAATCCACAAAGTAAGTTTTACGACCGTGCTCCTCTTCTTTCACTAAGCCATGAATATCAGTTTCAAAACCAGGGAACTTCTCATTGAACTCTCTTGCAAATTTTAAGTAATCTACAATCCTTTTATTGAAACGTTCACCAGGAATGAGTAACGGAATCCCTGGAGGATATGGTGTTACCAACATCGCTGTAATACGGTTTTCTAATTCGTCAATATTAACGCGTTCAATATCACGATGTGCCATTTTTGCAAACGCCTCTGAAGGAGGCATTGCGGGAATCATATCCGATAAATACATCTCGGTTGTCATCCGAGCTACATCGTGACTGCGATAAAAATCATGAATTTTATTAGCGATATCTTTCAGGCCCATGCGCTCATATTGCGGAAACTTCGTTGAAAAATCAGGTAAAACACGCCAAATCGGCATATTTTTATCGTAATGATCTTTAAATTGTTGTAACTCGGCTACGAGCGTATTCCACCGGCCTTTGGTAATCCCAATCGTAAACATAATGAAGAACGAGTACAAACCAGTTTTTTCAACAATCACACCGTGCTCAGCAAGATACTTTGTCACAATAATTGCTGGAACGCCTTCAGCACCAAAGTTGCCTTCAATATCTATCCCAGGCGTCACAACGGTGGCTTTAATGGGATCGAGCATGTTGAAACCTTCAGCTAAATTGCCAAAGTTATGCCAAGTATCATTTTTATGCAAAATCCAATCATCTTGTACGCCAATACCTGAGTCTGATAAATGGTCCGGGCCCCAAACTTTGAACCACCAGTCATGGCCATATTCTTCATCAACTTTTAACATAGCGCGACGAAAATCAATTGCTTCAGCGATAGACTCTTCAACAAGCGCAGTGCCACCGGGGGGCTCCATCATCGCTGCAGCAACGTCACATGAAGCAATAATTGCGTACTGAGGACTTGTGGATGTATGCATCAAATAAGATTCATTAAAACAGGTTGGGTCTAATTTACGCTCTTCAGAGTCTTGCACCAAAATTTGCGATGCCTGTGAAATACCAGCTAATAATTTATGAGTGGATTGCGTCGCAAATACTAAACTTTTCTTGGGACGATTGCGATCACGTCCTACTGCATGCATGTTTTTATAAAAATCATGGAAGGTTGCATGTGGTAACCATGCTTCATCAAAGTGCAGAGAGTCGACTCTACCATCTAACATCTCCTTAATCATTTCAACGTTATACACAATGCCATCATAGGTACTTTGTGTAATCGTTAAAACCCGCGGCATGACATTTTTATCTTTAATAAATGGGTTGTTATCAATCTTTTTCTGAATATTTGCCCACTCAAACTCCTCTTTAGGAATCGGTCCGATAATGCCAAAATTATTTCTCGTTGGCATCAAAAATACGGGGATAGCACCCATCATCATGATCGAGTGAAGTACCGATTTATGACAGTTACGATCTACGATCACGACATCTCCAGGAGCTACTGTGGAGTGCCAAACAATTTTATTGGACGTAGATGTGCCATTGGTAACAAAATATAAATGGTCAACACCAAATATACGTGCCGCGTTGCGCTCAGAAGCTGCTACTGGACCGGTATGATCCAATAACTGCCCGAGTTCTTCCACTGCATTACAGACGTCAGCACGCAGCATATTTTCGCCAAAAAATTGGTGGAATATTTGCCCAACTGGACTCTTTAAAAAAGCAACTCCACCTGAATGGCCTGGGCAATGCCAAGAATACGATCCCTCAGATGCATAATGAATTAAGGATTTAAAAAATGGCGGGGCCAAGGAGTCTAAATAAACTTTTGCTTCACGAATGATGTGACGAGCCACAAATTCAGGCGTATCTTCATTCATGTGAATAAAGCCATGAAGCTCTCTTAAAATGTCATTCGGAATGTGTCTCGATGTCTTGGTTTCACCATACAAAAAAATCGGAATATCTTCATTACGACGACGTACCGCTTTGACAAATAAGCGGATCTCTTCAATAATTTTTGTCATACCTTCTGGATCAGGATCAATAAACTCTTCATCATCAATCGACAAAATAAAACAGGATGCGCGAGCAGCTTGTTGAGCAAATGAAGTCAAATCGCCATAACTTGTTAAACCCAAAACCTCCATTCCCTCATTTTGAATCGATTCAGCAAGATCACGAATACCAGAACCTGAGATATTTTCTGAACGGAAGTCTTCATCAATGACGACGATGGGGAATTTAAGCTTCATGGATTTCCTTTTAAAAAGGGTTATTAAGTTGAACCAATTATCAACTGAAATTCTTTCAATTGTAAAAAACTGTCCGCTTCACTAATGATGGTCCGCTCTAGGTCTTCTCGTACTTTTTCTTACAAATAGATACTTTTAATCACTTTTTTCTTACATACTTCAACAAATTCATACATTTTCAAACATTTCCTCACTTTTTCTTACGGAAAAGTGGTTTTTATTGATTTTTTACTACATAGCACCAAAAAGCATGAATTTAGTTGGAATATGCAGTTTGTCTATACGTCACCTTATGATAAAGATGGTATGTCAATCGGTGAACTGAACCTTATTCTGCCCCTGTTCTAGCTTATGAGTCTGCAGGAAAAATGGCCTATCAAAACGAACCGGTCAATTACTTTACAAGTAATTAAGTCTTCGGTAATGTAACTCCGACTTGCCCTTGATATTTGCCATTTCGATCTTTATAAGAGGTCTCGCAAACTTCATCACTCTCAAAGAACAAAACCTGTGCGCAGCCTTCACCAGCATAGATTTTGGCTGGTAATGGAGTGGTATTGGAAAACTCCAAGGTTACATATCCTTCCCACTCAGGCTCAAATGGGGTGACGTTCACGATAATGCCGCACCTTGCATAGGTACTTTTTCCCACACAAATAGTCAAAACATTTCTCGGGATCCGGAAATACTCAACAGTTCTTGCTAAAGCAAATGAATTGGGGGGAATAATACAAACCTCCCCATGAAAATCAACGAAAGATTTTTCATCAAAATTTTTCGGGTCAACAATGGTGCTATTTATGTTTGTAAAAATCTTAAACTCGGGCGCACAACGAATATCATAGCCATAACTAGAAGTGCCATAACTGACAATTTTTTGTCCCGCATCGTTTGTGCGAATTTGTCCTGGCTCAAATGGTTCAATCATGCCGTGCTCGGCACCCATTTTTCTTATCCAACGATCTGATTTAATTGCCATTTCGGTGTTCTTTACTTAAGTTGTAGGAATTTCATTATGATACTGGTATAGCTTAATTAGGTGTTCTGAATTGGATTCTTTGAGCACCTTCATACACTAAAAAATGCTCTCCAGAACAGCGCGCCATGATGGTCATTTTAATTTGTTTTGCTAGTGATAGTCCCATTTGCGTGACTCCTGATCGAGTAAGTAAAAATGGAATGCCCATTTGTCCGCCCTTAATGACCATCTCAGAGGTCAATCTTCCAGTTGTATAAAAAATTAACTGCTCACCTGAAATTTGATCAAGCCACATGAGTCCTGAAATTGCATCTACTGCATTGTGACGACCCACGTCCTCAATAAAGTAAATCAACTCTAGTCCAGCTTCGCTATTTTTAAACACAGCACAGGCATGCACAGATCCAGCTTTTTTATAAATGGACGGGTGGGTGCGTATGCAGTCAATCACTTGTTCAATACGTTCTTGAGATAAATAAACCTTTTCCGTTAACTGAAGTGTCTCTATCTCACTCATAAAGTCGCCAAACATCGTCCCTTGTCCACATCCAGATGTCACAGTTTTTTTCTCGGTTCGCTGCGCTACTGACTCTGGCGAGATATTCGTTTTTACCGCTACGGAGTCGGTCTCCCAATCCACCTGAATACTTTGTATATCCGTAATGGCTGAAACTAAACGTTGGTTTCTTAAATAACCTAATGTTAGGGCTTCAGGCGCCCCTCCAAGGGTCATCAATGTGACCAATTCTTTTTTGTCTAGGTAAATGGTTAAGGGGCGCTCACCTGGAATTTCAATATCTTGGACTCGCCCCTTTTCATCAATCACCTGAATTTGATGAGTTAGTGGAAGAGCCTCATTTGAAAGCTGGGGGCGATAAGAGTTCATGGGGTGATAATACAAGAAAGCCCTTTATGAGGAACATAAAGGGCTGATTTATTTTTTAATGAATTACTTTTTGGGGGCTTCTACAGGTTTAACAGCTGCATTCGCTACTTCAGCTGGCTTGGCAACAGGCGCGGTAGAAGTAGCAACTTCAGGAGCTTTGAATTCGCCTGGTTCAACACAGTCAGGTGTTGAGACTACTTTATCCTTCACGGCATATGTTTTTGCAACTTTGTTTTGTGCATTGCAAAGTAAATATGCCGCTTTTTTATCGCCATGCGCAGCTTTCGCTTTGGCTAACGCAGCAGCATCTTTTGCTTCAGGAGTTAAATCTGGTAGTTTAGCTATGCTGACAAATGATATGCTCATTGCAACTAAAGCGGTCGATGTCAAATATGCTATTTTTCTCATGATGTAGTCCTAACTATTTTCTTGGCAATATTACTTAAGGGCGCATTCTCAGGTTCACGCGAAGCGGGTATTTTTCCTGAATTAATATCGTCTAACCAAATACCGTGATGCTGACGAGCCCAAGATTCATCACAGTAACCTGTTTTCATACCGTCAATGGCGCCTTCAGTGCCAATAGTACCAATATAGATGTGACCCATCACAAACACCATAATGAGTAAAGAGCTAATTAAATGCACAATGTTGGCAATTTGCATCGTGCCGCGCCAATAATCAAGGCCGGGAACAATCATATCTAATACCCATCCCGAACCAGCAACAATAGACCCCAAAATGGTCATACCCAACCAAAAGTAAATTTTCTCACCTGCATTGAACCTTGCGGCGTCCACGTGGCCAAAAATACCTCCACCAGATTTGAGCCAAGCCCAATCGCCTTTTTGTGGAAAATTATCTTTCACTAACATCACAAAAAATACAATGATACAAACGGTAAAGAGCGGTCCGACGATGTTGTGAACATTTTTGAAGATAAATAAAATGATGCCGTGTACAGTGTGTCCAATAATTGGCATTAAGACGTGCTTGCCAAATAAAATAAATAATCCTGTAATAGCCAAGGTCACAAAACTATAAGCCATTGTCCAATGAACCAATCTCTCGAGAGCTGTGAAACGTTCTATTTTTCTTCCAGTTGGAGCTTGGTTGAGCTTAATCGGACCTTTCATAAAGTAAAGCAGAGCAATGCCTGATGCTGCTAAAACAATGAGCCATCCACCAAACACAGTAATGACTCCATTACGCAGCAAGCGCCATTCTTGACCTGATTTTTGAATCAGAACACCCGCTTCTTTATCGGGAATAGACACATAATGCGCTTGATCAGAATTCACGGCACGCCAAACTGGAGAATTATTTGCTGGTTGTGTTACTTCACGTTCCCGCTGCGCCTTTGCATCAGACCCTTTTTCTACATCCATAATGTTTGCGGATTCTACTTTAGGGGCAGGCGTTTGCGCATGGGCAAAACCAAGCATTGAACAAACGAATACCACCGTGAAACTTGCAAGTAGTTGTTTGAAATGATTCATGCCTTATCCTTTTAGAAAATTACTCGACGCGGGTATATTCGTCTTGCCCTTTTGCACGAGACTTCAACTGTGCTTCCCAGCTTGTTTTGTCGCCAGGAGTCCAATTTTTCTCGACATAATCATTTTTAGCACCCATATAGGATGGCAAATCTACATTTTTTCTGGATCCAAGGTTTTGAACTTTTTCAGAACAGGCCACTAAAAATAAAGATAGTAATAACGTGGAAATGATTTTCATGATTTTGCTCCAGTAGTAGCAGAAGCGGCATCTTTCTTCGGCATACCGTAAGCAGTACCCCATCCAAATACATCACCCCCAGCTGCTTTACCATTATTTTGGCGATGCGTTACACGATTTCTAAAAATATCTGCCACCACGTCGCCATCACCAGCTAATAGCGCCTTGGTTGAACACATTTCAGCGCAAGCAGGTAACTTACCTTCAGCTAAACGGTTACGACCATATTTCTCAAATTCAGCTTGTGAACCATGCTCCTCAGGACCACCGGCACAGAAAGTACATTTATCCATCTTACCGCGCATACCAAAGGTACCTTGGCTTGGGAACTGAGGCGCTCCAAAAGGACAAGCATAAGAGCAATATCCACAACCAATACAGGTATCTTTATTGTGTAAAACAACACCTTCGTCAGTTTTATAAAAACAATCAACCGGACAAACTGCCATACAAGGTGCATCAGAGCAATGCATACAGGCTACAGAAATGGATTTTTCAGCACCAATTTCACCGTCGTTGATTGTTACAACACGACGACGATTAACGCCCCAAGGTACTTCATGTTCATTTTTACAGGCGGTAACACAACCATTGCATTCAATACAACGCTCTGCATCACATATAAATTTCATTCTTGCCATGATATTTTCCTCTGCTCTTTATCTTTGTTTAGGCAAATTTTTCAATTTGACATACTGTCGTTTTCGACTCTTGCATCATTGTCACCGAGTCATAACCATAGGTCGTCACGTTATTCACGGGTTCTCCACGAACAACTGGTGCAGCACCTTCTGGATAGTATTTCAACATATCTTTTCCTTCATACCAGCCTGAGAAGTGGAACGGAATAAAGGCATGTTCAGCATCCACTCGGTTGGTAACAAGGGCTCGTACTTTGATCTTCGCCCCCGTCGGACTTTTCACCCAAACGTAATCGTTATTTTTAATCCCACGATCAGCTGCTGCTTTTGGATTAATTTCAACAAAGTTTTCTTGCTGCAATTCAGCAAGCCAAGGATTCGACCGAGTTTCTTCACCACCACCTTCATATTCGACTAAACGACCTGAAGTAAGAATGATTGGGAACTTCTCATAAATCTTGTCAGCAATATTCTTATCTTGCACAGTTTTATACAAAGTTGGTAATCTCCAGAACGCTTTTTTATCAGCTTGTGCAGGATATTTTGCTGTCAAATCTGGGCGTGTTCCATATAGAGGCTCACGATGTTTTGGAACTGGGTCGGGGAAGTTCCAAACGACTGCGCGAGCTTTTGCATTACCAAATGGATGGCAATTATGCACTTTAATCACGACACGCTGAATACCGCCGGATAAGTCCGTTTTCCAGTTCTTACCTTCAGCAGCTTTTTGCTCGGCTTCTGTTAAATCTGACCACCAACCGAGTTTCTTCAGTAATATGTGATCAAACTCTGGGTAACCCGTTTTGATGTCGGCATTTTTTGAGTAAGACCCATCTTCAGCCAACAAACTGACACCATCTTTTTCCACACCAAAGTTGGCGCGGAAATTGCCGCCGCCATCCATCACCGTTTTACTTGTGTCATACAGATTTGGAGATCCAGGATGTTTGAGTTCTGCAGTTCCCCAACACGGCCATGGCAATCCAAAATAATCGCCAGTTGTGTCATAACCTGTTTCTTTATCCACTCCGCCCTTTGACTTCAATGTCTTAGGATCAAATAGGTGCATATTACGCATATGCGCTTTTAAACGGTCAGGCGTTTGACCTGTATATCCAATGGTCCAGCAAGAACGATTGATTTCTGTAAGGATCGATTCAATTTGTGGCTCTTTCCAATCTTTACCAGCAAATTTAGAATCCATCATCTTATAGTTTTTAGATAGCTCAGCACCAAACCCAAGACGATCAGCAAATGCATGCATCAACACATGGTCAGGCACTGACTCAAAGAGCGGATTAATAACTTTTTCACGCCATTGAAGCGAACGGTTGGAAGCTGTACATGAGCCAGATGTCTCAAATTGTGTGGCTGCAGGCAGCAAATATACTTGGCGATTGGCAACTGGGGTAGATCCTTCAATCGTCATCGCTGCCATACCAGCTGTAGCACTAGGATAAGGATCCACTACCACTAAGAGCTCCAATGCATCCATCGCTCGTTGCATATCAACACCACGGGTCTGCGAATTCGGTGCGTGACCCCAGAAGAACAAACCTTTGACATTGCTAGGTTGATCAATTAGCTCATTCTTTTCAAGAACTGCATCTACCCAACGTGAAACCGTCGTACCAGACTTTTCCATCATACCAGGTGAGTATTGAGCCTTAATCCAGTCATAGTCAACATCCCAGACCTTTGCGAAATGTTTCCATGAACCCGCTGATAAACCGTAATAGCCTGGTAAAGAATCTGGATTAGGGCCAACGTCAGTTGCCCCTTGTACATTGTCGTGACCTCGGAAAATATTCGTGCCGCCACCTGACTTTCCAACATTACCTAATGCCAGTTGCACAAGGCAAGACATTCGAACTATTGCATTGCCAGTCGTATGTTGAGTTTGCCCCATACACCACACAAGTGTCGACGGGCGATTTTTAGCCATCGTTTCAGCAACTTGATAGACTTGCGCTTCAGGAACGCCACATGCCTCTTCTACTGATTTTGGATCCCATTGTTCTAAAGCTTCTTTTTTGATTTGATCCATACCGTGAACACGGGCCTTCAAATAGTCTTTATCTTCCCAACCATTTTTGAAGATGTGATAAAGAACACCATATAAAAAAGGTATGTCGCTACCGGACCGAATTCGAACATATTGATCGGACTTTGCTGCTGTTCTGGTGTAGCGCGGGTCAACCACAATCACCTTACAACCGCTCTCTTTAGCGTGCAGCAAGTGCAACATGGAAACTGGATGGGCTTCAGCAGCATTAGAGCCAATATACAAAGCAGCTTTAGCATTTTGCATATCATTGTAACTATTGGTCATAGCACCATAGCCCCAGGTATTTGCTACTCCGGCCACCGTGGTGGAATGACAAATACGTGCTTGGTGATCGGTATTGTTGGTACCAAAGAACGATACAAATTTACGAAGTAAATAAGCTTGCTCATTGTTATGCTTCGATGAACCGATAAAGAATAATGAGTCAGGGCCATTATCAGTCTTAAGTTGCTTCATCTTGGCAGTAATCTCTTCAAGTGCTGTTTCCCATGAGATGCGCTTGTACTTGCCATCAACTAACTTCATTGGATATTTCAAACGGTGCTCACCATGACCATGCTCACGAAGAGCTGCACCTTTAGCGCAATGCGCACCTAAATTAATTGGTGAATCAAAGACTGCCTCTTGTCTTGTCCAAACACCATTTTCTACCACTGCATCGACCGCACAACCTACGGAACAATGGGAACATACAGTGCGTTTGACAACAATCCCTTTTTCCCCGCCTGGACCCGGTTTAGAGCCCATCGCATCAGCTTTTTTAACTAATGTTAATTGTGAGCCAGCAATCCCAACGCCAACGCCAAGACCAGATCTTTTTAAGAAAGAGCGACGATCCATCGTTGGAATGATATTTTCCAAGCCTCTGGATAAATGTTGCACAAAATGCTGCGAAGATGCAACGCGGCTACTAGATTTACGTGTCAGATTCATAGGAAATGTTCCTTAAAAGGGAATGCTTAAACTAATGTCGTTTTGTAATACTTTTTAATATGTTCAGTGAGCTGATAGCCCTTTTTTTCCGGCGTCAGCACTTCCTCAACCTGAGCTATAACTTTGACACCTGGAGCTGTTTTAGACAGGACGACTGCCGTGCCGGCGATTGCAGCGGCACCTGCGAAAAAATGCCTACGATTAAGTTGTTTAGTTGTAGATTTTGTCATTTTTAAAAACCCTTTAACTTATTGAATATATGTAAGCCTTTTCATATAGTTAATTATGCTTCAAATTTGACACAAAAAGAGATTTTATTACTAGTGATTACCCTAAAGCATGTCAAAAGCCTGTCCTTCGATTGCAAAGAAGGTCCCTGCCAATGCACCGACTAGCCCGTAATACTTGAGATTGGGATGATTTTGAAGAGTTTCAAATAACTCGCTTGACCAAGTACGAATATGTTGATCAAAAAATATTTTTTGCTGGGTAAGATTACACACCCCCAAATCTTCTCCGGCAATTAAATACCTCATGACTTCACACAGGCAGGCAATGTGGTCTTCTGTTTCAGTAATATCTGAGGAAGCTTGTAAATCTAATTTTTGCAAATCCGCACGTAACGCTGCTAGGGGTTTTTCATTTAAAAAACCAGTTAGATAATAGGATCCGTATAAGAAAATTTCTTGTTTTCCAACACCAATAAACGCGTTTTCATATTCCTCTTGCCAGTCCTGTGCCCTTGAATCTTTTGCCATCTCTACCAAATCTTGCCATGGGCCATGCAGTAATGATGATTCATCTTGTTGCCCTACTTCTGCATCTTGACCAAATTGTGCAATTTTTTCCAAAAGCTCTGTAGCGGGTGCTTCGTAGAACAATAAGGCAAGTAAACCATATAAATCTGCTCTCGCCAAATCTTCAGGGGATAAATTCGTATCTAAATCGAGAGATGTTTGTGGATGATTTTCTGTCATAAAATTTTTTGGCTTATTTTTAAGATTGCATCATGTCAATGACACGGCAATCGCTACACATTTTTAATCGCTTTTGTGCTTCTCCAGAAAATGCTGGATGCGCACCAATTTTGGTCAACATGGTTTCCATCATTTTTTCTGTAGCAAAAGGTTTGGCGCATTTAATGCAATGAAAAGGCTTTGTTTCATTTAAGGTAACACGTGTTTTGCGTTGCTCAATGTTTTTCAATCTGGGCTGTAAGGTCAGAGCGCTCTCCGGGCAAGTGATTTGACACAAGCCACACTGCACACAATTTTTTTCGATAAAGCCTAATTGCGGAATCTCTAAATGATCGAGTAAAGCGCCCTCAGGGCACGCACTAACGCACGACATACAAAGTGTACAAGTATCTTGATTGATGGCAAGACCACCAATACAAGAGGCTGAGCTGAGTGGTATAGCTTCATCTTTACCAAGGGCAAGAGGGGCATGCTCTAGTAAATGCTCTAAAGACATCTCTAAAGTGGCGCGTTTTTCTTTTGCAAACGCAAAGCTAGCTATTGGTACTAAGCTTTCTTTAGCCTCAAGACCGAATAGTGATTCATCCAAATACACCAGATCTTCAAGGTGCTCTGGTTTTTTAATGGTACTCATCTCAATCAGATGAACTCTTTCTTGATACCCCAAACCAAGCAAGATTTCTGAAGTGATCTTTATTTGTTGTTTTAATAAGTCAATATATTGTGGTGATTCCTCACCGCTAGCTAAAATCGCTATTTCTGCAACACCATGAGTTAACATACCGAGCCACAAGTCGATGCCAGTAGAAGCAATATGATGTAAGGAAAATGGGAGGACGTGCGCGGGCAAGCCTTTGATTTTTTTGGGATGTATTCTTGCAGCCCTTCCCAAAGCATTGATCCACTGCTCTCCACCTTCAACTCCTGAATGGAAAAGCACCGTGGCTCCTGTACTAGACGTCATCGCCTGACTAAATGTATCAACGATGGTTTTTATTTTTGTACCCATATATGGCAAAGTTGGATTTGCATAGGTCATTGCCCCCGATGGGCAAGCGGTAGCACAAGCCCCACAGCCCATACATAAGTGCGGATTAACATTAACTCGACCTTTACCAGCCTCAAAGATGGAGGTAATTGCCTGTGTAGAACAAATCTCTATACAAGCGTTACAACCAACTTGCCCATTACGTCCATGGGCACAAATTTTTTCTTGGTAAGCAAAAAAACGGGGCTTTTCAAATTCGCCAATCGAATTGAATACCTTAGATATCACTTGAACTTGCTGGAGTGGGTCTTCACCGGTAAAAAAGTATCCTTTGGGTGGCTCTGGTATTTGCATGCAAGGCTCAGCGTGCAAATCAACAATCACATCAAACTCATCTTCCACAAGAGCATCTTTTTTCTGAAACTGAATCGCACCAATGGCTCCACAAGCTTTCTCACATTCTTGATGTGATTGACACGACTGCATGTCAATTTGAAAACTTTCATCAATTGCCCCTTCTGGGCAAGCATCAATACACGCTCCACATCGTGTACATAGATCTAACTGAATAGGATTAGAGGACTGCCAGGAAACTTTAAATTTGCCCAAAAAACCAGATACTTCTTGGACATTTGCATTGATAATCAGGTAATTTTTTTGAATTGGTAATATTGCACGATCATTTACAATGACGGTTACTGCTAAATCCTGCGCCAGTTCTTGCGCCAAAGCAAACGCTGTTTTACCTGGCCCAATAATGCATATCCGACCTCGGGTACTATCGTAACTAACCGTTGGTAATGGCTCTGGCGGGGGCAATTTGGCTAATTCAAGTAGCGTGGCTATTTTCGGTTGCGCCTTTTGACCATCCCGACCCCAACCAGCTGTCTCACGAATATTGATAAACTGAATCGGTGCAACTAAGGGTTTTTCTGCTTGAGTACTAATGGCATGAAAAAGTTCCCGCTCCTGCGTACAAGCTACCACAATGGTTTCATCACCAGCAAGCTCTTTGATAAATGCACCAATTTCCTGCCGGCATAAACCGTCATAAATTTTTTCGTGACCTTCCAAATACTTTTTAAAAAAAGCATCCTCCAGAGGCATCGTGTGATTACAGTTACAGATGAGTGTCCGAGTCATCAGATATTCCTTTAGTCATCGTTATTTGATCATCTTGGGTCTGCTGCGAAATATCCTGCGTTACTTCATGAGTAACTTTTGGAGTTTCTTCATTCACATCAAGATTGGGTTGATTTTCGGTTAAAACAACATCTGAAAATTTTTCTTCTACCTTGTTAAGTAAGCCTAACATGGAAGTTTGTGCCATTTTTTCCAACATTCCTGCTGGTAATGGGTCTTCTTTTGAATAATCGTCAATGTAAATATCCAAGCCATCCATAATGTTGTAATGCGGATCAGTAAACAGTTTTTTCATGGCGGCATGATGCACATCATCCCCCACATCAGCATTCACAAATATTGAGAAATCGGAATCCTTGTGCAGTTTCGCCACGTCATCCAACGTGGGCCCAACACTCTCTGATATGGATGGTTCCTCAAAACCATTGGCATGCTGTTGTTCAGGGACTAAAGGACTTAAAGCTTCTTTGGCCTCAGTCTGCACTTCACTTGGTATTTCCGAAGATATAGGCTGTGACTGTGATTGTTTTAAATCTGACCAGCGTTTGAAAAAATTACTCATTTCTTGACGCCTTTCGGTCTACGCCGCGATCTGCCCCTTTAAATGATTCAGGTCGATGTCGTTTTTTCACTTCTGGTCTGTAATTTTCTGCAACAAATTGCTGCAGTGACTCTAAGATAAGTAGGTCAAGCGAAACTTGATCCACTTGCTCTCCACCATCAAGAAGCCTGGCTGCTTCGTTGTAACTTAACATCACCCGATGGGGAACTGCAATTGCTTCTTCAAGTGAAGGTATTTCCTCTATACGCCACATGACAAACCAGCACGGTTTTTCACTACTGGTATTTAAAAAATAACCTTCTGCCTCATCGACGTATACATCAAGATCAAATCCTGTAAAAAGCCATCGACTACCTTGAAGATTGTCTGATAATCGGTATGCACGAATCCGGTCAAGAGAAAAAGCTTCTTGAATAGTGAATGCGGTAAATTGCCCTAGATCAACACTCACCTCTTCCAAAATCCACTGATGAGTAATCCATGGATTTTCTATCGGTTGATGTCGCATCACGACGGCAAGCTGGATTCCCATTAGGTGTTTTGCACCACAATACTTGGGAACTTACTTGTCATATCTTTCGACATATTTGCAATCTGAATGGCCACTTGTCTTGCAATGGCTTTATAACTCGCACTAATCGCACTATCTGGTTCGGCTACAACTGGCGGACGTCCTGCATCTGATTGCTCACGAATGGATAAATTCAGTGGCAGACTGCCTAAAAATGGTACTTGATAGTCCTTACACATTTTTTCGCCACCACCGGTACCGAAAATATGCTCCGTATGCCCACAACTTGGGCAGATATAAGTGCTCATATTTTCCACAATGCCTAAAATTGGAATTCCAACCTTTTCGAACATTTTGAGACCTTTTCTAGCGTCTAATAATGCAATATCTTGCGGAGTTGTAACGATCACGGCACCTGTTACTGGGACCTTTTGTGACAATGTTAATTGAATATCACCTGTACCAGGTGGCATATCAACAATTAAATAATCTAATTGTTGCCAGTTAGTTTGTCGCAACAATTGCTCCAATGCGGAAGTAACCATAGGTCCTCGCCAAACCATTGGACTATCCTCTTCAATTAAAAAACCTATCGAACTAACCTGTAAACCATGACCTTGCATTGGCTCAATCGAATTTTCTGCATAAGAGTCAGGTCTTCCTGAGATGCCCAACATCATTGGCATGCTTGGGCCATAAATATCGGCATCTAAAATGCCCACTCTTGCGCCTTCAGCGGATAAAGCTAGGGCGAGATTAGCAGCTGTAGTAGACTTTCCGACACCGCCTTTGCCGCTGGCAATAGCAATAATATTTTTTACTTCAGGTAAAAGTTTGACGCCACGTTGTACCGCGTGTGAAACGATTTCCATCGAGACATTCACGCTCACATTTTTTACGCCAGATAATTCACGAACAGCACCTATACAAGCCTTACGAATGAGATCAAACTGACTTTTGGATGGATAACCTAATACAACATCAAACAGAACCTCGTCGCCATCTACCTTGATGTTTTTAATCGCTTTGGAACTAACCAAATCTTTTTTAGTATTGGGATCGATAACACCCTTTAAAACTTCCATTACTTGTTCGTTGGAAAGCTGCAAAATCTTCTCCTTAAATTGGCCAAATTTTCACTAAATTACCCATTACTTTAATGGGATACTAAAATTGAGGTATGAAATTAAATCATAAAAGAATTTTAGTCACTTCTGCTCTACCTTATGCCAATGGTCAAATTCATATTGGACATTTAGTGGAATACATTCAAACTGATATTTGGGTGCGCTTTTTACGCATGCAAAATCATGAAATTTACTTCATCGGTGCTGATGATACACATGGAACACCAATTATGTTGCGTGCCCAGGCGGAAAACATATCTCCTCAAGAGCTAATAGATAGAGTATGGCACGAACATAAGAAGGATTTTGATGACTTTTTGATTTCTTTTGATCATTACGGATCAACTAACTCCCCAGAAAATCAAATATTGTCTGAAGAGATCTACAAAAGCTTGCGGAGCGCTGATTTAATTGAGAAAAAATCGATAGAACAAGCCTATGATCCCATCAAAGGGATGTTTCTACCAGACCGCTTTATTAAAGGTGAATGCCCCAAATGTCGATCAAAAGATCAATACGGTGACTCTTGTGAAAAATGTGGGGCAACTTATTCACCGACGGATTTAATCAATCCTTATTCTGTTGTCAGCGGTGCCACGCCAATTAAAAAAGTTTCTGAACACTATTTTTTCAAATTATCTGATCCAAGATGTGAGACTTTTTTAAGGGACTGGACGCAAGTTAAAACGCCACTGCAACCTGAAGCGCGCAACAAAATGAAAGAATGGGTGGGTGAGCCTGGTCAGAGTCAATTAAGTAATTGGGATATTTCTCGAGATGAACCTTATTTTGGTTTTCAGATTCCGGACGCTCCGGGTAAATACTTTTATGTTTGGCTAGATGCTCCGATTGGCTATTTCGCCAGTTTTAAAGCCCTCTGCGAGCGCCAAGGTCTAAACTTTGATGAATGGGTTCGCCCAGATTCGAACACTGAGCTCTATCATTTTATTGGCAAGGATATTTTATATTTCCATACTCTTTTTTGGCCAGCAACTCTTCATTTCTCCAACTACCGTACGCCAACAAATGTCTTTGCGCATGGGTTTTTAACGGTCGATGGCGAAAAAATGAGTAAGTCACGCGGCACCTTTATTACCGCTAAAAGTTTCATGGACTCCGGACTAAATCCTGAGTGGTTGAGGTATTACTTTGCAGCTAAGCTAAATGCCTCCCTGGAGGATTTAGACTTAAATCTTCAAGATTTCATAGCTCGCGTCAATAGTGACTTATTAGGTAAATACATCAATATTGCAAGCCGCAGTTCTGGTTTTTTAGTCAAACTCTTTGGGGGGGTCATTACTCCAGAATCTCTCAATCATCCTCTGATTACTCTTCTGAAAAATGCTAGTTCCGAGCTTGCAAATCTCTATGAACAAAGGGAGTTTGGTAAAGCGCAACGCACAATCATGGAATTGGCCGATCAAGTTAATATTTTTGTTGATACCAATAAGCCATGGGAACTTGCTAAATTATTAAAAACTGATGAAACCCCAGAGAATTTCAAGCGTTTGCAGGACGTGTGCAGTATTACTTTAGAGGCGTTTAGGGTATTGACCATCTATCTCAAGCCTGTTTTACCTGAACTGGCTAAAAATGTTGAGGCTTTCCTGAACATTGAGTCATTAAATTGGTCCAGCGTTCATCAAAGCTTAACGGAGAAGAATATCATTCAACCCTATCAACATCTGATGAGCCGTGTGGATCAGGCCCTGATTGATCTTCTTATTGATGCAAATAAGTCGACAACTCCTGCGGCAAGTTAAAATACATAAAAATTCATGAATAATGCATAAAATTGAGCAAAATGTCTCTTAACCACTACTGAAGAAACTAGGCTATGGCGCACTATCAATCAACAATCACATTGTTTTTGAATGAACTGAAGAGTAAAAATCCTGAAATCGAAAAAGGGCAACTAGAAGGTCGCGCTCTTTTGTGGGATAAAAAACCAATTAGCCTTGATGAACAAAAGCGAAATAAACTTGCAAGAATTCGACAAAAACCTTACGTCTACTCCAATGATTGATTCCACGCCATCCTTAATGGATGGCATGTCGGAATCGTTCGCCAAACTCTATGGCGAACCCTTGTTTCAGTTACCAACAGACCTTTATATTCCTCCGGATGCCTTAGAGGTTTTTTTAGAGGCGTTCGAAGGTCCACTGGATTTATTGCTGTACCTGATCCGTAAACAAAATTTTAATGTGCTAGATATACCTATGGCACAGGTGACACAACAATACTTAAGTTACGTAGAACAAATACGTCACCATAATTTAGAACTTGCTTCTGAGTATTTGCTGATGGCAGCCATGTTGATTGAAATTAAATCGCGCATGCTATTGCCAATGAAAAAAGCAGACAGCGATGAAGATGTTGAAGATCCTCGAGCAGAACTCGTACGTCGCCTCCTTGAGTACGAAAAAATGAAAATTGCCGCTCAAGAACTCGATCGAATTCCGCAAATAGGCAGAGATTTTTTTCGCGCGCAGGGCTTCGTTGACCGGACAGAGGCATTAATCCCGCCTCAAGTTGATTTGGTCGATTTGCAAATTGCATGGCGTGATTTAATACATCGGGCAAAACTAACCCAACATCATACGATTACCCGTGAAACTTTATCTGTTCGCGACTTTATGACGCGTATTTTAAGACGCCTGCAAACTCAAAAATTTGTGGAATTTAAAGAACTCTTTGAAGATGCCATTGAGTTAGGTCAGGGTACTCAAATTCTCGTAGTCAACTTTATTGCACTTCTTGAACTTTGTAGAGAATCCCTAGTAGAAATTACACAAGCAGAAGCGTACGCACCTATCTATGTTCGTTTATCGTTTAACCCACAATCATGAAAATCATTACCAATATTCATGATTTAAGAAATCACCTACGCGGCCAAAATCGTGCTTCCTTTGTACCAACCATGGGTAATCTACATGAAGGACATTTATCTTTAATGCGTATTGCCCGCATGCATGGTGATCCAGTAGTTGCAAGTATTTTTGTTAATCGTTTGCAGTTTGGTCCCAGCGAGGATTTTGATAAATATCCTCGAACGTTTGAAGATGATGCGGCACAACTTGAAAAAGAAGGTGTTTATATTCTTTTCGCGCCATCTGAAAAAGACCTTTATCCGGAGCCTCAAGACTACCGAGTAGATCCTCCCAAAGATTTAGGCGATATTTTAGAAGGTGAGTTTAGGCCTGGCTTTTTTAAAGGCGTGTGCACTGTTGTCTTAAAGTTATTTTCTTGCGTTCAACCCAATGCTGCTGTTTTTGGCAAAAAAGATTACCAGCAGCTCATGATTATCAGACGTATGGCACATCAATTTGCACTGCCAGTTGAAATCATCGGTGCCGAAACGATTCGTGCAGATGATGGCTTAGCACTATCTTCTAGAAACGGTTATTTAAGCCCAGAGGAACGCATTGAAGCTCCGCAACTTTATAGTACTTTAACTGAGGTTAAAACTGCTTTAAATCAATCATCTTCTCTTCATCTTCCCATGATTCAAGAAATTGAAGATATAGCTAAAAGTAAATTATCACAAAGAGGTTGGGAGCCAGATTATCTTTCCGTACGTTTAAGGCATAACCTTCTCCCTCCCAGTATTAATGATTTAGCAAGTGGTCAAGAACTAGTAGTTCTTGCAGCTGCAAAATTAGGCAAAACGCGATTAATTGATAACTTAGAAATCTAAGTTTCTATATTTCAATTGCTTTTGAATTCAACCTCACAGAACAAATATATTTATTAGAAGTGTCAACGAAGTCCCACCCTATAGACGTTATTAGCTCATGCAGTCATTCCTTTCAGGAGAAGAGTCATGAGAAAAGTCATTATTAGTATTGTCAGCCTTCTTGCTTTTAGTACCAATTCACTTAGTTTTGCTTGGGGTCATGGTGGGGGTTGGAATCATCAACATGGTTTTAGTCCTAAGCCTTATTTTATTGATGGCGCTAACAATGGTGCACCAGGTATCATTGCTTATAACTCGATACCTAGCCCTTACTACGCCCCTCCACGACCCTATTATGAGCAACCACGCACTTATTACGCTCCGCAACCTTATGTGGTTCAACCCCAAGTGATTCTGCAGTCTCCAATGGTGATGCCGCCCCAACTTTATCCCTATCGACCGTGCTAATGATAAAAAATAACCGCCTTTAGGCGGTTATTTTTTGCTCCTATTTTTATCAATCAAAGTTGTACTTCAAAGTTGCAAAGAATATTCTCGGTGCTGCAGGTTGATAGTTAT
>CANHPL010000009.1 GCA_947462685.1 Burkholderiaceae bacterium | reverse complement strand
TTTATAAGTTGTGAGAATTATTATGTTTTAACACAATATTTTCCCTTAAAAAATGATTTATTTTTCCTGTCAAATTGACAGTTCTAATTTTAAAACCATCAAACTTTTTACTTTGATGGTTTATCGTCTTTAATTAGCAAAAAAGCCTTCCAACTCATTGAGTTAGAAGGCTTTGATTGGTTGCGGGGATAGGATTTGAACCTATGACCTTCGGGTTATGAGCCCGACGAGCTGCCAGACTGCTCCACCCCGCGTCTGATCTGTACTAAGAGGGTTACTATAGCACGCTTAACCCTGAATTGCAAGTTACCTGTTGATGGGGTCTGGGTTATTTAAGGCCAATAAGGTTAATGGATAGCTATGTTTTCGCGCTCAAAAGCCACCTTAATCCTTGCTTGAAATGCTCTACGGATGGAGTCTTGGTACTTTGCTACGACCATAATTCGGGAGCGAATCGTAATAGAAGAATTGGCAAAGTTCTCAATTCCGGCAATTTCAAGATCTTCTAGTATTTGATCTTTAAGGTCGGGGTCTTGTCGCATCTCTGTGGCGGCTTGTTTTAAGACCTGATTCACAAGATCAATACTTTCTTTACAGGAGACGTTGATATCGATGACGGAGTATGCATAGCTCCTTGTACGATTTGTCACAACCGTAATAACGCTGTTGGGGACAAAGTGAACGACACCTTCGTAATCTCTTAAGCGAATATAGCGGAGCGTAACTTCTTCAACCGTGCCAATTTTTCCAGCAATTTCTACGATATCACCTTGACGGATTTGATCTTCAATCAACATAACAAATCCGGTAAAGTAGTCTTTTACAAGACTTTGAGCGCCAAAGCCTACTGCCAATCCCGCTACACCAGCTGTTGCAAGAAACGGGGCAACTGACACACCAAATCCTGCGAGAATCGACATGACTGTCAGTGCAACGATAATCACAGTTGTGATGTAACGTAAAACGCGTGATATGGTTTGGATTCTTTTTACATCGTCGCCGGTGGCACGACTCGCCACTCGATTTTCAATACTGCTGATTATTCTTCTTATAATACGTATAAATAACCAAGCAACTAAGATAACTAGCGTAACTTCAATGGCAATAAAAATGAAGTCAACCCAATCAATTAAATAATCAAGATTATTTTTTTGTAAAAGTAAAGTAGTAGATTTTTTCATAATCAAAGTATAGAGTTTTAATCATTCATTTAGGTGATTGTATTGATTAAAATCATTCTTTTATATATAAAGAAACAGATGTCAAATTCTTCATTTCGTTATGGCAGTGATCTAGGTGCAGGTGTATACGCCGTTGATACAGGTTTTGTTAGACCTCAATTTGATGCAAGTTATATTGTTACTCAACGCGCTCCATCTAGCGAGCGTATTGCAATTATCGATACCGGCACAAATTATTCTGTTCCTCGAATTTTAGCGACTTTATCCGATTTGAAGTGCATTCCCGAACAAGTTGATTTTATTATTCTTACCCATGTTCATTTAGATCATGCAGGTGGGGCGGGCAAACTGATGCAAGCTTGCCCGCATGCCAAATTGGTAGTTCATCCAAGAGGTGCCAAACATATGATTGATCCAACCCAGTTACGTGCTGGGGCTGTTGGCGTATATGGTGAAGAAGCGGTTGAAAAAGATTACGGTACCTTAATACCAATTGAGTCAAGTCGTGTGATAGAAGCGAGTGACGGTATGATGATTAATTTAGCAGGTCGTATATTGACGTGTTTAGACACCCCCGGACATGCGAAACATCACATTACCATTTGGGATCAAATGACCCATGGTGCATTTACGGGTGATACGTTTGGTTTGTCCTATCGAGAGTTTGATACAGAAAAGGGCGCATTTATTATCCCGACAACCACCCCGATTCATTTTGATCCCAATGCTTTAAGAGTGTCTTTAAAGCGCATTATGGCTTTAAAACCAGAATGTATTTATCCCACCCATTTTAGTAAAGTCACTGGTGTGCCGCGTTTATATCAAAAACTCACAGATATGCTCACCAAAGTAGAGAATTTAGGTAATTCGTTAGCAAGTGCGCAGCATCGTCACGAGTTACTGAAGAATGGTTTATTAAATCTTTATATTCAGGAGCTTAGAGATCATGGATGTGGGCTTAGTGATAGCAAAATTGATCAGTTACTTCGGACGGATATTGAATTAAATGCACAGGGCATGGGAGTTTGGCTCGGGTAAATCATCATTTGTGTATTTTTTGGGATTACAATTTGCTTACTTTCAATTGATATGGTGATTTATGTCCCTTAGTAATCCTGAGTATTCTGAGTCAAAGTTTTTAAGACCTATCGATCTGAATCACGGTGATCATGCTCATAAAGGTAGTTTAAAAACTTTAATGTTAGGTGCCATAGGAGTTGTTTTTGGGGACATCGCGACTAGTCCTTTATATGCCCTGAAAGAATGTTTTAACCCACAGCATGGCGTCCCTTTTTCGAGTGAGGCTGTATTTGGCGTAATTTCGATGGTATTTTGGGCTTTTATGGTGGTTGTCTCTTTTAAGTATGTAATGTTCATCATGCGTGCTAGTAATAATGGCGAGGGTGGTATTTTGGCCTTAATGGCATTAGCCCTTAGAACTGTTCCTGTAGGATCCAAATCTGCCATTGCAATTATGATGCTTGGTGTATTTGGTGCCTCCATGTTTTATGGTGACGCGGTAATTACACCGGCTATTTCTATCCTATCCGCGGTTGAGGGTTTAGAGGTGGTTTCACCCGAACTAAAGCGCTATGTTATTCCGATTACCTTGATTATTTTAATTGGTCTATTTTTAATTCAAAGACGAGGAACATCGGTCGTTGGGATATTATTTGGACCGATTATGGTTGTCTGGTTTTTAGTGTTGGGTCTTATGGGCATAGTTAATATTGTTGATTACCCGCAAATCCTGACGGCTATTAATCCTTATTTTGCTTATATATTCCTATACGAGCATTCTTTAGAAGCGTTTATTGTTTTAGGGGCGGTTTTTTTAGTGCTGACAGGTGCCGAAGCTTTATATACGGACATGGGGCATTTTGGCATCAAACCAATTCGATATGTTTGGTTTTTTATTACTTTACCTTGTTTACTTCTCAATTATTTTGGGCAAGGTGCTTTGTTGATTTCTCATCCAGAGGCGATATCTAACCCATTCTTTTTAATGGTTCCTGAGAGTGTTGTATTTGCTCTTGTTTTATTGGCAACTGTCGCGACTGTAATTGCTTCGCAGGCGGTAATTTCAGGCACCTATTCTATGACTAGCCAAGCCATTTTGCTCGGCTTTATCCCAAAAATGAAAATTGCTTACACATCGGATAATGAAATTGGGCAGATTTATATGCCAACGATTAATTGGCTTTTATTATTTATGGTAGTGGTGGTGGTGGTAACTTTCAAAAGCTCTGAAAATTTAGCTGCCGCATATGGCATTGCGGTAACCACGACGATGATTATTGACACCATATTAGCGGCGGTAGTTATGAGTGTTGTTTGGAAATGGAATCCAGTCTTTATTGCCCTGGTGATTGGTGCATTCATTATTGTTGATTTATCCTTTTTCTCTGCCAATTTGTTAAAGATTGCTGAGGGTGGATGGTTCCCTATTTTAGTGGGTAGTATTTGTTTTCTATTATTGATGACTTGGTATCAAGGTCGTAAAATCTTGCGAGAAAAAGCCATTCAGAATGGTATTCCACTAGAGAGTTTTGTCCAATCACTTCAAGCGCATCCACCCCATCGCGTTGAAGGCACTGCCGTTTTCTTAACTGCTCACGTCGATTATGTGCCGGTTGCGATGTTGCATAACTTAAAACATAATCGTATTTTGCATGAGCGTGTGATCTTCTTAAAAATTAGTGTTTGGGATGTGCCCTACGTTGAAGATCATGAGCGCTTAACCTTTAAAGATATGGGTTCAGGCATGTATTTGGTGAGAGCTATTTATGGCTTTAAAGAAACACCAGACGTTATTAAAATCTTGGAATTGGTTGGCAAAGAGTTTGGTGTGGAATGTGATTTGATGGATACATCGTTCTTTTTAGCAAGAGATACAGTGATTCCATCAGCAATCCCCGGAATGGCTTTATGGCGCGAAAAATTATTTGCTTGGATGTTTCAAAATTCTGCGAAACCAGCTGACTTCTTTCAGATTCCAACGAATCGCGTTGTCGAGCTTGGAGCGAAAATCGAAATTTAACCAAGGATGGTTGAATTAAAAAATAAGGTGTTAGCTCTGTGAAAATACCGCGAACATTCAATCTTGATGACACGCCGCGTATACTCATTTTAGGTGCTGGAGCGATTGGCGGATTTTATGGCAATGGGCTTTCAAAGGCAAAAGCTCATGTTACTTTGGTGGCTCGATCTGAATATGTAGTCTTAAAAACCCATGGTTATAAAATAATTAGTCAAACCTTGGGTGAGCAATTATTTCTTCCTCAGGAAGTTATACCTTCTTGCTATGATTATCAAGGTGGATATCCTGACTTTCTCATTGTTTCTTTAAAATTAATACAAGGCATTAACCAAGTCGAGTTAATGGCACCAGCTGTTGGACCAAATACCGTGATTGTGCTCATTCAAAACGGCGTAGAAATTGAAAAAGAAATCCAAGATGCTTTCCCCAATCATCAGATCATCAGTTGTTTAGCCTTTATTCAAGTAAGTCGGATTGCTCCAGGATTGATTGAGCATTATGCGTATGGCGAATTAACCATGGGAAACTTTCCACATGAAGTAAGTAAAGAGTGTCGGGCTTTAGCCGCTTTATTTGAGGTAGGTGGAGTACCTGTTGTTCTAAATGAAAATATTACACAAAGTCGTTGGCAAAAATTAGTCTGGAATGCCGCGTTTAATCCAGTATCTGTTTTAGGCGGTGGGATTGATACACTTACAATCCTCCGAGCTCCAGGTGGTGAGTCGCTGATTCGTCAAATTATGTCAGAAGTATTGGCAATTGCAAAGGCTACTGGCCATGAAGTCCCTGCGAATGTGCCAGATCATTACATCCAACTAACCTATGAAGCACCCGCTTATAAAACCAGTATGGCGATTGATTGGGAAAAAAAGCAAGATCTAGAAATCGAAGCGATTTTAGATCATGCGATCAGTGCTGCAAAAAGAGAGGGAGTGCCCGTACCCATGCTGCAAAGTACGCGTGCACTCTTAATGATGATGCAAGCCCAGCGTAAAAAAGGCTTGTTTTAGAAAGCTGAGATTCCTGTAATTGCACGTCCTAAAATGAGGGCATGGATATCATGCGTGCCTTCGTAGGTGTTAACTACCTCTAAATTCAGAAGATGTCGAATCACACCATATTCATCGGAAATGCCATTACCTCCATGCATATCTCTAGACATCCTCGCGATATCTAAAGCCTTACCACATGAGTTACGTTTTAAAATGGATGTGATTTCAGGACTGGCAGTGCCTTCATCCTTCATTCGACCGAGTCGCAGACAAGCTTGTAAGGCTAAGGCAATTTCAGTTTGCATATCCGCTAGCTTTTTTTGGATGAGTTGGTTTGATGCAAGAGGCCTATCAAATTGTTGACGATCGAGGGTGTATTGCCGAGCCGCATGAAAACAAAATTCGGCTGCACCCATAGCGCCCCAAGCGATACCATAACGCGCAGAGTTTAAGCAGGTAAATGGACCTTTTAGCCCTTGCACATGGGGTAGTTCATTTTCTGCAGGAACAAACACTTCATCCATCACGACTTCACCTGTTGTTGAAGTACGTAAACCCATTTTGCCAAGTATTTTGGGTGCTGAGAGGCCTTTCATACCTTTCTCGAGGATGTAACCGCGAATCACTCCAGTATCATTTTTTGCCCAAACAACAAAGATATCAGCAAAAGGAGCGTTGGATATCCATGTCTTCGAGCCACTTAAGTGAAAGCCACCGGGCACTGATTTAGCGTGCGTAATCATGTTGCCGGGGTCAGAACCAAAATTAGGTTCAGTTAGACCAAAGCAGCCGATGAGTTTGCCACTTGCTAAGCCAGGTAAGTATTTTTGTTTTTGCTCTTCACTACCAAATTCAAAAATAGGCAGCATCACAAGCGAGGATTGTACGCTCATCATCGAACGATAACCCGAATCAACACGCTCGATTTCGCGAGCAACCAGACCATAGCTAACATAGTTCATTTCCGAACCACCATATTGGCTTGGTAACGTCAGACCTAAAAAGCCAAGATCGCCCATTTCTTGAAAGATAGCAGTATCTGTTTTTTCTTCACGGAAGGCTTGAAGAACTCTTGGAGCCAATCGATCCTGAGCGTATTGACGAGCCGCTTCTTGAACCATGCGCTCTTCGGTACTTAATTGTGAACTTAATTGAAGAGGATCATCCCACTGAAATTGTATTTTTGTGCCCATATGAATTAGTATTTGTGATAATTGTTGAACATATTTTTATAAAGTAGTTTAGACTAATTTACGTATTTATAAATATTAAATCTATTTTGACTATCAATCAGACTTCCATTGAAAAAAAATCGTACAAATACTACGATTTCTTATTGGCCGGTTTCGTTGCCGTCTTACTCTGTTCTAACCTCATTGGGGCAGGTAAAGCTGCGCAAGTTCAACTTCCTTTTTTCGGTACTGTCGTATTTGGAGCAGGTGTTTTATTTTTCCCAATCTCTTACGCCTTTGGCAATATTTTTACTGAAGTGTATGGATATGCATATGATCGTCGTGCAGTTTGGTGTGGATTTGGTGCTTTGATATTTGCAGTGGTCATGTCTCAAATTGTGATAAACCTCCAACCCGCACCCGGAGCTTATAACGAACACTTGCAAGAAGGATTGGAATCGGTGTTTGGCAATACTTGGCGCATTGTATTTGGCTCGATAGTGGCATTTTGGTGCGGTAGTTTGGTCAATGCCTATTTGCTTGCCAAAATGAAGTTGCGATCTTCTGGAAAGTATTTGTGGTTAAGAATCATTGCTTCAACTGCGGTTGGTCAATTGGTGGACTCTATCTTGTTCTATATGCTTGCTTTTTATGGGGTATGGTCAACACAACAAGTTATTGAAGTGGCATTTGTGCAGTACATTCTCAAAACCTCTTGGGAGATCTTAGCTGTGCCCTTGACCTATAAAGTTGTTGGTTTTTTAAAATCAAAAGAAAACGAGGATTACTACGATACCAAGACTGACTTTAATCCGTTTAAATATAAAGTGTAATTACTCATGATGGGCGATTAAGTGTTGTCCCATCCCATTGATTTCTAAAATAGACTTTACAACAGGCAAATCAAACTCTAAAGTTTCTTTGAGTTTCCAGGGGGGATTAATAACCCAAACACCACTGGCTGATAAACCTAATTCCTGATGATTTTTGATACGTAGTTCTGTCCTAAGCCACGGTAATTGATGTTCATTACAAAGTTTTTTTATTCGATCCGGAAACTCTTGGGACTCGAGTCGGTTGAGGATGGGATACCATATGATATAAATTCCTGTAGAGAAGCGTTTGACTGCTTCTTGAAGTGTTTGGATGGTTTGAAAATAATCTCCCTTATCTTCATAAGATGGGTCTATCAAAACCAAGGCTCGGCGAGATGGAGGAGGAAGAAATGCTTTTAGATGGTTAAAGCCATTCGCAAGTTCAACTTTAATATCTTGTCGTTTGCGTTGTATTGACGCCATATTGCCTTGTAGAACCGGAAAATCTGTAGGGTGTAGTTCCATTAAGCGCAATTTATCAAGACTTCGCATGCTTTGCCATAAAAGATAAGGCGATCCAGGATATATTTGGAGTAGATTGTTTTGTGTTTGAAGACTTTCAATGACGGCGAGATAATGGCGGATATTGTCTGTCAGTAAAGACGATGACCTCATTTGGAAGAGTTTTATAATCCCTTCTTCTGATTCCTGACTAGTCGTTGCAAAGCGATCTTGCAGATTATATATTCCAGCACCCGCATGGGTATCAATTAACATCAGTGGTGTTTCTTTTTTATGAAGCAGTTCAAGGCAAGTTAATAGAATGAGATGTTTTAGAACATCCGCATGATTACCCGCATGAAATCCATGTCGATAACTAAACATGTGGCCTAGCGCTCTTTATCGATGATTCTAGGAATCGCCTGAATCCAAGTTATGATAATCAGGCCAGCCAAAATGATTTGAAGATTGGCATTTAGCACAAAATCAATTGTATCCATGATTAATAAATAAAGACTCATGAGGCTGGCAAGTAAAATGATCTTTACGGGCCAAGCTTTCATTTCCAAAAAATGTGCTGGAAGATATTGAATGCAGACAGCGCCAATTAACCCGGAGGTAATTCCAAGGGCACACCCTACAAAAACATCCTCTGGCCAATGTGCCCCAACAGCAATTCGTGACAGACCTGCGCCGGCTGCAAGAACAAATAAAATCAATCCCTTTTTTCTGTTTTGAGCATCAAGGCTAAAGTAAATAGCGGTAGCGATACTAAAGGCAGTCATCGTATGACCAGAGGGCATCGCAGAATGAAGAAGGGGATGCTCAATAATATGAATCACGCCCTGATCAATGACACCTGCAGGACGTGTGGTATCAAAAATTTTTTTTGCAAGATAAGAAAATATGCCGGCAAACACCCCTGAGATAATTGCCGCGTATAAATGCTTCCTGGCAAATAGAAGCATGGGAAGTGCTAGAGCAAACACCGACCAACCATTACCTAACATGGAAAGACTCGTCCACATCAAGTCAGGTAAACGAGCAGTTTGTTGATTAATGCTAATAAACCATGCTTGATTTTGTGAAGAAGTAAGATCCGATAAATATATCGCCAATGGTAAAAGTGGAATAGCGTAAATCCACCAAGGCAAGGATGTTTTGTCTTTGAACATGGGCTTATTTAGCCAACCAGTGTTTCATCGCTTCAATCACCTGTGGAACTGTAATAGCTTGCATGCAAAGATTATTGGTGCAGGGAGTTTTACGATGATTAGCTGCGGAAACACAGGGTGAGCAGGCAAGTCCAGCAAAAATAGGTATGGACTTACCTAAGGACCCATAGAGCGCGGGAGTTTCTGGGCCGAATAAAACAATAGTCGGTAAAGGAGTGATCGAGGAGAAGTGACCAGGCCCAGAATCATTTGTTACCATCACATGGGATACGTGATAGAGAGCTGGTAATTCATTAAACTTCACCATGCCTGCAAAATTAAAGGCATTGGGTACGCTGGCCATTTCAAGCACATGTTGCGCATACTGCTTTTCCTCAGGAGAGCCAGTCACTAAGAAAACGGCCTCGGGCCACTCTTGTGCTGCAGCTTGTATCAATTGCGCAAAGCGCTCCGGAGCCCAACGTCTTTGAGGTAATAAATCGCTTGCATTGGGGTTGATTAAGATGATGGTTGCTGGCAGATTTGGAAACCGATCTTGGATCAATGTTTGAATACGAGAGGCGATTTGCGATTTTTGTGAATCACTCACTTGTGCTTGTGCCAGTTCAATTGCTTGATTTGCTAGCGGAATTTTACTGTAAGGTAATTCAGTCTCTGTTGAAAATGCTGCATGCACCAATGACAAAAAGTTCTTCGCAATATGGATATGGGGGTTGTAATGCACCTTATGGGTGAGAAGGTCCCCACGCCATAGACCCTCGCCATGAAATATGTGATAACCAACTCGTCGCCGAGCACCAGAGCAACCGGTAAGTAGTGCAGTAAATCGAGAAAATAATTCGAGATCAATCACTGTATCAATCTTCAAACGATGCATCTTAATAAGTGTTGTGATGGTGGTTCGAATCAAAGCAAATAAGCCGCTGGCATCAATCGTCAGAATTCGATCTGGTTGAACTGTTTGAAGAAGTTCAAGGCTAGCTTGATTACTTTTAAAGATTAAAAAATAAATATCTGCACCACGGGCAATCGTATCTCGCATCGCAGGGTCTACCAAGATCGCACTGCCCATTTCAGAAAGTTCAATGAATAAAACTTTTTTTGGCGCGTTAGGTGATGGATGAAGCAGCCGATTGACAAAGTCGTAAATATAAAGAAATGGCGTCAAAATTGCACATAAAGGCACACCAGCAAGATGATCGATGCGACGCATCGTGTCTACACGTATAGTCATGACCTCTATTATGACAGGTCAATTAGCTCTTTTGTATGATTCTAGGTAATCCAGGTAAAAAAGTAATGAGAATGGTTAGACCATAGAGCAGAGAGCTTAATATAACCAAACTTGGATCAACACCCCATAAAGCTAGCATACTAGCAAGGGAGGTTTCGCGCAGCCCCCAACCAGAAATACTGATCGGGACCAGCATTAATAGACCAATCGCAGGAATGCTAATCAGTAAAGACTCGATAGGGGCTTCAACTTGACAAGCTTTCATACAAGCCCAAAAGGCTGCTAAAGTTAAAAAATGAATGGCCGTAGCTAAAACAATTTGCCACCAAATATTCGGAAATCCCCAAGCGGTTAGAGTGGGTTTTAAAGCGTGATTAACTTTTAATCCCTTCATTAATTTGAGGTATATTTCTTGAGTTTTTGGAACCCATAATAAGGTTGCAATGAGAAGTGCTCCGCATAGCATCGATATCAGTAAGAAAAGACCAAGATGAGGAACCCAAGTACCTAAAACAGCACCACCTAGAGTGAGTCCGATTGCCCCTAAAATACTGTTCCCAGCAAATCCTAGGGATCTGTCTAATAAGACTCCAAAAAAACTGAGAGATAATAGTTGAGGAGTATTTTCTGGAGTTTGTAATTGTTTAAAAGACGAAATCGCACGGTAACTATCCCCGCCAAGAGTGGTTGGTAAGCCCTGATTAATGAGGCCACCAGCAAAATACAAACGAATATAAGCAATTGTATTTTTTTGAAAACCTGCATGGTACATGATGTTTCCCCAACGCGTTCCTGATATCGCATTACTGATCCATAACATGGTAAGCGAAAGCAATATCCAAGTGATATCAATCGATGGTAAAGCATTTTTAATCTTGAGCCAATCAATTGATTGAAAAGCGCTAGTCAGCAAGACGACGGAGATCAGTAAGCGAATATACAAGCCATAACGAGACCAAAAACTGTTTTTTACTTTTTCAGTTGGGGAGGCTTCAGACATGATGATCTAAGGTAGTCGCTTTGGGGATATTTGACCCTGCCAATTTTTACACAATAAAAAGTCAAATTGGGCAATATCCCGACCAAGGCGATGAACCGCTTGAGTGCCTAGCAATTCACAGGATTCAAAGCCGGTATTTGATACAGGCTCAGCAAATGACATTTGTGACCAGTTAAGGAGAAGAGCGTCGCTGCCAATCGGAAGTGGTCCCGACCAAAGGTCAAACTGATCTACCCGTTCGTCTAAAACGAATACTTGAAGAGGCTTTGCATACCATGCTAAGCGGCTCGCTAGAGTCCAATTTTGCACAGCGAGGTGGGGTGTTTTATATTTTTCAGAAAATTCTTTCATACGAAGTCCTGCCGCTTGCCAGCCATACAAATCCGCGATGGGATTCTTTTTACCCCAAGCGTGATCCTTGTCTATCTGCGGAATACCTCCAAAGAAGAGGAGAGTAAAACCTAAGAGACAAATCATCAGTTGGACAGACGCAATCAGGCTAATCCAGAAGCGCCGACCTGACTCCCATGCCTGTGCTAGTCCGATACCGGCGATTGGTGCAAGCGCTAACCAAGCGGGAGCTGTCCAATGGGGCAAGCTACCACCGCCACCAGAAAAATAAGCGAATAAAATAAACGGAATCAAGAAAAAGCTGAGTAATACCTTAGGTACTAAAGATCTTTTCCGGATGCGCCAGGCGATTCCTAAAATGATTAAAAGCCCATAGGTCACCAATTGATTAAGAATAAAAATGAATACTTTTTTCAACTGCCACTGGCCACCAGTTCCATGTCGGAATTGATAGATAAATGATATCCATTCATGCTGATAGTTCCAAAGAATCACTGGTGAGATCAATACTGCCGCGATAAATAAGCAAAGATATAAACCGGGACGCCGAAACATCTTAAAACCATGCCAAGCAATTAAACAAAAGGGTATAGCAAGAGCAAAAAATAGAGCAGTGTATTTTGCAAGACCAGATAAACCAAGGACGATACCCAGCAAGAGCCATTGCAATAGATCATGCGGTTTTCGTTGATCGAGTTTCTCATTCAGATTGAGTGTGATGAGCAACATCGCTGGGATTAAAACTAATAGGAGGGTATCAGGTAGCAAACCTACGCCCAAGACATGCATGATTGGAGCCAGTATGAAAATCAGACTAGTCCAGAACATCGCTGCTTTTGAAGTAATGTAATCAAAAGGGGATCGATACTGTTCTAGAAGAATGTGGGTTACGCGTAGACTAATGAGAAGGCCGATGAGCCATAGAGCTTGAGGTATTAATCGTAGCCAGCCGTCAAACCAACTCCAGTGTGCGGGAAGAGCTTGGATCCAACCCACCAAAGGTGGGTGGTCAAAGTAACTCCAATCAAGGTGTAAGCCATACAAAGCGTAGTGCGCTTCATCGACAGATAAACCTAAGACAAAGCCAAACACGAAATGGATAATCAAGGCTAAAACTATCGTGGTAACCGTATACCGATACCACGGAGTGGCGTTATAAAACATACTTATGAAGTGGCTTCTAAAAAGTTGTCTTGCCGATAAGTTAAAACAAGCGTATCGCGCCAAGTGTTTTCAGGGTGATTTCGATCCTGCGGTTGGATTGGAGTGGTTTCATGCAAAACTTTGGTGTCGTCAAGTAAAAGAAGCGTCCAAGGTTGATCTAAAATAAAGCGTTGACCTTGTGGGCCATTGGCGTCAAATACCCTAGATTCGCCACCAATCACGCAGTGCCGCTCTACTAAAAGGACAGCAACAAAATTGACGCCATCACGATGTGCACCTTCAGGTGTAGGCCTGCCAATGCCATGGGAGGTGTCAATTCGAAATTGATGAACCTCTACAAACCAGGGGCTAACATTTTTATTCTCCTTGATCACTACTTGTGAAAAGAGATCGCCTAATTGTATTAAAAAATCGTACATAGCCGGATGTTTTAAAAACGCATCATCACAGGGTTCAAATATACGATTCATACCACCATGCAAGGCGTTATAGGAAATTGGTTGAAAGTGCGGTCGATACGAAGGAATATCAATTGATTTGTCAGTTACGATAACACTGGCGTGTTTCCGCTTACGGTACTTACCACCATCCTTTAAATACTGATCCTCAGCAAGATCATTCCATGTCAGCGAGAGATTTTGCCAATCTTTTAAAGAGTGCTCACTTAAAGAAAAAAACTCTTCACTACGAATCAGCGCAAAGCCTTTTTCTTGAAGGTAAATGACGCTTCGGGAGAAGGGGGTATAGGGAGGTGAAAAGGAATTCATAAATTTTGATTATTTTAATCCTGAAACCAACTTTTGCCATAAAAATGACGTAAAAGAATTAAGATTTAAGCCCATATTTTTTGAATAGCCAGCGGGCGAGTCGCCAAGTGAGTAATGCTCCAATAATAGCAATATAAATACGTACTTCGCCAAAATTATTTTTGCCGGCTTTATGGAGGTAATAGTGGAGCACGACGAGGATGGCAATGGGATAAATTAATTGATGAAGTTTTGACCAACCGCGCCCTAGTCGTTTTTGCATTCCTTTGGTTGACGTGATAGCTAGAGGGATCAAACCTATAAAGGCAATGAGTCCAAGAGTAATAAAAGTACGTTTAAAAAAATCTTGGTAAATGGCTTGAAGGTCTAGTTGTTGATCGATGACTGACCAAGTCAAAAAATGTAATAAAGCATAAAAAAAACAAAATAAGCCAAGCATTCGACGGTATTTTAAAAGCTGATTCCAGCCAAAGGTAGTTCGTAGTGGGGTAATTGCTAAGGTGAAACATAGCATGACAATCGCCCAAGTTCCAGTAAATCGAGTAATGAATTCAATGGGATTAGCTGTTAATCCCTCATGAAAAGCAAACCAAATGAGTCGTAGAAACGGGGTGAGTGCTAGAAAAAAAACAATGGGTTTACCAAAGTCCTTAATAGAATTTTTTAAGGTCCATGCCGGCATATAAAGAGGCAACTTGATCGCCGTAACCATTAAATTTCAGGGTTTTTATTTTTGGAGAAAAGATACTTTTATCATCGCTGATTCGTCTCTCACTTGCTTGGGACCAACGTGGGTGATCGACTTCGGGATTCACATTCGAATAAAAGCCATACTCACCAGGATTGGCAATAAACCAACTAGTATCAGGTTGTTTTTCAACTAAGCGAATTTTTACGATTGATTTACCACTTTTAAAGCCATATTTCCAAGGAATCACCATACGTACTGGAGCACCACTTTGTTTCGGTAGAGTTTGTCCATAAAGGCCAAGTGTGAGGAGTGTTAGAGGATGATTGGCTTCATCAAGGCGAAGACCCTCTAAATAAGGCCATTGAATAATGTCGCTACCCAAACCACGCATTTGCTTTTTATCAGCTAAAGAGACAAATTCAACATATTTTGCGGAGCCTAATGGATTCACCAGTTTCAGTAGATTGCTGAGAGAGTAGCCAACCCAAGGTATGACCATGGACCAACCTTCCACACAGCGCATTCTATAAACACGCTCCTCGAGTGGGGCAAGTTTAAGTAAATCATCAATGTCAAAGACGCGCGGTTTCCCTACTAAGCCTTCGACACTTACTTTCCATGGGCTGGTAACAAGATTTGAAGCATAAACAGCCGGATCAGATTTGTCCGTGCCAAACTCATAAAAATTATTGTAGCTCGTGACATCATTGAAAGAAGTTTTTCTTTCCATTAAGTTATAGGCGGGATTCGTTTGAGCCACAAGTTTTGTTTGAGCCAAAGCATCACGTGAAAACCAAGAACTCATTTCTAGTCCTAAAGCACCGCCTGCCGCTAACTTTATCAATTCTCGACGCTTTTCGAAAACTCTTTGAGGGGTGATTTCAGAACTTGGGATCGGTGGGAGATTAATTTTCATGATTTATTCTATATCTTTTCAAAAGGGATTGCATGGTTGTATGATTTCTTCGAGATACAATAAGCTAATTCAATTTTACAAATATAAATCATTATGAGCCAATTATTTTCTGCTTTTCATCTGCCAGCCCCCAACGGCGGCCTTAATTTACCCAATCGTATGGTTGTCGCTCCCATGTGTCAATATTCCTCAAAAGATGGCTTGGCCAACGATTGGCATTTGACCCATTGGACTAATTTAATGAATAGTGGTGCCGCCGCCTTCATTATTGAAGCGACTGGGGTTACAGATGTTGGCAGAATCACTCCAGGTTGTTTAGGTTTATGGAATGACGCATGTGAAGCCGCTATAACGGATAACTTAAAAAGAGCAAGAGCGCTAGCGCCTCGAACCTTAGTCGGTATTCAATTAGCACATGCAGGACGAAAAGCCTCCAGTCACATACCGTCTCAAAGTGGCGCATCTATTCCTCCGTCAGACCCTAGGGGATGGCAAACTTTGGGTCCTTCTGACGTTCCTCATTTACCTCATGAACACCCACCAGAGTCATTAGATAAAAAAGGTTTAGAGGATATCAAGCAAGCATTTGCAAAGGCGGCTCAAAGAGCTCAACGAGCAGGCGTTGATTTTATTGAACTGCACGGTGCGCATGGATATTTGTTGCATCAATTTTTGTCACCAGTTGCGAATCATCGTACAGATGAGTATGGTGGTTCCTTAGAAAATAGAATGCGTTTTCCCCTAGAGGTAACTGCTGCAGTACGAGCTGTATATGATGGAGTGATTGGTATGCGTGTATCTGCATCCGATTGGGTTGAGGGTGGTTTTACACCAGAAGAAACTGTTGTATTCGCAGAACATTTAAAAGAATATCAAATCTCCTATATGCATGTGTCTAGCGGCGGCGTTGCTGCGGGACAAAAAATTCCGGTGGGTCCTGGCTACCAAGTCCCCTTTGCACAGTTAGTCAAAGAGAAAACTGGTTTACCGACGATTGCTGTAGGGATGATTACTGAGCCTTTGCAGGCAGAGGCGATTATTGAGCAAGGTCAGGCTGATTTAGTCGCATTTGCTCGCGCATTCTTATACAAACCACGTTGGGGTTGGGAAGCTGCAGCAGCTCTTGGTGGACAAGTAGAGGCGGTTGAACAATATTGGCGTTGCCTACCTCGTGAACATCAAAATGTCTTTAAGGAACTCAAAATCGGTGGAAGGTAATTGCAGTATTGCCACACTTTGAAATCTTTTCAGCAATGTCATTTAATATTGATTAATATATAAAGTAGTTGAATTCAAAGTGTAAAAGAAACTGAGGAAAACGTGCTCCATATATTGAAGCTAGACGTTGGTGGTATCCCTCAAAGTTGGGTGAATGCTGAGGAAGCTACCAAGCACTATGCAGAAGGAAGTATAGCTTGGACTTTAGGTCAACCGGTTGCGGTGATGCGGGGAGGAATTTCTCGCCAATCTGGCAAACAGTCCATTATTGAACTCCACTCCATCATTGCCACTAAAGGCTCTTCCAGAATTAATTTATTTGATATCATACCTGCGATTACAAAGAGTAAGCTTTATCGTCGTGATCAAGGTGTCTGTGCGTATTGTGCGGAAAAAGTATCTGAGGTGGAAGCTGAGGCAGAGCATATTACCCCAGCGAGTCGAGGCGGGAGTTACTCCTGGATGAACTTAGTGGTCTCATGCCGAGGGTGCAATCAGAAAAAAGGCAATCGGTCCCCAGAAAATGCTGGTATGTCTTTGATTTATGCACCCTACGTGCCTAGTTTGTACGAAGATATGATTCTTAAGGGTCGCAATATCCTTGCAGACCAGATGGATTTTTTAGCTGCCAATCTACCAAAAAATAGCCGTCTTTTAAAAAAGACTATATAAATCAAGGTTCTATATCATGTGATTAACATCAAGCTTTGATGTAAGATTGTTGCTGTGCAATATTTTTCTAAATAAGGGATAATACTTAAGTGTTAACCCTAATAAGGAATAAGAAATGAGCAAAATTATCCATCAAATCTCTAGAACTTTTGATTTTTTTTCGAGTCAAAGCAGGTGTGAGGCTTTTGTCAAAAGCCAAAATCCGAGCAATTTATATGAAGTAGAAAAGCTAATTTTTGATTACGTCAACTCTAACAATCATTAATGACTAAGAGGATTGTTTGATGGGGTGATGATCCGAAAGTTCGTCGATGTAGCGATACATCGACATTCCTTCTCTTTTTAAGAACTGTTGAACCGCATCATAAAAGCGTTCATCTACTAAATAATGCATCGAATATAAGTTGACCGGTACCAAACCTCGGTGAATTTTATGCTCACCCTGAGCACCACCCTCAAAAACTGCAATTTTTTCACGGATACAAAATTCAATACTTTGGTAGTAGGCTGTTTCAAAATGCAGATTTTTAATTCCTTGGATTGCTCCCCAATACCGACCATAAGCTCTTTCTTGAGAGTTGGCATCACGATTCCTGAAAATCATGGAGCTGGCAATTGGTTTACCTTCAAAATTTGCAAATATGAGATGAATATATTCAGGCATAGAGGCGGCAATGCGTGAAAAGAACTCACGATTTAAGTAGGGCGCGTTACCATGATTAAAGTAATTCGCAGCATAGCAGTCATAAAAAAAATCCCAATCAGCCTCCGTCATTTCTGCTCCTGGAATATGCCTAAAACTCACTCCAGCAGCGATGACAGATTGCCTTTCTCGAATAATATTGTTACGACGCTTCTTATTTAAGGTGTACAAGAACTCCTCAAAATCATGCAGAAACTCTCCTGGACGATTCAGTGATTGATTTTGCCAATGAAATTGAATCGATTCGCGCCTTAAAAACCCAAGCTCAGTAAAGGTTTTTTCATCCTCAAGTGGTGGAAACAAAATATGAACACTGGATATCTCTTTTCCTTTGGCAAAATCAATGATAGCTTCTAGTAAATGACTTTTGGCGACTGGGTCAGTTCCCAAAATTCTAGAGCCACCTACTGGAGTAAAAGGAATGGCACTTAATAGTTTGGGATAGTAGTGAAGGGCGTGTTCTTTGTAAGCATTTGCCCACGCCCAATCAAACACATACTCACCGTAGGAATGCGACTTTAAATAAAAGGGCATTGCTCCAAGGAGTTGCTGATCAGCATCATCCCATAAAGTAAAGTGGCAAGGTGTCCAGCCAGTACTCGGGCTGACACTGCCACTTTCTTCCATTGCTAGTAAATATTCATGACGAATAAAAGGCGATGCGTTGGGATGAGTAATTAAAGAATTCCAAGCGTTACTTGAAATTTCTTGAATACTCGAAAAAATCTTTATTTTGTACAAGAAGTGATCAATTAATGATTTTCAGGGGCAATGCCAGTCGCGATTAAGAACCGAGAAACCATGTTATAGGTAGCAACCACTGCCACCATTTCTACGGTAGCTTGATTACCGAGAGATTTTGTTAAGCGCTCCATAACAACTTCAGGAACTTCGATTTCTCTAGTCATCGCTAAAGTCAGGGCAATCACATCTTGTTCGATAGAGCTAAATAGAGAAGAGTTAAAAGCATCCGTACCAATTTTCCGTAATTCATTAACTTGTTCTTGCGTACCACCCGCCTTCAGGAGTTCTGGAGCATGATGAAAAAATTCATATTCTGCACGATTTAAAATCGCAACACCGCACATACCAATTTCCTTATAGCGTGCATCGAGAGAAAGATTTTCACGAACTTCTTTTAAGAGGGCATTCCAGCCGCGCGTTAAATTGGGACTATTCAGTAACATGCGATCAAGATTAAGTAATGTTCCGCCACGTCTTGCACGAACGGCATCAACAATTGCTTTGGGTTCTACAAGGTCAATCGGCTGATAAGGGATAATTTGTTTTGTCATCGTTGTAATTTTAAATTGGTTAATTGAACACTTATTTTATATCTTTAATGAATACTAGTTTGTCTCCACCATCTGACCCTATTGTAAAAAGAGGGCAAATCATTTGTCATCAGAATAACTTATCTTCAGGTGGACGGGCCTTTCGTTTTCAAGTGCTGTGTGGAGAAATCGCATCTTTTCCAGGTATGAATGCCGATGCAGATGATTATCTGCCTGCATTTGTTATTCAATATGAACATCAGTATTTCGCCTATCTTAATCGTTGTGCCCACGTTGCCATGGAATTAGATTGGAACCCTGGTGAAATATTTGATGAGAAGCAACAGCACCTGATTTGCGCAACGCATTATGCGGTGTATGATCCCAAAAGTGGTCAATGTCTAGGCGGACCATGCCCAAAGGGATCTAAGTTAATCGCTTTACCGATTTTCTTCAAAGAGGGTGGTATTTACCTTGGAGAATTATAAATCGAGGGTCTTTAACAGCTGAAAAATTTCACGAAATGATTTGGGTGGCTTATTCTGTTCCTTTTCTTTACGCGCATTGCGAATCAATGTTCTTAGTGCTTGCACATTGATTTGGGGATGGTCTTTAATAAATTGCGTTAAACGATCATCACTTTGCACGAGCTCATCCCGTAAGCGTTCAAGAAAATGAAACTTTGCAATTTCGGCTTTATTGACTCCTTGTATAGCGTCTAGACGGTCCTGGATTGCTGCAATTTCCTCATCATCATAGACGCGCATTAATTTGCCGAGATATAAAGTATGCCGCTTGATGGCGCCGAAGGTTTTGATTTTTTCAGTTTCTAGAAGTTTTTCTTTTAGCCTATCATCAACAGGTAACGATTTGATTGCGTCACTACTTAATTCAGATAAGGTTTTGGCTAAATCTTGCCGCGCAAGCATCTGCCGTTTGACCTCGGATTTACTAGGGCCGAAGTCTTCTTCCAAATCGTCTTCATCATGCATATATTTGGATTCCTTAAGAAGAGCAAGAAACTTCGAGATGCTCGGCCCAATCAGGCGGAAGCTTTGCAAAGTCTTCAAATTCCGGTTGTTCATCGAACGGACGAACAAGGCAACGTTGTAAGGCTTGGGTTAATGAGTGATCTCCGCCATGTGAGAGGCTAATGGCGTTTTGTGCGAGGTGCTGTCGCAAAATATATTTTGGGTTTACTAGATTCATCTGCTTAGCAATTTCAGATAAGGGTATGCTAAAAGTATGTAAATAGTTCAAGTAATTTTGCAACCATTGATCGAAGGCATTTCTATCAATGATGAGGTCTTTCAATAAGGGGTTGTTAGGCTCAAGAATAACTTTGCTCAAGTTTCTAAAAAAGAAGGTGTAGTCTACATGATTGTTATCCAAGATCTTGATAAGTTCTTGAATCAGTTTGTTAGACTGATCTCCAACTTTGCCTTGGAAACCCAACTTGTCTGACATCAACTGACGATAGTGTTGTTGATAGATTTCAGAAAAAGTTGAAAGTATCGGCTTAATGTGCTCAATTGCTTCTTCCATAGCCTCATCACTATCATCATGAGCGATGACAGGGAGCATTGCTTGGGCAAGTCGAACAAGATTCCAATAAAAGACGGATGGTTGATTAGCAAAGGAATATCTACCTTGGGAATCCGTGTGATTACAAATGTGGTTCATCGAGAACTTATCCATAAAACCAAAAGGTCCATAGTCTAATGTTAGACCGAGGATCGACATATTGTCGGTGTTTAAAACCCCGTGGCAAAAGCCCACGGATTGCCACTGGGCGACCAAGTGCGCGGACCGTTCGAGCACTTCTTTAAATAAATGAAGATAAGGCTGATCACTATTTGCAAGATGTGCATAGTAATGCTCGATGACATAGTTACATAGGACTTGCAATTGTTCATCAAGCCCATTCGACGCAAAATGTTCAAAATGTCCAAAGCGGATGAAGCTAGGAGCGATTCGCGTAACAACTGCGGCAGTCTCCATCGACTCTCTAAGAACTGGAGCCGTAGAGGAAGTGATTGCAAGAGCTCTAGTCGTTGGAATACCCAAGTGGTGCATCGCTTCAGAGCATAAAAATTCTCGGATAGAAGACCTGAGCACTGCACGGCCATCACCCATTCGTGAGTAGGGCGTAGAACCAGCACCTTTCAGTTGAATTTCCCAGATCTTGTCTTGATGAACGATTTGACCAAGAGAAATTGCACGACCATCCCCTAATTGTCCCGCCCAAACACCGAACTGGTGACCAGAGTAGACGCTTGCAAAAGGGTGGACATGTTCTGGCACAGCATTGCCAGTGAGAATCGCTAAAGACTCTTGATCCTCAATAAACCTTGCATCTAGTCCGATTGTAGATGCTAATTCAGGGGATGTGACGACCCAACTCGGTTGAGGCAGTGGAGTCGGTTCTAAGCGGGTAGAAAACTCAGGGCCGAGCTCTAAAAAACCTTTTTTAAAAGCGAGAGCACCAATTTTGGGACACATCAAATTTATTCAACTTTACCAATAGATTTGACAATATCAGCCATTTTTTTAGCATCGGTATTCCAATAGCTTTGAAAAGCCGGCGCATCTAAATATTGAATCGGTGAGCCAGCACCTTCTAGAACAGATTTGACTTTTTCATCATTGGCGGCCAATTTGGCTACTTCACGAAGACGGTCAGTAATTTCTTGAGAAACTCCGGCTGGTACAAATAGCCCAGACCACTGCGAAAACTCGACAGGCTTACCCAAGTCTTTAAAACTTTTTACATCCGGCAGGCTATTGACTTTGGTATTACCCCAATGGGCCAGAGCTCGAACTTTCCCTGCTTTAATTTGTTGCACAATCGAAGCAGGGCCAGTAGCAAGTGCATCAACTTGACCACCTAATAATCCAATAATCGCAGGTCCCGCTCCAGTATAAGGAATATGTTTCATCTCAAACTGATCGCTGAGCTTAATCATTTCCATGGGGATATGCATAGTTCCATAATTACCGGATGACCCGAAATTGTATTTACCGGGATTTTTCTTCATTTCCGCCAAAAATTGATCATAAGTCGTCCATGGGCTATCTGCTCGCACAACTAAAACGGTTGGGTCAGCCGTAAATCTAGCAATCGGCTTAAATTGATTAATTTGATAGGAAATATCTTTCCCCAAGATTTTATCCGCTTCAGGAATAATGGATATAGAAGACAATGTCATCAAGATGGTGTAGCCATCAGGTTTGGCTTTAGATACGTACGCCATGCCGACACCTCCACCTGCACCAGCTTTGTTTTCGATAATAATGGGTTGACCTAGTTGGCGACTCATCGCCTCAGCAACTGGTCTTGCTACTGTATCTGCAACACCACCAGGAGGAAAAGGTACGACCATGGTGATGGATTTTGAAGGCCATTTTTCTTGAGCAAATGAGGGTGACTGAATGAAGTTACTCAACGATAAAATCGTAACAAAGAGAAATAAGCTTTTGGTATTTTTTAATAGATGAAGCTTCATGACTTGAATCCTTTAATAAAAAATGTATAGAATGATTGTAATGCTATCTTCATTCCTCAACTCGAACCTATTAGGTAATTTATGACGAACCGAATACCTCATATTTTGTCGATTGCTGGTTCCGATAGTGGCGGAGGAGCTGGCATCCAAGCAGACTTAAAAACCATGGCAGCTTTTGGTGCTTTTGGGATGACAGCAATCACAGCAGTTACCTCCCAAAACTCATTAGGTGTTCACTGGATTGAACATCTCAGTTGTCAATCTGTGGATACGCAAATTCATGCAGTAACAGCCGATTTTGGCGTTGGTGCAGTCAAAATAGGAATGCTAGGTAGTGTGGACATGGTGCAATGTGTTGCACAGGCAATTACAAAATATCATTTGAGTGATACTGTGTTGGATCCTGTTCTTGTAGCAACCTCAGGCGCTGCACTTGGTGATAAATCGACGGCCTTAGCGATGGTAGAGCATTTATTTCCGATGGTGAGTGTGATAACTCCCAATTTATATGAAGCAAGTATTTTTTTAGGCCGCGAAATCAAAAACGTATCTCAAATGGAGCAAGCTGCCGTTGATTTACTGCAACTTGGACCACAAGCCGTCTTATTAAAAGGTGGTCATCTAGAAAATACTGACTCTCTCGAAGATGTCTTGGTTTATCAACAAGGAGGGGCTCTGCAAATTAGGCATTTCCCCCATCCTAAAATAATGACTAAAAATACCCATGGTACTGGCTGTACTTTGTCGAGTGCCATTGCTTGTGGTTTAGGCGGAGGGCTTTCCCTTGAAAAAGCTGTGGATGTTGCTATAGCGTTTGTGCAAGAGGCTTTACTGCATGGGGCGCAACTCACGATGACTTTGGGATCAGGCCCTATTTGGCATGCTTACAAGCAATATCCTCAATTAGAAACAAAGTAAGACTGCAGATGTGCAATCGCTGATTGGTAGTCTTGTGCTTGAATAACCGCACGAACTACAGCAACAGAGCCGACTTGACAGTCAATGACTTCGCGAATATTACTTGCGTCAACACCACCGATGCCAACTGTCGAATATTCTTTGAGGAGTTTGGCATATTGATACAATCTCCCGATGCCTTGTGGAGCAGTTTCCATTGTTTTTAATGTTGTTGGAAAAATTGCTCCTAAGGCAATATAACTAGGCTGATAAACAATAGCGCGAAGTATTTCTGCGTAACCGTGAGTACTGATGCCCAGACGTAGGCCTGTCGCTTGAATTGCAGCAAAATCTGCTCTACTCAGATCTTCTTGACCTAGGTGAACTCCATATGCTTTGCAATTGATCGCGGCTTGCCAATGATCATTGATAAAAAGATGGCAGGGGTAACCTTGAACACTCTTAACTGCAGCTTGAACCTCTTGTTGTATGAGTTCTTTATTGATGGATTTAAAACGTAACTGAATCGTTTTGACACCTGCTTGAGCTAGTTTAGCCACCCACTCTGCACTTGGTGCCACGACATAAAGGCCTAATCGATGAGGACAACTGGCAAATGTGGATAACGAGACTGGAGAGCTATTAAAATCTTCGAGATCACTTGGCCACTTTTCGGCATCGAAGGATGATTTTGAAGACTGCTTTGACCAAGCTCTTGCAAGCAATTCGGCATCTTGCTGAATAAATCCAAGTTCAAAACAAGCAACTTTCACGGATCGATAGATAGAGTCTTCGCTATGCAATACAACACCTTGCGGCGAATCCCTTTGTTCAATTTTTAAAGCGTGATGTATCTGAACAATTTTCTCAGAAAGAATGCGTTCTTTTGAACTCAAAAGAGACATTAAGCTTGATGCCAAAATGGAGTTCCTAAAGTTGGCGTGCTTGGTTGAGCAATATGGTTAGCTGGCATCGCTCCTGCATGAAATGCTTGTCGTCCAGCAATGACTGCTAAAGAAAAGGCCTGAGCCATTTGCGTAGGATTTTGCGCTAAGGCAACTGCTGTGTTAAGTAAAACCCCGTCATATCCCCATTCCATGACTTGCGTGGCATGTGATGGAAGACCTAGACCAGCATCTACAATCATAGGTACTTGTATACGCTCTCGCAAAATTTGTAATGCATATGGATTACTTGGACCCTTGCCTGTGCCAATTGGAGCAGCCCATGGCATGATTGCTTCACAACCTACATCCACAAGGCGCTGGCAGACTACTAAATCTTCAGTGCAATAAGGAAGAACTTTAAAGCCATCTTTTAATAATGTCTTTGCAGTTTCAACTAAGTTTAAGGTGTCCGGTTGAAGGGTGTAATCATCACCGATTAATTCTAATTTAATCCAGTCCGTATTAAAAACCTCACGGGCCATATGAGCAATTTGAATCACTTCCTCAGGTCGATGGCAACCCGCCGTGTTAGGTAATACTGGAATATTAAGATTTTTGAGTAAGTCCCAAAAGCCACTAGATATTTCTGAGGGATTTGCACCTTGACGACGGAGTGAAGCCGTCACCATAGCAGGTTGTGCAATTTGTATAGCATCTTCTAAAATCTGCGGCGATGGATAACGTGAAGTTCCAAGTAATAGTCGGCTTGAAAAATTTTGTCCATATAGAGTAAAACCAACATCATTCAAATTGGACATAATTAGCCTCCTGTAACGGGTGAGATGATTTCGATATGATCATTGTCTTGAAGCATGGTCGTCACATAATGGGCTTTTGCAATAAATTGAGAATTAATCGAAATTGCAAAGGGATTCTTTGGTTGCAACTCACGAAGTAATTCGTCCAAAGGCGAGGACTCAGATAGCTCTTTTTGGACTTGATTAATGAATATGATCATAAGATAAGTCTTGAATTTCAATATCTAATTGATTAGCTAAAGGATTACTATTCTCCAAGAGAATATTTAATAGACAATCGATGATGGCTGGCGCAATTAAAAATCCATGACGATACAAGCCATTCACATGAATGAAACGAAGATCTTTGTGAAGCATTATTTTTGGTAAATTATTTTTAAAGCTAGGCCGACACTGAGCACCCGATTCTAGAATTCGTGCCTCCGCAAATCCAGAATGAATGGTATAAGCGGCACTTAATAGCTCTAAAGCAGACCTTACACTCACAGGAGAATCATCTTCAGATTCAATTTCTGTCGCGCCAATCACATAGATGTGATTTCTTTTTGGGGCAATGTAAATAGGGTATTTAGGGTGAATTAATCGAATAGGGCGTGTAAGCTCTACTTCAGGTGCATAGATACGAATGACTTCGCCTCGGACTCCTCTTAGTTCTGGCACATTGGACTTTGCACCTAATCCTCTGCAGTCAATCACATGATCAAAAGTATTTGCTGGAAATTGCTCTAGATCAACCGCATATTGCCATTGATATTGGACACCTAATTGAGTGCCTTTTTTGAGAAGGGCATTCAATAACTCCCGATTATCTAACTGACCTTCCTCGGGTAAAAAAATACCTTCTTCGAATTGATGACTTAACTGTGGCTCTAATTGCATTAAGTCATGTTTGTTTAGGTTCTGCGAAAGATGCGAATGGGTAAGGTATTCGGTTGTTTTATTTAGTTGGTTTTTGAAATGTTGTGCGCTAGAAGTATCTTGATGGTGCCAAACAATTAAGGTACCTGTTTGTTGAAAGAAGACATCCTCATCAAGCAGATCAAGGATTTTCGGCCAGCGTTCTAAACTGTAATAACCCATCCTCACAATACTATCTTCGGTGCTCACAGATTCAGCAAGAGGCGCAAGCATGGCGGCAGCAACAAAAGCCGCAGACTGCGGACTTTGAGGGCTACCTTTGTCATAGACGCTGACTCGACATCCTACATTTGCTAACTCAAAAGCAAGCAGTCTGCCTAATAATCCAGCGCCAAGAATAGCGATATTTTTGCTAGAGTATGTCACCTGGATGATTATTGATAGATTTGTAAACCTTTTTTGCGAAATTCAATCGATTTCTCTTGCATGCCTTCTTGAGGATTGTTGCCTTGATTGGCGGCGTAATCACGGACCTCTTGAGTGATTTTCATAGAGCAAAATTTAGGACCACACATCGAGCAAAAGTGCGCAATTTTTGCCCCATCGGCGGGTAAGGTTGCATCGTGGTACTCACGTGCGCGTTCAGGGTCTAAGCCAAGATTAAATTGATCTTCCCAGCGAAACTCGAAGCGTGATTTGGAAAGGGCATTATCCCTTAACTGAGCACCGGGCATACCTTTAGCTAGGTCCGCACCATGAGCTGCGATTTTGTAGGTAATGATTCCCACGCGAACATCTTCTTTATTTGGTAAACCGAGATGCTCTTTAGGTGTAACGTAACATAACATAGCTGTTCCGTACCATCCAATTTGCGCAGCACCAATACCACTAGTAATGTGATCATAGCCAGGAGCAATATCTGTGATCAGAGGGCCAAGAGTATAAAAAGGAGCTTCTAAACAGTGCTTCAGTTCTTCGTGCATGTTCTCCTCAATTCGTTGCATCGGCACATGACCTGGACCTTCAATCATGACTTGCACGTCATGTTGCCAGGCAATTTGAGTTAGTTCGCCTAACGTGCGTAGTTCACCAAATTGAGCTGCGTCATTCGAGTCAGCAATACAGCCAGGACGAAGCCCATCGCCCAGACTAAATGAAACGTCATAGGCTTTCATGATTTCACAGATTTCATTGAAGTGGGTGTAGAGGAAATTTTCTTTGTGGTGCGCAAGGCACCATTTGGCCATAATTGATCCACCACGAGAAACAATACCAGTAATACGGTCAGCTGTTAAAGGAACATAACGCAATAAAACACCGGCATGAATTGTGAAGTAATCAACTCCTTGCTCAGCTTGTTCAATCAGAGTATCTTTAAAAATTTCCCAAGTAAGATCTTCTGCCTTACCATTTACTTTATCTAAAGCTTGATAAATGGGTACCGTACCAATCGGGACTGGTGAATTACGAATAATCCACTCACGCGTTTCATGAATGTTATCGCCAGTGGATAAATCCATGATCGTATCTGCACCCCAGCGAATCGACCAAATCATTTTTTCAACTTCTTCATTAATGGATGAAGTGACCGCGGAATTACCTAAGTTACCGTTGATTTTGACGCGGAAGTTACGACCAATGATCATTGGCTCTAATTCAGGGTGATTGATATTGGCAGGAATAATGGCACGTCCAGCAGCAATTTCTTGACGAACAAACTCTGCGGTAACCTCTTCAGGAAGATTTGCCCCATAGGAGTGGCCAGGATGTTGTTTGAGGATTTGTTGATAACGAGGATCTTTACGCAAACTTGCAAGATTTAAAGATTCACGTAATGCAACATATTCCATTTCTGGAGTAATGATGCCTTTTTTTGCATAATGCATTTGACTCACATTATGACCTTCCTTCGCAACACGAGGAGGGGCTATATGAGAAAAGCGTAGGTGTTTAGTTTTAGCATCTTGAGCACGAGCAATTCCATACAAGGAAGTTGGACCTATGAGTTCAACCGTATCATTTCGATCAATAACCCAAGATTTTCTTGGTACTGGTAAACCTTCTTCTAAATTAATGACTACCTCGGGATCACTATAAGGGCCAGAAGTGTCATAGACTGGTATTGGGGGATTTTCTAATAATTCACCCGTAGTTGTTTTAGTAGCCGTCTGCTGAATCAATCGATAAGGGGCCAAAATATCTGGACGAGATCCAGTTAGGTATTGTTTTGTAGATGCTGGATAGGCAAACTTTTGACCGAGGTCATGCTCTAAGCTACCTAAAGTAAGTTCTTGGGGTTTGTTCATAATTGATCTCCATAGCGATGCATTGGGATGAACAGAGACCGGTTTTTGAAACTCCCCACGCCAGCATTATCTGGTTCGAGTGAAGGGTATTTCTCAGCTAATAGACATCTATAAGCACCCCTGTTTCATCCAAGCCTTAATTTAACATAAATTAAGGTTTTACTTTACTTTTACTGGTGGTGTTGCACGATAAGCCCTTTGAAAATCAAGCATCCAGCCAGGATATTCCTTCGGAATCGCACTCACAGTGTCAAGTTGTAAGATTTCTTCTGGGCTAAGAACAAGTGAAGAAGCCTCAACATTATCTAAAAGTTGTTCTTTTGTCTTGGCACCAATAATCACAGTAGAAACTTCTTTCTTGGCTAAAACCCAGGCTAAGGCTACTCTGGCAACAGAAACACCATGTGCTTTAGCGATTGGTTCCATAGCTTCAATACAAGAATAGGCACGATCTTTATTGATTGGTGGAAAATCAAACTCACCAGATCTTCTTGCGCCTTGAGGAGCATTTGCGTTACGTTGATACTTCCCTGATAAAAAGCCTCCAGCGAGCGGGCTCCAGACCATTAGGCCTAAGCCTTGATCAGTTAGTAATGGAAAAACATCACGCTCCAAATCACGACTAGCGATGGAGTAATAGGCCTGAACACTAATAAATTCACTATAGTTTTTTGCTCTTGAAATGCCGAGAGATTTCATGATTTGCCAGGCTGCCATATTGCAAAGACCAATATAGCGAACCTTACCGCTCCTTACAACATCATTTAAAGCACCTAATGACTCTTCTAAAGGAGTTAAAGGATCAAAACCATGGACTTGATACAAATCAATATAGTCTAGTTGCAGTCGTTTGAGGCTGGCATCTACTTCATTAAAAATATGAAATCTAGATTGCCCACGACCATTCGCTGTTTCGTCCATAATGCCAGTCGATTTGGTAGCAATGATCATTTGATCTCGCGGGATACGGGTGTCTTTGATTGCTTGTCCCAAAAAGGATTCCGACTCCCCAAATGAGTAGACATTTGCGGTGTCAATAAAATTGATACCTTCTTCGTAAGCAGTTTGTACTAATTGATTGACATCTTTTTGTTGAAGGCCCCCCATGACTGACCAAAATCCTTGGTTACCAAAAGTCATTGTTCCTAAACAGAGTTCTGAAACATAAAGACCCGTTGGTCCGAGTAAGCGATATTTCATGGGGGTTTCCTTAGTAAATAAAATTAATATCTATAGCGCGAACCACCATCAACACTCATGACTTCACCACTAATATAAGCTGCTTGCTGTGAAGCAAGGAAGAGGGCGAGGCTTGCAATTTCTGCTGGTTCGCCCATGCGGCCATAGGGTAAGTTTTTCATTAAATTTTCATAAGCTTTTCGGTCGGCATCCGATGTTGGGTTTACCAATACCTCAGTTCTAGGAGTACGGATCAATCCGGGATGGATACCAACTATTCGAATATTATCATTCGTGCTTTCTGAACCCATTGCTTTTGTGAAAGCAGCAAGAGCTGCATTAGCAGTACTAGTTCCTATCGATTTAAAATTTAAGCGGTCTGCTGCAATACCTATGATATTAATAATGACGCCACCTTGAGGGCGTTTTTGCATAAATGGGTAAATTCTGCGTGTGAGGAAAATAGTCGACATCACTTTACCTTCCCAAGCATCACGGAATTTTTCAGGGTCTATATCTTTTAGAGTACCCCGACCCATAGCTCCTGCAGAATTAACTAAAATATCTGCATCTTCATAAAACGGCGAGAGGGAATCAATATTTTTATCGTCAGAAAGATTGACAGCCATCGACTTTACATCGACACCAAATTCCTTAACAAGATCTTGATGGGCTTTTTCTAAAGAGACAGCATCTCGTGCAACAAGACGAATTGCGCATCCTTGAGCGGCAAAAGCTCTTGCAATGGCAAAGCCAATACCCTTTGAGCCTCCGGTGACGATTACTTTTTTATTTTTTAAATCAGAATACGTGACGGACATAAGTTATTTTCTATTCAGGTTTGATGTTGAGGGATTGAATGACCTTACCCCAGAATTGATTTTCTTTGGCAATAAATCTAGCAAATTGTTCAGGGTTATCCGTAAAAGTTTCCGCACCAATGTCACTCAGTTTCTTTTGAACAGCAGGACTGTTCATGATCTTAACAATTTCAGCATTTAATTGATTCACAATTGCTGGAGGTGTCTTTGCTGGTAAAAACAGCGCATACCATTCGTTGGTAACCACGTTAGGAAAGCCAGATTCAGCAATCGTTGGGACATCTGCTAAAGCAGGAGGACGTTTTGAGCCTGTTGTAGCGATAGCGCGAATTGCGCCAGATTTTACATGCGGAATCGTGGCAGTTGGGCTGTTAATAAACACTTGAAATCTGCCCCCCAGAAAATCCGTCAGTGCAGGACCACCACCCTTATAAGGAACACTTAGAATATCGAGACCTGCCTCTTTTTTTAGAAATTCCATCGTTAAATGCCCTGAAGATAAGCCACCAGGTTGACCATAGGCGAGAACGCCAGGATTTGCTTTGGCGTACGCGATGAACTCTGGGAACGTTTTCACTGGAATACTAGGATGAACCGTCATGAGACCTGGCATGATGCCAAGCATCGCAAGCGGTATCAGGTCCTTCATGACATCGAAAGGGATATTCTTAGAAACATACGGATTAATCACTAAAGAACTAATTCCTAAGCCAATGGTATAGCCATCTGGATTTGATTTTGCGAGTTCATTATTGCCAATAATTTGATTGCCACCAGGTTTGTTTTCTACAATCACGGTTTGACCGAGTGATTTGGAAAGTTCAACAGCAACTGTTCGAGCTAGGAAATCCGCGGTGGCTCCTGGAGCAAGTGGCACGATAAGCTTAATAGGCCTAGAAGGGTAAGGATCCGCCGCATTGGCAAATGGTATAAGTAAACTTTGAGCAGCAAAAAGCAAGGCAATAAATGTTTTCATGAACAACCCTTATGTATTGGTTAATTTTAAACACTAAGAAATTACCAATTGAGGTAATTTTCTTGTGTCTCCGTATTATTTTTAATAATTGAATTCATTATATTCAAAATTGATGATTAGTGGATATCCATTGTTTTAACCGAACAGAGTGTAAAATCAAATAATAAATAATGGAGACAAATTATGGGTAAACCGTTAGGTATTGGCGTTATTGGTTCTGGCAGAATCGGCACTTTACGTGCTAGATTGTCCTCAAAGCATCCTTCAGTTGGTTTTTTAGCCTTATCTGATCAGGATGAAACAAAAGCAAAGCAATTAGCGGATACGTGCCAAGCTGATTTTTATACCACCAATAATGATGAAGTGATTTCACACCCCCAAGTAAATGCTATTTTTGTATCTACACCAGAAAACTACCATGTAGCACCTATTATTCGTGCATTGGAATTAGGTAAACCTGTGCTTGTCGAAAAGCCGTTAGCGATGAACTTAGAAGATGCTGATCAGGTACTGCGTGTATTAAAAGAAACAAATGGGAGTTTGCATATTGGCTACAGTCGACGATTTAAAGAATGCTATCTTAGAGCTAAAGAGCAAATGAACCATCAACGCTTGGGAAAGATTGTTGGTGGGCATGCCCGGGTGTATAACTCCCGATCACAAGCGTTCTCAATTTTAAAAAGAGATCCGCATGCAACACCAGTAGTCGATGTACTGACCTATTACGTGGACTTAATGTGTTGGTTACTAGAAGATCAATGCCATCCTGTAGAGATTATTGCGCGTGGTCAAGCGGGAATATTTAAAGAAGCGGGATTTGGTGCCGATGATGTTACTTGGGCCATTGTTACTTTTTCAGATGGGGCGGTAATTAATCTAGGAATTAGTTATGCCTTACCAGCCAAATACCCAACACTTGGTCAGTCTGATCGGCTTGAATTACTTGGACTAGAAGGAACTATGATTATTGACGATGATCATATGGATCACTTGCTTTATTCCGATAAGGGTATTCCACATGCCTACGTCCCTGATCATGCCGTTAATATGGCTTTTTTAGGAAGTAATACAGCGGGTGATTGGGCATGCGGAGATTTTTGGGGCCCTTTGGGAAATGAAACACGTTCTTGGCTTGATCATCTAGTGACTGGTCAAGCAACCATGCACTGTAATCCAATGCAAGCCAGAAAAAATTTGGAAACCACTTTAGCAATCGAAAAGGCTGTTGCAACTGGCATGCCAGTTAGACTACCCCTTTAAAGTTGACAGCATTTAGTGTTTTTAGCACTGCTTTTTTCTGGATTATTTTTAGGATATTTGCGCGCATTTATCTAGTCAAAGTAGTAAGACACTCCTAAAAAGATTATAAGAATAAGAGGCAAATGGATGGATTTGGGAATACACGGTAAAAAAGCAATTATTTGCGCATCATCCAAAGGGCTTGGAAAAGCTTGTGCCTTATCGCTTGCCAAAGAAGGTGTTCTTGTAACGATCAATGGCCGTTATCAAACCAACATTGATCTTGCCATTGAAGAAGTCTTTCAGGCGACAGGAGTTCGAATTCATGGAGTTACTGGTGATATTCGTACAGAAGAGGGAAGACTAGCCCTTCTTGCAGGATGTCCTGATGCGGATATTCTGGTGACGAATAATGAAGGACCTAAACCAGGGAACTTTGAGGATTGGGGGAGAGAGCAGTATTTAGAAGCGTTTGATGCCAATATGCTTGGACCTGTCCTGATGATCCGCGGTGTTTTGCCTGGAATGCGTACAAGAAAATTTGGTCGGATTGTAAACATTACTTCTGCTATGGTGAAGTCACCACTTCCTCATCAAGGTTTATCAACGGCAGCAAGAACCGCTTTAACAGCTGTCTGTAAAGCCATATCTAGAGATGTGGCGCAAGATAATGTGACCATTAATAATTTACTACCTGAACGAATCGATACTGGTCGTCAAATCCAAATGACAGAACGACAAGCCAAGATTGACAACATTTCATTTGTCGATGCAAGAAAAAAAATTGAACTAACTATCGCCGCAAAACGCTTTGGTAAAACTGAAGAATTTGGCGATATGTGCGCTTATTTATGTAGTAAACAAGCCTCATTTATTTCTGGGCAAAATATTCAGATTGATGGTGGGTCTTATAGAGGTATTGTTTAATTTAACTTGTAAAAATAACTATGAATCATATTCGCCGATTAGTACTTAAAACCTCCCTTTTTTCTACTAGTGTTGGAGTGTTCAATCATTCATTCGCACAGACAAACTGGCCTCAAAGACCGATTCGTTTTGTTGTGCCTTTTGTTCCTGGAGGTACTTCCGATATCGTGGCGCGCTTGACGGCGCAAGAGCTATCAAAATTATTGCCTTATCCAGTGATGATTGAAAATAAAGCGGGTGGGGGTGGAGTGCCAGCGATGTTGGAAGTAGCTAAATCAGCCCCTGATGGGCATACCATTATTTTGGGACATGTTGGCTCGATGGCTGTTAATCCCTATATTTTTTCTAATACTGGATACGATGTAAATCGGGATTTTGTTCCAGTCACATTAATTGCAAAAGTACCAAGTCTTTTTGTGGTTCATCCAGATTTACCTGTGAATAATCTGAAAGAGTTAGTTACTTATACAAAGAAGTATCCGGGTAAATTAAATTACGGATCCGCCGGCAATGCCAGTGCTGGTCATTTGGCAATGGAGTATCTCAAACTAGCAACATCGATAGAGTTGCTCCATATTCCTTATAAGGGAACTGGGCCTGCCTTGACAGATTTGCTGGCAGGCAGAATACAAATCTTTTCTGCAGGAACTCCTGCCTTGTTGCAATACATTCGAAGTGGAAAATTAAGAGCAATTGCAACAGGTACACCCCAAAGAATACCTTCCTTACCTAATTTGCCGACAGTTGCGGAACAAGGTTATAAAGGATTTGAGTCCGTACAGTGGTACGGTATTATGGCTCCAGCTCAGACACCTGAAGTCGTCATTAAAAAACTTCAAGAAGAAACTTATAAGGCTTTAAGATCACCTGCAGTCTTAGAGAGATTCGCTAGTGAAGATGCAGTAATTGGTGGCGGGCTCCCTTCGGAGTTTGCAGCGCTCATAACCCAACAACAAGGTGTTTGGAAAGATGTGGTTACTAAGGCCAACATTAAAGTCGATTAAAAGTGGTTAGAGCAAAACCTTATGAGGATTAAGGATGTTTTGAGGATCTAAAGCATGCTTAATTTGCTTCATCATCTTGTAAGCAGTTGGCCCCCTGTGATGTTCAAGATCATTTCTTTTTAATTGGCCGATACCATGTTCAGCGGAGATAGATCCTTGATACTTTTCAATTTGCTCATAAACGATGCGATGGATTTCAGCCTCATTTGTTTTTAGAAAACTTTTATCTGATCCGATTGGAGGGCACATATTAAAATGGAGATTACCATCGCCAAAGTGCCCAAAATTAATGATTCGAATGCCCGGGTAAGATTTGCACAGTAAATCGCAAGTATGTGTAATAAAATCGCCAATCCTAGAAATCTCAAAAGAGATATCAAATTTAATATTTGCCACTTCTTTTGCTTGAGCTAGGGTGATGTGTTCTCTGACACCCCAAAATTGTTTGACTTGAGTCAGAGATGTCGAAACCAGTACATCCTCAATTTGTTCACTTTCAAGAGCTTTACCTAGGACATCTTCTAATATTTGAGATGATCGTGATTCTGTTGAGAACTCCGCTAGTTCAATCAGTAAAGTATGGCTAGATTGTTTAAAGATGGGATTGGCGAATTGCGGAAAATGTTGAACAGTTAAATCTAGAGATGCTCTTGACATCATCTCGAAAGCGCATAGTTCATTGGCTGCTTTTCTTTGAAGCTCTTGCAATAAATTAACCATGATGGAGTAATCATTAACTGCAATGAGGGCAGCACAACGGTTGATAGGTGCTGGATAAAGTTTAATGACAGCCGCGGTAATAATTCCTAAGGTGCCCTCGGAACCAATCAATAGATTACGTAAGTCATAGCCAGTATTATCTTTTCGAAGACCACGAAGACTATGGAGTATGTCTCCTGTAGCAGTCACTGCCTCAATACCTAAACATAAGTCTCGCATATTGCCATAACGAAGTACATTGATGCCACCAGCATTGGTGGCTAAATTACCACCAATCGTGCAACTACCTTCAGCGGCCAAACTTAATGGAAATAAAAAGCCTGAATCTGATGCTTTTTCTTGGATATGTTGAAGGATGCAACCGGCTTCGACCGTCATCGTTTGATTTTCTAGATCAACCGATCTGATTTGGTTTAGACGTTTAAGCGAGAGAACAATTTGCTGACCAATAGGTTCAGGGGTTGAACTACCAGTCAGATTTGTATTACCGCCTTGAGGGATGATTGCGATGGCATGTTCGATACACAACCGAACGACCATTTGCACTTCGGCTGATGTTTTTGGAAAAACAACTGCAAGAGCAATGCCTTGAAAAATTCCACGCCAGTCGGTGAGGTAAGGCTTCGTTTCGTGTGTGTCTGTCATGACAGCCGAAGCACCTAAAATATTAATTAACCGTTGGATAAAATCCACCATAAATTACTTTCTTTATTAAGATATCAATGTTGACACAAATTTATCACTTATCCCACATTACAAGGCTTGATTCTATGAAAATCCTTTATCTTTATTTAATCACTATTAAAGTGTCTATTAGATCTTTTTTGTTTATTTTAATTCTACCGACCTTAGCAATCAGTATGCCAAAGTCCAGCATCTCCGTTGTACAGATTGGTAATTTGTTATGGGATCAATCTGAGATGACGATCAAGGATGTTCAGATTTTTGCAACTTCAACTGGGTTTATGAGTCAAGCTGAAAAAAATGGTGGGGGACTTTCTTATGAAGCAGGGTTTGTTAAAAAAATAGGTTGGAACTGGAAAACACCTTATGGCGTCTTTGCAAATGAACAAGAGCCTGCGGTTCACTTAAATCAAAATGAAGCAGAAAAAATTTGTCGTTTCTTTGGTAAAAGATTACCCACAGATGATGAGTGGATATCTGCGGCATTTTTAGAACAAAGACTTAATCCTCCAACAGGATATATAAAAGGTCAGCGCTATCCTTACCCTGGGGGAAGTAATCCCTTGAATGCACATTGCTTGAGCGGGTGCGGCAACTATGTAGGACTTGCACCTTCTGGTTCATTAAATAGAGGAACTGGGCATGTATTAACTAAAACTACCAAACCGGGAGTGAATGGCTTATTTGATATGGGGGGGAATGTTTGGGAGTGGACATCTTCGCAACGGAATGGTGGTTACATCACTCGAGGAGCATCTTGGTGGTATGGGCCAGAACGACAACAAGAAGCGGATGTTGAATCGAAGTCACCGGATATTGCCGTGGTATATATCGGCTTTCGGTGTGTGGCAGATAAAAATCCATAAAACGCCGTTATAAGATTATAAGAAATTAATCTAAAGAAGTGCTGACTTACAACGTTTTTATATAAGAATGCAGATTATGATAACTATTCGTTAATAAGTATTAAGGTTTAAAAATGAATTTTAAAAAATATATGTCTTTTCGAGCTATCGCCATTACTTTTTTTAGCTGCCTTTGTTTCAATGTTTCGGTGACTGCGCAAACCAAATCTGCTCAAGATCTTTACCAAAGAAGTCTTGCTGCAACTTGTGCAAATTGTCATGGAACGGATGGCAAAGGTCAAGAAAACGCAAGTATGCCAAAGATCGATCAATTAACGAGTGAGCAGTTATTGACACAGTTAAAAGCTTTTAAAAGTGGGGCTAGAACAGGTACCATCATGCCGCAGTTAGCAAAAGGCTATACCGATGAGCAAATGCAAACGATTGCCGATTATCTCGGTAAAAAACAATAAGAAGGAAACGCTATGGATCGCCGATATTTTTTAGGAACGTTAGGAGCTCTTGCAGCTTACCCATCAATTGGTAGTACTACGAGTTTAAACAAAGCAGAAATTGTTGTAGTAGGAGGAGGGTATGGAGGTGCTACTGCAGCAAAATATTTACGACTATTTTCTAACAACAAAGCCAAAGTAACACTCATTGAACCAAATGCGCAGTTTATTTCTTGTCCATTATCAAATTTGGTCGTTGGTGGATCAAGGTCAATTGGTGATCTCACATCTTCATATGCTAATTTGAAGACTCGTCATGGGGTTAAAGTCATTAAAGATTATGTTGCATCCATAGATCGTGATAAGAAGACACTCAAACTAGCGTCCGGAACTACGGTTAAATTCGATAAACTGATCTTATCACCTGGTGTCAGTATGATGACTGACAAGATTGAAGGTCTTGCCAGTGCTAATCAAATGGGTGCAACTATTCAAGCTTGGAAAGCGGGAACAGATACGGTTGCTCTTCATCAACAACTTGCGGCGATGACTGATGGTGGCGTGTTTGCAATTAGTATTCCACTGGCGCCTTATCGATGCCCTCCAGGCCCTTATGAGCGAGCATGTCAGGTTGCTAGTTATTTTAAAAAATATAAACCTAAATCAAAGATCCTTGTCTTAGATGCAAATCAAGATATCGTTTCCAAAGCTGCTTTATTCAAAAAAGCTTGGGCGGAAGAGTACCCCGGCATGATCGAATATCGTCCGCAGTTTAACGTAACTGAGGTGGATGGTAAAACTAAGACTATTAAGTTTGAGGTGCAAGAAGATATTAAAGCCGATGTTCTAAACATCTTGCCCCCAATGCGTGCAGGAGATATTGCTGTCAATGCTGGAATCGCAAATGCGAATGGTCGTTGGGCTGAAGTGAACTTTTTGAACTTCGAATCCACCTCAGCGAAAGATATTCATGTTCTAGGAGACTCCATTCAAATTGCGCCACTTATGCCTAAATCAGGACATATGGCGAATTCCCATGCTAAAGTCGCCGCTGCCGCAATTGTTGCTGAACTGAATGGTTGGGATATTAACCCGGCTCCAGTTTTAACCAATACTTGTTATAGCTTTATTGATTCTCAACAAGTCGTGCATGTGGCAAGCGTGCATCAATATAATGCTGCTGAAAAAACCTTTAAAACGGTTGCAGGCTCTGGGGGGTTATCTAAAGAACCTAGTATATTAGAGGGCGTATATGCTTGGGGTTGGGCTAAAAATATTTGGGCAGATACTTTAGGTTAATAGTTTCGTATTCATAAGGGCAGCCAAGGCTGCCCACTCATGAGATGTAATACTTATTTTTCTCCCAAAGGAGGTTAGCCAAACAACTTTTAATCTCTTTGTCCGAGAATCTGGACTAGACACATGTTTTACAGTTTTTACCGAGCACTTACTTTACACTTTATCGATCACATCCTAATGACGGCTATTGATCATCATCGTTGGCCATGATGCAATGATAAAAATAATCATCTACCAAGTCTTACCATACACCAATTGACGTTACGTTCACCCTCAAAACAAAGCCTATCGTTATATAAAGTGGCATCAACGCTATAAAAGTTACCATCACGATACACTTGACGACCGCGGTATGAGCCTATCCCCAAAGGGGTTAAGAAAATAATTCGATCACCCGGCCTAAAGTTTGGACTATTGCTATAGGTGGCCGTACCAACACCATTATTTAAACGATAACCATATTTCCATTCGGGGCTATACCATTCACCGTCAAGCTCTCTGATTGAGGCAGGGTAACTAATGAGCATAAGATATTTCGAGGCTAAAGATAGTGATTGAGTCGTAGATAACTTACTTATGAAATTGGGTTGCTCACCTGCCATAGCAAAGTGATGAATCAATAATAAAACCACAAGCAGTAATTTAAAGTAATGCTTATTCATAGCAATCGACTTCAACTATAGAAATTATTTTTAAATAAATATTAAAACTAAATTTTATAACAAATAATATTTCGGGATTTTACAATAGACGAAGAAAAGAAAGAATATAAAAGCCATATCCTGAAAATTTTTAGCATCTGTAGAAAATTAACAATCGTTCCAGTATCTAATTGCTTTAGTTTTTTACGTTTATACTCGATCACTAACAATACAAATTGACATATCCTTTTCATATTTACGGTTGTATATTAGTATTTTGATGATGAAACCAATTCAATAAGGAATTTTTCTTGAGTAAATTGAAAGAGTTTATTTGCATTTTTAAACTTATTCCCTTTGTTTTTTTAGCATTCCAAACCCTTGCTTCTGAGTCTATGAAAGATTATGTCCGCCCGTTCAATGCTGAGGAATACAAAAAGAAAGAAATTTACACTGAGGTCCAAATTAATGCGGTAGGAAATGGTGTGGATCGTTCTTATGTGATTTTTCCTCAGCGGTCCAATGTTAAGGACTTACCCCTTGTCATTTTCATGCATGGTTGGCTTGGTACAAATCCTAAGAATTTTGGTGCAATCATAGATCATTTGGCGAGACGAGGCGGTGTAGTAATTTATCCCGTTTATCAAAGAAACGAGAAAGATGCGCCACAAAAAATCAAAGAGATTGCTCAAAAAAGTATCCTTACTGCCTTGGCTTGGATAGATCAAAACCATCCGGGCATGGTGAGGAAAGAGTCCGCTTTATATTATGGCTTTTCAATAGGTGCAACCACTGCGGTTAATTTAGTTGCCCAGATCAAAGAAAATGAATTACCCCCGGCTTATACTCTTTTGCTTACATCACCTGGAGATGCTAAACATGTTCATCGGGGTGATTTATCGAAATCAATTTTGGAACAAGGCTTAAATACACTCCCTGTATCACTCCCAATTATTTTGATGAGTGGATCAGAGGATACACAAATCGGTGTACCAACAGCTTACGCCTACTGGAACCAAATGTGTCATCAAAAGCGCCTTAAAAATCTAATCATTTATCCTCCAGGTAAAAGCTCTAATCAGGATATCCATTCTGGTCATGGCATGCCTGGAGCCCCAGATACAAGGTATGATTTTCCGGATATTGACACCACTTTTCATCCAGTAATTTTGGGCGCACAAGAAAAATTTCCCGAGTCAGTTTCTCTAAATAATTTAGATTACTATGGGACATGGAAAGTCATTACATCCACATTTGATAGCTTAAAGCTTAATACGCCACTACCACAATGGCTTTTTCAGTCTTCTAGCGAGCTCAAAAATTTAGGTCATTTTGAAAATGGTCAACCTTTTCCACAGGCTTACTTGGAAGAGTCTTGTCCGGCAAAGATCCCATCACGTTTTAAGTAGGCAATGACTCCTAGTGCAAGCTTTCTTCCTCCAGCGTCAGAGAGATGTATCCCGTCTTCAGTTCTTAGTTGCTCCTGACCCGATTTAGGGTCTCGAGAAAATTCTACGTAAGTGTTCAGACTTTCAGGCGAAAGTATGGCGTTGGCTGGAATTAAAGTAATCCCGGGTTGATGTTCAAGGCGATTTGCAACAAGCTTATTAAGCGCTTGAATTTTCGCATCGAAAACAGGACTCCGCATCTTGGGTAGAGTCACCCAATAAACTTGTGCATTTTGGGATTGCAGCATCATTAAAAAACTTTCTAGACGTTTAGAGTATTCCTCAGACCATTCAGGTTGCCCAAATTGATATACCTTATTACCAATCTGAAATCCTTGAGCATCATTAGAGCCAATAGTACAAATGATAATTTTCGGGGATTGCCCAGCAAGTAATTTTGGATACTCAGTCATCCAATTGAAATAATCTGGACGAGATAATCCAGTACCAGATCGATAAGCTTGAATGATCTTAGTTACTCCTAATTTCTTAAGCTCTCTATTCAGATTAGGGGCAAGGCTGACCGCCATCAATGAATCCCCAACTAATGCAACAGTTTTAATTTGAGATTCCTCAACGATGCTTTTGGAAATAATGATAGGGAGGGGACTTTGTTGTTGCTCTTGAGTTTGACTATCTTGTATTGGATTAGAAAAGAGATTAACTTCTTTTTCAAGATTATTTAACAGAAACTGTTTTAAATCATCAATCATCGATTTCGGTTTATTAAGCTTAAGCATAGAAGCTATCTCAGACCAAGTTTGACTCATTTTAATCGCTGTGTTTCTGATGACACTATATTGCTCAACTGGAATTTTCTTCGCCCAATTATTGATTCCAATCGAATTAAACATTAGTCCTATAAAGATAAAACCAATCAACATTAGATGAAGTTGATGAAGGTTTGCAGTACCTTTAACTGTATTTGAATAGATAATAGGCATGACTAAAATTGGAAATAGATAAATGGTGCAATCCCACTTGGAGCGAGAAATTCTATAAGGGAGATTATAAGTACAAAGATTGCACCTTGAAAAAACCAGGCTTGTTTGCCTAACCATCTCTCAACTTTAGAACGTGATGTAAGTGTTTGAAACTGAGTCCCGATTCCACAAACGATTGCAAGCAGGGTTAAGTAATTTACATTTGAAAAGATTTTCCCCTGAAGCACATCAAGGCATGATTGATGAAATATCAGGAGTGCAACATCGAAATTCGGTGCTCGAAACCAAATCCAACCAATACAAACCAAATTGAAAGTAAGGATAGTGCAGATAATTTTCCAAATAGTTGATTGATGCCTCTGGATTAAATATTGATCAGCGATTTTCACCCAAATATGGTTGATGACCAATAAAAGCCCATGAAATGCACCCCAAAAAATGAACTGCCAACCAGCACCATGCCAAAGCCCTGCGATCAACATTGTAATCATAAGAAATAATAGTTTAAATATAAATCCCTTTCGCGCCCCTCCCATTGGAATATAGAGATAGTCTCTTAACCAAAATGAAAGGGTTATATGCCAACGTCTCCAAAAATCCTGAATAGAAGATGCTGTATAGGGGTTTCGGAAATTCAAAGGAAATCGGTAACCCAATAGAAATGCACATCCTATAGCTATATCTGTATAGCCAGAGAAATCACAATAAATTTGTACTGCGTATGCATAAACGGCAATGAAATGATTTGCGTTTTCCACTCCTCCATTAAAAATAGGATCGACAATCTCGGTTCCTAAGTAATTTGCTAAGATAACCTTCTTAAATAATCCAATGCATATCAAAATCATCCCACGTGTAACTTTTAAATGATGTGGATCTCTTGGAATGGTTAATTGTGTGATGAATGTGCTTGCCCGAAGTATTGGGCCAGCGATTAACTGAGGAAAGAAGCAAATATATAAAAGTACCTGAACAAAAGATGGAGTAAAGTTTAGTTTTCCACGTTTGATATCAAATAAAAGCGATATTGCATGAAAAGTGATAAAGCTGATTCCAAGAGGCAAGACTGGATTTATAAAGTCAATTTTTTCTCCAAAAGCATATTCTATCCAAAGTACAGGAAATATTGATAGGATAAATCCTGAATATTTGAAATAAACTAGGATTAATATAAATACAATAATTCCTAATCCAAACCAAATATTTTTATTGTTTTTGGAAATTAGTACGGCGAAAAGAAAAGCTAGTGATGAAATCCCAAATAGTAATGGAATGTAGGCCCAGTTCCAGCATCCATAAAAAAAGTAGCTTGCGATTAACAACAAAATAAGATGACTCTTGGAATGCTGATAAATCTTCCAAGTAAACAGTAAAACAACAACAAAGAACACAAGAAATTCGAAGGTCGGAAATAGCATTAAGTTAAGATATTAAAAAGATTAAGTCAGATCACTTCAATAGTGTTTTTTATTAGCGTTTGTAAATTAAATAGCAAAAACTGAAGATGATATTATTAAATGATACTAAAAAGTATAATTATAAGACTTAGTCTAAAGAGAGTATTTGTTAGTAGGCAGAACAAATAGTTTTATTAAAAAAATTATAGAAAAATTCATATGAAAACAATCATTAAATCTATCCTATTTGCAATATTCTTCACATCATTTCTTGCCAATGCACAGTCTTTCGGTGAAGAATTAACCGTCTTACAGAGCCAAAATTTTGAATGGTTTAAGACAAATGCACCAAATCTATTAAAGAAAACGCCCTACAACATACAAGCTGTTACGGCTGAACAATTGTCTGATTCAAGTATGCCTTCTCAACAAGAAATTGTCGAAATAACAAAAACAATCGTGCAAAGAAATTGGTATCAAAACCAATACTCAATAATTACGAAAAAGTACATTAAACCCTTGAAAGCTGCTCAGGAATTAATAGATGTAAATGAAGTACTTTTAAATAGTTATAACCAAGCAACAACCAAATTAGTTTCTGGAGAAATAACCTATGGAGAATATAACAAAGTTAAACAAAAAATTATTGAAAATAATGTGACGGATGTTAAAAAAATTGCTAATAAATATGGCTTATCTAAATAATTATATGAATTTTAATTTAATGAAATGAGCCCATGAACTGATGTCAGTTAAATACCAGGACTTAAGAGATTAGATTTTCCGCAATCGTTACTTAAAGAGTAAAGCTTAGGTACTTACCAACCAAAACTCAATCGTATACTGCTAAATATCCTGACAAACTATTAATTTATATTAACTTTTCAAGAGGTACAATTTTTTAACCTCTCGGCATGGCTTCTAATATTTTCCCACTGCCTAGAATTTTTTCATCACCCTGACAAGCTTGAATTGCAGCCCATATTGCTGCTTGGTTGGTTGAAACAATGGTACAGTCGTATTTTTTTTCCCAAGTATCGATATGCTCCATAATTTGATATGCTCCCCCAGCGAGGATAATTGCATCTGGCTTGGTTGCTGCAAGTTTTTCAATCGCTTTTTCCGCGGGTTCAGGCCCGAGTTCAATAATTTTCTTTACATCGGTTAAATTAAAAAAATCAACTGACGAGATCTCTACGTCATGAATTTTTTTAAAATAGGCTTTAGCGTTAGTCGCTAAAGTACTGTTATAAGGAGAAAGCATGGCAACTTTTTTAGCGCCAATAGACCTCAAGACTCTTCCAATAGCGTGTGCTGTGGTTACTGCTGGAGCTCCTGATATTTGCATAATTCTTTTAACGATATCAGCATCATAGTTTTCAGGACCATAAAGACTAGCTGCAGTTTGTAAGAGGATGACGACTTCAGGTTTGATCGTACCAATTAATTCAGCTTGATAATTGATATCTGAATCATGTTCTTTCCAGCCAATTTCATCGACAGAACTCACTTTTACACGTGAGATAAAGAGCTGATAATTTTTAGGTAATACACGGTTTAATTCAATTTCTACAGCAATATTTGTGGCAGGTAATAACATGCCGATGCGATGAATCATATCAAGTCCTAATGAGATTAATTAACTTTTATATTTGCGGCTTTAACAACTTTTTGCCAAGTATTTAATTCTTTATTGATTAAATTTTTTAATTCCTCTGGGGAACTACCAATAGGTCTAGCGCCTGCCTTTGTTAGGCTTGCACGATTTTCTGGTTTAGTAAGAGCTTTTACGAAGGCTTCATTCAGTCTTTTAATCACAATATCAGGTGTGCCAGCAGGCACCACAATGCCAATCCAATCTGACATGTCGAAGTCTTTTACTCCAGACTGATCAACGGTAGGGACTTCAGGCAAGCTCTCATCACGATCTAAGGTTGTTACTGCTAAAGGGATTAAGCGATTCGAACGAATTTGTTGAATCGCAGATGGAACGGCGGCAAATTGGAGTTGGGTAATATTACCCAAAATTGCTGCCGTGGCTTCACCACCGCTTTTATAGGGGATATGGGTTAATTTTGTTCCAGTAGAGTATTCAAATAAAGCACCTGCTAAATGCGGTGCGCTTGCGTTGCCGGCAGATCCATAGTTGATTACTTCAGGATTCTTTTTCGCATACTCAATTAACTCCTTGATACTTCGGACAGGAAATTGGGGATTCACAATTACCACTAAGGGAACTTTACCAACTAAACATACAGGAGATAAATCTTTTTGTGTGTCAAACGGCATTTTGCTAATAACAAATGGGTTTGCTCCAAATGACGTATTAGCTACACCCAACGTGTAACCATCGGGTTTTGATTTCGCAACAATGTCCATACCAATGGTAGCTCCACCACCTGGACGATTTTCAACAATGACACTTTGACCTAATTCCTCTGAAAGGGAAGGAGCCAACAAGCGCATGACAACATCATTTGATCCACCGGGAGCGAAGGGCACGATAATTTTTATGGGTTTATTCGGAAAGTCACTGGCATGAGCGCACCAAGAACTAATGGTGCACATGACAGAAAGGCAAAGCACAAGACTACGGATCAAATCAGTCATTAATGTCTCCTTATTATTGATATAGATTAACATATTAAAAAGTAGGTAATTCTTTTTTTTAACTTAATTTCTTATCAATTTAAGTTATGCTTAATAAATATTAAATAATAAGGAGATACGATGCCCAAAATGAATGGTGGAGAAGTCATTGCCGAATATTTAGTGAAACAAAAAGTCCCCTATATCTTTGGCATTTGTGGTCATGGAAATGTTGGTATTTTAGATGCTCTATACCATCTCAAAGATAAAATAACTCTAATTTCACCGAGACATGAGCAATGTGCTGGTCATATGGCTGATGCGTATTTTCGGGTTAAGCATGAACCTGTGGCAACGTTAACATCTACTGGACCAGGGTCTGCTAATCTAGTTATGTCATTAGCGACTGCCTTATCTGATTCGTCTGCATTTTTAGCAATCACAGCGAATGTGCCGACCTCACAAGCAAATCGGGCACCATTCCAAGAGTTGTATGCGCACAATCAGGCAGATTTTGCACAAGTGTTGCGTCCTGTTGTGAAGCGTACCTTTCAGCCTTCTCGAGTGGATATGTTGCCCCTAGCGATGCGACAGTCTTTTGATACGATGCTGACTGGCAGACCAGGTCCTGTGAATATTGATATTCCCTACAATGTCTTTCAAGAATCCGATGAAGTTGAATTAGAAGCTCCTGGACATCGTCTAGGTGAATATCGTCCAGGTGCAAATTCACAAGATATTGCATTGGCGGTTCAGCTCATTCAATCATCCAGTAGACCGGTATTGTTTATTGGTCAAGGAGTAAGTTTATCGGAAGCTAGTGCTGAGATTACCGAGTTATCCCAATCTTTTGGCATACCGGTGATTACTTCACCCAATGGCATGGGGTGTGTACCCATGAATAATCCATTAACACTAGGTTTTATTGGCAGAAATGGTGCTTATCCTGCTAATCAGGCAGGACGTCATGCAGACTTAGTCATCTGTATTGGCACTCGCTTTGATGATCGATCATCATCATCTTGGTATCCCGGTTATTCTTGGAACTTTCCATCGACAAAGTTGATTCAAGTAGATATAGATCCAGCAGAATTAGGGCGTAATTATCCCCCGACACTAGGCTTAATTGCGGATGCGAAAGTCTTCACACGCCAACTTCTGCAAGGGCTTGCAAATGAGACCCAAATAAAGGCGAATACCTATGCAGCTTGGCATGGGGAAATTGCTGTTTGGCAACAGGAATGGCACCAATTCATGAATCCTAATTTTTCTAAAATTGAGACGCCTATTCGTCCTGAATATGTTGTTGCTAGTATCAATGATGTTGCACCAGATGATTTAATTTTATTATTAGATTCAGGGGTTCATCACAACTGGTTTATGCAGTTTTGGAAACCAAAAAGACCACAAAGCATGCTCAATAGCTGGGGATATTCTTCCATGGGATTTGGAGTGTGTGGCGTTTTAGGTGCTCAGCTTGCTGCGCCAGAGAGAACTTGTATAGCAGTAGTGGGTGATGGTGGATTTATGATGGCACCGCACGTGGTTGCTACTGCTGTTGAATATAATCTGCCATGTATTTGGGTCGTTTGGAATAATTTTGCTTGGTCAGCTATTCGGGATATTCAGCTTGGTATGTTTGAAGGTCGTGAAATCGGAACCGCATTTTATAAAGGGACGCAGGGCCCAGGCGGAGAAAAATATAATCCCGATTTTGCAATGTGGGCGAAAGCTTGTGGAGCCGATGGCTATACAGTAACAAGAAGCGAAGATTTTCGCGGTGTTTTGGCGCAAGCAATCCAAAATAAAAGACCCACCGTAATTGATGTCCATGTAAGTGCGGATATTAAACCACCGTCTACTGGAACTTGGCAATTACCGCCCATTCCATATAAAGAACCAGTATTTGGCAAACCTTGGCAACCTAACTAATGGAGTCACTGATGAAAAAAACAAAACCACGTAAAGCAGTTGTTCGTCATTTATCAGAAATACCTTGGATACAATATCCAGGACATTTCGATCGTGCTTTATCTAAAGAAATTGTTTCACCGAATACTACAGATAGTAAGATTTTTGACTATCGGATATCCACCTATCAACCTGGAGCCTATGTAGAAAGCCATGTACATCAAGTTCAAGAACAGATTTATCACTTTTTAAGTGGTGAGGGAATGTTGATACTAGATGACCAAAAACACATCATGCGTGAACATGATGTAGCTTATATTCCTCCCGGTGTTGTTCATGAGTTGCACAACACCGGTTTAGAGAGCTTGGTTTTTTTAGTGATTACAAGTCCCTACAAAGACAACTGAAATAGTCAATTATTGTCAGTTTGTCTTGGATCTTTAGTAAGCTTTATTGAGCAGCGTATCCACCATCGACCAATATATCTGAGCCAGTTACAAATGCAGATGCATCGCTGGCAAGATATACAGCGGCAAGCGCAATTTCTTCAGGTTGCGCAAGTCTGCCTAATAAGTGCATAGGGCCTAAAGCTTCTCTTGCTTTTTCCATCGTGCCAAAACGAAGCGTCATTCGTTCAGTTTCTACAGCGCCAGGAGAAATCGTATTTGTACGAATATTATCTGCCGCATGGTCAATCGCCATGGCACGAGCTAAATTAAGGAGTCCACCTTTAATAGCACAATACACCGCGCGATTTGCAGTACCTACTCTACCCAACTGAGATGCAATATGAATAATAGATCCTGATTTTGCGGCAATCATATGTGGAATGGTAGCTTTACTCATTAAAAAAGCACCAGTCAAATTAACGGAAATAGCCTTATTCCAATCGACTAGAGAATAGTCAGCAACACTCCCACTAGGATCTTTTGCAGCAGCACCATTCATGAGAACATGAATCGAGTTTCCGTAGGTTTTGGTAACAGTTGCAACAGCAGCTTGTGTCGCTGGCTCATCACTAACGTCTACATAAACTCCAATAGCTTGTCCACCCATACTTGTTATTTCAGCAGCGGTACGTTTTGCATTTTCTTCAAGAAAGTCTAAACATCCAACTTGAGCGCCTGCTTGCGCAAAGGCAATAGAAATTGCGCGACCAATTCCTTGACCGGCTCCAGTAACAATCGCAACTTTTCCTTTTAAGGAATATTTTTCGAGTATATTTTCCATGCATGTCTCCTTAGATTATGTGCTGCCTAAATATGCTTCTTTTATTTTTGGATCGTTGACTAGTTCACTACTATTTCCTGAGGTTAAAATTTTTCCAGTTTGTAAAACATAAGCTCTAGCTGCTGTTGAAAGGGCATAGTGGGCATTTTGTTCTACAAGAAGAACGCTGGTATTAGCAGCATTGATTTCACGAATAGTTCGAAAAATATCTTGGACAATAATTGGCGCTAGACCCAAAGAAGGTTCATCTAAACAAAGCAATTTTGGTTCTGACATCAAGGCTCGGCAAATGACGAGCATTTGTTGTTCACCACCAGATAAAGTACCTGCATTTTGTTTAGAGCGTTCTTTTAAGCGAGGAAACATCGAATACATTTTCTCGATAAGCGTATTCATTTTTGCACGGTTATTACGGTGACAGTAACCACCCATTTCAAGGTTTTCATGCACCGTTAAAAAAGGAAAAACATGACGACCTTCAGGCACAAGTGCAATACCTAACTGATTCCTTTCGAAAGAGGGCATATTGGTAATATCAACCCCCTCAAATAAAATTTTGCCTTTACGGGGATACATGGCACCGGCAATAGCTCGCATGGTAGTGCTTTTGCCAGCGCCATTGGAGCCAATTAAAGTCACAATTTCATTTTTTTTCACTGTAAAGTTAATGCCAGTACAAGCAGCGACATCACCATAGGCAATTTCTAAATCAATAGCTTCAAGAAGAAAACTCATTGTTGAACTCCATCTGCACCAAGATAGGCCGCAATAACTTTTGGATTCGATTGAACTTCGTTAGGTTTACCATCAAATAAATACTCACCATGATCCATCACAAATATTTCATCGGCAACATTCATTACAAGTTTCATATTGTGCTCAACAAGAACAATCGTCATACCTTGGTTTTGTAGATCTTTTAAACGACCCATTAAAAACTGTACCTCTGTGTCATTAAGTCCTGCAGCAGGTTCATCGAGCATAAATAATTTGGGGCGGGTAGCTAAAGATCTTGCAATCTCAAGTAAACGTTGCGTACCGTACGGCAAAGATCCAGCCCGATCATTCGCTTTATCGGAAAGTCCAAGAAATTCCAGTAATGCCATCGCTTCATTTTGACAATCACTTCTATTTTTCTTAAATGCTCCTGCAGGAATCAGATACTGCCAAGCTGGTATTTTATGATGAATATGAAAACCCGCAATGACATTATCTATAACAGATAATTGTTTAAACAGACGAATTTTTTGAAATGTTCTTGCCATTCCAAGATGGACACGTTGGTGCAGTTTGAGATCAGTTACATCAACTTGATTGTAAGTAACTTTACCGTGTGTTGGGAAATAAGTACCTGATAGTAAATTAAGTGTTGTTGATTTTCCAGCACCATTCGGTCCGATGATGGTTTGAATGGCATTCTTAGGTATTTTTAGAGTAATACCATCGACAGCTTTCACCCCACCGAAGTATTTACAGAGGCCTTGCACTTCTAAAATAGTATTCGACATAGATTCAATGATTATTTATTGGTTTTAATGAATTTTGATTTGAGTGTTTGAAGTGCCTGTAATATTCCACCTGGCATAAATAACACGACAAGTGTGAGTGAGATGCCGTAAACCAAAAGTCTTGCATCTCCGATGCCACGAAGAAGTTCGGGTAATAGGGTTAAAACAATTGCCCCAATAACTGGACCAATCATCGTGCCTAAACCACCAACAATTACCATGGCAAGATAGGTAAAGGACTCTGAAACAACAAAGGCATCAGGGACAAGTGTTCCAACGAAGCTTGGGTAAAAAGAGCCTGCTAGACCAGCAATCATAGCCCCAATTCCAAAGGAAAAGATTTTCCAAAGTTTGGTATTGATGCCTAAAGAGGCAGCTGAAACCTCATCTTCACGAATAGCTCGTAGCGTATCTCCGATGGGAGACCGTAATATGTTGCCTAAAATAATATAGGTGATCAAGGCTACGAATGAGATTAAATAAAATAAATTAACCTGATCACTAAATTTAATTTCATATCCCAAAATATTCATAGGAGGTGGCGGCGGGATACCATAAATGCCCAGTGGCCCAGAAGTCATCGTATCCCAATTTAAAAGAATTTGATGCAAAATAATGGCAAAAGCCATGGATGCAATAGCTAGGTAGTGTCCCTTTAAGCGAGTTGCAAAAAAAGCCAATAAGACACCCACAATACCAGCCAAAAGAGAGCTAGTTGCAACTGCTACCCAAAAACTAAAACCGGCTTTTTTAATGAGTAGAGTTGTTGCGTAGGCACCGACACCGTAAAAACCCGAATGACCAAGGTGGAGTTGGCCTGTGTAACCTAGGATCAAATTCAATGAGATTGCTAACATGATGTTTAAAGCAATTGTGATGAGAATACTTCGCCAATAAGCTGAGCCATCAATCAAGACAGGCAAAGCAAGAATAACGAGAACAGTTAGGATGTAATAGACCCAATTGGGTATTTTCTTTAGGTTAAATAATTGCTTAGACATTTTCTTCTTTCTTTTCGGCAATAAGACCCGTTGGTTTGACAAGTAACATCACCAGTAGTAGGGCGAACACAACCAAATCAATAACCCCAGAGCCAAGGTATTGAGTAGTAAATGCCTCTATAAGCCCTATTAGAAGTCCTGCAATGATCGTGCCCGCCATATTACCAAAGCCACCAATGATCACAATAGCGAAGGCTTTCACAATTACCGATGCACCAGCAAAAGGAGTAAGAACAAGAACGGGCCCTAACATGGCGCCTGCCATTCCGGCCATAGCTGAAGCAATCACAATCGTCAGCATGATTAAAAATGTTTGATTAATCCCCATGAGGCCAGCAGTTTCGCGATCTTGTGAAATGGCTCTGAGTGCCTTACCAGTAAAGGTATATTTCATAAAGAAATAAAGCGCTGCAATCGCACTTGATGCGACAACAACGACTAATAAACTTTGTGTGGTGAAGAAGATTTTTCCAAATCGAATCGTTTCATCGTAAGGACTATTAAACTGAAATGGAACTGGACCAAAAAGAACTAAAGCACCATTTTCTAATAGCACTGAAACACCAATAGTTGCAATCAAGGGTCGAAGTTCATCACCTCGATTTCGAAGTGGGGCGAAGATGGTTAAATTGACTAAATAACCTAAAATTCCACCAGCAATAAACGCAATGACGATGCTTAATAAATAGCCACCACCATACCATTGAACAAAAAAGTAGGCGGCAAAACCACCGAGAGTTACAAAGTCTGCATGAGCAAAATTGATTTGATTCATAACCCCATAAATCAAGGTTAAGCCAAGTGCAACCATGACGTATAAGCAACCCATCACAATGCCGTTGATTGCCTGTTGGGCAAACAAGTTCAGAAAATCATACATAAAAATCCTAAATGTTGAAAACTAATATTGAAAAGTCCACTTCACATGTAAAGTGGACTTTTTTCTTTACTAAACCCTAAATTACCAATTAAGTGTTTTCCAACTTAAATCAGGATTAGTTTCAACATAGTGGATAACGGATAAATTTTGATTTTGACCGTTTGGACCAAAAGTAATTTTACCTGTAGTTACTTCAACATCTTTCATTTTCGTGAATTCATTACGAATGGATTCAGAATCTTTTGCACCTCTTTTCACTGCTTCTGCAATGATTAAGATTTGATCATAGGCATGAGCATTAATATGAGTTGGGACTGTATCTGCACCATATTTAGCTTTAAAGTTTTTCACAAAATTTTGTACAACTGGACGTTGTTCATTTGGATCAAATTGTGAAATTCTTGTATAGCCAACAGATGATTTACCAGCTTTTTGATCGAAGCCCCAAGGTACCCAAATTGTACCAATCATCACAGCTTTACCACCACCACCTTTTGTAACGCCTGCTTGAGCTAAAGCTTGGGAGAGCTTGACGGTTTGACCTTCGAGTGCAGACACCAACAAGACATCAACATTACCCATCGACGCGACACGAGTAGCAATCGAAGTAAAGTCACTTACATCATTAGCAAAATCAATTTTACCTAATATCTTGCCGCCATTGGCTACAAAGGTTTTCTCGAAGTTATCGGAAATGTCGATTCCAGCATTTGTTTTTACATTTAAAAGAATTGCATTTTTAGCATTCATTTTCTTAATAGCATTGGTAGCAAGACTATCTGTTTGTTGTTGAGCGCTTGGGAAAATTCGAAAAGCGTACTTAAATCCAGATTCAGTAAATTTATTCGTTGCAGAGCCAGCGTTGAGTAATGGCACTTTTGCTTCTTCTAATACAGACATCGCTGCAAGAGTAGCATCTGAGCACTCCTCACCAATCACTACATGAGGTTTAAATGTTTCGAGCATTCTTTTAGCAACATTGGTAGCGGGTAAAGGAGCGCATTGAGAGTCGCCGTATTCAATCGCTAATTTATAGCCGTTAATGCCATTCTTATTAATTTCCTCAAGAGCAAGATCAGCTCCTTGTTTTCCCATGACACCAAAGTAGGACCCTGCTCCGGATGCAGGTAATAAGGCACCAACGCGTATTACTTTTTCTTGCGCATGGCTTGCAAATGACATTGCTACCAAGGATGATCCTAAAGCAAGAACCCTCAAGTTGCGAAGTAAAGCTTTTTTATTAGAATGCAAGCGTACATAATTCAACATATTGTCTCCAAGTTTTTAATAAAATATTTGTTGTAAACACTCTAATCGAAATAAATATTTTTATCAAGTAGGTGTAACATCTTTAAATTATAAAAAAATAAATTGAGACAATGACCATATTAATTACAGGTGGTGCGGGGTTCATCGGCTTGAACCTCATTGAAGAGCTATCAAGACTAGGGAAAACCCTCGTTATTTTAAGTCCTAGTGATTTACCTTCAAAATTTCAACAAGCTTTCACACAAAAAAACATCTCCTATGAATATGTTCAGGGAAGGGTTGATGTCGAGGGGGATCTGCACAAACTCTTTGATCAATATAAGATTTCTAAAATTATTCATGCAGCCGCCATTACTGCAGATCAAGAGCGTGAACTAAACCACACCAAAGAAATTTTAGAGACAAACTTGATGGGCTCGGTCAATCTTTTTGAGTGTGCCTTGCGCTACTCTGTTGATCAATTGATTCAACTAAGTTCTGGTTCGATTTTCGGAAATGTCGGGACTCATGATCAATTGATTGATGAAGTGACAAGTCCAGTACTTCCAGAGACGGTTTATGGCATTAGTAAGTTGGCAGCAGAGCGACTAGCTATTCGTTATCGTAAGACAAGAGGTTTAAATGTCACTACAGTTCGTTTGGGTCTTGGATATGGACGTTGGGAGTACGATACAGGTCACCGAGATACTTTGAGTCTCCCTCTACAAGCATATTGGAGCGCAATTCGAGGAGAGAGCATCGTGCTTCATGAAAGCGGGGGGACTGACTATATTTACGGTACAGATATTGCAAAAGGTCTAGCCTTGATATTGGCAAAGGGGCATTCGCCAGAACCGCTGTATCATCTTTCGTCGGGCAATACTTGGCCGTTAGAATTTTGGCTGCACAATTTACAAAAGCTTTATCCAGCGTTTCAATATCGATTTACCAAAGATATTGAAGAGTGCACAATCGGGCAGAATGGCCCCTTACCCAGATCGCCTATGAGCATCAAGCGCATACAAAAAGATTTTTCATTTCAGGCGGATTATTTGGGAAAAAAGGCATTTGATGATTTTATTCTTCACCAAGAATTTCTGCAATCAATGAATTGAACGCTGAATTACAAAGCAATATTTATCAACTTAAATTATGATGTTGTAATATCTTAAAAATTTAAAATAATTTAAACAGGAGACCTGAGATGCCTTATGCAAAAACCGACGATGGCGTAAATTTATATTATGAAGAGGCTGGCACAGGTCAGACTTTGATTTTTGTCCATGAATTTGCAGGTGATTATCGCAGTTGGGAAAATCAAATGCGCCATTTCGCACGCTATTTTAGATGCGTAACTTACTCAGCTAGAGGCTACTTGCCCTCTGATGTTCCAGAGGATTCTAAGCAGTATTCTCAAGAAAGAGCTGTCAAAGATATTCTCGCAATCATGGATCATTTACAGGTTGAAAAAGCACACATTTGTGGTTTATCAATGGGTGGCTTTGCTGCCTTGCATATGGGAATATCTTATTCTAAGCGTGCACTATCGTTGGTGATTGCTGGTTGTGGCTACGGGGCTGAGCCAGCGAAAAAAGCAAATTTCCAAGCTGAACTTGAAGCTGCGGCAAATATGTTCCTTGATCTTGGTCCTATAGAAGGTGGAAAAAAGTATACCCTTGGGCCGACAAGGGTTCAATATCAAAATAAAGATCCGCGTGGCTTTAATGAGTTTGTTGAACAGATGCTTGAGCATCCTGCAATTGGTTCAGCCAATACTTTAAGGGGGGTGCAAAAAATGCGTCCTTCCCTATGGGAATTGATTGATGGAATGAAAACAATTACTGTGCCTACCTTGGTTATTACTGGAGATGAGGATGACCCATGCCTTGAGCCTGCACTGTTGATGAAACGAAATATTCCAAGTGCATCCCTTGTGGTTTTTCCGAAGGCTGGTCATACCAATAATATTGAAGACCCTGATTTGTTTAATCGTCATTTATCAGATTTTTATTTCACTATATTGGCAGGGCGTTGGACACTTCGAGATGGACGCTCCCTAGGAACAGGAATATTAGGTTTTAAATAATTTAGTTTTAGATAATTTTTTAACGTTAAGAAGTGCTTAGAAAGGAAATACAATGGATTTGCAATTAAAAGGTAAGAAAGTTTTGGTTACAGGTGGTTCTAAGGGTATTGGTTTAGCTGTAGCAGCAGCTTTTGCAGCCGAGGGTGCTTTACCGATTATTACTTCACGCGATGCAAAAAATCTAGAAAATGGAAAAAAACATATTGAGTCAACCTATAAGGTTGCTTGCCAAACAGTTGAATTAGATTTAGGAGCTGCTAAATCTGCTGAGGCACTGTTTGATAAAGTTGGTAACGTTGATATTTTGATCAACAACGCCGGGGCAATTCCTGGTGGAGTACTTGCCGATATTAATGAAGAAAAATGGCGTAACGCGTGGGAACTTAAATTATTTGGATATATTAATTTAACCCGTATTTACCTTGCCGCAATGGAAAAACAAGGCTCTGGCGTGATTGGTAATATTATTGGTATGGCCGGTGCAGCTCCACGAGCAGAATATGTTTGCGGTGTAACAGCGAATGCTGCTCTCATGGCCTTTACTCAGGCTGTTGGTGCCACAAGTCATAAAAATGGTATTCGTGTATTTGGTATCAACCCATCTCCAACACGCAGTGATCGTATGGAAAATATGATGAAGGCGAATGCAAAAAACAAACTTGGTGATGAAGCTCGTTGGACAGAACTGACTCAAAAATTGCCTTTTGGCAGAATGACAGAACCTGATGAGATTGCTCATTTAACAGCGTTTTGCTCTTCATCACTTTGTGGTTATTTAAGTGGTTCCATTATTAATGTGGATGGTGGTCAGATGTTTGCGCCAGTATAAGTAACCTATGCTGAACCAATCCCCACTTCTTGTGGGGATTTTTTTTAAGTATTTCGTAAGCTAGAGTTGGCAGAGCGATGTTCTCGAATGAGTTCAAAACTATAGCGATATCGATCTTGAGGATGGTGGCTTGTTGTAATTTGAAACGTTTGTTGATCGCGACCAATATAGGAGCGCATCACTACCAGTGAAGAATCCTGAGACGTGATTTGTAAGTCAGAAAAATATTTTTTTGGAATTATTTCTGAATAGACTTCAACCTTTGCCCGCAGAATTACTTCATCAAATATTTCAACAATTTGTTCACTAATTGGAATCGTTAAATGCTTTTTATGTTTGATGACGCCGGCATATTTTGGAAGGATGTAATAGGTCGTTAGGCACAAAGGAACCATTGCATGATTCTGAAATCGTAGCGTGACTAAACGAAACCATTCCATACCCAAGGGACAATGAAGTTCTCTTGCTATATCTTGGTCTGCCTTGATATAGCCTGAGTCTAAAATCTCTCGCGTCATTTGTCCAGGGTAGTCTAAGAGTTCATTGACAGAATTGACTGAGTGAGAGAGTACGACTTGAGGTTGACTTGCAAGGACTGTTGATCCCGTTCGCGGTCGACGCATAATCAACCCCTCGTTTGACAGACTTGTAAGCGCTTGTCGCAGAGTGGGACGGCTTGCTTTGAAGCTTGCAGATAATTCTTCTTCAGTAGGTAGACGACTACCTAGGGGGTAAACCCCATTTTGTATATCTTCTCGTAAGCGATTATAGATTTGTAAATGAAGAGGTAGTACTTTTTCAACCATAAATAAAATTGTATAGCTTTATTAATATGGATAGATTATAGATTTCTACCAAAACTTGCATCTACCTGTGCTCCTTCGGCTTGACTGGCTAAACGAGCTTCTTCACCACTAAAAATCAATTCAATTTCGGTGCCATCGGGATCTTTAAAAAACAATTGATATTGATCGTTTTCAGGGACTGCAAACTCAACGAATTTAATCCCATGCTGATTTAAAGTTTCACGGTATTGATTAATATCTTTTGTCCAAAGGGCTAAATGATCAAAAGCATCTGTCTTTTTAGCTTCGGGAGTGGGACTTCTTGAGGTTGAAATATGCACAATCGGTTGATCATGAAGATACATCCATGCACCAACTCGTCCAAAAGGTGGACGGTAGCCATCAACTAAGCCTAAGATGTCAGCATAAAACTTACGAGATGTTTCTAAGTTCTGAGTACTGACATTAACATGAGCAAATCCAAGAATTGGCATCGTAATTACCTCAAATGATTGAAACTCTATCGAAAAATATATTTAACTGTCTTAACTATACTACGCTTGTTTTTTTTGTACTAACAAATAGTACTTTTTCTTAATTAATTTATTCCTTTATAAATCAAGTATTTATATTTTTAACTTTTAAAGTTAGGGTAATTCCTAACCATTTTTGATTGAATTGTATTGACAATTGCCAAGCAAAAAAATACTATGAACTCATATTCATTAATTCTTATTGCATGTAACCTTTCATGAACGCACCAGAAACGATTATTCAAGCAAGTCTATCAAAATCCGCTAAGTCATTTCAGGATGTTTCTTATGAAGAGGCATTGCAGCGAGCCAAGGATCTCATTCCTTTATTAAGTGCTGAGCAAGATCAAACTGAAAATAGAACTTATTTAACAAATACGGTAGTCAATGCACTACATGAGAGTGGCCTATTTCGTTATCAACAACCCAAAATGTGGGGTGGCATGGAAGTAGATTTCCGCGGATTCATGGAAATTCCTTATTTATTAGGCTTAGGGTGCCCATCAACGGGTTGGGTATTTGCTAATATTGCCTCTCATAATCGACAGTTAGCTCAATGGCCATTGCAGGCTCAAGAAGATATTTGGGGTGAAAATCCGAATGCCTTAATTGCTTCAGGTGTGGCATATTTTCAAGGGGCTGGTCAACGGGTTGATAGTGGTATGTTGTTATCAGGTAATTGGGGGTTTTCTTCAGGCGTAGATATCTGCGAATGGAATATGCTCTCTTGCCAAGTAAAAGAGGGTGATAAGACTGTCGATTGGTGTGTTTGTTTAGTACCTAGAAGTGATTATGAAATTATTGATGACTGGCAGACCATGGGTATGCGTGGGACTGGTAGTCGGAGTGTGAAGTGTCAAGATGTTTTTGTACCAGCGCATCGGGTTTTATCAATGAATATTCATCATCCTGAACATGAGTTTCCTGGTCTTAAGATTCATCAAAACTCCATGTTTAAGGTGCCAACAAGCTCTGTTGGCGGGAATGGTATTGCTGGTGCCATGATTGCAAATGCAAAAATGATGTTGGAGGAGACGACGAACTGGATAAAATCTAAAAGTACCAGTTATACAGGGGCAAAGATGTCAGCAATACCTACCCTACAAATGAAAATAGCCACAGCAGATGGCAAAATTGAAGCAGCTTATGAATGGTTAACAGCTAATACGATTGAAGCAGAAATCGCCTATAAGAATCATGTTGAATTTGATACCCCAACAAAATTACGTTACAAGCGCAATACTGCAATGGCGATGAAGATGGCAAACGAAGCAGTAGATATCATGCACGAATTATTAGGGGCCAATGGAATTTACGAAAAAAATAGTTTTGAGCGCCGTTTTCGAGATGCCCATGCTTCTGCTGGGCATGTAGTATTTAATTTAGACGCGCAGTTTATTCCTTTTGGGTTAGTTCATCTTGGTGGAGAATTTAAAAGCCCAACGATGTAATGCTTTCTAGCCTCCTTCTGAGATAATTAAAAGAGTTGGTTTATTTTATTAATGGTTTTCGGAAGCTCATCTAATTAAAAGCCTAATGTGATTCAATTTCCCTATCGTCTTACCGAATTACAAACATTGATTCAAAGTGGTCAAATTGACCCATTAGATTCTCTGCAGGATCAAGTAAATCAGATATATCAGTTAAATCATCAATATCCCGTAATTGTAGAAACTCTGCCAATCAACGATAGTTTGACTGGGCCATTAAGAGGTATTGGTTTATTACACAAAGATTTATTTAATTTATCTGGCAGAGATCCAGGCTTTGGTCACGCGCTTGGAAAAAATAATCCTGAGCTAGAAGATGCACACGTAATCACACAATTAAAACAAGCGGGCTGTGGAATTTTAGGGACAGTAGTCATGGCACCATATGCCTGTGGTGCAACGTCTCAAAATCCTTATTTTCCCAAATGCAGTAATCCGCTCAATGAAAATTTTGCAGTTGGGGGATCATCTAGTGGGTCTGCTATTGCGGTAGCTTCTAAAATGAGTTACGTATCCTTAGGTAGTGATACGGCTGGCTCTATCAGAATACCTGCTGCGACTTGTGGTATCACTGGATTAAAGACTACTCAAGGATTAGTTAGTCTTCAAGGGGTAACGACATTATCTGAATCATTAGATACGGTAGGATTACTAGGGCGTTTTGCGAAAGATATTGAGCTGATTCTTGATGCAGTTATTAGTCATAGCCTAGAGCCACTTGAAGCTATTAGTCATTTCAATTTTTGGCTTCCGAAAGATGTAATGGATCCAGCTATTGCTTCCTATATCACCTCTTTTTTGGCTCAACTTGAACATACAAATGCAGTTGATATAGAAGATTTTTCCTCTATTAAAGAAGCAGCTGATATTGTTATGGCATACGAAATTAATCGCAATTATGCAAAAATAATTCAATCACCCGATTGTCCAAAGGGTTTAAAAGCAGTTGGAAAATTAGCTTCTCAAATCAAACAGGAAGATTACACAAACTGTATAGAGTCAAAAGAACAATTGACCAGTCACTTTATCAAGCGATATTTAAATGATGGTGCTTTCTTAATTCTGCCATGTCTGCCTGGGTCCATTCCTTTATGGCAGGAAGTAGAAATTGGTCATCCAGAATTTTCAAAAGAAGCTTATTTAAGTTTGTTTCACTTCATGGGCTGGGTTAATTTCCTAGGATTACCTGCGATTAGTTTTCCTATCGGCAACGATGATTTGGGACGTCCGATTAGTATTCAGGTTATTGGAAAACCTTTCACAGAAAAATCTTTATTAAACTTCGCAAACGCAATGGAGTTGCAACTATTTGGGGACTCTTGCTATTTAGACACTGAGTTATCTAGTTGCTAGCTTATATTCCACTTTGATGCAACAATAAGTATTTCGTATGCTTACGCATAATCTGTATATTCATTTGAAGATAAAGGAGTAAATGTGAGACTATTCAACCTAAAGTTAACATCATTTTTATTGTGTGTTTTTTTCCTGGGAAATTCTTTTGTATTAGCCCAAACTTCCGACTCTTATCCAAATAAACCCGTCAAAGTCATAGTACCCTTTGCTCCTGGAGCAACTACTGATTTTCTTGGAAGAGTGATTGCTCAGCATGCGAGTCAGTCATGGGGTAAATCAGTGGTTGTTGAAAATAAAATCGGGGCGGCAGGACTGATTGGTGTAGATGCAACAGCTAAATCTCTACCGGATGGTTATACCGTTTGTGTTTCAACAGGAGCTATTGCGATTTATTCTGCGACAAAATCAGATGTACCTTTTGACCCATTAAATGATTTTGAGTATGTTGCAATGCTTGGACGAGTGCCGCATGTTTTAGTTGTAAATAAAGATTTTCCAGCAAATACCTTTCAAGAATTTCTAGCTCAAACGAAGAATGGCAAACCTTATCCTTATGCCTCTACTGGAGCGAGGTCAAATGCGCACTTCACCGGAGAGATGTTAAAAACTTCAACTGGTATAGCTTTACAGCATATTTCCTATCGCGGAGGAGCTCCAGCAATGGCTGACCTAGTGGCTGGTCATGTACAAATTATGATTGCATCCTTAACCACAGCCATGCCATTTATTAAAACTGGCGCCATTAAGCCACTTGCGATCAGTTCAGGCTCTCGTTCAGAGGTTTTGCCGAATACACCTTCATTAAAAGAGTTGGGTTATCCAGAAATTGATACTGCAGAATGGTGGGGTATGATTGCTCCAAAGAATACGCCAAAACCAATTCTTGATAAATGGCGTGAAGAGCTAAAGAAGGTGATGACTCCAGCAATTATGGAAAAAAGTCCGGGGTTAGAGTTATATCCGATGTCACCTGAAGATATGCGCAAGCTTGTGCAAAAAGAAATGGTGACATGGAAAGAGGTTGCAAAAAAATCAAATATTACGGAGTAGATTCTTTAGAGTTATTTTTTTCTAATCATTAAGATTCAACTATTTGAAATACTGATTATTATTCGTTTTAACTTAGGTTGTTCTTGACAAGACTCATTACCCCGTTGATAATTAAGAAAAAAATTTACTTGGAGACTATGATGAAGCGCCACCCAAACTTTGAGCCCAAAGGGGTTATTCCCGCAGTTATTCTCCCTTTTTTTGAGGACTTTGAGATTGATGAGGCATCCTACAGATCCCACCTACGCGATGTGGCATCTGTAAAAGGGCTTAGTGCAGTCACTATTAATGCCCATTCCACTGAGGTAGGGTCATGTACGTTTGATGAGCAAAAGCGTGTCTTGGAAATTACACAGGATGAAATCGGTGATTCCATGCCTATTGTGAATGGAGTATATGCTGAAGGAAGTTTAGAAGCAGCAAAGATAGCCAAAATGGCTTCTGATGGTGGTGCTTCTAGCTTACTAGTGTTTCCTCCAGGACCACTTACGATGGGACATCGTCCTGAAATGGTGGTCGATCATTATCGACGTATAGCTGATGCAAGTGGTCTACCATTAATTGCTTTTCAGTATGCACAAAACTCACCGCAAAGTTATCCATTAGATACTTTATTAGAGTTATGCGATAAGGTTCCTCAAGTGCGAGCGATTAAAGACTGGATTTCAAATCCTGCCTTACACAATACCCAAATACAAATTCTTCAATCTAGAAAAAATCCAGTACATGTTCTCACGACACATAGCGCTTGGTTATTTAGTTCGCTGGTACTAGGTTGTCATGGTTTACTTTCAGGAAGTGGCTCGGTGATTGCAGCCTTTCAATCGGAGCTTTTTGAAGCAATTAATGCGAATGATTTGGTTAGAGCTCGCCAACTCCATCAAAAAATTACATTTACGGCAGATGTTTTCTACGCTAGTCCTTGGGTGGATATGCATAATCGTATGAAAGAAGCTCTTGTACTGTTGGGGAAGATTCCTAGAGCAGTGGTGCGTCCACCCCTTGTAAAAATTCATGATGTGGAACGAGCAAAAATTAAACAAGCACTGATTAATGCAGGTTTGATATCGGCATAGATCGTTTTATGACACAAGTTAAGTTGCCTCTTGTACAAGAGAGTTCTAGGTTTAGTGCTTTAAATGGAATCAGAGTTCTTGATCTTAGTACCTCTGTTGCTGGACCATATGGTTGTCAAATATTAGCTGATTTTGGTGCTGAAGTTGTCAAAATCGAAAAGCCTAATGGTGGAGATGACTCAAGAGCTTGGGGTCCCCCTTTTTTAGATGATCAGTCACTTTGGTATTTAAGTGTGAATCGCAATAAGTCGAGTGTTGTGATTGATATGACAAAAGTAAAAGGACAAGAGCTACTTCATCGATTAGCTAAAGAGGCAGATATTGTTGTAACTAATTTTTTACCACGACTACAAACGAAACTGCAAGTTGATTATGAGACATTGAAGTTGATTAATCCGCAGTTAATTCATATATCTCTTACGGGATTTGGTTTAGAAGGCGCACGTAGTTCTTTCCCTTGTTATGACCTCATTGCAGAAGGGTATAGTGGTGTCATGGATATGACAGGGGAAATCGATCAAGATCCACAAAAAGTAGGCACACCAGCCGCCGATTTGTTAGCTGGTATGGATTTAGCCTTGGCGGCTATGGCAGCTATAATTCAAAGAAATCAAGATGGCAAAGGGCACAGTGTTGATATCGCGATGATTGATAGCATGACCCGCTTTATGGCGCCTCGACTATCTTCTTATTTGGGGTCTGGTGTTTTGCCAAGAAGAGATGGTGCAAAAGAGAGTGTCATAGCCATTTACCAAGTATTTAAAACAGCGGATGAATTAATCACTTTAGGGCTAGGAAATGATGCAATTTGGAAACGTTTTTGGACGATTTTAGGCGAAGAGTCATTCATAACAGATCCAAAGTATCTCAGTAATACGGATCGTAGAGCATGTCGTAGTGAATTGGTTCAGGAGATTCAAAAGCGCTTATTAACTCAAAGACGCTCATATTGGTTGGAGCTGTTCCAGAATTCAGGAATTCCTTCAGGACCGATTAATCGCCTAGATCAAATTGCCGCCGACCCTGAAATGCACGCTCGCGGAATGTTTTACGAAGTTGAGCGAGAAGGGAAACGTATACCTCAAATTGGTTTTGGAATACGCATCGATCGAACCAGTTCTTATTGTGAAAAACCTCCACCAAGGCTTGCTGAAGATACCCAAGCCATCTTTGAAAAATGGTTAGGCCTTTCCAAAGAAGATATCTCTCAATTTGCAAAAGACCAAGTAATCCATATTTTTAAGCCATAGAATTTATATAAAGGAGCATTAATTGACTTACGAAACAATATTGTTTGAAGAAGAAGGACCAATTGCATGGATTACTCTGAATCGTCCTGATGATGGCAATATGTTTACAGAGACCATGTGTCATGAGCTCAGAGACTGTATCAATGAAATACGTCGTGAAACGAGGACTCGTGTCGTTGTTTTGACAGGAGCTGGAGATAAGTTCTTTTGTATTGGTGGCAGAAAAGATGGCATGCCTGAAACTAATCTATATGCAGGAGTATTACCTACCTTAGAAATGTATGAAGCTATTGAGCGTCTTCAAAAACCGGTTATTGCTAGTGTTAATGGCTTTGCTGTCGGGGGAGGTAATGTCCTTCAGGTTGTTTGTGACCTAACCATTTCCAAGGAAAGTGCTATTTTTAGACAAGTAGGGCCGATGATGGGTAGCTTTGATGCAGGATATGGAACTTGGTATCTTGAAGACCTGATTGGAAAAAAAAGGGCGAAGGAGATGTGGATGCTCAACCCCCGAATTAGTGCTAAAGATGCTTTAGCAATGGGCCTTATTAATCGGGTTGTGCCAGATGATCAATTGAAAGAAGAGACTCGAAAAATGGCGCTTGAAATTGCGGATAGAGGACCATTTGCCATTGCATCTATTAAGGCAGCATTCTCAGCGCGTCATGGAGGAGTGAGCGGTTTATCTCGGGTGACACATGATCTATTATTGCGCCCTTATTTGGATACAGATGAGTCGCATGAACTAAGAGATTCCTTTGCCGAGCGCAGAAAACCTAATTCAGATAAATTTGGTAATTAATTATTATGATGTTAACTCTTCTGTCTCATCAAAAAGCGAAGGAATATTACGCTGCAGGATATTGGCAAGATGATACTTTGTATTCTTTGCTAGTAAAACATGCCAAACAAAAAGGTGATTCATTTGCTCTGCGGGATGGCTTAAAGCGTATTACTTGGAAGAACCTTCTTCAGTGGGTTGACTCGATTAGTGAAGTCCTGCATCAAGGCGGTCTAAAGCAGGGTGATCGTGTTGCCATTTGGTTGCCATCTAGAGCGGAGGGTGTTGCAACTTTTTTAGCTTGCTCTAGAAATGGCTATGTAGCATGTCCGTCACTTCATCAAAACTATACGGCAAATGAGATTTTAGAGTTTTTAAAACGAAGTCGAGCTGCTGCACTTGTTCTAATGCCAGGGTATGGGGCAAATAAAGATAGTGCTCAATTCGCTAGCGAAGCCTTTCAATTATCTGATATGAGGTTGGTTTTATCGGTTGAGCCAGTTCATGAAGATTTGGTAAAGGATTTTCCAGTTTCAAGTGTGCCTATTGGAACAACGGTTGACGTTATCCATGATCCTGAAGCGATTGTTTATCTTGCATTTACCTCTGGCACTACTGGAACACCAAAAGGCGTTATGCATTCAAGTAATACCTTATTGGCTAATGGCAGAGCGATGGTGCAAGAATGGCAGTATCCTGACAACACAATAATACTAAGTTTAAGTCCCATGAGTCATCATATTGGTACAGTTGGTATGGAGCAATGGATCGTAGGTGGATATGAATTAGTTCTGAATCATTTACCGGAAAAAATGTCGATCATTGATTGGATTGTTCAGACCAAAGCAACTTATTTGATGGGAGTGCCAACTCATGCTATGAATATCTTAGATGAGTTAGCCAAAAAAAATCA
>CANHPL010000008.1 GCA_947462685.1 Burkholderiaceae bacterium | reverse complement strand
GTGCCCAATATTTTCGTTGTTAATCCCAGTCAGCCATTTAAAACTATACAAGAGTTAATTACTTACGCTAAAGCCAATCCGGGCAAACTCACCTATAGCTCAGGTGGCAGTGGCGGTGCAGCGCATATTGCTATGGAATATTTTAAGTTGGTCACTAAAACGGATATTTTGCACATTCCGTACAAAGGTACTGCACCGGCAGTTATGGATTTATTAGGCGGACAAGTCAATATGACCATGACTGGTGCACCCCCATTAATGCAACACATCATGGCGAAGAAGGTTGTGCCTTTAGGAGTATCTAGCTTAAAACGTATTGACGTATTGCCACAATTAGCAACTTTATCCGAATCAGGAGTTCCAGAGTTAAAAGGGTTTGATGCTACACAGTGGTATGGGGTGGTTGTGAAAGCAGGTACGCCGCGTGAGATCGTTGATAAGCTCAATCAGGGTACGAGAATGGCGTTTGATACGATGGAAGCGAAAGAGAAGCTCCGTAATGAAGGGGCAATTGTTCAAGTAGATACACCTGAAGAGTTCCGCAGCTTTATTAAGTCTGAAACCATGCGTTGGGGTAGGGTAGTAAGAGAGGCACATATTTCCCCGAATTAATCACACACCAAAACCATGACAAACAAAAAAGCCGCTCAATATGAGCGGCTTTTCATTAACAGTAAGAATTACTTCTTAGCCGCATCAGCAGGAGCAGTATCTTTAGCCGCATCAGCAGCAGGTGCAGCAGGAGCAGCATCTTTAGCCGCATCAACAGCAGCAGGAGCTTCTTGTTTTGCTGGTTCAGCAGCAGGAGCAGCAGGAGCTGCAGGAGCTGCAGTTTCAGTTTTGCTACATGCAGCAACAGCCATAGCTAATAAAGCAGCTAATAATAGTGACTTCTTCATGTTTAATATCCTTTTAATTAATTGAATCAATATAACAACAATTTTTTGTAATTGGAGTTGGACCATATTTAAATCCAAACTTATTATATCTAAAATTGATGAAATGTCTCAGAGTTTTCCCTAATTAGTTATATTCCCCTAATTCGAACCAGCCATTGGTATAACCCTCATAAATATGTTCAAACATGGAAGGGTAGGCCAAGAATCGACGGCATTGTTTTGGCAAGAAGCCTCGTTGATGTGCAAATAGGAGCCAGTATTCGTAAGCCTCTGATTTGTTATCAATAAAAGTCAGGATCGCACCATTACAAAACAAGTAATCCCCACTAATATTTAAACGCGTTTGTGGGTTGACATGCAAACCTTGTAGGACGCACGCCGATCTGAACTCTTTCTCAGAAAGGAGGTCTATTGGTGGTGAAAAAACAACTTGAGGTTTAGGTTCTGAAAGAATTTCACCTAAAGCGAATTCGAGCAATTCCTCCAAATTTTTGCCGTGCCAAGGAAGTTCATTAAAGCGATTTTTGAGAGATTGGGTTAAATGTGATGGTATTTTGGAAGGCCGATCTGTGGCGGATTGATGTGGGTCCGTCAGTATCTGTCCCAAGCTTAAATCATCTTCGAGTTGATCAGCTAAGCGCCATAAGGTTTCTTGAAGAAGTTCGCGCCAGCTGAGCGAGCGAAAGCCAACCGACCAGGTTTGTGTACCTGGATCAAGAGCAATACCATCATGGGCAATTTGCGGAGGTAAATACAATAAATCGCCAGGATTGAGAGTCCACTCATCACTTGGATTAAATTGTTCCAAAATCTTTAGTGGGAGGTCTTCAATAAATCCTTTTTTCGGATTCGATTGAATTTTCCAAGTACGACGACCCTCCATCTGAATCAGGAAGACATCATAGGAATCTAGGTGCGGTCCAACCCCTCCGCCAGGCCCTGCAATGCTAATCATCAAATCATCTAAACGGTAATCAGGAATGAACCGAAACCAAGACAATACCTGAGCAGCAGCAGGATGCCAACTTTCCATCCCCTGAATCAGCAAGGTCCAGTCTTTTTGATTGATTTTAGGAATCGAGCGGACGGTGTGAGGACCTTGTTCCATCGTCCAAGGATTTCTTTTGACTAGTCTTGACTCAACTAAATCGTAGCCGGCAAGTTCATATAATTCTTTACTAGAGATCGGGCTAATCAACTCAGGGTTTTGTGAAAAGGCCGGAATAGCGCCACGCACTAGTAAAGGCTTTTTTTGCCAATAATCACGCATGAACTCAGCGGGACTCATTTGTCCTAACAAGGCCCAAGGATCTTTGAGAGGAAGTGGGAATGGTGGAGTTGGGGGGGTGTAATGAGGTTTCAAGTAGAATATCTTTAATGAAGATTGAAAAAAATACAGTTGTTTCTCTAATATACCGTTTATCAGACGCTCAAGGTAATTTAATTGAAGAGTCAGCAGATCCCATGATTTATTTACATGGTGGATATGCCGGTACTTTTCCTAAAATTGAAGAGCTCCTCGAGGGTCAAGAAATTGGTTTTGAGACCAATGTGCAACTTGAACCTCATGATGCTTTTGGAGATTATGACGCGGAATTGTTAAGAATTGAACAGCGTGATCGCTTTCCTGAGCCATTAGAAATCGGTATGCAGTTTGAAGGTGTCCCGAGCCCCAATGACGAGGAAGACGGGGCGGAATTTATCGCTGCGGATGATGAAGATGAGCAGACACTTATTTATACCATTACCGATTTAGCTGAAGATCGCGTCATCTTAGACGCCAACCATCCCCTAGCTGGTATGGCACTCCGCTTTTGGATTCAGGTAACTGAAATCAGGTTAGCCTCAAGTGAAGAGGTTGAAAATGGCCTTGCCGAAGATGCTATGGGACTGATGATTGGTGATCAAGATGATGATACTGATTACGACAATTTGGATGATCTAATTAGTAATAGCCCCAACAATCATCCGACCCTACACTGACTTAGGTTAATTTAATAGTTTCTTGAGATCGTAGAGAGCTTCTAGAGCCTGCTTTGGACTCAAAGAGTCAGGGTCAAGTTCACGGATAGCAAGCTCAACAGGATGAGGTTCGAAAGCAACAGATTCTGTAGCAAGATTAAACTCCTCAGTTGGGTGAGCGAATAGATCATTTTGCAACTGATGACCATCATTTTGCGTTTCTAGCTGCAGTAATTTTTTGCGTGCCTGCGTAATAATAGGTTTAGGTACACCAGCCAATTGCGCTACTTGCAATCCATAGCTTTGGCTAGCGTGACCAGGTTTTACTTGATGTAAAAAGATCAGTTCACGTGCCTGTTCAATCGCAGATAAATGGACATTGACACATTGTGGATAATTACCTGGTAGATGGGCAAGCTCTAAATAATGAGTTGCAAATAAAGTAAAGCTACGGTTAACCTCTAACAAGTATTTGGCAATCGCCCAGGCTAGGGATAAGCCATCAAAGGTTGAAGTACCACGACCGATTTCATCCATCAGTACCAGACTGTGCTCCGTTGCGCGGTGCAAAATACCCGCTGCCTCCGTCATTTCAACCATAAAGGTGGATTTACCACTTGCTAGATCATCTGCAGCCCCAATTCTTGTAAAAATTTGATCAACGGGGCCTAACTTTGTAAGGGTGGCGGGTACAAAGCTGCCGATATGGGCCATCACTGTAATCAAAGCCACTTGCCGCATATAGGTTGATTTACCACCCATGTTCGGGCCTGTAATCATTAACATTTTCCGATTGCTTTGCAGGTAGGCATCATTGCTAGAAAATGCCAGGGACTTTTTGGCTAACTGTGCCTCAACCACAGGATGACGGCCTTGCTGGATTTCGATAGTCGCTTGCTCAACCAACTCAGGACAATGCCATTGATGGGTTTTAGCACAGCTTGCAAAGCTTGCAAGAACATCAATTTTGGCAAGAGCTTTGGCAATGACCTGAATGGTCGGGATATCTTTTTGTAGCCTCTGGATGAGTTCTTCAAACAATTGTTTTTCGAGAGCAAAACTACGTTCTTTCGCTGAAAGAGCTTTATCTTCAAAAGCTTTTAATTCTGGGGTGATATAGCGTTCAGCGTTTTTGAGTGTTTGACGGCGTTGATAGTCTAGAGGGACTTTATCGGTTTGACCATGAGTGACTTCGATAAAAAAGCCATGGATTTTATTAAATTCAACGCGCAGGGTATTGATGCCTGTGCGCAAGCGTTCACGACTTTCTAGATCTATTAAAAATTGACCTGTGTCAGCAGATAAAGCCCGTAGATCGTCTAAATCAGGATGGTAACCATCCGCAATCACACCACCTTCACGAATCACATTTGCCGGATCTTCCATGACGGCGCGACGCAATAGATCAAGGACATCCTCTTCGACCATTAGATCATTTTTTAATGCAAAAAGTAGAGGATAGTTATGTTCAAGCTCTTGTAAAGTATTGCGAATCTCAGGTAAAAGACTCAGGGTGTCACGTAGGCTAGATAGATCTTTAGGACGAACACTTTTGAGCGCAATCCGAGAAGCAATGCGCTCAATATCAGAAATTCGCTTTAACTGAGCGCGTAACTCTTCGAAAGTAAAAGGGTTGTTAATGAACTGGGTAACCACTTCAAGACGTTGTTTGATTTCTGCTTGAGAGCGAATTGGGTGGTGAACCCAGTGGCGCAATAGGCGACTCCCCATGGGGCCTGAACAATCATCAAGTAATGAATACAAGGTCGGTTCTGTTTCACCACGTAAGGTTTGGGTTAACTCTAAATTTCTTCGCGTGGCAGCATCCATGCCAATAAACAGATCATCTTGTTCAATTTGGCAGGATTGGAGATGTGGAACTTTGCCTGACCAACCCAAGCCTTGCGTATAAGCGGCAAACGACAAGAGGACACCGACCGCTTGTAAGGCGAGTTCCATTGGCTGATTTTCATCAATCCCAATGACTGATAGATCCGGTATCCCAAGCGTATCTTTTAAGCGCGCAGCACCATCTTTGGTTTGCCAAACCCATGAGGGTACTTGATCTGTATTTGGAGCTTTTAAATAAACAATATCTTGCAGAATTTCTTGTAAGACTGAACCATATTCTGGCAGACACAACCACTCTTGCGGCAAAATACGTGCAAGATATTGAGGCAGATCATTTCTCGGAAATTGGGCCATGCGTAATTCACCACTAGCCATCACCAACCAGGCAATACCGATTTCTTGTTGATGCATCGTTAAGGTGAGAAGAGTACTATCTTGTCGCTCGGATAATAGTGCTTTATCCGTCACAGTTCCCGGAGTTAAAATCCTCATGACCTTTCGTTCGACCGGACCTTTACTCGTTGCAGGGTCGCCGATTTGTTCGCAAATCGCTACACTTTGTCCCGCCTGAATTAGTTTGGCAAGATATTGTTCAGCAGAGTGATAGGGGACACCCGCCATCTTGATAGGAGAGCCATTGGATTGGCCTCGTTGAGTGAGCGTAATATCAAGAATCTTCGCAGCGATTTGGGCATCTTCAAAAAAGAGCTCATAAAAATCACCCATTCGAAAGAACAAAAGTGCGTGTGGGTTTTCTGCTTTAATCCTCAAAAACTGTTGCATCGCAGGCGAATGACCAGCAAATGAATCTTGCATGACTTTAGTCTTTCAACCAGTTTTTTAGTTGGGTAATATCTTTAGCATGATCAGTAGACTCAGCACAATCATCGGCATTCGTACGCACTTGTTGCTCAAGATATTTCACTTTGTTTTCTAACTCTAAAGTAATATCAATTAAACTTTTTATAGCCAAAGAGACAGGGTCATCCGCCTCTGGAGTTATTCCGTAGGCAGAGAAGTGTTCTTTTGCAGCGTCAGTTGCATTAGCTGGTAATTCCGCACGAACAATACGCGCTGGAATGCCCACCGCAGTTGCGTTCGCCGGCACTTCTTTTAAAACAACCGCATTGGAACCAATTCTGGCAAAGTCACCAATCGTAAAGCCGCCGAGTACTTTCGCTCCAGCACTCACGACAACTCCTTGACCAAGTGTGGGGTGGCGTTTGACCCCTTTATATAGAGAAGTTCCACCAAGAGTGACACCTTGATAAATCGTGCAGTCATCACCAATTACGCTTGTTTCACCAATCACAACACCCAAACCATGGTCAATAAAAACACGTTTACCAATATGGGCACCTGGATGTATTTCAATCCCATTGATGATGCGCGATAGATGCGATAAAAAACGTGCGGGCCATTTGAGATTGGCATTCCATAACCAGTGAGAAACACGATGGACCCAAATGGCATGGAGGCCTGGGTAGCATGTAATGACTTCGAGACGACTTCTTGCCGCAGGATCACGCGCAATAATGGAGTCGACTGTTTCAAAAAAATGTGATGACATTCCTATAGTTTAATTCTTTTATTTTTAGTTAGTAACATTTGCTTTGCTACGCCTCTGAGTAGAAGTACTTCCTCCGTTTGCAGTCCCGCACGATCAAAAAGGGCGCGGAGTCGATCAATTAATTTTTTGGGGTGTTTGGGATCTAAAAACTCGATAGCTTCCAGTCCCTCAGAAAGGTGATCCATCAGGGCATTGATCGATTCAATACTGGCATTGCTTGGCGTCGCGTCATTGCGCATGGTTGTATGTTCAAGGTGCAATGCTTGGCGCATTTCATACGCGCAAATCATCACCGCTTGAGCTAGGTTTAAAGATGGGTATTCCGGGTTTGCATCAATCCATACACGATGAGAGCAATAATTAAAGTCTTCATTTCGCAGACCTGTGCGTTCCGTACCAAACAAAAAAGCGCAGGAAGTTTTTTGGGATAGCGCTTGCTGGGCTAGAGCGCAGGCTTCTTGAATCGAAATTGCTGGAGGACCAAATTCGCGATCACGTGAAGTCAGGCCAAACACGTAGGAAAAAGCTCCACAGGCCGACGCTAAATCCGACATCACGTGAGTATTGTCTAAAACATCTACTGCGCCACTAGCTAAGGCAATTGACTCAGGAGCTTTTGGCATATCGAAAGATTTAGGGTTGACTAGGCATAACTGCTCAAAACCCATGGTTTTGATGGCTCTAGCGGCTGAGCCAACATTTCCGGCATGACTCGTTTCATGCAAAATCCAAGTGATGCCCATGATGATTCGCTTTCTTTACTTAAATTGGTTAAAATACATATCTTCGTTAAGTATGACTTAACTTGCTCTTTATCAACTTGTGTTCTTCTTTGTTTTGTATTCTACTTTTAAGAGAAACTCTTATGCATCCGATGATGAATGTCGCTGTAAAAGCGGCGCGTAGTGCAGGTAATATTATTAACCGTGCCTCCCTTAATTTGGAGCGTTTGCAGGTCGCTAGAAAGCAACAAAACGATTTTGTAACCGAAGTTGATCAAGCTGCAGAATACGCTGTCATAGAGATTTTAAAAGAAGCCTATCCCACCCACCACTTTTATGCAGAGGAAAGTGGTTATTTAACTGCTGCAGGAGAAAGTCTCGGAGCATTATCTTGGGATCAAGTGGTCGCATTTCAGCAGCCTGAAGAGGACCACTTCATGTGGGTGATTGACCCCATTGATGGCACTACAAACTTTATCCATGGATTTCCCCAATTTGCAGTATCGATTGCGTTGTTTGTGAATGGCGTTGTCCAGCAAGCGGTGATCTATGACCCTACTCGTGATGAACTATTTACGGCCACCAAAGGTGCTGGCGCATATTTAAATCATCGTCGTTTGCGCGTCGGGCAGCAATTGCGTTTAGCCGATTCCTTAATTGGCACTGGCTTTCCATACCGTAACGATCAAAATTTAGATCATTACGTCTCCCTTTTTAAGAAGATGACCAGAAGTTGTGCTGGTTTGCGTCGTCCTGGCGCTGCTTCTTTGGATTTAGCGTATGTTGCAGCAGGGCGTCTAGATGGTTTTTTTGAAGGAGATTTAAAACCTTGGGATATGGCTGCAGGGATTCTCTTGATTCAAGAATCCGGTGGTTTAGTTGGTCAATACGATGGAGAGGAAGGTTATTTTTCTTCTGGACAAATTATGGCTGCCAATCCAAAGATTTTTGCGCAAATGGCATCTTTATTATCGAAGGCTTGACGGGTTAACTAAATCAATAGCCTTAATTCCAGAGGAGTTAATAAGTAAAGCATTGGCTCGAGGTTTCATTTCTGGGTGATCTAAATCCCAGTCTGAGAGGACCCAGCGTGTCCAAGATTGATTATCTAATTGCTCTTGTTGCACGCCTGGACGATGCGTATGGCCATGAATCAAACGTGAACAGTGATAGTTCTCAATTACTTTAGCACAGGCCTCCAAGGTGACATTCCCTTTGATATTTGCACTCATAGGGTCAAAGTATTCACGTCGTTGATATTTAATGGCTGCACGCGTGCGAAGCCGATCACCAAGTTTTTGGCGCAGCTTGGGAGGTATCAACATAAACATATATTGAAAAAAAGGTACGCGAGTAAAGCTTCGAAATAATTGATAAGCAGGATCTGCAGTACAAAGCATATCTCCATGGGAAAGAAGCCAAGATTGTTGCCCAATCGTGACCACACTAGGGTCAGGTAAAACAGCCCAAGAAGCGATTTTTTGAAAATCCTTACCCAACATAAAATCACGATTTCCTGCTATAAAAAACACTTGTACGCCGGCGGCACTTAGCGCCTGAATTTCTTTAGCAATACCTTTATTGAAGGGGGTTTGCAAGTGAGCATCATCACCCACCCAAAACTCAAATAAGTCTCCAATGATAAAAACTGCCTGAACTTGTCTAGCTTCATTTTTACAAAAATCGATAAAACGATTTGCTGTATAAGGATATGCAGCCGTGAGGTGCAGATCAGAAATAATCAGCGCATGATCAAATTCAGGCATATTACGAATTAAAGGGCAATAGCCTCAAGAACGATGACATCATCCTTTGGAACATCTTGATGAAATCCAGCGCTTCCCGTTGGCAATTTACGGATCGTATCAACTACATCCATTCCTTCAGTGACCATGCCAAAGACCGCATAGCCCCATCCTTGAGGCGTTGGTGAGCTATGATTTAAAAAATCATTATCTACGACATTAATAAAGAACTGTGAAGAAGCTGAGTGAGGATCACTCGTACGAGCCATAGCGACGCTACCACGCACATTTTTTAAACCATTCGTAGCTTCATTTTCGATATTTGCACGTGTTTCTTTTTGTTTCATGCCTACTTCCATGCCACCACCTTGAACCATAAAATTACTAATGACACGATGGAAAATTGTACCGTTGTAGTGACCCGAATTTACATATTCTAGAAAGTTGGCACTTGAAAGTGGGGCGAGTTCCTCATTGAGTTCAATGATGAAATCGCCATGGTTGGTTTTGAATTGCACACGTGACATATTTTTCCTTTAAGGTTTAAAAAATGGTTATTGAGAAGTAATTGCTTCAGCCAATTTTCTTTTTTTATCAGCTTCAGTCATTCGACGATTTTTCTTAAAAGCCTGATCGTAATAACTGGCAGCTATAAGAGTATAAATGTCTCCCAAGTTTTGCAAGCCAATTGCATAATTCGGCGAGAGTTTGATGCACATCTCAAGATTGTCTCTAGCCAAATCGAGCTTGCCAGCGCGCGCATAAAGAACGGCGAGATTATTATAGGGCTCAGGAATTTCAGGATACTTATCGATAAACGTGAGAAGGGCTTGACGAGCACTTTCTAACTGGCCCTGTTCAATCAAAATACGTGTCCGAACAAATAATATTTGTATATTTCGAGGACTTTTTTTCGACTCAATATCGATTGCTTTAAGGGCCTCATCCCATTTTTTGTCCTTAATGAGTCGTGTAATATTGGCTGGAACCCCGTTTTTAGAAATTGTATCTGTAGGGGCATTTTGTAAAGCGACAAAAGGCGTGGCTAAAGTAGGTGTATTTTGAGTGGTTTGAAGACCCGTATTATTGGAAGTCATTGAGGTGGAGGTGCCAAGAGGTGAGTACACCCCTAAATTACCTGGATTTTTGGTGGCTTCTTCGAGCGTGCTTGGCACATGATGATCGAGATTCGATTCTTTTGCGGCAGATATTTGCTCTTTTTGATCTTTCGGGGTTGCTGGATTCATCGAATTACACGCATAGAGTAGGGGTACACTCAAGAGAATCACGAATTTTTTCCAAGTGAATGAAAGGTGGTGATGATTGATCATGAACTTGAAACTCAAAGGTTCTTGTTGTGGCATTTTTAATTTCTCAATGTTGAAATGATATTTTATGGCACTATTGACTATACTTGCGAGTTAGAACAATTGAACGAGCTTATTTTGCGTTTTCATTACTTTAAATCCTATGCTTCAGATATATAACACCTTACATCGTCAAAAAGAAGTATTTCAGCCCATCCAAGCAAACAAAGTATCTGTTTACGTTTGTGGTATGACCGTCTATGACCAGTGTCACGTTGGTCATGCCCGAGTCATGATTGTATTTGATATGGTGGTGAGATGGTTAAGAGCGAGTGGTTATGAAGTCACTTATGTCCGAAATATTACGGATATTGATGACAAGATCATCAAACGTGCAGTCGAAAATCATGAATCGATTGCAACCCTCACCCAGCGCTTTATAGACGCGATGCATGAAGATGGAGACGCCTTAGGCGTATTGCGCCCTGATCATGAACCGCGCGCCACACATTTCATTCAGAAAATGCAACAGATGATCTCAGGTCTCATTGAAAAAGAACTCGCCTATCAGGCGGATTCGGGAGATGTGATGTATTCGGTGAGAGATTTTCCACCATACGGTCAATTATCGGGTAAAACTGTAGATGATTTAGAAGAGGGTAATCGCGTCATTATTGCCGGAGATAAAAAAGATCCACTCGATTTTGTCTTGTGGAAAAGTGCTAAAGAAGATGAGCCCGCAGATACACGTTGGGCATCCAAGTGGGGTGAGGGTCGTCCAGGTTGGCATATTGAATGTTCTGCGATGGCTTGTGATATGTTGGGTTATCACTTTGATATTCATGGCGGAGGTGCAGATCTTCAGTTCCCTCATCATGAAAATGAAATTGCGCAGAGTGAAGGCCTCTATCGGACGTTTACAGAGGATGGACAAAGTACAGATCCTCGTTTTGTGAACTACTGGATGCACAACGGCCATGTGCGAGTCAATAATGAAAAAATGTCTAAATCACTTGGTAACTTTTTTGTGATTCGAGATGTGCTTGCGCAGTACGACCCAGAAGTGGTTCGTTTTTTTATTCTCCGAGCACACTATCGGAGTCCAGTAAACTACAGTGATGCAACCTTGGATGAGGCAGCACAAGGGCTTGAGCGCTTATATACCGCTTTAAAAGATCATGATTTGAGTCAAACTACGCCCTTAATCGATACTTGGGTAGAACAGTTCCATATAGCGATGAATGATGATTTCAATACTCCTGAAGCGATTGCTGTGTTATTTGGATTATCTACTGAGGCGAATAAAGCTAGGCAACAAAATGAGATGGACTTGTATCAATCCCTTGCGCATACTTTGAAGTATGTCGCTGGATATTTAGGACTTTTACAAAGAACTACCCAAGCCTATCTCCAAAGTGGGCAATTGCAATTGAATGAGTCAGAAATTGAGGCACTCATTGATCAGCGCGTTAATGCTAAGAAAAATAAAGATTTTGCAAAGTCAGATGCCATCCGTCAGGACTTGCTGACAAAAGGAATTGTGCTAGAAGATCAGCCGCAAGGTAAAACCACTTGGCGTAAAAATTAAAGAGAGTGATTGATGAAGTCAGACAAGGACTCAATTGAAGAATATTGGGATGATGCCTGTCATCATCTGATGTCCCAAGATCGGATTTTAAAAAAGATCATTCCAAAGTATCGTGATGCTGGCGTAGTTTCGCGGGGAGATGCATTTTTAACTTTAGCAAGGTCGATTATTGGGCAGCAGATATCTGTGGCTGCGGCGCAAGCCGTTTGGAATCGTTTTGAGTTGACGATGCCTAAAGTTTCACCCAAACATGTTTTACTTGGTGAGCCAGAAGTATTTCGTGGAGCAGGTTTGTCATATCGAAAAATAGAGTATGTTAAAGATTTAGCAAACCATTTTCAGAATCATGGTTTAGCCAAGACCAAATGGCACACCTTAGATGATGAGCAAATTATTCAAGAATTAACCTCGATTCGGGGGATTGGTCGCTGGACAGCAGAGATGTTTTTAATCTTCAATTTAAAACGACCTGATATATTACCGCTCGATGATATCGGTTTGTTAAGGGCTATTTCGATCAATTATTTCAGTGGCGAGAAAGTCACGCGTGCAGAAGCAAGAGAAGTTGCCGCTAATTGGGCGCCGTATAGAACTGTTGCGACTTGGTATTTATGGCGCAGTATTGACCCTATTCCGGTCGATTATTAGTTCAAAAATTCATATAAAGCGTGATTTGAGATGTAAAATAAGCTTATGAAAACTACTTTCCTAGATTTTGAGCAGCCGATTGCAGAGTTAGAAAATAAAATCGAAGAATTACGATTTGTTCAAGATGAGTCTGCGGTGGATATTTCAGATGAAATTAGTCGACTTGCTGAAAAAAGTCAGCAACTAACGAAAGACATTTATACGCGAGTTACGCCTTGGCAGGTGTCACAAATTGCACGTCATCCGCAGCGACCCTATACCTTAGACTATCTTAGTCAGATTTTTACCGACTTCCATGAATTGCATGGGGACCGCTCTTTTGGTGATGATCTCTCGATTATTGGTGGTTTAGCCAGGTTTAATGGTACCTCGTGTATGGTCATTGGTCATCAAAAGGGGCGAGATACTAAAGAGCGCGCCATGCGTAATTTTGGGATGAGTCGTCCTGAAGGGTACCGTAAAGCGATGCGCTTGATGCGTCTAGCAGAAAAGTTTGAAATCCCCGTATTTACCTTTGTAGATACCCCTGGAGCATTTCCCGGAATTGATGCTGAAGAGCGGAATCAATCCGAAGCTATTGGACATAATTTATATACTCAAGCAGAACTGAAAGTACCGATTATTTCTACCATCATTGGTGAAGGTGGTTCTGGCGGTGCGTTGGCGATTGCAATGGGTGATATGGTGCTCATGTTGCAATTTGCGACTTACTCGGTTATTTCACCAGAAGGATGCGCTTCTATTTTGTGGAAAACCGCAGAGATGGCGCCAGAAGCTGCGGAGCAATTAGGTCTTACCGCTCATCGCCTCAAAGGACTTGGTTTGATTGACAAGATTGTGAATGAACCTGTAGGAGGAGCACATCGTGATTACGAAGGGATGTGCACCAGTCTCAAGCGGGCACTGGCAGATTCCTTGCGTCAATTTTCTGGAATGAGCGTCAAAGATTTACTTGAACGTCGTCATGAAAGGCTCATGAGTTATGGGAAGTTCAAAGACACATCTAGCAAATAAAATTCCAGTAGTTGATTCTGCCACGCGGATTGCTGTGGCCTTTAGTGGCGGCTTAGACTCAACTGTTTTATTACACTCGACGGTTGCCGCGTATGGTCCTGGACATGTTATCGCATTACACGTCAATCATGGCTTACAAGACATTGCAGATGACTGGGTCATGCATTGTGCGCATGTGGCTGATACCTTCGAAGTTGCTTTTGATTTTCGGTTAATCAACTGGCCTAGCGGAGTTGGTGAATTGAGTAATTTAGAGGCTCAAGCACGTGAAGTTCGCTATGAAGCTTTGACCCAAATGTGTGAGCAACAAGGTGTTACCGACCTTCTACTCGGTCATCACCAAGACGATCAGGCAGAGACTGTTCTTTTGCAACTTTTACGAGGGGCAGGTTTGCCGGGCTTATCAGGTATGGCAGCCCAACGTGGCATAGAAAGAACAGATATTCGTGTATGGCGACCTTTTATTGATTTATCCCGTAAAGACTTAGAGTCTTATGCAAAAGAATATCATTTGCAATGGATTGAAGACCCCAGTAATCAGGATGATCACTTTACAAGAAACTTTATTCGCTTACGGATCATGCCCATTCTAGAAAAAGTGCAACCTCAACTCAGAAAAAACTTAAGTCGTACCGCATCGCATATGGCAGATGCACAGTATTTGCTTGATCAATTGGCGGACATTGATTTGAATGTCATGACTACTGAAGAAGGTTTAGATATCGTATATTTAACGGCCCTACGTTTTGAAGATATGGCACGTGCCAATAATGCCCTGCGTCGTTGGATCTTTTTACAAGGCTTAAGTATGCCCAGTGAGGAGCGGCTCACCTCTTGGTGGACTGATTTAGAGCAATTGAAAGATATGGCAGATCACCAATTGCAGTGGGTGCATAGCGGTAAACATTTAAGAATATGGCGTCAAAAATTATCTGTTAGCGACCCTAGTATCACCCTTGGTCGTTGGGACTTTATCAAGATTGATGATGATTCTGATGAATTAGGTTTGGCGATGGATGTGTATCAACTCGCAGTGGCGCAAGAATCGATACAAGAAAAAGTTCGATCTGGTGGCGAAAAGATTCGCATTCACCCGAAGCAGTCCCGAAAAACTCTCAAAAAAATCTTTCAAGAGTTGAATGTTCCACCCTGGCAACGCACAGCAAGGATCTTATGTTTGGATGATGAGGTATTGGCTGTAGCTGGCGTTGGCTTACATGTTGACCTACTAACCCAATATGGGCCACGCGTGAAGCCGGTTTTTATTAAAGAAATTGCCCACTAAAGTTGAGGAAGATCTGGCACAAAGGTGTAAAATATACCCTTTATTCATGTAGCGTATAAAAATTACGCAAAAGTATTCATATGGCATTAATCGTACATAAATATGGTGGAACCTCCATGGGTTCTCCTGAGCGTATTAAAAATGTGGCAAAGCGCGTTGCGAAGTGGCAAAAGGCTGGTCATCAGGTAGTGGTGGTTCCATCCGCTATGTCAGGCGAAACCAATCGACTACTAGGGTTGGCTAAAGAGATTAACCCAGACCCTGAACCAAGAGAACTTGATCAAATTGCCAGTACTGGGGAGCAAGTCAGTTCAGGCTTATTGGCTTTAGCGCTCCAAGCTGAAGGGATTTCAGCTTTAAGCTATGCCGGCTGGCAGGTCGTGATACGAACTGACTCGGCACATACGAAAGCACGTATTCAAAGAATTGAAAAAGAAAAAGTACTCTCTGATTTATCGCAAGGTAGAGTTGTTGTAATTACTGGCTTTCAGGGAGTTGATGAACATGGCAATATCACCACGCTCGGCCGTGGTGGTTCTGATACCTCTGCAGTCGCTATTGCGGCCGCGCTCGGGGCCGAAGAGTGTTTGATTTACACCGACGTGGATGGTGTTTACACCACAGATCCTAGAGTCTGTGATGAAGCGCGTCGTTTGGACCGAATTACGTTTGAAGAAATGTTGGAGATGGCAAGTCTTGGATCTAAAGTCTTGCAAATCCGTTCTGTAGAATTTGCGGGAAAATATCGCGTTAAAACACGTGTTTTATCATCTTTGACCGACCCGATGATCCCTCTTGAGCAAGAGATGGCATCTGGCACATTAATTACCTTTGAGGAAGACCATAAAATGGAAGCTGCAGTTATTTCTGGTATTGCGTTTGCCCGGGATGAGGCAAAAATTACTGTTCTTGGAGTTCCGGATAAGCCCGGTATTGCCTATCAAATTCTAGGTCCCATAGCAGATGCCAATATTGATGTGGACATGATTATTCAAAATCAATCGGTTGATGGTAAGACAGACTTTACCTTTACGGTACCAAGAACTGAGTATCAAAAAGCAACTGAGATTTTAAAAGCTAAAGTGCAGTCGCATATGGAGGCTAGAGAAATCTCTGGGGATCCAAAAGTATCTAAAGTATCTGTGGTGGGTGTTGGCATGCGCTCGCATGTTGGTGTTGCAAGCAAGATGTTTAGAACGCTTTCCGAAGAGGGAATTAACATTCAGATGATTTCCACTAGTGAAATCAAGATTTCTGTATTGATTGATGAAAAGTATATGGAACTTGCAGTCAGGGCATTACATAAAGCTTTTGAACTTGAACAGAAGTAAAAGTTTGTTGATAAATTAAATAAGTTGCTGATATTCCTTGGGGGTTTTTGATAAATCCGTTAGAATAGCTAACTTGTAGTTTTAGCGTTTTACGGAGACGTGGCCGAGTGGTCGAAGGCACTCCCCTGCTAAGGGAGCATCTGGCTAAACCCTGGATCGGAAGTTCGAATCTTCTCGTCTCCGCCAATGATTGTTGACTAAATCCTATTGATTCAATCCACTTCATCAATTGCTGGATCGCTAATTTCGGCTCTTCACCATAATCGGGGGATGAGCATTTATCAAACACGATTTATTACTCCTTTCCAACCACACAGAGCCAAGACTCTTAGGGAATAAATTCATTTCAGGGAATACCAAACTCCACGACCTTGACCGTATTGCTCTAGAAGGTTTAGCTGAGCCAGCTTTCTAAAGTGTACTTTTAGGGCATTTCGATTTGCACCAGTTAGACGAACAACATCACTGATGGTTATCCTTCCATGTTCACGAGCAAGCTCCACAATTTTGAGTGATAGGTCGGGTAATGGAGCTAAGAGAATTTTTTCATGCGCTACTTTTTTCTCAAGTCTTTTCACTTGTGCTGCCAAAGACTGAAAGAAAAACTCAACCCACGGCTGCCAGTTAGGGTTCTCGGTTCTGATAGTTCCTTGAGTCTGACGCAGCGCAAGGTAATAACTTTCTTTATTTTGCTCAATAATGCTTTCCAAAGAGCTATAAGGTACATAAGCGTAACCAGTTTTCAATAACAGTAGTGTTGTTAGAACACGCGATAAGCGACCATTGCCATCCTGAAATGGATGAATTTCCAAGAAGATAACGGTGCACAGAGCAATAATGATTAATGGGTGTAATTCGCCTTTATCAAGTTCTGCTCTAACCCATTCAATTATCTCTGCCATTAGACGTGGTGTATCAAATGGCGTTGCTGTTTCAAAAACAACTCCAATCTGATCACCATTCTCATTAAAAGTGGCAACGCTATTTGAGCTAATTTTGTATTGTCCTCGATGCCATTCATCTTTTGAGCTAAATCCCAATAGCTGTTGGTGTAACTGCTTGATGTAATTTTCAGTAAAAGGGATTTCATTCCAAGATGAGAAAATTAAATCCATAACCTGAGCGTAGCCAGCTACCTCTTGCTCATCGCGGGTAGAGAACTCTTTAATTAGTAAATTGGATAGGAATTTCTCAACCTCCCGGTCGGTTAACTTGCTTCCCTCGATACGTGTTGAGGAGCCAATACTTTCGATAGTGGCTACATGACGCAGTTTTGAGAGTCTTTCAGGCGCTAATATGCCAAGCGCACGCCAAGCCCCCTTAAATTCATCGATTTTTGAAATCAATTTAAGAAGTTCATGGCTTATTTTTAGAGTGCTAGATTTGATCATAGTCCATTTTACACCCATTATCACACCCAATAACACCCATTAATTAGGGTTGTATAAAAATTGCAGCCTAATTTTATACCCAATTGTACCCAATCTGACCTAATTTTTAGTAACAGTTCCAAAGAGATAAATTTTCGATAATTTATTTCTAAAAGTGGTTTAAGGGTCAAAGGTGGATAATGTAAAATTCGAGCTAATGTTACCTCCCTGTTCCAAAAAATTGGGTTTTCAATCTCCTTATCTGATTACAGTGGTTTCAGTCGGATTGATTGAAAATTATCCGAATTTATAGCTAAAGTTCCTGTTACTAGGGTGCAGTCCTGAGATAAAACTGGGGATGACTGCTTACATCACTAATTTTCGAGGGTTTATTGGAGTTGTTCGCTAAACTTCAATAAATTGCCCAAATTTCCTCATATAACTCTTTTTGTTTACTTCGCTAGGGTCTAAATTGTTGTTATTTCTATAGCTAGATAAACCAAGTTATAGGCTAGTTAAATAAGGGGTACATCCCCATTCAATTTCCTACATAGACTTACCCCCCATAATGGCCATTTGAGTTTAGGCTAGGGTATACATAGTATTTTGCTCAAACGATTTCTGAAAAATACTTGTGATAATCTAATATCCATGAAAAAAAGTCTAATCTTATTAAGCCTGCTTATATCTTGTATTTCATTTTCACAGAGTAATTTGCCTTCATGTAACGGTGACTATTGGGATAATTGTTATGGAGCTTATACATTTCCTGCCGGCGGTAATAACGCTGGCGATATATTTGTTGGTGAAGTCAGAAACAACAAATGGAATGGACAAGGAACATATACTTTTACCAATGGAAATAAATATGTGGGGCAATTTAAAGAGGGCTTAATCTATGGTCAAGGAACATACACTTTTTCTAATGGATCTAAATATGTGGGGCAATGGAAAGACGGCTTATACCATGGCCAAGGAACACTTATTTCGGCAGATGGAAGACAATACGTGGGGCAGTGGAAAGAAGATATAAAAAATGGCCAAGGGACAATGACTTGGCCAAATGGGGAGCAATACGTGGGGCAGTGGCTAAACGATAAAAGAAATGGCCAAGGTATAAATACATGGTCTGATGGTATCAAATACGTGGGGCAATGGAAAGATAGTCAAATGAATGGTCAAGGGGCAATGACTTGGTCTGATGGTCGTAAACATGTGGGTCAATATAGTGGTAACCAAAAAAATGGTTATGGAACTTTTTATGACTCTAATGGAACTGTTAGCCAACAAGGCTGGTGGGAAAATGATAAATTCGTTAAGGCACAAGCACCACAAGTCGTAGCCCCCGTTGTTCCCAAACTAGTTGCTCCAATTAGTAATCCTCAAGATATCAAACGCCAAAAATGTATCCGCTTAGGATTAGCTCCCGGTTCAGCTGACTTCCAGCAGTGTATGAATTAAACCAAGTAAAAAAGTTTCTTTTGGTTGAAGATCTATACGAATTTTAGTTAAGGAAATTCCAAAATAAGGTGATCTTAAATAGAATTTGACTTTGAATTTAAATAAAATTGATAAGGTAATCTTCACATTTATAACTGAACTCAAAAGTAGAGTAAGTTAAGCAGCTATAGCCTCAAATTTTGTGTATCCAACTTCATCAATCGGGACGTTTGCTAATTCTTGTTTAATCATTACTTTAATAAAAAACAAAGGGCGAATAAGAAATAGAATTTATAATTAAGAAAAAGTACCAATTACGGAGGCTAATTATGGATTTATCGGATAACGATTTGCGTAGCAAAGTCAGTGAGGCAGAGTGGCAAACTCGGGTAAATCTTGCAGCTTGCTATCGATTTGCAGCTCATTTTAAGATGACGGATCTGATATATACCCATATTTCTGCCAAAGTTCCAGGATCAGATAACCATTTCCTGCTAAATGCATTTGGTCTCATGTGGGATGAAGTTAAAGCTTCTAATCTAGTGAAAGTTACACTGGATGGAGAAATCGTCGATGATCCAACTGGGTTAGGTTTTAACCAGGCTGGATTTGTCATTCATAGCGCCATTCACGAAGCACGTAGCGATGTCCATTGTGTGATGCACACACATACGGCCTCAGGTGTTGCCGTGTCAGCTCAAGAGCAAGGATTGTTGCCAATTTCTCAACATGCCATGCGACTCACCAACAATGTTGCCTATCATGCCTATGAAGGTGTAGCTCTGAACTTAGAAGAGCGTCAACGTTTAGTGGCCGATATTGGGGATAAGATGACCCTGATTTTAAACAATCATGGCCTGTTAACTTGTGGGAATACTGTTCGGGAAGCTTTTGACTATATGTATTACCTCGAAAGAGCTTGTCAAATTCAAATTGCGGCTCTTGCTGGTGGGGCAAAATTGATCATTCCTACTCAAGAAGTTGCAGAAGGTGTGGCTAAAAGTTTTTCTAGGCCAGGCTATCAGGAAAAAAAGGGAGAGTGGCAAGCACTCCTTCGCATGTTGGATAAATTAGACCCTTCCTATAAATCTTGAAAAATTAGTCGGGTTTAATCTTTCCAGCTTTAATAACAGCCCCCCACTTATCAAGTTCTAATCGAATTTTCTGAGCAGTTTGCTCCGGTGAATTGTTATAAACAAAGTATCCAGCATTGACTAACCTCGCTTGTAATTCTGGATTCGATAAAGCCTTATTAAATTCCAAATTTAGTTTTTGAATAATTGCACTTGGTGTTCCGGCTGGAGCGACAATAAATTGTAAGGTTTCTCCCTCCACTTCAGGAACACCCGCTTCAGCGAGGGTTGGAGTATCTGGTAAGACTGGTGATCTCGAACTACTTGTAAAAGCAATACCAACTAATTTTCCTGACTTGACCTGAGCAATTGCTGGAGGTAGCGTAGAAAAACCAATAGGAACTTGATTGCCTAAAACGGCTTGAAGTGCAGGCCCACCTCCATTAAATGGGATATGTTGCATACTTAAACTTAATTTTAACTTTAACAACTCTGCACTAAGGTGCGGTCCCGAACCACCGCCAGGACTTGCAAAGTCATACTTTCCAGGATTTGCTTTGATTAAGGCTAAAAATTCTTGAATATTTTTTGCTGGGAAGCTCGGGTGAACAATAATTAAATTGGGTGAACCCGCCGGCATAATAATTGGTGCAAAATCTTTGATAGCGTCATATCCAGGATTTGCATATAAATTAGGATTAATCACTAAATTACTACTCACCAACAAAAGTGTATAACCATCTGGATTAGACCTTGCGACATATTGCATACCAATATTAGCGGCAGCACCAGGTTTACTTTCTATAATCACAGGCTTACCAAGACTTTCACTGAGTGCCTGACCAAGTAATCGTCCAACAATATCTGAGGGGCCTCCAGGTGGATAAGGGATAACAATTTTGATAGGCCTATTTGGGTATTCTTGTGCTCGTAAAGATACATTCAGGCTAAAACTTAAACAAGTTATACCAAGAATAATTAAAAATTGATTTAATATTTTCATAATTTTTCTAAATAGAGATTTATGGAACAACTAACTGAATACCACCACCTTCTTCCTGCGCCGTCTGATTCAAAACATCGACCAGTAAAGAAATCATGCGCAAAGTTGGCGTTGCAATATTTAAAATTTCACCCATTTCGATAACTACTTTGATGATTGCTGCACTTTCTAGAGGACGACCTGCTCTAATATCTTGAAGCATTGATGGGGTATTTCGAAAATCTCCCTTAACGCTCAATAACTCATTTTCAGGATTGATATCTAAATCAATGCCCAGTTGATGAGCTACTGCTAAACCCTCATTCATAATGAGATAAACTATTTCAGATCCATAGGGATGAGCTTCAAATCTACCTGGCGCTGACTGACCAATCGTACAAAGTGTATTCCAAACTATATTTCTTAATAATTTTTGCCATTTTGCTTTTCGAATATCTTCAACGACTTGAACTGCAAAACCAGTAGATGCTACTAATTTTTCAATTTCATATAAACGAGGACGAATTTGATTATCCACTTCACCAATGGATAACCAAGATTTTGGCACTTTTGGAAGAACGTATTCAGTAGGGCCTACTTTGATCACAGGTCTGAAAATAACTGCTCCCACAATCGCCTCTAACGGAATATTTTTGGTCAACGACCCATCTATATCTAATGTTTCTAAGCGTCTACCATTCCATGCAGAATCAATGCCACTGAAGTACCACCAAGGCAACCCATTCTGTATCATCACCAGAGAGCCACCTGGTGACAATCTAGCAACGATATCCTGAGCCGCATCGGCTATTTGCATGGATTTAAGTGTAACAAAAATGATATCGAAGTTGTTTTCAGTTGACTCAGGTGCTATGCAACGAACGGGAACTGTAAATTGCTCACCACCTATTTCACCGTATTTCACACCATTGGCTTGCAAATTTCTGAGGTTCTGACCCCTTGCCAAAAGACAAACATCGTGATTTGCCTTTGTTAACTCAGCGGTTAACCAACTTCCAATTGCCCCCGCTCCATATACTAGAGTTTTCATATTTTATATTTTAATTTTTTAAAACAGCTCAAGTCTATCACGGTCTCCACAGCCACATACCTACCATTTTGAGTGTGTTGGTTCATGCATAAAAATTGAGCTGAATATTATTTAAACTATTAATTGAGCAGTTATTTTTTCATTGTTAATTGAACCAACCCACCCAATGCTTCTATAACCTGTGTAGTATCTTTAATTGTGATTTTTTACTTCTTTTAGAGTTAGATTATCAATAATTTTTCTCTTTGGGAGTGTTGCTAAAAATTAGGTCAGATCTCGGCCAAATTGTCTAAGATATTTACTCTAAATAATGTTTACTTTTTAAGCACGCTAATTATGTGGCTTTTGATATTATAAGATTTTATGTTTGTAGATTCTTTAGAAATATCCTGTAAGATTAAATCGCAAAGTGGATTTTCTTCAACAATTACTTAGGAGAACACGACTGGAATTTTTTGACACCTACGTCGAATCAGTTTGACTGGAGTCCCTCAAATGACTAGAACCAAAGCTCGGGTTTGTTTCCATGTTTTCTCCTTTAAGCTCTTAAATAGAAAGGTTTTTCATGTCGTCAAAACTGATTAAATATATCTGCATATTACTATGCGCTTTAATAGGCACTTGGGCTCAGGCACAAGACGCAGGAGCATACCCCAACCGTCCTATTAAACTCATCGTGACTGTACCACCGGGGGGCGCTGCCGACTTCATCGCCAGGCTTTTAGCGTCAAAGCTATCGACCCAGATGGGGCAGTCCGTAATAGTGGAAAACAAGGCGGGCGCGAGCGGTGCAGTTGCTAGCGATTTTGTAGCCAAGTCAGCGCCAGATGGTTATACCTTGTTGCAAAGTTCGATTACTACTCATGGCATTGGCCCCCATTTAATGACCAAGTTGCCATATGACCCCATCACATCATTTACACCCATCACCATGTTGGCGAGCTTACCTCTGATCATGACGATAAACGCTGACCTGAAAGCACAAACCTTGCCTGAGTTTATTACGCTTGCTAAGCAGCCGTCCAATAAATTGGCCTTTGCTTCTTCGGGCAATGGCGGTGCACCGCACATGGCTGGTGAATTGTTTACTGCGGCAACATCGATTACCATGATCCACGCGCCTTACCGTGGTAGCGGCCCCGCTGTGGCTGACCTAGTTGGTGGACAGGTGCAAGTCATGTTTGATGGGGCACCATCGCTACTGCCGTACATCAATACTGGAAAAATTCGAGCCCTTGCTGCTGCAAGCCCTCGCCGTAACCCGCTGTTGCCAAACACACCAACTTTTGCTGAGTTAGGATTTCCATCCGTTAATGTCGCACTTTGGTACGGCTTGATGGCACCAGCCGGAACGCCACATGAGATTATTTCCCGCTTAAACCGTGAAGTAAACCAGGCACTGAAGTCGAGTGAGATTTCAGAGCGCTTTGCATCCCAAGGAACAGAAGCTTTGGGTGGAACACCTGAGCAAGCGGCAAGTTATGTGCGACAAGAACTTGATCGCTGGGGTCCGGTAGTAAAAAAGGCTGGGATTACGCTTAACTAACGATGGGTTTACGCATCATATCTATTGAGATGAGAACGTTTTCATGAAGAAAATGGATGAAACTTCTACAACGCAGAAGCTTGTCCAGTGGGTGTTCGATTCGCAATGGACTGATATTGACGTAAGCATAAAAAATTCAGTTGCTTCATCATGGATGAATTGGCTCGCCTGCGCCCTTGGTGGCGCAAGCAGTCCCGATTCAGACCGACTAATCCGAGCGCTAGCGCCTTTCGGTCATGGTGATGCTCAACTGATTGGCCGTGCTGAAAAGTTTGACCCAGCAAATGCTGCACTGATTCACGCTTTTACTTCTAATATCCTTGATTTTGATGATACCCATTGGCCGACAGGGATTCATCCTGCTGGCACAGTTGCATCAGCTTTGGTTGCCTGGGCTAGTCAGACTGTCGTAAGCGGTGAAGATTTTTTGCACGCTTTTTTGTTAGGTATGGAAGTTGAATGCCGAATCGGTCTTGCAGTTTCGCCAGGCCACTACGAGCGGGGCTGGCACATTACGGCCTCTTGCGGTGTCTTTGGAGCAGCGATTGCTGTAGGGCGCCTTATGCGCCTCGACCCTCAACAATTGGCTTGGGCAGTGGGTCATGCAGCAACACAATCTAGTGGCTTGGTCGCCAGTCTAGGCACTATGGCCAAGAGCTTAAACATTGCTCATGCGGCGCGCAATGGCTTACTGTCCGCACAACTCGCAAGTCACGGCATCACTGCCAACGACCGGGTGCTAGAAGCGCGTTTTGGATTTTTCGAGGTCATGGGGTCACGACCTTTGGATGAAAGTATTTGCGAAGGACTAGGACAAAACTGGATTGCATCACACAATACATATAAGCCTTACCCCTGTGGCTTCTTATTGCATCCAACACTGGTCGCCTGTTTAGCCATAGACGATACGCCGATCTTTGCTTTAGATGACATTGAACAAATCATGGTGAATGTTCATCCACTATCGAAAATTCGTGCTGATCGGATTCATCCAGTTGATGGACTTGAATCCAAGCTAAGTCTTCAGCACGCGGTTGCCATTGCCCTGCTAAGGGGAGAGACTGGTGTTCGTAACTTTACTGACGAGGCTGCGAATGATTTAGTCGTGCACGCCTGCCGTGAAAAAATTAGAATCATTGCAGATGAGGGCCTGGGCACTGATGAGGCGCGGCTAGTCATTCATCTACAAAGCGGGCGTGTGATCACTCGTGCGATTAGTGGGGCACAACCACCAATGAGTCCGCAGGCTTTGGAGCAGAAGTTCCGTGAGCTCGTTGCTTTTGGTGCACCGCATTGCAATTCTGACGAATTGCTTGAGACTCTAGCAATGTTTCCACAAATGGCTAATGCAGCTAATTTGATTGCTATGACCATACCTCAATCTTAATTTGATCCTATTTGAATCATTTGAATTTTGTCTAGGTATATAACTAAATTCCGTGCAAAGCTATCCATTCGTTAATGCTCTATAAATTCTTTTCTAGAATCAAAAATCATTGTTTTTTCAACTGTACCAAATTCACTACCTTTGAAGGATCACACTGGTCGGAAAAGAACCCTGTCTACCAATAGCATATGCGGTAAGGTTAGGCATGCCAATATAACAAAAGTCAATTGTAGGGTGCGCGGGTAATTGGGTGAGGTTGGTAAATAGATCCAACTCAATAGAATAATTAAAGCGATACCAATCATAGGTAATAGTGAAGTTAAAAAAATCGTTCTCCAACTCAATGCTGAATAATTTTTCGTGCGAAGAACATGCCTTATGCTATGCATCCCACAGAAAAATACGGTAAAGCTCAACAACGGTTGAGCAAGGATTGCTAATAAGCTTACAGAAAAAAACTCAATAGCTTGAAAAGTGTTTTTATAACTTTCTTTAAGGAGCGCAATAACCACAATTATCAAATAAGGGATTGCGATGAGATCTAAAAAATCAACAATGAGAAGTCCGTCATGAAGACTTAAAATTAAAGAAAATAATTTCACCATCGTGGTGTAATGAAGTAGAGTTGGTAACACAATCACTGCTCCTCCATACAGTAACTTAGTGATGACTGGAGTGGTACTTTCTAAATCTCTTGAAAAATGGAGTACGGATAAAACCAAAAAGGTAATCATAAATAGTAGGGGAGATAGCATCCAAAATATCGCCATAGCAATACCTAACGCGCAATATAGCAACAGAAAAAATAACCAAGATTTCCATGTGGAGATCATGAGTAATTTCTTTACAAAAATTGGATCTAAAGCGCCGTGAGGCACACCTAAGAAAAATATAATTGTTGCAAGAATGATTAAATAGAAAAGAGAATCATCAGGCTTCCAAAAAGTACTGATAATTGCAACCATCACTGCGATGATGCTGAATAAGATACCTTGAAATTTGATAACGGTCATCTACTTAATTTCTGTTTTAAAATTTGTAAGACTTCTTTTAAAAAAGGTGCCGGCGGTAGGGCTACGATCACTGCAAGGTGGTCCAAAAGACTGCCTTGATCAGATAAAAAACGGATGAGTCTAGGATGACTCACCTTAGAAAAAAGATCCATAAATAGTGCCGACCCTATGGCTGGATTATTACGAAGCACATTTAAAAAAATATCGTCCATGATCGATAGCAAGAAAGAGTCGGGCGGATGATTGATTGGAAGACCTGTTTGCTGCAGTTCTTTAGCGCACTTTTGCGCCCAAATTTGAATACGTTGAAAAGTATATCCAGTAGCTGGCCTAGCAGAACCGGTAGTTACTCCAACTCGTGCGTAACTAGCTGGTATTTTATTTCCTTTAGCCGCAATTTTTGATTCTAATCCCATAGGTATTAAACCGGATTCAGTTCTTGTAACTGAAAAATGTCTTTTTCCAACATATTTGCTAATCGTTTTCTCTAATTGATCTAAAAGATCATCCTTCGAGTAGGGCTGGCTGCCAAAGCTAGTAAATTCGAGTAATGCACTTTTTGATGAAAAAGGTAAAACGTATGTAAAGCCAACAAAAGTATCATTGGGTTCACAAAAGTCCATGAGATACGCCATATTCGGATCAAAGACGGGTTGATCACAGGTAATTTCATAGCCGACAAAGGATTGCCATAGTTTTGTATTACCCATCGAATTGATTGATATGGGACGTGTATCAATGATGGCTTTAGTTTTAAAACTTCCATGATTGGTGTGAATCAACCAATCATGACCTTCCAGAGTTGGTTCACTAGAAAGTTGGATTCCCATTCGTAGGTCCAATCGTTTATTTTGGGTAATATTTGCTAAAGTATGTTCATAAAAATCACTGGCGACGAGAAGTTGGTAAGGGGATGATTCGCAGTGAATGAGGGTGCTTTTTTTGTTGGAATCATTTATTTTTACCGTAGACCAGCGGTTGTGCACTAATTCCATAAATGGTGTCTTTGGAAAGCCCCAAAAACACCAAGTACGGTCATTTTGGTAGTCACTTCGTTGTTCAAGAAAAACAGTTCTTGGCGCAGCATTTCCCATTTTTGCTAGATTAAAACCAAGACTTAATCCTGCGCAACCAGCACCGATTACAATTAAATCGACATCGGCAAACTCCATTTAGTAAAACTCGGAGTGAGATGTAGCGTTTAAAAGATATTTCTGTTGACGGGCATCATGTTTTTTTGGATGAAACCAAAAATGGCGATTCAAACATATTGAACCTAGTGTTAGGATCGTGATCACAAATTTTCTTGTGGCAGAGACAATGATTCGCGCATGCCAATATTCATAATTTTCTGATTTGAGCTGATTACCTATACCGTGATAAATACGAACTGCAATGAAAATGGAGAACCTTGCGCGCAGTGGTAAATAGGAAAGACCCCTTTCGCCACTTTGGTAATAGGTATCTGCTAACTGTAAAAGTTTTGCAACTGCGTTTTGAATCACTTTTGCTTGTTCTTCATTTGGATTTATTAGAAAACTTACTTCGATATTTTCAATTAAATCAGCTGGAATGTATCTGCGATTAACTAAGCCATCAGCCTTGATATCTCGGCAAATATTCGTGAGTTGCATAGCGATTCCCAAATCAATTGCATATGGTCTAGCGGCGGGATCAGTCACATCTAAAGCACCACACATCATCAGTCCAACCGTACCGGCAACTTGATAACAGTAGTGGAGTAAATCACGTTTATTGGCAACTCTCACGAGCTCAGTATCTGACTCAATCCCCATAATTAAATCGAAGACAATGTCCTGCGGAACGTGACAATACCCTAGTAAAGCAATGCCATCATTCAAAATGGGATGATCTGAAATCCCTTTAGCAATATCTTGTCGCGCAGCAATGATCTTTTGTTTAGCGAGTTCTTGGAGTTCCTCCTCATCGACCAAATCATCCAGATACCTACAAAAACCATACAGCTGAGTGGCTCTACTGAGGTATTTTTTACCTAAAAAATGACTGGCCCAATAAAAGCTTTTTCCTTTGTCCGCTAAAATTTGAGTGGCTTGCGCTGAAGTGGCAGGAGAGCGTATGAGTATCAAGTTAAATGTGCCTTTGCAACTCTCGGAATTAATGTATCAACTAACTTTGCAGACGAGATGACTCCAGGTAGACCGGCTCCAGGGTGAGTTCCGGCCCCAACCAAAAAGAGATTTTTAATTCCCTCAGCTCGATTATGAAAACGAAACCATGCGGATTGGCTAAATAGCGGCGAGATGGAAAATCCAGAACCTTGTGCACTTAAATAGTTCTCTTTAAAGTGCTCTGGCGTCATAAAAAAATCATTAGTAATGGTTTGTGAAAGATGAGGTAGGCTGGTTTTTTCAAGAGCAGCAACAATTCGGTCGCGTAACTTAGGCCCTTCGACTGTCCAATCTTGCCCACCCAGTAGATTGGGGACTGGGCACAAAACATAAAAACTATCGCATCCTTTTGGAGCAAAGCTAGGGTCTGTAGCCGTAGGGCGATGAAGATACAGCGAAAAGTCCTCTGATAAAATTTTTCGATCGAAAATATCTTTCAGTAATTCTTTATAACGTTCACCCAACCAAATCGTATGATGAGCAATATCAGGATAGGTTTTTGTCGTTCCAAAATAAAGTACGAAAAGTCCCATTGAAATCTTGGCTTTTTTAACCTTACGGCGAGTTAAAAAAGTTTGTTTTTCTGGCTTAATCATGTGCGTATACAAAAACAAAGGATCTACATTAGAGACTAAAATATCAGCCATGAGCTCTTGACCATTCTCTAAAACTACTCCGGTCGCAGTATTTTTAGAAATGATGAGTGATTTCACTGTTTGACCTAAAAGAATCTGAATACCATGACGTTTCATGAGTTGCTCTAAAGCCTGAGTCAGCGCGTGCGTGCCACCCATTGCAAAATAGACGCCGTATTCTCTTTCTAGGTAATGAATGAGACCATAAATACTCGTTGTATCGAACGGATTTCCACCAACCAAGAGTGGCTGAATAGAAAAAGCTTGGCGCAGTTTTTCACTTTTTAAATAATGACTTACTAGTTGCCATACTGTTTTGTAACTTTGTAATCCAATCAGTCTTGGGATTTGCTTGACCATAGTCCAAAGTCGATTAAAGGGTTGGGTAGCAAGTTCAACAAAACCTATTTCGAAAATATGCTTGGAGTGATTCAGGAGCTTGATATAACCATCGCAATCATCGGGTTCAATGCGCCTGATTTCATCTAAGGTATCCTTTAATGAGCCCCCATAGTTAAAGTGATCACCATCTGGGTATACAAACCGGTACCAAGGTTTGAGTGGTACTAGAGTAATATGATCCGCTAATTTTTCGTTGAAGAGCATAAATAACTCTTCAAACAAAAAAGGTGCGGTAATAACGGTTGGTCCAACATCATGTCGATAACCATTTTTTTCTAAATACTGAGCCCGACCACCTAGTTGTAAGCATCTATCTATTAAAGTAACGTCATAACCTTTTGCTCGGAGCCTTAGAGCGCTAGCTATGCCACCAAAACCTCCACCCACCACAATGGCATGCTTCAATTTACATAGTCCAATTTGACTCCTCAATTTGATAACGAATCTCTGTGGAGTATTGTTCTAAAAGAAAACCAGACTTGCAGGGTAAACGACCAAGTATTGCTTCTGATTCAAGGAGGTAATAGATTGCAATTTCTTTTGCAGCAGCAAAAGGGTTTACAAAGTTCTTACTTTGAGATTCTAGAAGTTTAAGAGTACTAAAGATATTGACTCGATCGTTTGGGTAATCCTTAAAATCATCAAAAATCTGATATCCTACAGAAAAATGTTGGCATGCGAGGCGTGCCAAATGAATTAATTGAGGTTGGTGATTTGCAATAAAAATTAATTCAAAAGGTAAGCTTAAAAGTGCTCCAGATTTTGCCTGAGCGATTTCAATATAAGAAGCAAGGCTCATATCTTCAGGTAAAAGAGTGAGATCGACTACCTGACCATACGTAGCTTTACTAACACTTAGGTGGAAGACATTAAATAGTTGTGGCAATAAAATGCTATTGCTAAATTTTGCAAGCACAGAATAAGCTGAAGATAGATATAAATCTCCTAAGCAAATAGCAAGTTGATTACCATACTTGCTCCAAACGGATGCCTGACCTCGTCTTATTAAATCACCATCTTGAAGGTCATCATGAATTAAAGAAGCATTGTGAAGAAGTTCAACGGCGGCAGAAATACGAACACAGTCACTTTCATCTAAACCTACTGTATAACCGGCACTCAATGCCAGTTTTGCCCGAAGACGTTGACCGCCAGTTTGCAGGTGGTAGACTGCTGCATCTTGAAGAATGTCCGAACCAAAAATCTTGCAATCTTCGAAGCATTGCATCGTAGTAAACATGAGTACTTCAACTTCGCTTAGGAGATCGTCAATTTGAATATTAACATCTTGCAAAGATTGATTCACTTGTTGGGGGTTATTCGGGGGACTTGATTCTGAATAATTAATCACCGTTAGGCATCTCAAAAAGATAATTTCTCCAGCGAGGGCTGGAGAAATTATGATTAACTCGAAAAATTAATGCTTTAACGTTTCTGATTCTGTTTTTGCAACATTCCAGATAATGAGGCCGAAAGTAATCTTATTTAAAACATCAGCAAGGTTATATATTAGATTTAAAAGGCTTGCAGACTCGCTTGGGTCGTTGCCTGTTAAGTATCCGAAGTAATACCCGACTGGATAGATGGCCCAACCGATCGTAACAATCCAACGCATTGTATTGAATGCTTTTTGCACAGCTGGGGTAGCGCTTCCGGAATTGATCTTACTGGCTTCGCCAGCAAAAATCTCGTACAAGATAAATACCCAACCCAGCATTCCGATGATAAAGGCAGGGAAGGCGGTAAGGTAAGCAGCTTCACCTAAATAACCGCCAATTAGCATCACTAAAGTGCCAATCATTAATCTCCAAAAAACACCAGTTGGAACTTTAGCAATAGCGGAAAGGATCAAATAAAACTCAACCATCAATAGGGGTACGGTAATTAGCCAATCGATATAACGAAAAACTGTGGGAGTTGAACCGGTTTCAACCCAAACTTCCCTCATATAAAAGTAGTGAACTGCTGCAACTAAAGTGACTAATCCAGAAACCGTTAAGGAAGTTTTCCATTTGGTTGAAACAACATCTCTTTCAAGAAAAAAGAATGCTGTAGATGCAACTAAAGCCATTGAAATTAACCAAAATGAGATTCCGACAAGATCATCTTGATCTAGCATCGCAGTGGATGCAAATGTATTGGAGCTAGTTAATCCTAGGATCATAATGGACCACAGTGGTGTTTTTGTCCTAGATACTATTTTAGTTAGCATTATTAAACCTTTTTATTTAAATAACAGAAATTGACAATAAAGTGAGTACTCGGATTTTCAAAGCCCATGAAAGAGCAACTACACTGATTATTGACAGTGAAAGTTTTTTGCTCTGTTCGTTACAGTACGGAAGAGTGAATTCAGCGAAAATTAAAGCCCAACTTGCTTTACTTTAGGAAGTGCGTTTGCTCTGGAGGGTGACTTGGCTTAAGCTTGATTAAGTTTAAATATATGAGAGTAGCCGGTTGATTACTTGATTTCGTGGAGCTTTCAAACGCTATCCTCAAATTATGTCAGATCAAAAGCTTATTATTTTTTAAAAATAACAACATGATCTGCGGCTAATCGAACCCCAATCTTTTCACTAATGGCGTGATTGTGATGACTTGGAACAAGAGCAAATACTATAGCCCCTGAATGAAGTTTGAGGGTGTAGAGAAAGTCTGCACCTTTAAATGTTTTACTGACGACCTCGGCAAGAACTGGGCTATCATCATCGTGATAAATATCATCTTCACGAAGAAGGACGTCAACCTCCTCGCCAATATCATTCTGGTAATTTTGGTCCAAGTCTAATTCGCCAAGCTCTATGAGCACCTTATTCTGTGCCTGAATGACACCCTTAATCAATACCCCTCGACCAATAAAATCGGCCACATAGCGATTCACTGGTTGATGATAAAGCTCGTAGGGAGCATCCCATTGAATCACTCGACCATCCTTCATTACGCCAACTTTATCGGCAATGGCAAAGGCTTCTAATTGATCATGCGTCACTAACAGAGCGGTCACCTGATTTGCTTTGAGGATGTCACGCATATCTGCCGCAAGGCGCTCCCTCAAGTCTACATCGAGACTAGAGAATGGTTCATCGAGCAAAATTAAATCTGGTTCTGGGGCCATAGCTCTTGCAAGCGCAACCCGTTGTTGCTGTCCGCCACTGAGCTCATGAGGGTAGTACTTTGCCTTATCTGATAGTGCAACTCGTTGTAACCAATCCATGGCAGTCGCTATTCTTTTTGTGCGTGGCAGGTTGCGGATACCAAAGGCAATATTATCGAGAACATTCAGGTGAGGGAAGAGTGCGAAATCCTGAAACACCATTCCAACCCGTCTTTGGTTGGTGGGTAAGTTCATTAGGGGCGAGCTAGCAATTTGGTTCCGGAGCAGGATTTCACCTGAAGTTAATTTTTCAAACCCACAAATAGCGCGTAATACAGAGGATTTACCGCAGCCAGATGAACCCAATAGGCAGCCAATCTCACCCTGAGCAAGATCTAAGTTCAGGCCTCTTACAGCAGATATACTGCTATGGCCCTCGGGACTTGGATAATCAATACCAAGATCTTTGATGGATAAAAGTGCGCTATCAGAGTTCATCCTATAATTGTCGCATTATTATTAATAGATTAATTAATCAATAGAGTCTACACGGATTGCCTAGTACATGAACCGCATGTTGGTGCCAACCGCACTATTCCTTTTTTTACCGCTCTTTGGATTACTTTTGCCATTTTTATTTACTGAGCAACCCAGTCAATTAGAATTGCAAGCCACCAATACCATCGGCCATCTATGGAACTATGTTCTACAGGGATATATTGCCTCAACACTGCTTTTAATTTCCGGCGTTGGCATCGGTGTTTTCATTCTCGGCGTGGGAAATGCATGGCTAATTGCTAGCTACGATTTTCCTGGCAAGAAGATATTTGAGTGGGCTTTAATCCTGCCATTAGCCATACCTACTTATGTGATGGCTTATTTGTTTGTTGATCTATTACAATTTTCTGGCCCTATTCAGGCAACACTGCGCTCATTATTGGATGTCAATGCTTTACGATTTTTTCCTGACCCGAGATCCTTTGCTGGGGCTATTTGGACATTTTCATTTTGCCTATTTCCATATGTCTATTTGATTACCCGTACGGCTTTTTTGGAGAGAAGTCGTCGACTCATCGAAGTATCAGAGACTTTGGGGTATAGCCCATCAAAAGGTTTTTTTAGATTGGTTTTGCCGATGGCTAGGCCGGCAATCTTTGCTGGCCTAGCCTTAGTTATGATGGAAGTATTGGCAGATTTTGGAGCGGTATCTTACTTTGGCGTCCAAACATTTTCTACGGGTATTTTTAAAGCTTGGCTCTCCTTTGGTGATCGTTTAGTTGCAGTACAACTGTCCTTAAGTTTGCTCGGTTTTGTGCTTATTATTTTTACAATCGAACAAAATAGCCGATCCGTCATCCGTTATGCATCATCTGCGCAAGGTAGACCGGCACCTAGGCGACTTCATGGGAAGTCTGCACTCTTTGCATTCATATTTTCTGGGACGACATTACTTTGCGGATTTTTATTACCAGCCATTGGGTTATTGCACTTGCTGTTTCAACAAGGATTAACGATTGACGTTCGTTATTTTTCTTGGCTGAGTAATTCTTTATTGGCTTCTGTTTTAACAGCCATCATATCGGTTGGTCTAGCACTTTTTTTTGCATATTCAGTGAGGCTAAATCCACGTTTAAGTTGGTTGAATCGGTTGCTTGGCTTTGGTTATGCATTACCTGGAGCCGTATTGGCGATCGGCATTCTCTCCATCTTAGAAATTTTTCATATCGGTTGGTGGATGTCTGCGAGTGCTGGGATTCTCATTTATGCATACTTGGTGCGTTTTTTGTCATCTAGTTTACAAAGTATTGGAGCTGGGCTGACACGCATTACGCCCTCTATGGATGAGTCCGCAGAGCTTCTAGGTTTGTCTAAATTGCAGGTGTTAAGGAGAGTTCACTTACCCCTGTTAAAGCGTAGTTTATTTACGGCTGGTTTATTTGTCTTTGTGGATGTCATGAAGGAGTTGCCGGCAACGCTTTTATTACGGCCATTTAATTTTGATACCTTAGCAGTCGCAACCTATCAATTAGCGGCTGATGAGCGACTTTCTGAGCTGGGGCTTCCCGCATTAACCATTGTCTTAGCTGGACTATTACCGGTTTTGATTTTATCGAGAATGATCTCTCAGGGGAAATAGGCGATTCCCAGCCATTATCAGTGTTGCGCACCATTGTGTCGATGCCTCCCTCTTGTTGCTTTTCAATGCATCCTTGAGCTAAAGAAACGAAACCAAATGATTCAATAAAGCCTCTTTTAATGCGATTGATAATGATTCTCATTATGTTGTAGAATATTTAAATCAAACAATAATGACGAATGAAAATACCTATGAAATCACTAATTGAAGTAAAAAAACTAGTAAGAAGTAGCGTCTTTGTATTAGGAATTCTTAGTGGAAATACATACTCCGCAGAACCTATAAAAGAACTTAATCTTTACTCAGCACGTCATTATCAAACGGATGAAGCTTTGTATAGTGACTTCACCAAAAAGACCGGCATTAAAATCAATCGGATTGAAGCGGATGACAATGGCATTCTTGAGCGACTTAAGAGTGAGGGCGATAAAAGTCAAGCGGACGTCATTCTATTGGTAGATGCTGCCAGACTATGGCGGGCGCAAATGAGTCAGTTTTTTTCCCCAATTCAATCAAAATATTTGGATGAACGTATCCCATTAAATTTAAGAGCTGCAAGTGAGCCGGGTGGCATTCCTTGGTTTGGTTTTTCTACAAGAGCACGCATGATTGTGTTCAACAAATCGATAGTCAATAAATCTGATGTAGAAACCTACGAAAAATTAGCTGATCCTGTAAATAAAGGACGTGTGTGCACTCGATCCGGGGCACACCCATACATGTTGTCATTGGTCGGGTCCCTCATTGAAAGAGATGGCCTGGCAGCAACTGAAAAATGGGCAAAAGGAATGGTGGCAAATATGGCTAGGAGTCCTAGAGGGGGCGATACAGACCAAATTAAGGCTGTTGCGTCTGGAGAGTGTGGCGTTACGCTTGTCAACACGTATTACTTTGCGCGCATGATGAAGTCAGATAAAAATGACGATATCAACGCTATCTCTAAAATTGGTTACGTGTGGCCCAATCAACTTGCTGGCGGTGTGCATATTAATATCTCTGGTGGCGGTATGGCTCGTAATGCACCACATCCAAAAGAAGCAGTCCAGTTTTTAGAATATTTGGCTAGTGATTCTGCCCAAGAGTATCTTGCTAATGGCAATAATGAATGGCCTGCTGTTACTTCAGTAAAAGTTGAAAATCCTGCATTTAAGAGTATGGGAAATTTTCAGGTTGAAAAAGTATCTGTTTCTGCGATTGGTAAAAACCAAATAGTTGCTCAAAAGTTACTCGATCAAGCGGGATATAAATAAACAGGCAAGAAAAGTTTCAAGAGCAACAATCTGTGGACGGATCTAAAAACTTTTCATCTTTAATTAAGTAATTATCCAAAATTATTTTAAGACTTTTTCCTCCACCCATTTTCTTGAAATAACAAATTCGTATGATTTGGTAGCCCAGCCTGAAGTAAGGCTGCACGCCTAATTTTAAGATCTGAACAAATGATGGCGAGATTGAATACATCAGTTCTATAGCGAGTTCTATGTAATAATTTTTGTTATATCAATTACACAACAACCGGAATAATCAACATGACTAGCACAATCGAAGTAGCGCGCAATGTTCTTGGAGAGCCTTTGGTGGCGTGTTCGTTTGAGCCATTAACTGGCTTTTATCGTGACGGCTGTTGTAAGACAGGTCCGGAAGACGTCGGTAGTCATTTGGTTTGTGCCATTATGACTGACGACTTTTTGCTGTATTCGCAACAAGTCGGTAATGATTTATCGACACCGCGGCCACAATGGCGATTTCCGGGCTTGGCGGCTGGCGATCAGTGGTGTTTATGTATTCAGCGTTGGAAAGAAGCCTTTTACGCTGGTTGCGCCCCCAAAATTAAACTCGAAAGTACCCATGTCAACGCCCTTCAGGTAGTGGAGTTGGATATTTTGAAGTTATACGCGGTATAAATTACCTAATCTTTAGAAAGTTTCGCACAAATATTGTTTCTCAAGTGGAATCAAGAGCCAAATGAAGCAACACTTGGCTCATAATATATTTTCATAATAACCATTACCGCAAAACCATCGTTGTGCTGCAATGGGAGCTAAGCCCACAATTGAGACCTGCAACTATCAAGGAATAGGAGTACTACACCATACAACACCCATCTATCAGAAATGTTTTGTTAGGAGATTGAGAGCTATTTAACCTTCATTCATATGACTTTCAGACGCTCGATTGGCCTTTGCTGCTTTTTTAAGTGGGCCAAGGTACTTCAAAACACCGTAGAACACCAAACTAGAAAGTGTCAGTTCGAGACTTGCCAAGATCCAGTTCAGACCAGGTTCAAACAGCCGTGCAAAGCCCTCTAAAAAATAGAGCAAGATAATCATCGAAGTTGCTTGAGAAGAGTAATTGTTTCCACGGTAAAGACCTGGCAACATCAAGCCAAGAGGAATAAACTTCAAGACCATCCAAGAGCCATGAGGACGCAGCGGGGAGATTACCCATTCCCAAGCGATACAAAGTAAACACAGGAGCATTGCACTAACAAAAGCCAACTTTTGATCAAAGCTCAGAGAATATTTAAAAAGGGTCATGCAGGATTTTTGAGCTGCTGAGCAATCTTTGCCAAGCGAACGCCTTGGGCAATCGCTAAATGTTGTTCCTCGCGGGAGATCGGATGCTGTCCCCGATCACCAGCCAAATGGGAGACTCCGTAGGGCGTGCCACCCGTTGTGGTGGAACTTAATTCAGGAAGACTATAGGGTAGACCCATGACGAGCATGCCATGATGCAAGAGAGGCAACATCATGGACAGTAGCGTCGTTTCTTGACCGCCATGCAAACTACCGGTGCTCGTAAAGACACTTGCTGGTTTACCGGCAAGTGCACCCGAGAGCCACTGTGCAGTACTCCCATCCCAAAAGTATTTCATAGCACTGGTCATATTGCCAAAACGGGTCGGTGATCCTAAAGCAAGACCATCACATTCGGCCAAATCCGCGTATTCTGCGTAGGGCGAGCCCTGATCCGGAATCGCATTTTCAGTTGCCTCAGACACCGCTGAAACATCCGGCACGGTCCGCATTGTAGCTTGACAATGTGGGACAGATTCCACCCCTTCAGCAATGAGTTCAGCCAAACGGCGCGTTGCTCCATGACGGGAGTAATATAGGACAAGTATATTGGTTGCAAGCATAGTGGTTATGATAGTGGTATTTTTAAAATCAAGTTATTAAAGTACATGGTCCGCACACGCACACAACAATTTAGAACAGGACGACAGTTATTTCTCTTTTGGCGCCAGCGCTTTTCGCAGGCCCAACTCAATCAAGTATCTGGGTCACTCGCCTACACCACCATTTTGGCCGTTGTACCCATGTTGTCGATTGCAACTATTTTGATTGGTCAATTATCGACCTTTATTAATTTACGGGAAGCTATCCAACTATGGATTACCAATACACTCATCCCTGGAGGCTTGAGTGACACGATTAGTCGCTATTTGACCAGTTTTTCGATTCACTCCAAGGGATTAACCTTCTTTGGTATTGGGGGTCTATTACTCAGTGCTATTTTGACTTTGATGACAATCGAAAAAGCGTTTAATCAAGTTTGGCAAGTCAAGCAACAGCGACCATTTTTTAAAAGGATGATGATGTATGCGTTGGTTACAGCTCTAGGCCCTGTATTACTTGGCTTGAGTATTTATATTACCTCGTACTTTGTTGCAGCCTCGCATGATTTAGATGTCGGGTTTCGTTACCACGTTGAACTTATTGATTGGTTAGTCCCTTTTTTACTCACCATGATGCCCTTTATTGTGTTGTATAAATTGGGACCGAGTGCCGAAGTACGTTGGCGCGATGCTCTCATTGGTGGCATTGTGGCAGCGCTTGTTTTTGAAACCGCCAAATATGGATTTACATTCTTTGTCTCCAAGGTACATGTCTATCGGACTTTATACGGCGCATTTGCGATAGTGCCATTATTTTTGGTTTGGATTTACTTGACATGGTGGGTCACGATGGCGGGTGCCGTCCTGACTGCAAGTTTGCCGCATATTAGGGATAACAACTGGTTTACAGATGTTTAAATTAACGATAGACTGCATTAACAACGATGACCTCAAGGAGGTGATATGAAAGTTAGCGACATTTTAAAATTAAAAGGGAGTACCTTATATACCATTAGCCCAGAAACCACCGTGAATCAAGCCGTCCGCATCATGGCTGAGCATGATATTGGTTCATTGGTAGTGATTCAGCATGCCGATATTGTCGGCATATTGACGTTTCGTGAAGTGATTGGTTTGTTGGCACACAATCATGGCACGATTGAGGAGGTGACCGTTGGTAAGGTGATGGATAAGAATCCTTTGATTTGTACACCAGAAACCGATCTCGATGAAGTTCGCAAAATGATGCTCGAGCGACATGCACGTTATTTACCTGTGGTGGAGAATAAGGCAATGATGGGCGTGATTTCTTTTTACGATGTTGCAAAAGCCGTGGTTGAAGCGCAAGGCTTTGAAAATACCATGTTAAAGGCTTACATCAGAGACTGGCCGGAAGCTGGGAATAGTTAAACTCCCGATTTTTCATCAAAGCTTGATGTAAAAAATGCCATAATATAGCTTATGGCTGGAAGCACACTTGGAACTTTATTTTGCACGACCACCTTTGGTGAGTCACACGGACCCGCAATTGGAGCCGTGGTCGACGGTTGCCCACCAGGGATGGAACTTAGTGCCAGTGACTTGCAGTATGACCTTGATCGTCGTAAGCCAGGCACATCCAGACACGTCACTCAACGTCAAGAGGCCGATCAGGTAGAAATCTTATCTGGGGTGTTCGAAGGTAAAACTACCGGCACACCGATTGCACTACTGATTAAGAACACCGATCAACGTAGTCAAGATTACAAAGAGATTCTCGATACATTTCGTCCAGGTCATGCCGACTACACTTATCAGCAAAAGTACGGGATTCGAGATCCACGGGGCGGTGGAAGATCATCCGCCAGACTTACAGCACCAGTCGTCGCAGCAGCTGGGATTGCCAAAAAATGGTTACGTGAACACTATGGGATTATTTTTCAGGGGTACATGACACAGTTAGGAGAAATCTCAATTCCATTTGAAGGCGTTGAGCATATTCAGAATAATCCTTTTTTTGCCGCCAACGTCACTAAGATTGCAGACTTAGAAGTTTATATGGATGAGTTACGTAAAAGTGGCGATTCCTGTGGGGCCAAAATTATGGTGCGCGCCACGCACATGCCTGTGGGCCTAGGTAATCCAATATTTGATAAATTAGATGCCGACATTGCTTACGCCATGATGGGGATTAATGCCGTAAAGGGTGTGGAGATTGGCTCAGGATTTGCATCTGTCTCACAAAAAGGTAGTGTACATGGCGATGAGATGACGCCAATGGGTTTTAAGACTAATCATGCTGGTGGCGTCCTTGGTGGAATAAGTACTGGACAAGACCTCGAAGTATTTTTGGCTATTAAACCCACCTCCAGTATTTTGACACCTAAAGAGTCGATTGACAGCCTCGGCCAAACGGTGATGATACAAACCAAAGGACGCCATGATCCTTGCGTGGGGATTCGAGCCACGCCGATTGCCGAAGCCATGCTGGCTTTAGTTGTCATGGATCATGTCTTACAACATCGTGCCCAATGCGCTGATGTATGCTCTCAAACACCAGTTATACCCGGACAACGACCGTAAATCCGTATGTTGTTTTTCCAAAATAGCCAGATTCTATTCGCTATTTTTTTCTTTTTTTATTATGGTTATTTAGGAATTGTTAGTCCATTTTTGAGTTTGTATTTTGACCAAATTGGCTTTTCTGCGATTCAAATTTCATTATTAATGTCGATGTTACAAATCACTCGGATTATTGGGCCGATGTTTTGGGGCTGGTTATCCGATCACAGGCAAGATCGTATCGGTATTATGCGCATCACCGCACTCCTGAGCCTGTTTATATTTGTGGGTATCTTTTTCTTTCAAACATTTCTTGCCCTCATGATTTGGATGTTTTTGCTTAATCTCATCAGTAGTAGTTTGACCCCACTCGGGGAAGCTGCTACCGTCCATGCCCTTCAAAAAACCAATTCCTTTGAGAGTCGTTACGGCAAATTACGACTATGGGGATCGATTGGTTTTATGGCCGCCGTTTTTGCTGGAGGATATTGGTTCGAATGGATGGGTATTGAAACATTACCAGCCGTTGCTTTGTTGATTCTTCTATTCGTTACCATCACGACCTACAAACTTTGGGAGCCACCACTCGAAAAAAAGAAACTCGAGCGTGGACAATTGCGTTCTATCATCAAAAAACCAGAAGTCATGTGGTTCTTTGGCTCCACGTTTTGGATGATTTTTGCACATTCAAGCCTTTATGTTTTTTATTCACTGTATTTACAAAAGTTAGGTTACGGTAAACAAACAATCGGCTTATTTTGGATGATCGGCGTGGGTGCTGAAGTCATTTATTTTTATTTTCAAAAACAAGTCTATCAAGTCTTGAGCGCCCAAAAAATACTCCGCATGACTTTTATATTAGGAGTTATACGATTCGTTGTCATTGCGTTTATTCCAGCGTTTTGGCCATTACTGATTGTGCAATTATTTCATGCAGCCACCTTTGCTGCCCATCACAGTGCCAGTATTCGATTGATGCAAAATTGGTTTCATGGCAGCACCCAGGCCAGAGGTCAAGCCCTATATACGACGGTTGCCTATGGACTTGGTGGAACTATTGGAGGTTTAGTTTCAGGTTGGGTCTGGGAGGGCTTTGGGCCCAACTATACATTTATGCTTTCCGCACTTGCTTGCGTTTTGGGTTATCTGTGTATTGCGCAATCAGCGAGGCGAGCTGTGCCCACGCAAGCCCTATTTACATCCCCGAGTAATTAGGCCCGCCACCACCCTCAGGCGTTACCCACACAATATTTTGTGTAGGATCTTTGATATCGCAAGTTTTACAATGCACACAATTTTGCGCATTAATTTGGAGATGCTCGATACCATCTGTTTGCACGTATTCATATACACCTGCTGGGCAGTAACGAGATTCTGGGCCAGCATAAAGTGTCAAATTGGTATTGATGGGTACATCTGGATTTTTAAGCGTTAAATGGGCTGGTTGATTTTCAGCATGGTTCGTATTGGAAATAAATACTGACGATAAACGATCAAACGTAATCTTGCCATCCGGCTTGGGATAGTCAATTGGCTGATGCATCGTTGCCGGTTCCAAACAGGCATGATCTGGTTTAGGGTGTTGTAGGTTCCAAGGGACACTTCCTTTAAAGAGCTTTTGTTCAATACCGACTAAGAGGCTACCGGTATAAAGACCCTTGCTCATGGCGGTTTTAAAATTACGTGCTTTGTAAAGTTCATCGAATAGCCAGCTCGATTTGAAGTATTTAGGGTAGTGATGGAGTTCATCATGAGATCGATCATTCGCAAGGGCTTCCACGATGTCGCGCGCGACCAGCATGCCTGATTTAATTGCTGCGTGCGAACCCTTAATGCGTGAAGCATTAAGGTAACCTGCGTCGCAACCAATCAGAGCGCCACCAGGAAAGATGGTTTTGGGTAAGCTATTAAAGCCCCCTGCAGTGATCGCACGTGCACCATAACTAATGCGTTTACCATTCTCAAAAAACTTCCTGATACTTGGATGTGTTTTATAGCGTTGGAATTCTTCAAAAGGGGAAAGGTACGGATTTTTATAACCAAGCCCCACTACAAAACCCACAGATACTTGGTTGTTAGCCATATGGTACAGAAACGATCCACCATACGTATCGCTAGATAAAGGCCAGCCAGCCGTGTGCATGACAAGACCTTCTTCATGCACCGCAGGGTCGATTTCCCAAAGTTCTTTGATACCGATGCCATAACTTTGAGGTGCAGAAGCAGCATCTAATTTAAACTTTGCAATCAATTGTTTACCCAGATGACCCCGCGCACCTTCCGCAAAGATCGTATATTTCGCATGGAGTTCCATCCCCAATTGAAATTGATCCGTGAGTTGACCATCTTTGCCAATACCCAGATTACCCGTTGCCACCCCTTTGACATAGCCCTGATCATTGAATAGAACTTCAGCAGCGGCAAAGCCAGGAAAAATTTCTACACCGAGCGCTTCCGCTTGAGTGCCTAACCAACGTGTGAAATCTGACAAACTAATAATGTAATTGCCATGATTCTTAAACGAATCAGGCAGTAACCAATCCGGTGTTTTGACACCCATGGATTGCGTTAAGAACAGAAAACGATCTTCTTTTACCAGAGTGTGAAGAGGCGCACCAAGCTCTTTCCAGTTTGGAAAAAGCTCATTTAAAGCAATCGGATCCATTACCGCACCAGAAACAATATGCGCACCGATTTCTGAACCCTTTTCCAAAACCACGACAGAAATCTCTTGATTGTTTTGCTGAGCAAGTTGTTTCATATGAATCGCACACGAAAGACCAGCGGGCCCACCGCCAACGATGACCACGTCATACTCCATGGATTCACGAGGACCGAATTGCGCAAGAGTTGCTTCTGAGGTGAGAGAATTCTGCATAAATCTTTCAAAACAAGTTCGTCAATATTCAATTATGACATTATCAGCATTTTACGTAATTGACGAAGCAATGATCGCAGGGTTCATTTGGATTCTGATGGCCAGAACTTGCTAAAGCCAGGAGCCTTATTAAGTGATATGGATCATCTTTACCTTGACACGATAATTTCCTTACTATAAAGTAAGATTCATATAAAAAGTAAGGATAATCATGAGCGCAGCAACAGTAACTTCAAAGGGACAGATCACCATACCAGCTTCAGTAAGGACGTCGCTTGGAATTGAGGCTGGAAGTCGTATTGAATTTGTTGAGATGGAGAATGGGCAATTTATGATCGTTCCAGTTGTGAGCCCCATTCATTCTCTAAAGGGTATGTTACGTAAACCTCCGGCTCCCGTCAGTATCGAAGACATGAATATGGCGATTGCAGCGCAAGGAGCAAAATTATGATGATAGGACTGGACACGAATGTTTTAGTTCGCTATATCGCTCAAGATGACATCAAGCAATCTGCCCTTGCGACCAACTTAATCAACTCCCTAACAAAAGAGTCACCAGGGTTTGTCACTCTTGTGTCCATTATTGAATTGGTATGGGTCATGCAAAGCTGCTATCAATCGACAAAAATCGAAGTTGTGAAAATTCTTGAAACACTGATTGCTACCCGAGAGTTGATGATTGAAAACTCGGAAACCGTCATTAAAGCCATTCGTATTTTTGCAAGTTCTAGAGCAGATTTCTCAGATTGTTTAATCGAGCGCTCTGCCAATAAGGCTGGTTGTGCATATAGTGTGACTTTTGATTTGGATGCTATTAAGCATGCGGGATTTAAGAGCCTTTGATAGGGTTGATTGATGGAGAGTTTGGTCAAGAACATGACTCCAAGTAACCATCATGGCAAAACCGAAGTTCAGCCAGTCGGTAGGGAAGTGTTTTAATGATAAAAGTACCTCAACTGACATAGAAGATAAACTAACAACTACTAAGAGCGATGATTGATATCGCAATTCCAATCAATCAAGATGAAGGAGACAACATGGCGTATCAAATTGATTTAGCAGGTAAGGTGGCTTTTATTACTGGGGCTTCCAGTGGTTTAGGAGTCCAATTTGCAACATCTTTAGCAAGTGCTGGCGCAACGGTTGTACTTGCCGCTCGCCGAGTCGATCGTTTGCAAGCACTTGCTAAAGAATTGGCAATTACTGGGGCCCGAGTGCATTGTGTTGCCCTTGATGTTACTTCGCAAGCGTCCATTGAACAGGCCACAGCTCAGGCAACACAACAGGCTGGACCGATTGATATTTTGGTCAATAACTCTGGCGTGTCTACCACCCAGCGGATTGTTGACGTTAAGGAAGCCGATTACGACTTTGTGTTTGACACCAATACCAAAGGGGCATTTTTTGTCGCTCAAGCCATTGGCAAGCAAATGATTGAAAGAGCTAAAAAAGCCCAAGGCGAAGGACTAGAGTTACCTGCGCAACGGATCATCAATATTGCTTCCGTTGCTGGCATTCGGGTACTAGCGCAAATCAGTACCTATTCCATGAGTAAAGCTGCTGTGATTCATATGACAAGTGCCATGGCACTCGAATGGGGAAGATATGGCATCAATGTCAACGCTATTTGTCCAGGATATATAGAAACCGAGATAAATGCCGATTATTGGGGAACTGAAGGCGGGCAAAAACTCATCCAAAAATTACCCCGCAAGCGCGTGGGACAAACCCAAGATTTAGAAGGTCTTTTATTACTTTTGGCAAGTCCTGAATCCCGCTTTATGAATGGTTCTATTATGACTGCTGATGATGGTCTAGCCATTCAATAATGGGCTACTAGAAGAAGGTATCATAGAGTCAATGAATTGATTTTAAAAATAGGGGAAAAGTAATGAATAAAGTATATGCCTCAACAAAAGAGGCACTACATGATGTTGTCAAAGATGGCGTCATGATGGCCGTTGGTGGATTTGGTATTTGTGGCATTCCAGAAGCATTGATTGCTGGTATGAAAGAGCATGGCGCAAAAAACCTGACCGTGATCTCGAACAACTGTGGAATAGATGGCTATGGACTCGGTATTTTGCTTGAAAATCGTCAGATCAAAAAAATGATTTGTTCATTTATTGGCGGTAATGCTGAATTTGAAAGACAGTTTTTAGCTAAGGAAGTCGAAGTAGAACTCACACCGCAAGGAACCTTAGCAGAAAAATTACGCTCCGGTGGTTGTGGAATTCCGGCATTTTTTACTAAGACTGGTGTTGGTACGCTCGTGGCTGAAGGTAAAGAGACACGTGAGTTTGATGGTCATACTTATTTGATGGAAAGAACCTTAACACCTGATGTCGCTTTGGTCAAAGCGTGGAAAGCGGATAAATCTGGTAATTTGGTCTATCACCTCACCGCACGTAACTTTAATCCGGTTGCTGCCATGGCTGGAAAAATCACGATTGCTGAAGTAGAAGAGATTGTTGAGAATGGTGAATTAGACCCAGATCAAATTCATACACCGGGTATTTATGTCCACCGGATTGTGTGCAATCCAACTCCAGAAAAGCGTATCGAACAAAAAACGACACGTTCGGCATAACTTACAGATATAGAATCATTAAGGAAAATCAACATGGCATGGACAAAAGATCAAATGGCAGCAAGAGCTGCCCAAGAATTAAAAGATGGGTTTTACGTTAACCTTGGGATTGGTTTACCGACCTTGGTGGCAAATCATATTCCTGCAGGAATGGAAGTTTGGCTCCAATCAGAAAACGGATTAATGGGAATTGGACCATTTCCGACAGAAGCAGAAGTTGATGCTGACCTCATTAATGCAGGTAAACAAACCGTTACTACATTACCAGGCTCCTCCATCTTTTCATCGGCGGATTCTTTTGGAATGATTCGTGCCGGTAAGATCAATGTGGCAATTTTAGGAGCTATGCAAGTTAGCTCGAAAGGCGACTTAGCCAACTGGATGATTCCAGGCAAGATGATCAAAGGCATGGGCGGTGCGATGGATCTGGTCGCAGGTGTTGGTCACGTCATTATTGTGATGGAACATGTGGCCCGTAAAAAAGACGGTACTGAAGATTTCAAGATCTTGCCAGAATGTACTCTGCCATTAACTGGAGTAGGTGTGGTTGATCAAATCATTACCGATCTTTGTGTGATCAATGTCACACCAACTGGACTTAAGCTAATGGAACTCGCCCCAGGTGTCACAGTCGAAGATGTAATTGCCAAAACACCCGCGCCATTAGAAGTGACTGTTTAACATGATGCGGGGACACTCTCATCAAAACCCCAAAGAGAGTGTCCCCGCTCATGAGTTACATGCTCACAAAGTAGGTGATACACCGCATTCTCATGCAAAAGAAGTTACTAGTCAAAAAGTACTTTCGATTGCATTAGTCATTACCTTAGGCTTTGCCTTGGTGGAGGTATTTGCTGGGTTTTATGCCAATTCCTTAGCATTAATATCCGATGCTGGACATATGGTGACCGATGCTGCCGGTTTATTACTCGCTGTCATTGCGCAATATATATCCAAATCACCCCCATCGGCAAAATACTCATTTGGATTAGGAAGAGCAGAAGCATTGGCTGCATTTGTGAACTCGCTTGCCATGATTGCCTTAATCATTTGGATCGCCGTAGAAGCGATTAGTCGCTTTCAAGATCCGCATATCGTGGGTGGTTCTACCGTCACCATCGTCGCTGCTCTTGGACTGGTTGTGAACCTGATTGTGGCGTGGTTATTATCCCGTAATAACCAAAGCATGAACACCCGTGCGGCGCTGATTCATGTGATGGGTGATTTGCTTGGTTCAGTTGCTGCGTTAACAGCCGGTATTGTGATTCAGTACACCGGTTGGATGCAAATTGACCCGATTCTCTCGATGGTCGTATGCCTTATTCTAATTCGATCAACGATTCATATTTTGCTCGAGTCCTATCATTTTTTAATGAAGGGCGTCCCCAAACATATCGACTACATCAAGGTTGGCAAAGATTTACAAACGATCGACGGAGTTTTAGCCGTCCATGATCTACACGTTTGGGAAATGACTCCTGGATTTCCAGCGCTCATCGGCCATATTGAAATCAGTAATTTAAATCAATGGCCGATAACGATGGATTTGATCCGTGAGATGCTGATCAAACAACATGGCATAGATCATGTCACACTCCAACCAGAAATTAGTACCACTTAGAGAAAGTTAGAACATGAAAAACAGGTCCTGGATCAATCGATTGCGTGGGATGTTCAGTTCAAAATTTGCCAGTGGACAGAGTGACTTTCCGGTAAAGCCGACTCCGCAATCGGATGCTCTAGGAAATATCTCGAGTGTGATTCATCAACCGAATCCTGCCGGGAGTGGGCAGGGTAGTGTGCAATGCATCAGCCCTGCGGGACTTCATCGCATGGCTTATTTAACTTGGGGAGATCCACAAAACCCCAATGTCTTACTCTGTGTTCATGGACTCACAAGGCGTGGCAGTGATTTTGCCCAGCTAGCACGTGCAATGTCTGATCGTTATTACGTTGTCTGTCCTGATGTTGTTGGGCGCGGTAACTCAGATCATTTAGTGAATCCGATGCTGTACGGCGTGCCACAATATGTGAGTGACATGGTTACTTTGATTGCACATCTTAAGCCAAAACAATTAGACTGGTTTGGTACCTCAATGGGTGGTCTGATTGGAATGGTACTGGCAGGCTTACCAAATCAACCCATCCAACGACTCTTGCTCAATGATGTAGGACCGCGCATTGAGCCTGCATTTTTTATGCGTTTAATGAAGTATCTCAGTAAACCTGTCGTGTTTGCCACACAAGAAGAAGGTTTAGCCTATGTGAATGAACTCACCACCACATTTGGACGTCATTCTCTTGAGCAATTGCGTGAACTCAATTTGCCACAACTCATCCAAAAGCAGGACAAGTGGCATTTACATTATGATCCGCAAATCAATGCTCCGATTATGGCCTCCAATCCCATGACTGCCCTTGCTGGTGAAAAAGCCCTGTGGAATAGTTTTGATGCGATTCAGGTTCCGACACTAATTGTGCGTGGCGTGGAGTCAGATCTTTTATCATCGGCAACCGTTACCGAGATGCTCAGTCGTAACCCCCATGCCAAGAGTGTTGAAATACCCGAAGCAGGTCATGCCCCCGCATTTATATTACCCAATCACATACACATTGCACGGGAATTTTTTAGTAATTTGAAGTAGAGTATTGATTTCGTATACATTGTTAGTATGCGAGATATAACGAATATCCAAGACAATAGTCAACCAGAAAATCAAACCGAACGCACTTGGTTTGGTGAGGCACAAGTCGCACATTTAGAAGGTATGTTGGACATTGCCAAAACCCTCTATCTTGATGAAGCCACCTTAACCGCCATCATACATCTTAACAGTGCCCTCAGTACCCCTAAATTACAGGCGCAATTTGGTGAAGAGACCAGCAGTCTGATTAAAAGTTTTCAGGTCCTAGAAGCCACCCGCAACAAAGCAGCGGCTGGTCAGGTAGAAACCCTGCGCAAAATGCTGTTGGCTTTCTCACAAGATATTCGCGTTGTACTGATGTATTTATCTTCCAGACTACAAACCCTGCGTTGGGTGTCACAACAAAAATTGGAAGTGCCAGCCGAGTGGTCAGTAGAACTTTTAGAGATTGATGCAGCTTTAGCCAATCGCTTGGGAGTTTGGCAAATTAAATGGGAGATGGAAGATTTAGCATTTCGGTGTATGGAGCCACAAGCGTATTACGACATTGCCAAGCAGTTAGACGGCAAGCGTAATGCGCGACAAGTATTTATTGGCAACATCATGACGCAGTTTGAGGCCCTATTACAAGAGCAGCGGATTCCTGCGCAGATCCAAGGACGACCCAAGCATATTTATAGTATTTGGAAAAAAATGCAAGGGAAGTCATTAGACTTTACCGAACTCAGGGATATTAGTGCCATACGGATCTTAGTCGATACCGTAGCGCAATGTTATGCCGTCCTGGGTATTGCCCATGACGTCTTTAAGCCCGTCTTGCAAGAGTTTGATGACTATATTGCAAACCCTAAGCCCAATGGCTATCAATCCCTACATACCGTAGTAGCCGATGATCATGGCAACATCTTTGAGATACAGATCCGTACCCAAGAGATGCATCATCAAGCGGAGTATGGTGTGGCCGCTCATTGGCGATACAAAGAAGGTGTGAAGACCGGTACCCTCAGTGATGCAGCGCTATATGAACAGCGCATCGCTTGGGCACGACAGTTGATTTCTTGGAAAGATGAAGCCTGGGAGCAGATGAAAGGACAAAGCATTGATGACCACATCTATGCTCTAACCCCTTTGGGACGAGTAATCCCCCTAGACCCGAATTCTACATCCCTTGATTTTGCCTACGCCGTGCATACCAATATTGGGCATCGTTGCCGTGGAGCTAAGATAGATGGTCAGATGGTCACACTCGATACCATTGTCAAAAGTGGGCAGACCGTTGAGATCCTCACTGTCAAACAAGGAGGACCTTCCAGAGATTGGTTACTGCCTGATAAAGCCTACCTCGCCTCTCACCGTGCCAAATCAAAAGTTAGGGCATGGTTTCATGCCCAAGAGACAGCACTTGAGCAAAAAGACCATAAACCTGAAAAAGAGCTTAAAGAAAAACTAGAAGAAGAAACCAGCCCCTCCCCAGAAATTCTATTACGCCCCTCGAAGCGAAAAAGTGAAGGAGGGGATGTCTTGGTTGTTGGAGTCGATTCACTGATGACCCAACTCTCCAAATGTTGTCGACCCGTACCCCCTGATGAGATATGTGGATTTGTGACTCGCGGACGAGGCGTATCGATCCATCGCGAGCAGTGTGCAACCCTTAAGCAATTGATGCAGAGAGCCCCAGAGCGCATCATTAAAACCGCCTGGGGTACATCATCCCAAGCAGAAAAATCCTTATTTTCTGTAGAAATCTTCGTTTTAGCCATCGATCGACAAGGTTTACTCAGAGACATCTCAGAGGTCTACTCCAAGCTCAAAATCAATGTGATTGGCGTTAATACCCTCTCCAGTAAAGGGATGGCTACCATGAGTTTTTCTGCAGAAGTCCACCAAGCCGCGGACATCCAATTAGCCCTCCAAGCATTATCCGAAGTCAGGGGGGTGACAGAGGTGGCAAGAAAGTGATAAAATAATTGTTTTAGGCTCGTAGCTCAGTTGGTTAGAGCACTACCTTGACATGGTAGGGGTCGCTGATTCGAATTCAGTCGAGCCTACCACTACATATGATGCGAAGACTTTAAAGAGTCTTCGCATTTTTATTGGCATCTTCAGCAAGAATTTAAGGCTCATCGCCATCATTTGGGGATACGTTCTTATTTAAAACAAAGACAATCTGGATCGATTCGTAATCATTTTTGTACAAAAACTACCTTTTATTAAAGTTTTTTATCATTTGCTATCGTTTTTTTACATATTTTCTATTACTAGAGATGAACTTACATGAAATTAGACCTTATAGTCTTAGTGACCTAGGATTTAAATTTCAATATCTAATCTAGTTTCTTCTGGAAGTTGCTTAGGTCTTGTGAGTGGTTCTCCTTCCCAGCTATCAAAAAAATCAAAATAACCCACTCGCCATTGATGTTGAGTTTCTAATTCATCTAGCATGTAAAAATGTATCTGTGATTGGAGTAAAAGTGAATGTATGAAGAAAAAAATGATGAAGAGTCGTTCCGTTGCTTTAGATGAAGGTGTCTCTTATAGTATGAATATGGAATCGATAAAACCAGCATTTTTGAGAAGAAAACACATTAAGGACGTAATCAAGATTCACAAAGTTAAACTGCAAAAAGTTACATATTAAAAGGCTTACTCCTAGTGGGGTAAGCCTTATTTCTTATGGCTTACACCCGATATACTGTTCATATTTTTTGGGGGATGATTAATGGATAAAGCGCACATTTTTATGCATGGTAAAAGTCAAGCAGTTCGCTTGACAAGGGCATACCGTTTTAAAGATACAGAGGTAACGATTGAGCATTTTTCCGGTGGGGTTTTACTACTTCCTAAGAATCGATTGTTTGCTAATATTTGTGCTGCATTGGATAATCTTGAGCCAGATTTTCAAGTCAAACGTGAACAAACAAATAACCAAATAAGGGGGGAGATAAAACCATGATCCTACTTGATACGGGTATCTGCATTGATATTATTAATAAAAGACCATCCAAAATTCTGAGTCGATTTCGTAAGTACAAGTTTGAAGAAATTGGCATCTCCAGTGTAAGTGCTGCGGAGTTGAGCTTTGGTATCGAACATTCTGGTTCAATCAGAGGTAAGCAATTTTTGGATATGTTTTTAGCGACTCTAAAAGTTCACCCCTTTGACGAGGAGTGTATTTGGAAGTATGGCAAGCTAAGGGCTTTTTTAGAAAAAAAAGGACAGCCTATAGGTACCTTAGACACCATGATTGCTGCCCATGCTTTGTCTTTAAATATGTTGCTGATCACCAATCATGATGATGAGTTTTCGGTAGTGCCTGGATTAAAAACTGAGAACTGGGCATGAGTCTATGGGAGGTCATGAGTCATAAACTTAAAATCATTCAATGCCCCAAAGATAAAAAGCGAGAATTGTTCAACAATCCTCGCTTTTATTATTCCTCTCTCAGGTAAGAGAGGAGTAACCTTCAACTAATTATTAATGCAACTCAGCAGCCTCTTGAACCACGAGTGGATCTAATGTTTTAAGAGGCGCAGCTGTTTTAGATTTTGTCCCAGGCATGAGCTCAAAGTCAGGCGTAAAGCTGACTAAGCTACTACGCAAATCTTCGAAGACTTGACGATTGCCATCAAACTTTGCCTTTTTCTCAGTGATGAGCTGATCAAAGGTTTTTGTACCACCCATGACTAAATTTAAATCAGAACGATTGAGTGTGATAGTCAGATCTGCATTTTTCGCTTGTTGACCTTTGATATTCGTTAACGCTGAATTACTTAACTCGACTACAAACTTTTCACCATTATCGGGAGTGACGAGATTAATAATGGATTTTTTACCAACCACTTTTTGCGAATCTAGGGAGATTGCTAAAGAGTTAAGCCATAACTCAGTAGGCATCCCACGAATCATGTCAGGACCACTTGATTTAGGAGGAGTTCCCGCTGGCATACCGTTACGTAATTCATAGGCGGCGCCGAGGAAGCTATTACGCACACTCGGGCTTTCTTTTTGATAACCGATTTGCTCAAAAAGATCCGCTAACAAATCTTTGGCTTCCGCATTATTCGGATCAGAGTAAACGAGCTTATTGACAATCTCCACACCCTGTAGATATTTGCCTTCATTAAAGAGCGCTTTCCCTTTGGAGATAATCTTTTTACTACCGCCCATCATCTCAACATACAAAGGTGCAGAATCTTTCGGTGAAAGAGGCGTTAAGGTTGCAGGATTACCATCCCAGTAGCCGATATAGCGGTTAATCACCGCACGGCTGTTATGTTCTTCTGAACCATGGTAACTATGCGCAGCCCATTTATTTTTTAAGCTATCAGGCAGTTTGTAGACGTTCTGAATTTCATTAATCGTTACACCCTTATTGGCGTGATGTAAGACTTCATTATTTAAATGCGCATACGTATCACGCTGCGTTCTCATAATGTCTTGGATTCGAGCATTACCAAAACGTGGCCATGAGTGCGAAGCGAACATCACTTCAGCTTGTGTACCGTAACGATAGAGGGCATTGTTAATATTCTTTGACCAAGCCAAAGCATCACGCACGAGTGCACCACGTAGGGTGTAAATATTGTGAATGGTGCCAGTAATGTTTTCAGCGGCCCAAAATGCTTTCATATCTGGGAAGTAGGTATTCATTTCTGCTGGTGCTTCGGTGCCCGGTGTGTTTTGGAACTCCATCTTGACGCCATCGATGATCATTTCTTCGAAAGGCTTCGAGATATATTTTGTTGGGGCAATCAAACCTAAATTACCGGCAGCCGTATTCTTACCAATCGATTGGTCCACGTGACCAAAAGGACTTCTTGGAAGTAACACACCATATTGGAAGAACATTCTACGTGTCATTGCATTACCTGCGTAGACGTTTTCTGCAACAGCAGATTCCATAAAGCCAGCTGGGGCAATAATCTGTACTTTGCCAGCCTTCACATCAGCTTCATTGACTACGCCACGGACACCACCGAAGTGATCGGCATGTGAGTGCGAGTAAATAACAGCGACAACAGGACGCTTACCGACTTTTTCATTAATAAAATCTAGTGCAGCTTTAGCGGTTTCTTTTGCGGTGAGAGGATCAAACACAATCCACCCTTTGTTAGATTTAACAAAAGTAATGTTCGCGAGATCGAAGCCACGGACTTGATAGATTTTTCCTGGAAGTACTTCATAAAGACCGTAAGCCATGTTTAGGATCGCTTGACGTTGTAATGAAGGATGAACGCTGTCAAAGTTTTTACCTTGTAACAAGAACTCGTAACTACCAATATCCCAAGCAACGTTACCAGCCTCAGCTTTAATGGTCTTATACGTGGGAGCAGCAATAAATCCTTTTTTAGCTTCTTCAAAATCGGTTTGATCTTGAAACGGTAGTGTCTTGCGCGACATTTCTTGCATTTTTACGGTGTAGCTAGAAGGGTACTTTCCCTTTTTATCAAAGTGCTTGCCTTCCATCGCTCCAGGGTCGCTGACGATGGCACCACCACCTGCAGCAAATGCGGTGGATGTCGATAGACTGAGAGCCAGAAATAAGGCTTTATAAAGTTTTGTCATGGTAATTTTCATAAAATATTGTTTATTTAAATTGTGTCATATTTACTATAGTGCATATTTGTTATTATTTCTTTACATTTTGATGTAAGTAACTAATTAATATATGAATTTTTTCGAATATATAGTCAAAAACCCCTATCGAACGGAGGATATGACGCAGAAAAAAGAAGTATTTTATTAAAAAAGTCGCAACTTAAGTGGTTGTTTTTAAATCAAATAATCTTAATTTAGACTATTTTAAAGGATATTTAAAAAAAGTCGCGACTATTTTTAAATATCCTTTAAAATAGTGCAATGGAACGATATATTCAAGCGCATGTTTTATCTGATATTAAAAAAAAGTTAGTCATCCTGACTGGACCGCGCCAGGTGGGTAAAACTTACCTGAGTCGTCAATTGATGGCTAACTTTCAAAACCCTATTTATCTAAACTGGGACGTACCAACTGATCGCGTGACCTTAAATCATCAATCCTGGGATGTTCGACATGACCTGATTGTGATGGATGAGATTCATAAAATGACTCATTGGAAACAATGGCTCAAGGGAGTAACAGACGCAAGGCCGCCAGGGACCGCATTATTAGTGACAGGTAGCGCGCGGATGGAAACATTCCGTCAAGCAGGCGAGTCTTTGGCTGGGCGATATTATTCCTATAAATTTCATCCTATATCTGTAAAAGAGTTGTGTACCGAATCCAACATTAAGCCACGAGAAGCGCTCGATCATCTTTTAGAGCGGGGTGGATTTCCAGAGCCTTGTTTAGCAGAGAACAAGTTAGATGCTGATCGATGGCGAATCAAGTACGCCCAAGATTTGATTCGAGAAGATATTTTAGATTTTTCCCGTATTCATGAGTTGAATGCCATGAAGCTTTTTTTAGAAATTCTTCGAGACCGTGTCGGTTCACCCCTATCTTTGCTCTCAATCAGCAGAGATATCGGTATTTCCTCGGTCACTTTAAGGAAATATTTAGATATTCTTCAGGCGCTATTTGTAGTTTTTCCCATTCATCCACTCAATAAAAATATTGCTCGATCACTATCAAAATCTCCAAAGGTTTATTTCTATGATCAAGGATTAGTAAGAGGGAATGAAGGAGTAAAGTTAGAGAATGCTGTGGCATGTATGTTGCTTAAACATGTGGATTTCATTAGGGACACAAAAGGATTAGAGACTGGATTGCATTATTTACGAACCAAGGATGGTGCTGAAATTGATTTTGCAATAACCACAGATAATCCACTCACGCATCGCCATGAACTGACGCACCTCATTGAAGTTAAATGCAGTGACAATACGCCGCACGCCACTCTCATTCGTTTTGCGAAACAGTTTCCTGAGGCAAAGGCGGTGCAACTCGTTTATAACCTCAGAATATCGCTAAAAACTAATGGCATCATCATTGATGACATGGCGAGTTATTTGTCTGAGTTAGAAGCATAAAAAAACATGCTAAAAAAAGCACCTGTTCATAAAGCATGAAGACTAATTTTTACTGAACCGTCGTGCCCGTTTCTTTAATCACGCGGTCCCATTTTTTAATTTCTACTTGAATATATTTAGCAAACGATTCAGAAGAACCGCCAACAGGTTCAAAGCCTAAAGATAAAAGACGTTCCTTAAATTCTGGTTGTGCTAACAAACCCGTGATATCACTATTGACCTTCTGTATCACCGCACTCGGAGTACCAGCAGGCGCAAAAAGACCCACCCAGGTATAGTCCTCAAAACCAGGATAGCCAGACTCCGCTAGAGTAGGAACATCAGGAAGAACCGCCATCCGCTTAGCACTCGTTACCACTAAACCTTTAATACGACCCGACTTGATCATTTGTAAAGAAGGCGGCATCGAGACACTGGTTAAATCGACATCAGCAGCAACTAAGGCATTAATGGCAGGACCAGCACCGTTGTAAGGAATCGGCACAATATCCACCTTACTCATTACCTTAAAGACATACTCCGCTGCTAAGTGAGCCGTAGTGCCTGGACCAGGAGAGCCATAACTCAGACGACTACTTTTGGCTTTAACTAATGCCTCTTGTAAAGTATTCACACCCAGCTTATTGCTACTCGCAATAATGTTCGGACTCCATGCGACATTAATCACACCTGTAATATTTTTTTCTAATTCATAACCAGGATTGGTAAAGAGCGTGGTATTAACCGCAATCGAAGATGTATTGAGTAAAAACGTATAACCATCAGGCGCTGATTTGGCGACGATGGCTGTACCGATATTACTGCTAGCACCGGGACGATTCTCAATCACAACCGGTTGCCCCCAGAGCGTACTGAGTTTTTGACCAAGTAGTCTACCCATAATGTCTGCAATGCCACCAGGCGCCCAAGGTATAACTAATTTAACGGGACGATCAGGATAGGTTTGTGCCCAGGCAGGGGATAGAGAAGCAGCGCAAATGCAGAAGGTAAGCCAAATCCGTACTTTTTTCATCAGTTCCCCCAGGGTTTTTAATCTGTTAAAACAGCAAAAAAACTTTATATATTTTTTAAATGATCCCGCAAAAGTACTCCATAACCAGGTAATGTATTGACATGACCAAGTATTTTTAATGCGCCCCAAAGACTGACTTGATTGGTGGTGAGAACAGGCTTGCCTGTTTTTTGTTCGAGCTTGTCAATCACTTCCATCGTGTACCAATTACCACAAGCAAGCATGATGGCTTCTACATCTGGCCCATCAAGTGCTAGAGCCATATTGTAGGCAGTAGAAGAATCAAGTCTGCCAATATCTAAATTCTTAGCAATACCGAGGGCTTTATCTCTAGGTACTTCAATCCCATTCGCCCTTAAAAACCCAACACTAAACCCATTGATTTCATCGGTCCAAGGCGCACAAAAGGCAAGACGTTTAACGCCCAATACTTCAAGTGCTTGAATGGTGGCTGTCGCTGCAGTAGTCGCTGGTTTACCAGTCGAGTCTTCCATCATCTTTTTGAGGGTTTGATCGTAGCCTAAACCTTTTCGTGATGACGGTGCAGTTAAGCCAAGAAGAAGAACATCGACATCCGCATCAGCAAGGGTTGCAGATGCTTCACCTAATTTTTCGACGACTTTGATCGTGGAGTCAGCTTCTACGTGAGTTAGTTTCAAGCGTGAAATGTGTAAAGAGGTTCCCTTGGGTAAGGCGCTATAGAATTCTCGTTCTTGAACAGTATTCGATGATGGAATTAAAGAACCAATCCGTTTTAAAATCTGCGTGCTTGACTGATTAGTTGCCATTGATATGTCTCCTTCATTATTTTTTTGATTTATGTTCCATCATAAAGTGTTTTTAGGCGAGATTTTATTTTTTTGATCATGAATGTTATGAAAATAAAGGTATCAAAGGCTAGATATGCCTTATTTGTTTGATGAATCAATCGTTTATAATCGAGATTCTTACTCAATCTAGCGCGACAATCTAAATACTTATGCCCGTAGTTACCTTACCTGATGGCTCAAAACGCCAATACGATGCTCCCTTAACTGTTGCTGATGTTGCACAAAGTATTGGCTCTGGCCTTGCTAAAGCAGCACTGGCAGGTAAAGTTAACCAACACCTCGTTGACCTCAGTTACTTGATTGACCAAGATATCGAACTGGCGATTGTGACGGATAAAGATCCTGAAGGATTAGAAGTCATTCGTCACTCGACAGCTCACTTGCTAGCTTATGCAGTCAAAGAAATGTTTCCAGATGCCCAGGTCACGATTGGTCCTGTGATCGATAATGGTTTTTATTACGACTTTGCTTATTCAAGACCATTTACACCTGAAGATCTTCTCGCTATTGAAAAACGCATGGCAGAGATTGCAAAAAAAGATGAAAAAGTGACACGCACTGTAGTGCCACGAGATGAAGCGATCAGTTATTTTAAGGGCTTGGGTGAGCATTACAAAGCAGAGTTAATCGAAAGAATTCCGCAAGGAGAAGACGTTTCTTTATACGCTGAAGGCAACTTCACTGACTTATGTCGTGGACCTCACGTACCAAGTACAGGCAAGCTCAAAGTGTTCAAACTTATGAAAGTCGCTGGGGCCTATTGGCGTGGTGACTCCAAGAATGAGATGCTTCAGCGGATCTATGGCACTGCTTGGACCAAAAAAGAAGATCTTGAGCAATATCTTCATATGCTCGAAGAAGCAGAAAAGCGTGATCATCGTAAGTTAGGTAAACAACTCGATTTATTCCATTTTCAGGAAGAGGCCCCAGGACTGATCTTTTGGCATCCAAAAGGTTGGAGTATCTGGCAGCAGGTCGAGCAGTACATGCGCAAAATTTACGAGAACCATGGTTACCAAGAAGTCAAAGCACCACAGATCTTAGATCGTGTCCTATGGGAAAAGTCAGGCCACTGGGATAACTATAAAGACAATATGTTCACGACCGAATCGGAGAACAGAACCTATGCGCTAAAACCAATGAACTGTCCAGGTCATGTCTTGATTTTTAATTCAGGTTTGCATAGTTATCGTGATCTACCTCTGCGTTTTGGTGAGTTTGGACAATGCGTTCGTAATGAACCTTCAGGTGCTCTGCATGGACTTATGCGTGTGCGAGGTTTTACCCAAGATGATGGTCATATCTTCTGTACTGAAAATCAGATTCAGCAAGAAGTAGCTGATTTTGACAAACTGGTCAGAAGCGTTTACAAAGATTTTGGTTTCAAAGAGGTTGCGGTCAAACTTGCCCTGCGTCCAGAAAAGCGAGTGGGTGAGGATGCCATTTGGGATAAAGCCGAAGATGCATTGCGTGCAGCCATCAAAGCTTCTGGTCAAGAGTGGGAAGAATTACCTGGAGAGGGTGCTTTTTATGGTCCGAAGCTCGAATATCACCTAAAAGACTCTATTGGGCGGTCTTGGCAGTGTGGCACTGTGCAAGTCGATTTTTCGATGCCGGGACGATTAGGTGCGGAATATGTCGCTGAAGACAATAGCCGTAAGGTGCCGGTGATGTTACACCGGGCAATAGTGGGGTCTTTGGAGCGTTTTATTGGGATTTTGATTGAAAATCATGCTGGTGCGATGCCTACTTGGTTATCGCCAACCCAAGCAGTGGTCCTCAATATTTCAGAAAATTCTGCTCAATATGCGCAAAATGTCGCACAAATGCTAAAAAAACAAGGATTTAGAGTCTTTGCAGATTTGCGTAATGAGAAAATAACGTATAAAATACGAGACCATGCTTTACAAAAACATCCTTACTTAATTGTGGTGGGTGATAAAGAGCGTGATGGCAACTTAGTTGCTGTTCGTGCTAGAGGCGGAGTTGATTTAGGCGTTATGTCGATTGAAGACTTCTCTAGCATGCTCCAGAAAGATATTTCTCAAAAAGATGTCTGAAAAGAGCGTCTGTAAAAAGACGAGCAGGAACAGTTATTGATTAATTGAGAGAAGAGGTAAAGATATCGCTACAGAAAAACTGCATCGTATTAACCGGGAAATAACTGTTCCTGAAGTGCGATTGATTGGTTCCCAAGGACAAGCATTAGGCGTTTTCAAAGTATTTGATGCATTGAAATTAGCTGAAGAGGAAGAAACTGATTTAGTAGAGATTGCTCCTACGGCGGTTCCTCCGGTTTGTAAGATCATGGACTACGGTAAGTTCAAGTATCAAGAGGCCAAGAAAGCGCATGAAGCAAAGTTAAAGCAGAAGGTGATTCAGGTTAAGGAAGTGAAATTTAGACCTGGAACAGATGACGGTGATTACGGTGTGAAGTTGCGAAATTTGATCCGCTTTTTAGAAGAGGGCGATAAAACCAAGATCACGCTAAGATTTAGAGGCCGTGAAATGGCTCACCAAGAAATTGGGATGAGGATGTTGGATCGTTTGAAAATAGATTTAGAGCCTCACGGAGTTGTTGAACAATTTCCGAAGATGGAAGGCAGACAGATGGTGATGGTGTTATCTCCCATCAAAAAGAAGTAGTGTTAAAAGCGGAAGCTTTTAAATAAGAGCGTAAGCTCTATGTAGTGAGAGTGTTATAGCTCAATAGAAGTATGGCTGGGTTTTAAAAGTGTTATTGAATATGAATAACCACCTGAGCAATACAAATTAGTGAAAAGGGAGCAATCATGCCCAAAATGAAGAGCAAAAGCGGTGCAGCCAAGCGCTTTAAGGTTCGCGGAAGCGGATCGATTAAGCGTGGACAGGCGTTCAAGCGCCATATCCTAACCAAAAAGACAACGAAAAACAAACGTCACTTACGTGGTTCTGCAGAGGTTCATGAAACCAATGTGAAATCTGTCCGTGCGATGTTGCCGTACGCTTAATTGATAAAAGGAGAATCTCATGCCTAGAGTAAAACGCGGTGTCACAGCACGTGCCCGTCACAAAAAAGTAACCGACGCAGCCAAAGGCTATCGCGGTCGTCGTAGTAATGTATTCCGTATCGCTAAAGAAGCGGTGATGCGCGCTGGGCAATATGCCTATCGCGATCGTCGTAACAAGAAACGTACTTTCCGTGCGTTGTGGATTGCGCGTATTAACGCAGCGGTTCGTGAACATGACTTAAGCTACAGTGTATTTATCAATGGCCTGAAAAAAGCGGAAATTGACCTCGATCGCAAAGTCTTATCTGACATGGCGATTCATGACAAGCCTGCTTTTGCTGCCTTGGTCGAAAAGATCAAAACTGTTCAAGCTGCAGCTTAAGTAAGTTTTGTATGGTTGATTTAGATCAACTGGTCAAAGAAGCTAATGAAAGTTTCTCCTCCACTAGTGACGCGGTCGCTTTGGAGGAGGTCAAAGCTAAATATCTCGGTAAGTCAGGTCTCTTGACAGAAATGCTCAAGGGGCTTGGCAAACTTGATCCAGACATTAGAAAAACCGAAGGTGCCCTCATTAACGTTGCCAAAGCGGCTATAGAAGGCGCTTTACAGGCAAGACGTGCACAACTTGCGGATGATCTCTTACAAGCCAGACTTTCACAAGAGGCAATTGATGTATCCCTGCCAGGACGTGGTAGAGGTATCGGTAGTTTGCATCCTGTGATGCGTACTTGGGAGCGTGTCGAAGACATCTTTCATTCCATTGGATTTGATGTGGCACAAGGTCCTGAGATCGAAAATGATTGGTTTAATTTCACCGCCCTTAATAGCCCAGAAAATCATCCTGCAAGATCTATGCAAGATACCTTCTATGTGGAAGGTCATGATGCGCAGGGTAAATCTTTGCTGCTGAGAACCCACACAAGCCCAATGCAAATTCGGTATGCGAGTGAGGCAGTCAAACAACACTTAGCTACCTTTGGCAATTTAGACGACATGCCAGAGATTCGTGTCATCGCACCCGGTAGAACGTATCGTGTAGATAGTGATGCAACGCATTCACCGATGTTTCATCAAGTTGAAGGTTTATGGATTGGTAAAGATGTGACCTTTGCTGCTTTGAAAGGTATCTATACACAATTCTTAAAAGCTTTTTTTGAAAACGACGCACTCAATTTGCGTTTTCGTCCTTCATATTTCCCGTTTACAGAACCTTCCGCTGAGATTGATATTGCATTTCCGTCTGGAAAATTGGCCGGACGCTGGCTCGAGATTTCAGGGTCAGGACAAGTCCATCCGACGGTGATTCGTAATATGGGTCTTGATTCCGAAGAGTACATTGGCTTTGCCTTTGGTTCCGGATTAGAAAGACTTACGATGCTACGTTATGGCGTTGACGATTTGCGTTTGTTCTTTGAAAACGATTTACGTTTTTTAAATCAATTTCCAGCTTAGTTCATCTTCCACAGAGAGTTAACATGCAATTTTCCGAATCATGGCTAAGACAGTTTGTTAATCCACAGATTACGACTGATGCCCTTGAGCATTTAATGACGATGGCAGGGTTAGAAGTAGAAGAAATGAAACAATTAGCACCACCATTTCATTCTGTAGTTGTAGCCGAAATACTCGAAGCCACTCAACATCCAGATGCAGATCGCTTACGCGTATGTAAAGTTTCAGTAGGTGCTCTCTCGCCAGAGCCACTGCAAATTGTATGCGGCGCACCTAATGCGAGAGTCGGGATTAAGATTCCGTGCGCGATGGTTGGTGCAGAGTTGCCACCTGGCGAAGATGGTAAAAGTTTCAAGATTAAGATTGGTAAATTACGCGGTGTAGAGAGTTATGGCATGCTGTGCTCTGGTCGAGAGATTGGCCTTGGTGAAGACCATGCTGGTATCTATGAGTTGCCATTAGATGCACCGGTTGGCACCAATATTCGCGAATACTTGGGGTTAAATGACACCATCTTTACGATTAAGCTCACCCCGAATAAAGCAGATTGTTTATCTGTATTTGGAATTGCTAGAGAAGTAAGCGCCCTAACCGGATCACCCTTGTTAGAACGCCCCAACTTTAAAGTGAAAGAAACGATCAAAGATCGTTTAAAAGTTCATGTCATAGATAAAGCCCTTTGTGGCCGATTTGCGGGACGCATCGTCAAAGGTGTCAATGCCAAGGCAGTGACACCAACATGGATGGTACAACGTTTAGCGAGTAGTGGGCAACGAAGTATCTCTGCCTTAGTCGATATCTCCAACTATGTGATGTTAGAGATGGGGCAACCTACGCATATTTTTGATGCAGAAAAAATCAATGGCGACTTACAAGTTCGCTTTGCCAAACCTGGTGAAAAAGTCACGTTACTCAATGGCCAAGAAGTACAACTGAGTGATATCTCTTTACCCGTCGGAGTCATTGCCGATGACCTTGGAATTGAAAGTATCGCAGGTATTATGGGGGGCGATCATTCCGCAGTCACTTTAGAAACCCAGAATATTTATATTGAATCCGCCTTTTGGTGGCCAAGCGCCATTCAGGGTAGAGCAAGGCAACTGAAGTTTTCGACCGATGCAGCGTTTCGCTTTGAGCGTGGCGTCGATCCAGATCGCACGGTCAAATATTTAGATTATGTTACGCAACTAGTGCACGAAATCTGTGGTGGCGAGATAGGGCCTCTTGATGATCAGATCTTTGAATTACCGAAAATACATCAAATCACTTTACGTGTTCCTCGAGTAGAAAAGATTTTAGGCATTCCGATGGATGGTAATCAAATCAGTGAGTACTTTGATAGATTAGATTTTTCTTACGCAAGAATGCATCCAGGTACACCACAAGAAGTGTTCGTAGTGGAGACACCAAGATATCGTTTTGACTTACAGATTGAAGAAGATTTAATCGAAGAGATTGCGCGTTTATATGGCTTTGAAAATATTCCAGAACTAGCGCCCCAGGCTAGTATTCGTGTCAAACCGACTAACGAGACTAGGCGCAGTATGCATGCGTTGCGCCACACGATTGCCGCGCAAGATTATCAAGAGGTTGTTAATTATGGTTTTATTGATCAAGAGTCAGAAACGATCATTAATAATAATACGCAAACCATCCAAGTTCTTAATCCCCTTGCTGAACAATTTGCAGTGATGCGAAGCACACTGCTCGGTGGATTAGTACACAACCTCAAAACCAACCTTAATCGCAAGGCAACACGCGTTCGGATCTTTGAGATTGGACGAGTATTTATGCGTAATCAACATATCCACGACGGCCCGCTCAGTGTCACTGGGATGGAACAACCGATGCGCATCGGTGGATTAGCCTATGGTGATGTGGAATCAGAACAGTGGGGAAGTACTTCGAGAAGAATTGACTTTTTTGATGTCAAAGCCGATCTAGAAGCCATCTTACAACCCCTCACCATCATGACCCAAGCAGCAGAGCATCCAGCGTTTCATCCTGGAAGAAGTGCGAAAGTATTTAAACAAGAGACTTTAGGTGATCGTGTTGAAATCGGCTATATCGGTGAACTTCATCCTAAACTACAACAGCACTATGGCTTTACTTTTGCGCCGGTGCTGTTTGAGATTGATTTGGAGAAGGTTTTAGCAATTGATTTACCGAAATTGGTTGAGCCAAGTAAGTTCCCTTCGGTAGAGCGTGACTTAGCAATCGTGTTGCAAGCCAATGTGCCCTCTCAGCAAGTGCTTGATGCTTTGCATCAAGCGGCCTCTCGCTTGGTTGCGCAAATCGTTCTTTTTGATGAATTTAGACCCACCCCTGAGCGTTTAAGTGGGATGCAATTGGATGAGAAGAGCCTAGCTTTTCGGGTGACTTTGTCAGATGATACTCAGACTTTGCAGGATACCGATGTGGAAAATGCAATTAAACAACTTTTAGGCCAAGTTCTTATTCAGTTTTCAGCGAGATTGAGGTAGCATACACTTCTAACTATAAGATTTAAAGAGATAATTATGGAAAATACGCCAACAACAATAACAAAAATAGAACTATCAGAAGCAATATTTGATCACGTTGGACTCAACAAACGTGAAGCGAAAGAGATGATAGATGCTTTTTTTGAGAATATTGCGCATCATTTAGAGCGTGGTATTGATGTCAAGATTTCTGGGTTTGGTAATTTTCAGCTCAGAAATAAAACAGCAAGACCAGGACGTAACCCAAAGACTGGACAGGAAATACCGATTAGTGCTAGAAGAGTGGTGACGTTTCATGCTAGTCAAAAGTTAAAAGATTCGATCGATAGCAAAGATAGTAAAGTAGTTTAATCAAGTAGTACTTTAGGAAATATCAGCAGAACCGGACCCTTGTATTAAACCCTAATATAGCAAATATGAATTTACCCACTGAACTCTCGATAAGCGATATCAAAGAAACCCAAAAGGTTACTTTGCCGCCGATTCCTGCCAAGAGATATTTCACAATAGGTGAAGTAGGGGACTTATGTGCTGTCAAGCCGCACGTACTACGTTATTGGGAGCAGGAGTTTAATCAACTCAAACCGCAAAAACGTAGAGGTAATAGAAGATACTACCAGCACCATGAAGTTGTTCTCATTAGAAAAATCAGGGACTTACTCTATAACGATGGTTTTACCATCCATGGTGCCAAAAATCGCTTAGAAGAATTAGGTAGTCAAGGTCAAATTAGAACTGAACTTGAGGCCGTATTCAATATTTTGGGCGATTTACGTAAACTGGTTGATCACTCCAAATCAGTCAACTGATATAATTACAACTCGTCGGGGCGTAGCGCAGCCTGGTAGCGTACTTGCATGGGGTGCAAGGGGTCGTGTGTTCGAATCACACCGTCCCGACCAATCAATTGAAGGCTCTTTGCTCGTATTCAAAACTCTAAATATTACTCATCTATCAAACCGTGACACTTACCGTGACACTTATATTGAAGTATCTTTTTTTAAAATACTTACACTAATAAAAGTTTTTAAGCCGTTTAGGCATGAAAAGTCCGTGGGGTAGGGGGATGGACCAAAGATTTAAGCCCCCCCGGGGTAGTGAGACCTAGTACACATATTCAATTGATATTTTTATGAACGTGTGTATGTTATACATACCATTCTCTATGGGTTTTGAAGTGGGGACATCTTAGTTTTCAGGTGCTCAATGGTATTTTTTGGAATTTGAGCAGAATGGTTAGAAAGAGCTATTGATATAGAGGTATCTGTAATTTCTAGATCTAATTTTTTCCCATAATGAATTTCACGATGGCAATTTGGACAGACAAGAATAATATTATCTGTACACAATGACCCTTGGCTTTTCTCAGAGACTTGGTTTAAATGGTGAGCCTCAATAAAGCAATCATTATTTTTTGCAGCTTCTTTACCTCGCTTTTCAAAACCTTTCCACCCACAAATTTGACATTTAGGACCCAAAATTGATTTAAGCGCTTTTGTAACTGAGCTTCCTCTGTCCAAATACACCTGTAATCGTTTATTTCTCTCTTTTGGGGGTAGATCTCGAAATTTGGAGTTCAGATTTTGTAGGGTGCTTAATGGATTTACATAGGATTCAATTTGACTGGCTTCGTCACCTATAAAGCTTTCAATATTTGCTAAGCGCAATATTTCATAGTACGCGCCATCAGACAACTTTCTAATTGAGTTTTGCCATGCAGGGGTTGGTTTGATACGCACATCCTTATAGTCGATACTTTCTAGGTAGCTATCAGAATCAGTAGGGCTGTAGATCGGGATAACTTTTTTGAACTGAATGCCGTTAAGAATCTCTGCGTAGTAATGCTGTCCATCATCAGACGGTTCAATTTGGCCAATTACTCCACAGCCAAAATAATATCTCTGATCTTTTCGACTTTTATTTCCCTGATGGTAGATAAATTGGTCCCCGGGGTGAATTTGATTAATGTATGACTCTGGAAAATGATAAATGCTGAAAGGTTTATCTTCGTAGTCCGAGGCAGTTTCAATTTTTTGAGAGAGAATGATTTTCATAGGATGTTCAAAGTTGTACTCCATAAGGCCTTAGCCTAGAGAAAAACTTAAATAGTTACTTAAATTGAGTTTACATCAAGAGATGGCTTTGTCGCCACAGCAACCTGCTAACGCTATTAAGGTGCTAAAAAAATGAGACCCAAAACAGCGGGTAATCAAAAGCGACAAACCCACACATTAGTGGGTTTTTTATTGGGCAAAGCAAGGCTAGATCAATATTTGAGCCTTCTGATCTTGATAATTAAATTGAGAAATGAATAACTTAATTGAGGAGCTTGTATGCGAGATTACACATTTATTAGCGGTGCTAGATTTTCT
>CANHPL010000007.1 GCA_947462685.1 Burkholderiaceae bacterium | reverse complement strand
TGGATCGTAGGTGGATATGAATTAGTTCTGAATCATTTACCGGAAAAAATGTCGATCATTGATTGGATTGTTCAGACCAAAGCAACTTATTTGATGGGAGTGCCAACTCATGCTATGAATATCTTAGATGAGTTAGCCAAAAAAAATCAGCACACATTAGGTGATGTCAAAATTTTCTACATGGCGGGTGTTGTGATTCCGATTGAATTAGCCCAAGCATTTTTAGATATGGGAATTACACCTCAAAACATATATGGCATGACTGAGAATGGCTCTCATCAATTTACATCCCCCAATGATCATGCAAAAACGATTGTTGAGACCTGTGGTAGAGCTGCTTATGGATATGAAACAAAAATTGTTGATCAACATAATGCAGATATTGATGTTGCTATAGGTGAAGTAGGGGAAATCGTCACCAAAGGTGCGCTATTGATGCTTGGGTATTACAACAATCAAATTGCAACTGAGGACTCATTTAATCACAGTGGGTGGTTCTTATCAGGGGACTTAGGGACAATTGATGAAAATGGTTGTTTAAGAATTGTTGGCCGAAAAAAAGATTTAATTATTCGTGGTGGACATAATATTCATCCAAGTCACATTGAGGAATTAAGTTACAGACATCCTGCGGTATTGAAATGTGCGGCATTTAGTGTTCCAGATACAAGGCTTGGAGAAAAAGTTGCACTTGGTATTATTTTAAAAGAGGGTGTTGTAAGCATGACAGCCGAAGAATTTTTGCTTCATCTATATGTTGCTGGTCTTTCCAAATATGATATGCCAGAGTATTTTGGTATTTTTAATTCGTTCCCATTAACAGCGAGTGGCAAAATTTTAAAGCGTGAAATTCAAGAACAGTACCAATCTGGGGCAATTCAATTAACTCCAGTTCGTTTTATCGAACCTAAAAAATAGAACCATACTATGTACCCACATGTGAAACCAATTGATGACTATTTAGTCCTCACTCTAGATCGTCCAGAGGCTTTAAATGCCCTCTCATTTGAAATTATTCGAAAACTTTCACAACTCATAGATGATGTAGCAACCTCATCTGCTCGAGCGCTTATTATTACTGGGGCAGGGGAAAAAGCATTTTGCGCAGGTGCAGATATCAAAGAATTAATGAATCGATCACGGATGGAGCAACAACGTGGATCTGAACTCGGACAACACGTTTTTTCGAAATTAGAAAATTTACCGATACCATCTGTTGCATTGATTAATGGCTTTGCATTTGGTGGTGGTTTAGAGTTAGCGCTAGCCTGTACATTTCGGATAGCAACACCTAACGCCAAGATGGGTTTACCTGAAATTAAATTGGGTTTAATTCCAGGATATGGGGGAACGCAACGTTTAACGAGGGTAATTGGTGAGACAAAAGCTAATGAAATGATTTTGACCGGCAAGTCTATTGATGCCCAAACAGCCCTTCAATATGGGATTTTGAATCAAATCGTAGAAGCTGAAACTGCATTAGAAAAAACCTGTGAATTTTGCAAACTATTTTCTTCCTACAGTTTGCCAGTTCTTTCCTTTGCAAGGGATGCGATTCGAAGATCTGGTGATGTCACACTGCAAGAGGGCTTACATCTTGAGTCTAATTTATCTACCTTAGCGTATTCATTAGAAGATGCAAGTGAAGGCATGAACGCTTTTGTTGAAAAAAGAAAACCTATCTTTAAGGATCAATAATGCCAAAATTAGAAAAAAACTCTAAAGTTATTGCCGTCACAGGTGGTAGCAGAGGCATTGGGTCAGCCATTGTAAAAAAACTCGCTAGTGATGGTTGGACTGTTGCTTGTTTATCCCGTAAAGGGCAGGGTATTGAAGATGGTAGTTTGGCCCAAGAATTACAAAGCCAAGTAATCAATATTGCTTGTGATGTTAATTCTGATGCATCCTTAGCAAAAGCATTTACTCTTTTAGTTGAGCAAACAGGTCGATTAGATGGTTTGGTTAATAATGCAGGGATACATGAGCAAGAGAAATCTCATCTGATGAAAAATGAAATGTGGGATGCAGTCATGTCAACGAATGCTCGAGCCGTATTTATGAGTTGTCGTCAGGCTTATCCCTTTTTGACACAGCAGACCTCAAGCGTCATTGTCAATATGGGCTCCTTTTTTGACAAGATGGGAGTTAAAAATAACCTAGCTTATTGCGCATCTAAGGCGGCTGTTGGAGCAATTACACGTTGTCTAGCAGTTGAGTGGGCAAATAAGGGGGTGAGAGTAATGGATGTTGCACCTGGATATATTGCTACAGAATTAAATTCAGATGCCATGAACGGGCCTCTTGGAGAATTTCTTGCAAAACGTATTCCTAGGAAAACACCGGGAAGTCCTGCAGAAGTAGCTGCCGTTGTAGCTGCTATTGTCCAAGATGAAATGTCATTTTTAACTGGTGAGACCATCTATCTAGATGGTGCTCACGCGATTGCACACTAAAGAAAATCTTATGAATATTTTAGAACGACTTGATGAATCAATATTGCTCAATGCTGAAGAAAAGCAATTGCTGGAAAGTGTGAAGGACATTTGTCGAGATGTCATCGCACCAAACGCTGCTCAATTTGATGAGTCCAAGGAATTTCCTTGGGAAAATATCAAAGCAATTAATGAACTTGGTTTGAATGCCATGTTTGTTCCTGAAGCTTACGGTGGTGCCTTGTTGTCTTATACGGCATACCTTGCATGTGTCCGTGAAATTAGTAAAGCATGTGCTTCTACTGGAATTATTTGGGCCACCAATTTTCATGGTATGAAGCCTTTAATTGATTTTGGTAATGAAGAGCAAAAAACACGTTTATTACCAAGAATTGCCGAAGGTGGACTTGGATCCTTAGCTATTACAGAACCTTCTGCAGGATCAGATGCTACAGGTATGAAATTAAGCTTTACCCCAGATGGCGATGACATTATTGTCAATGGTAGTAAAATATTTATCTCCAACGGCGACTTTGCTGATTTATATCTTTTATTTGGGAAGTGGTCTGAAATTGAAGGTTCAAAAGAGGCAATTAGTGCTCTTGTTTTTGAAAAAGGTACCCCTGGATTTTCAGTTCTCGGTGTAGAAAAGAAAATGGGGCATCGTGCAGCCAGCACTGCGGCAATTTCCTTTGATAATTGTCGAGTTCCACGCGCGAATTTGCTAATGAATCCTGGGGATGGATTAAAAATTCTGTTGTCTTCACTCAATAAGTCTCGTCCTAGTGTTGCAGCACATGCATTAGGTATAGCTCGTGCAGCACTTGAAGACGGAGTTGAATACATTAATCAGCGTAAGCAATCTGGCAAAAAAATTATTGAGTTTCAAGGTATTCAATTTCAATTAGCAGATTTAGCTAGTGAATTATATTTATGTGAAAACCTGATGTGGTCGATTTCACGATTGGTGGATAACGGGGGGAAAGATTTTGGCATTGAAGCATCAATACTTAAATATCGTGCTACAGATGCAGCAATGCGAATCACATCCGATGTTGTAGGCTTATTAGGTGGTTATGGGTATTGTCAGGATTATCGTGCTGAACGATTGATGCGAGATGCCAAAATCACTCAAATATGGGAAGGTACGAATCAAATTCATCGCCAATTAGTTGGTAGACACTTTATTCAAAAATAAGGAAGCAAAATGAATTCGATTAAAAAAGTAGGTGTTGTGGGAAGTGGAACTATGGGTTCAGGTATCGCCATCGTTGCCGCTAGGGCTGGTTTTGAAACCTGTGTCTATGATACGAATAGTAAGAACTTAGAAAATTTAGCCAAGCAAACTAAAGATTTTTTTGAAAAGTCTGTTGCTCGTGGAAAAATGAAACCTGAGGATCTTGAGAGTAGTCTTAAACGATTGAGTACGTCCACAACAATGACCGATTTGGCAGATTGCGATTTGGTTATTGAGGCTATTTTTGAAGATCTACAAGTTAAACACGATTTGTTTTCAAAGCTAAATGCTATTTGTAAACAAGAAGCTATCTTTGCATCCAACACATCGACGATTTCGATTACAGAAATTGCTGGTGGGAGTGGGCGGGACGATCGTTTTGTTGGCATGCATTTTTGTTTACCAGCACAGTTAATGAAATTGGTAGAAATGTCTCCAGGACTGAATACGAGCGCAGAGAGCTTTATTACAGCATGGCAGTTTTGTATTGATTTAGGCCAATCTCCTGTAAAGACGCAAGATACTCCAGGCTTTATCCTTAATTATTTTTTAATTCCTTTTAATAACAATGCAATCCGTATGGTAGAGGCCGGCATTGCAGCACCTGAAGATATCGATAAAGCCATAAAGACGGCATTGGGTTATGCCATGGGACCTATGCAACTTTTAGATCTGGTTGGTATGGATACCCAAAGGCTCTTGTGTAATGCGATGCAAAATTTAACGAATGAGCCAGATGCCGCATGTCCGCCATTGGTGAGAAGAATGATTGCAGCAGGCCATCTTGGTAAAAAATCTGGACAAGGTTTTTTTACTTACAAAGATTCAAAAATGTTTGGAGCTTAATCATGTTGAACGTACAAATTATTGATACAGGTAAAAGTCGTTCATTTCCTGATTTAGCGGAGTTTGGTTTACTCTCTGATACGAACGCAGATATCTTACTCATCATTGGTCAAGATGTTCATCAAGCATTAAAAGCTATTTCTAATCCGAACGCATATCAACTGATTCTATTAGAACTAGGCATGGAATGCCTTGGAATACATACTGGGGAATCACTAGGTGATGAGGGTTCGCATATTTTAGGATTTGCTAGATATAAGATGGGTGATGATCCTGCGACTAAATTGATTGAATTAGTGAAGCAACCTAAAAGTAAAGCTCAGTCGATTGAAACAGCCAAATCTTTTTTTGCATCCTTGGAATTAGTCGTGGCGGTGTGTGCTGATACCCCTGGCAGAATTGTTGATCGATTAATTCGACCTTATTTAAATTCAGTATTGAGGCGTTTAGATGATGGTTTAGCGACAGCAGCAGACATGGATAAAACGCTTAAATTAGGCCTAGGTTATCCCGAAGGTCCTTTATCCATGTTGCAAAGATCAGGTCTTGAACATCATGCGCAAGTGACTGAAGGTTTATATCAAGCTTTGGGTAATCCTGGTTTCTTCCCTGCACGAAGAGCACTTGTAGCTAAGACAATAAAATCCAATCAGTCATGAGCTCACCTAAACAGTTACCACTGACTGGTATAAAAGTATTAGATTTTAGTACCTTACTGCCGGGTCCCGTCTGTTCGTTAATGTTGGCTGAAGCAGGAGCTGAGGTTATTAAAGTAGAACGTCCCCAAGGAGGGGACGAAATGCGTAGCTATAGTCCTAAAGCTGGCGAAGATAGTGGCAACTTTGTCATATTAAATCGAGGTAAGAAAAGTATTGCAGTTGACCTCAAAGACCCTAAAGTCATTGAGCAATTAATACCTTTAATTACTGAGTGTGACATTCTCATTGAGCAATTTCGTCCAGGAGTCATGGAGCGACTTGGCTTAGGCTATGAAACACTGAAAATAATTCATCCTCGCTTAATTTATTGCTCCATTACTGGATTTGGGCAAACTGGACCAGATGCAATGCTTGCGGCGCATGATTTAAATTATGTTGCGCAAACAGGTATGCTTTCTTTGGTGGCTGATACTAATGGGTTTCCCTCACTACCACCTGCTTTGATTGCCGATATTGCTGGAGGTGCTTATCCTGCCTTTAGTAATATTTTACTAGCACTTCGACAGCGTGATACTCTTGGCGAAGGATCCCACTTAGATATTTCTATGAGTGATAACTTATTCACAATGATGTATTGGGTAATGGCTGAACAGCAACTAAATGGACAGACTCCTAAGGCAGCGTCAAGTCTTGTGACAGGTGGAACACCGAGATATCATATTTATAAAACAAAAGACCAACGTTTTTTGGCAGCAGCTCCCTTAGAGGATAAATTTTGGAATAATTTTTGTAATTTAATTCAATTAGATAAGAAATACCGAGATGTTTCTTGCGCGGTGAAAGATGCAACACAAGCAATTTCCGACATTATCCAATCGAAGACCGCGAGCGAATGGGAAGTTATATTTGATGGGCATGACGTATGTTCGGTCATTGTGAAGACATTCGATGAGGCATTACAGTCAAGACATTTTGCTAGCCGTGGAATATTTAATAAGTTGATCAATCACAATGATGGACAAATCATGGCATTACCCATACCGATTGTGAATCACCTTCGACGCCAAGAGGAGACTTTGGAATACCCAAAACTGGGTCAACATACTAAAGCAATACTTGGTTAGTACAGCTTTATGATGGAATAATCCTATTTATTAATCGGGGATTAAAAACTCTGTAATAAGAACAATGAGTTCTACCACACCTAAAATGATCACAAGAATAAGTCCGCCAACGCCAAGTGCAATTAGAGGAGTTAACCATCCTAAAGAAGCCGGCAAAAGACTAAATGTGAGTAGTGATGCAAGTACCCCAAGTATGATTGCGATGGGTTTGCCAAAGCGAATTAAATTACGGAGTACAGGAAAGCGTTCCAATCCATAGCTAACATCAGTTCTTGCATCCGATGGGTCATCTAACTTTAAAGGCTCATCACCAATACGTTTTGGGTATTGAATGGTAATTAGTTTGCCTTGTAAATGTGCAATCCGTTCGGCGGCTAATAAGCCAAAGCTTCCAGATTTGATGAGACCACCGATATAGACCGAGTCGGAACCGCCTTCGAGCCCTCCAGTCGCGGCACCTGCGGCAAAGAGACCTGGTATTGGCATTGATGTTTTATCAAGAACTTGAGCATGTTGATCAATATCGATCCCAGCCATCGTATAAGTTATTCCTGGACAGATTGGAATTGCCATGATTTGGGATGGATTAATCGGCAATGGCTTAACTAGATCAGAGCGTTTAATTGGAAGACGATTTAAAGATCCATTTTCTAATGCTTGGTTATATTCTGTAATAGTTTGATTCAATATATCGCTTGGAACGGACATCAGTTGAGCAAGCTCTTCACATGATGAAGCTCTCAAAATTGTTCCACCTGCACGTTCGAGCAAAGGGTTTGCAGGAATACGGGCAGATGTTCCCGGTCCATTCCAAATATGTTGATCAAAAATCGCAAATAACTTTTCGGTTTTTGCTTTTGTTGCTAATTCATTTGCAAGATGAACACCTGATCGACCCTCATCAGCAATACGTTGACCATTGGCATCAATGACAATTCCAGCGGTTGCAATCGCATCCAGTTCTGGATACGGCCAAACTGCATCATTATGTTTTGCATCACTACATAAAATATGACCGTAAAAACGATTTCCGGAGTTGTTAACGACACCACCTGCTTCAAGAACCATATTGATGCCATCACCATAACCAGTTCTACCACCTCGTTGAAACACGGATGAAAAATTGGTGCCAATATATTTTTCGTAGAGTTGAGAATTCGTTTGAAAACCGCCATCAGCAATCACAGTAAATGGAGCTTTCCATAGCATTTCTTGACCATCGCAAACTCCACGCACACCTACACATCGACCACCTTCCATGATTAAATTTGTAGCGCGAGCACCATATTGAATCTTGCCACCAAGTTCTGCTAGGGCAAGAACAAGTCTTTTTAACATTAAATCTGGACCACGTTCTTTCCAATCATTACCTGCTCGTAAAGCGCGGGGAGGTGCCATACACCAGCGATAACCCTCTTGAGGATTAAAGCGCATAAATTTGCCGCCTTTATCTTGAAGCCAAGTAATTAATCTTGCACCATTTTTCGCTAACGCAGCTGCAAGTTCTGGTTTTGCTTCACCACTCGTTAGTTTATGAATAAGTTGTTCAAGCTCTTCAGGGGGTCTGTAAGGATCATGAAATCCAATATGAAGAATACCCCCAGAGTACCTAGAATTATTTGGGTACTCGACTCCACTACCTTTTTCTAATAACAGAGGACGAAGACCAATCTCAGCTGCACGAACTGCCGTAGTAAGACCAGCTATACCACCGCCGACAATAATTAAATCAATCCCATCTTCTGAATTAAGCATATGTAAATAGAGAGATGAATGGTTAACAGGCAGTCTAATCAAAGCATCCCATCATTAGATTTAACTAATGATGATCAGTTAACAATTCAATCCCTTGGTCTCCGTAATATTTTTTTAAGTATAGCAAACAGCATTCAATCCAAAAACAAACCTTAACTACTTTTAAAACTTGTATTTTTTGTCAAAATAAGATGAAATTGAAAAATTAGGAAGGTTGTTTTTCAAATTTAGGAAGATTATCAATTTCAGAAACCCAAGGCATTACAGAGCGATGCCATATTTGTTTTTTTGGGGCAATTTCAGACCTTTGATTAAGCGTACCAACCCGGAGTCCAAAAATCTCTTGGTTAAATTCACTTGTAGCATAAATTGAGGTTCCACAATTTGGACAAAAAGCTTGAATACGACGGTTACCACTTTCAGCAATTTTGAGATAAGTAGAAGGTTCCCCCTGTAATAACTTAAAAGAGTTTTTGATAGCGGGTACCACTGTCCGAAAAGCTGCACCTGTCATTCTTTGACAATCTGTACAGTGACAAATTGTGACTTTATCAAGGTCGATTTCGGCCTCAAATTTAATATTTCCACAGTGACATGATCCATCTACATGTTGCATGTTGCCTCCTTTATATTGATTTTTATTCATAATATTCGATTTAAATATCTAAGTAAAATCTTTTATAGAGCCAACTTTGTCTTATTTTTCATAGTAATTAGCATCAAAGCTGAAGAGTTGATTTTTAGTTTGTTTGCTTGTATAGTACTTTCAACATAAAAATAAAACTGGATGAGACAATGAATTCAAATAAATCATTATTATTAATCGGCGTATTTCTCTTTGGGCTATTCATTTCAAGTACATTTGTACGTGCAGATGAGACATATCCTAATAAGCCAATCAAAATTGTTTTGGGGATTACCCCAGGTGCATCCACTGATTTTTTAGCACGCGAGGTTGCACGAGGTCTAAGCGAGCGTTTGAAGATTCCCGTCATTGTAGAGAATAAACCAGGAGCGAATACAATTATTGCTAATAATATTGTCGCTAAATCACCTCCAGATGGCTACACTATTTATTTAACGAATAGCGTCAGCGCCGTCAATCCTTGGATGTACACAAATTTACCCTATGATTTTAAAAAGGACATGAAAAACATTGTCTTGCTTGGGGTATCTGACAATCTATTTGCCGTCAGTGCGAAGCTAGGTATTAACAATGCCGCCGATATGATTGCTTATGCAAAGAAAAACCCAGGAAAATTTTCTTATGGTTCATCAGGAGTAGGTTCAATTCATAATTTAATGATGGAACTGATTGCAGAAAAGGCACAAATTCAACTTAATCATATTCCATATAAAGGTGCCGCCGCAGCCATTTTAGATACATTAGGTGGAAATATTAACGGCTATTGTGGAACTGTTTCTTCACAACAAGAGTTTGTCAAAAAAGGGGATTTAAAGCCTTTATTTGTTACATCCGCTAAGCGTTCAAATTATATGCCTGAAGTGCCAACATTGGCAGAAGCCGGTTTGGCCCCTATGGTTGCTGGTTATTGGATGGGTTTATCTGCGCCAGCAGGTACTCCTGATGCGATCATTAATCTCTTGAATAAAGAAGTGAATGTAGTTTTGAGTGATCCAGCAAATATTAAAAAACTAAGTATCCAAGCCATTGATCCTATTGGGGGTTCACCTGCAGATATGGATCGTTTTTATGACTCAGAATTAAAGCTATGGAAAGCTGCGGTATCTGCAGCCAAGGTTGAGCCGATTGCTTTAAGTAAATAAATTTAGATTCAAAAAGTTTTTAACGTACTCCTCTTATGCTATTTAATTTTAGTTCTTCCTATTGATGGTAAGAGTAGAAAAAATTAGATCTTAATGTTTGCTAAGAAGCCATTGGATGGTATTGAGGTGTTAGAGTTTTCCGAGCGCCTCTCTGTTTCTGCTTGCGGATTTTTATTAGCCCAATTAGGGGCGCAAGTCACCGTGATCAATGATCCAAATGTGAATATATCCTCTTCCCAGATCAAAAATCGGTTAAAGTATCAAGATAAAATCAGTATGGATTTACCAAGTACTGATCACCATCTTTTTTTAAAAAAATTTAGAGTCATTATTACTTCTTTAGGCGATTCTAATGATGATAAAAATAAGCTGATACACAATTATTTACCTAACCAAGATGAGCATCAAGTTATCTGCTCGATTACCGATCAAGGTTTAGGAATTGAGAATTTTTCTACGCCATCGAATGAGTTATTTATTCAAGCGCTGAGTGGTTTAATGGCGGTCAGTGGTTTGCCCAATGGCAAACCAGAGTTTGCAAAAATACCTATATCTGAGATGTGTGCCGCAGTGATTTCTTGCTTGTCCATACTAGCATCTATTTATTCCCCATCTAAACAACTGATAGACTTAAGTCAGTTAGAAATCATGGCTGACCAATTAAGAACCCATGTATCTTTATTGACTGATAATCAAAGTGGATCATTTCGATTAGGGTGTGGACACCCTCTATGTAGTCCTTGGGATGCGTATCAAGCGAGTGATGGATGGGTTATTATTTGTGCTTCTTCAGATGGGCATTGGCACTCATTACTAAAGTTAATGAATCTGGAGCATTTACTAAGCGATAGCAGATTCACCAACGTCACACTGCGAAGACAACATAAAAAAGAAGTTGATGAAATTGTTACATTATGGACGAGTCAATATGAAGTTAATAAAATTACTCTACTTTTACGTGAAATTGGTTTACCAAGTGGTCCAGCGGCAAATCCACGAGAGGTGCCATTTGATGTTGATTTATTAGAAGCTGGCACGGTTCAACATGAGGATCAATTCTCATTTGCGAGAATGCCTATCCAAATTTCATCAATAGGTCCTTCAAGTCCTCATCCATCAATCTCCTCTATCGATGCAGCAGCACTTCCTTTAGAGGGAGTTAAAGTTATCGAGTTCACAGCTTATGCTGCTGGACCTATGGCAGGATATTTGCTAGCTAGCTTAGGCGCGGAAGTCATTAAAATCGAAGCACCTCAGGGTGAAGAGGGGAGAAAATTTAAGCCCCAATTTGGTGGGGTTAGCGGTTATTTTATTAATTACAATGCCGGTAAAAAATCAATTGCAATAGATTTACAAAGTATTGAGAATAAAAAGAAACTATTTGATTTAATTGAAACGGCCGATATTGTTTTACATAATATGCGCCCAGGTGCAATGGAAAAATTAGGTTTTGGGGTAGACGAATTGCTAAAAATAAACCCACATTTAATTTATTGCTCAATCTCTGGTTATGGATTATTAGGGCCTAAATTAGGCGCGCTTGATACTGTTATACAAGGTCATCTTGGCTTGACCGGGCTTTTTGGTGATAGTAACCGTCCAATTCGTGTGGGATACTCAATTGCCGATCAACTTTCGGGGCATTTAGCAGCAGCGGGAATGATTGCGGCTTTAATTCAGCGTAGTCAAATTAACAACGGTCAGATTGTCGATATTGCTATGTCCGATTCAATTGCATGGCTCACACAATTAATGTGGAATGACTCTTCGATGGCAATATCTGGTTTTCAAATACAGGCTACAGATGGTTGGATTGTCTCCACATCTAGTATGCAAGATTATCCTAAAAATCTCAATTGTAAAGAGCTAATTGAGCATTTTAAAAAGCAAGATATTCAAGCAGTCCAAATTCTAGAAGTTGATGATGTCATCAACCAAGAATCTTTAGTCCGTCGAGGATTTATGTATCAAATTAAAACGCAAAATAATGAAATGGCAGATTTAATCTCACCCCCTCTGGGCATTCCAGTTTATGAGCCCCGGATATTACACCCATTAGGAACCCATAATTACTTATTAAATACTCATAAATGAAAACAAATACCTTACCTTTAAGTGGCATCAAAATTGTCGACTTTAGTCGATTACTTCCTGGACCTTGGGCAACACAAATGCTTGCTGAACTAGGTGCAGAAGTATACAAAGTAGAAGAACCCGACATTGGTGATCCAAGTCGACATTCTTACCCGAGATATAAAGAAAATAGTGTGTATTTTCATGCTACCAATGGGAGTAAAAAAAGCATTACCGTTGATTTACGAGAGCCCTCTGGCAAAGAAGTTGCTAAACGTTTAATTGCTAATTGTGATGTTGTGGTTGAGTCTTTTCGACCTGGGTTGATGACGAAGTTGGGCCTAGATTATGCTGTTGCTAAAGCAATTAACCCCGCGGTAATTTATTGTTCTATATCTGGTTTTGGTAAGACAGGTTCCTTATCTCATATTGCTGGACACGACCTTGTGATTCAGTCCATGACTGGTTTGTTAGGTTGTTCTCCAGATGGTCAAGCGACTGTTCCCGGAATGCAGTCCGCCGATTTTGCAGGATCTTTATATTGCGTAATCGCCATTCAAGCCGCTCTTGCTCAACGAGCTAAAACTGGTATTGGTTGTGATATCGATATATCTATGTATGAATCTCTTTTAAATATGTGCTTAATTCCTTTAAGTACCCCATTTGCAAAATCTGCAGGTTATAGTGGAGAGCCTAGAATGGAGTCTTTTGGAGGTAATCCGAGATATTCGATTTACAAGTCAAAAGATGGCAGAAATATAGCTATTACATTACTAGAGTTCAAAATATGGAAAGAGTTTTGTCTGAAAATTGATCGACCTGATTTGATTTTCCAGGATGAAACTCCGGCAGATCGCTTATCTACACATGGTGAGCGAGGGATTGTTTATCGACAAGCTTTACAAAAATACTTTTCACTATTCACGTGGAATGAAATTATGGAGCACATGTTAAAGACGGGTATAGCTATTGCTCCAGTATGTTCACCGCAAGAGGCCATGGATTTAGAGCATGTAAAAGAGCGGGGGGCGATTGATTGGCTTGATCATCCAATTGAAGGAAAAATTCCTTATTTGGTCAATCCATTGGTAAGGTCTGGATTAGCAATTAAGTCTCATCAACCAGCGCCATTGCTTGGGGAAAATTCAGAAGAAATTTTACAAAATATTGGTTATTCAGCAGAAGAAATCAAGGGCTTAATGAATAAATGACAAATACACAAAAAATTGCTGAATACATTTATCAGAATTATTCTAAAAAAATTCCTGATGAAGTTTTGGATTATGGCCGCCTCTGTTTAGCAGATTGGTTGTGTGTTGCCAAAGGGGCTATTGCTGAGAATGCCGCGAGAGTTGTTTATGCAACCACCAAAGAAAATCATAATCGAGGGAAGTCTACTTTGTTATTGGGAGGAGTGGCAGATGCCTTAACTGCAGCATTATGCAATGGAACTTTAGCGCATTGCTTAGATTTTGATGATACGCATATTAAGTCGAATACGCATACGAGTGCACCACTTTTTGCCGCTACCATTGCTTTGGGGCAGGAACTTGGCTCATCCGAAGAAGACATATTAAGGGCATTTATTACAGGCTTTGAGGTCTCAACGCGAGTTGGTTATGGACTAGGTGAAATCATCACAGAGAAAGGTTGGCATTGCACAGGGATTTTTGGTGCGATAGGCTCATCAGCAGCTGCTTGTGTTTTATATCAACTTGATCAAGCGCAAATCATCAATGCACTCTCAGCAGCAGCAACTCAAGCCAGTGGCTTTACGATTTCATTTGGAACAATGGCTAAGCCATTTCATGCAGGAAAAGCGGCATTTAATGGTTTAATGGCTGCTAAATTAGCCAAAAATGGATTTGTTGCTCAGCAAGATATGTTTGCCTTAGAAGGTGGGTTTATACGAGCTCTCGTTCAAGACAAATCAGCCTCATTAACGGCGGTTCATTTTGATCAATGGGAAATTTTAAATAATAGCTTTAAACCATATGCAGCCTGTCATTTGGTTCATCCAGCAGTTGACACGATTAAGAAATTATTAACTTTTACTACGATAAACGATGTTCAATCATTAGAAATTGAAGTAGGGGAGTTAGCTATGCAAGTTACTGGGAAAAAGTCTGGTAAACCAAAATCTCCCTTAGAGGGTAAGTTTGATCTGAAATACTGTGTAGCGCTTGCATTAAAAGGTTCTGATTTAACCGTTGAGGATTTTAGTGATCAAGCAATACTTAATCAAGAAACTCTTCAATTAACAGATTTGGTGAGCATTCAGTCTAGTCGTGAAATGGGTTATACCTCAGCCAGATTACATGCTCAATTAAAAGATGGTCAGAAAAAGCTTGTTGAAGTTGCAATTTCAAAAGGTCATCCAGGAAATCCGATCAACTGGAATGATATGCAAATGAAATTTAATCATTTAGTAAATAATGAGTTATTGTGGATTAGTATCAAAAAATTTGGTGAACAGAAACCATTTACATTATTTGCGCTGAATTAAATTCAAACTTGAGAGTATTCACTTAAAGACTTCAAAAAGAATCTTGTCTCAATACAAAATGTTGATTAATGATTATTTGAAAGGGTTCAGATAGGGAATTCTAATCAACAATATCTACTTTAAATGGAAGATCTGAGTTAGAAAAAGTACCACGTAAATCAGCCATTACAGAAAGATTGTGTGTTTGATTAGTCAAAATTGTTAGATCAAGATCCGAAAAGGGTTTAGCATTAAATTTTGCTCTTGATCCAAAAGCTAAAACTCTAATATTTGAAATTATTTTTTGTAGAATACTTTGAATGATTTACCATTTTGAGGCATTCACTTGAATTGGGGGAAGTTGATCAGGCATTTCTGAGTTGCAATTGATTCAAAAGAACTTTTGCTTTTTCAATAAAGTCTGAGATGACCAAGATTACTTCAAGAGCAGTGCCCTCATCATAAGTATAACTAGATTTTGAGCGCATTTCACGAAATACTTTCCATTTATTCCAGTCACTAAGAAGCAGGGATTGTTCATTTCCAGTGCGAATCAAATCAGCAAAAGACATAGCATCAATTAGCTCAGGATTTGGTGATGTCCTTTCAAGGTAACGCTTAAGCATTTTGTGGCTTATTTCATAAGTAAACTCAAATCTTTGTATTAATCCATCCCGAATTTGAGTGTCTTTAATATCTAATTGATAGCGTAGGCATCACTCTTGGAGTCGGGCAAGTGCCTTTTCAAAAGGTGTAAGGTAAATTTTGTCGCCTATCATATTGAGTTTGCCACATCTAATTTATTTTAATCTAGATGTACTTAAAGCTTAACTTTCTTGAATTAACAGATGTTGTTTACTTTAAAGTGGACTTGTGAAGTTTTTTGGCTCCCCGACCTGGACTCGAACCAGGGACCTGCGGATTAACAGTCCGTCGCTCTACCGACTGAGCTATCAGGGAATAAAAGAGTATTATAACTTTTTTTCTTACTCTTACGCAAATTTTACTACTAATTTATGGATACCCAACTTTTGACGTGGCAGCAGGCAGAAGAAATTGCGTTGGCCATACGCATTGAAATCTTTGTAAAAGAACAGGGTGTTCCATTAGATTTGGAGCAAGATGAATATGACTTGAAGGCCAGACACGCACTCTTATGGGTCGATGGTCAAGCTATTGGAACGGGAAGAGTGTTTGAAAAAGATATTGATAGTAAGGTCTTTTTTATCGGGCGATTGTGCATTTTAAATAGATATCGGGGCGCAGGAATCGGCGAATATTTAATGAAGACATTGATTGAATATGCTAAAAAACAAGGGGCAGTTGAGTGTTGTATACATGCACAAAGTATGAGTCAGCTTTTTTATAAAAAATTAGGATTTATTGCTGAACAAGAAATATTTATGGAGGCAGGTATAGAACATGTGTTGATGAAATTAACAATGACGTAATAAAAAGTCAGCAGTAACAACTCCAGCGTCGATTGTCAGCTCTTCATTTAGAACATATTCCAGAGCTTGGCCATAATCAACTAAGATGAAATCACTAACTTCCTGATCTTGATTTTGGGGTTGGAAACTTAAAGGTAACTCTAGATCGTAAGTATATAAAGTTTCATGATGTAAGCTTGAATCAGTTAATCCTCTTCGCACAATAATGGAACTAATCGGGTTTAATTGCTGCGCTAGTTCAGGTCCAATACCAGCTTCTTCACGTAATTCTCGATGAGCGGAGTTAAGTAAGGTTTCATTTGCACCAATGCCACCCGCAGTAATGTTGTCTAAAAGATTTGGGTCGATATGCTTTGTATTGCTGCGACGTGCTAACCATAGTTGTTGTTTCGAGTTATAGCCGTTAATATGAATTGCGCGACTATGAAAGCCAAAAGCGCGGAAGAAGGTTCGTTCCACGCGAAAGCGCTCATGAGCATGCTCATCAATAAAAGAAAACTCTTCTTCTCGCCAGCCTGTGAGAAGGTGAATCTCCCTTAAATACTGGGCAAGTATCCGCAGTTCAATACTTAGTTTGTTGGGTGTTGCCCCATCAATAATAATTTTCTGATTTGCACAGTGAATGAAATTAATATCTTGCTCCTCTAGATCAATGAATTTTTGTATTGCTACAAAAATAGTATGAGTGACATAGCCAATGATTTGATCATTTAATTGAACAGGCAATAAATCTTGTGGCACATTTCTAAATGAGGTCTCAATAATTTCCCTGAGCGCGGATCTAGAGTTTGTATTTAATTGATAGTTAGTCATAGGTATTTAGTTAAAGAGATCAGATTATTTTTCGTTAGGGATTTCACTAGAAGTTTATATTCTTAATAAAAAAGCAATCTTTTTATAAAAAATATTTCTCTAAGACTTTAAGCGCTGCTTAAAAAATCAGCAAGTCAGCTTAAGCCATAATATTCTTAGATATTTTATGATTTTTGTTTTACTTATCCACAAAACCTGTGGATAAGTATTTTAAAAATTCTCAATTAATGGTCTTGACAAGAAATTTAAACGCACTTATTTGCACCAAAATAGAGAAAATAAATAGTAATTGGTGTCCCCGACTGGAGTCGAACCAGTATCTAGCCCTTAGGAGGGGCTTATTCTATCCATTGAACTACAGGGACAATCATCTCTTATTGTAAATCCTTCAGAACAATTCATAAAGTAATTGGACTACGTATTCTCATATACAGGGTTTCCGATAATAATCGAATGATTGCCAAAGATCATTAATTGAAGAATGCTCTAAAATAATCTATAGTCCTATCTAAACCTGCATCAAGGTTTACTTTAGGTTCCCATCCTAGGTTATCTTTTACAAGGGTAATATCAGGTCTCCGTTGCTTTGGATCATCTTGCGGTAAATCTTTATAAATAATTTTGGATTTACCCCCCACTTTACTAATAACGTTTTCAGCTAATTGCTTGATTGAAAACTCAACAGGATTACCCAAATTAAATGGCCCTTTAGTGTCAGCGGAGGAAGCCATCATCTTCACAAAACCATCTATCAGATCATCAACATAACAAAAGCTTCTTGTTTGTGAACCATCACCATAAATAGTGATATCTTTACCACTTAAGGCCTGAACGATAAAGTTACTAACAACTCTACCGTCATTTGGATGCATTCTCGGACCGTAAGTGTTAAAGATTCTTACCACTTTTATTTGTAATTGATGCTGTCGGTGATAATCAAAAAATAACGTTTCGGCACATCTTTTACCTTCGTCGTAACAAGACCGAATACCTATAGGGTTTACGTGACCCCAGTAATCCTCTCTTTGAGGATGAACTTCAGGATCCCCATACACTTCGCTCGTAGATGCTTGAAAAATTTTTGCTTTTGTTCTTTTTGCAAGACCTAGCATATTGATGGCACCATGAACACTTGTTTTGGTTGTTTGAACTGGATCTCTTTGATAATGAATAGGAGAGGCTGGACATGCTAAATTGTATATTTCATCAACCTCCACATAAAGTGGGAAAGTAACATCATGTCGCATTAGCTCGAAATGTGGATTGCCTAATAAATGTTGAATATTATCTTTTGTGCCACTATAAAAATTATCTAAGCAAATAACATCACAACCGTCATTTAGTAATCTTTCAGATAAATGTGATCCCAAAAATCCGGCACCACCTGTAATTAATACTCTTTTTCTATTAGAAACTCGCAATTAATTCTCCTATGACAAACAAATATTTAAATTTGATTATATGAAATGGTAATCCCCCCATTAATAAATGAACTTAAAAGTAGATTCAGTTAAACAGTCATGACCTCTAAATATCACTAGAAAAATGGTGTAAAAGTTATATGTGAATATTCTGAAGGACGAAGTGGGTCGTGTACCAAGAATACCTCCGATGTCAGGATAAAGTTTAGGAGGTGCTTATTTTATCCATTGAACAACAGGGACAATCATTCACTATTGTAAATCCTTCGGAACAATTCACAAAGTAATTGATATTTATGATAATTTTTTTATGATGAACTTGTTTTAAAAGGGACATTGACACTTGTTAAGATCCATTAACGGATAATCTAAAAATAAAGAATTTTAGAGAGATTCATATTCAAGCTACAATTTCCAACTATGGCAACACGTAAAGAACAATACAGCGAATCATCCATTAAGGTCTTAAAAGGCTTAGAGCCTGTTAAACAAAGACCAGGGATGTACACTAGAACAGATAATCCCCTTCATATTATTCAAGAAGTCATTGACAATGCCTCAGATGAGGCTTTAGGTGGGCATGGTAAAGAGATTATTTTGACCTTGCATACTGATCAAAGCATCAGTGTAGAGGATTTTGGACGAGGTATTCCTGTTGGAATGCACCCTGAAGAAAAAATACCTGTCGTGGAAATTGTCTTCACACAGTTACACGCTGGTGGCAAATTCGAAAAAGGCAATGCCGGAGCATACGCATTCTCAGGTGGTCTTCATGGTGTCGGAGTTTCCGTCACTAATGCGTTATCAAAACGTCTAGAAGTTCAAGTTTGGAGGGATAAGCAATATTCCACACTCGCATTTGAACATGGTTTTTTAGTGGAGAAAATCGCTAGTAAAGTGATTCCATCAGGTGAAAAGTCCTCAGGGACACGCGTTCGAGCTTGGCCAGAGCCAAAATACTTTGATTCCGCCTTGATTTCTCTTACCGAGTTACAGCGTTTGCTCAGGTCCAAAGCAGTTTTGTTGCCTGGTGTAAAAGTAACCCTATTCCAAGAAAAATCTGGTGAAAAACAATCTTGGGTTTATGAGAATGGCTTAAAGGGCTATCTAGACGAAGCGATGCTGCAAGCCGGACATAGTGAGCTCCTCATTCCAGCATTTGATGGGGAACATTTTGCAGAACCCGATCGTGCTGGTGAAGAAAACTTTGCACAGGGCGAAGGAGCTTCATGGATTGTGGCTTGGACTGAAGAGGGTACTCCAGTTCGGGAAAGTTACGTCAATCTCATTCCGACCACTGCTGGCGGTACCCATGAAAGTGGGTTGCGTGAAGGCTTATACAACGCCGTTAAAAGTTTTATCGATATGCATGCTCTTTTACCAAAGGGGGTGAAGCTGATGCCGGAAGATGTATTTCAACGAGCCTCTTTTGTTCTATCAGCGAAGGTTTTAGATCCACAATTTCAAGGGCAGATTAAAGAGCGATTGAATTCCCGTGATGCTGTCAGGTTAGTTTCAGGATTTGTTAAGTCAGCACTTGAACTGTGGTTGAATCAACATGTTGATTATGGTAAAAAATTAGCTGAGTTAGTTATTAAACAGGCTCAGGCTAGAACACGAGCCGGACAAAAGATTGAGAAACGGAAGTCTTCTGGAGTTGCCGTCCTACCAGGTAAATTAACTGATTGCGAAAGTGAAGATATTGTCATTAATGAGATCTTCCTGGTTGAGGGTGATTCTGCTGGCGGATCAGCAAAAATGGGGCGTAATAAAGAATATCAAGCCATCTTACCCCTTCGCGGCAAAGTTTTAAATACCTGGGAAACAGAGCGCGATCGATTATTTGCTAATAACGAGGTGCATGATATTGCAGTTGCAATTGGTGTAGATCCTCATGGAGTCAATGATAATCCTGACCTGAGTAATTTGCGTTATGGCAAAGTCTGTATCTTATCGGATGCCGATGTGGATGGATCACATATTCAAGTCTTATTATTAACTCTCTTTTATAAACACTTCCCCAAACTCATTGAACGTGGACATATTTATGTTGCAAGGCCTCCATTGTTTCGGGTAGATGCACCTTCACGTGGAAAAAAGCCTGCACAAAAAATATATGCTTTAGATAGTGGTGAGTTAACTGCGATTGAAGATAAGCTTAAAAAAGATGGTTTAAAAGAAGGTAGCTGGCAAATTTCTAGATTTAAAGGCTTAGGTGAGATGAATCCAGAACAATTATGGGATACCACTCTTAACCCAGATACAAGAAGACTCTTACCGATATTGACTGGGGAGATTAACTTAATTGACACCAATAAGATGATGGATATGTTAATGGGTAAATCAGAATCCTCAGCTAGAAGAAATTGGTTAGAAGAGCATGGTAACGAAGTAGAGGCTGATATTTAATCAAGAATAATTTTTATGTCGAATAACGAACCAGATTTATTTTCTAACATACCTGCTGAACCACCGGATGCATTAACGCTTGCTAATTATGCAGAGCGCGCTTATTTAGATTATGCGATTAGTGTGGTCAAAGGTCGTGCTTTACCTGAATTAGCAGATGGTCAAAAACCAGTTCAACGCCGAATTCTTTATTCGATGAATGAAATGAGTTTGAAGGCGGATGCCAAGCCGGTAAAAAGTGCTAGGGTTGTTGGCGATGTCTTGGGTAAATTCCATCCGCATGGTGATCAATCTGCCTATGATGCCTTAGTTCGACTTGCTCAAAATTTTAGTCTTCGATATCCACTCATTGATGGCCAGGGGAATTTTGGCTCACGCGATGGCGATGGTGCAGCTGCTATGCGCTACACCGAAGCAAGATTAACAAAAATTGCTAGTTTGTTGCTCGATGAAATAAACCAAGGAACTGTCGACTTTATTCCGAATTACGACGGCACGATGGAAGAGCCTGCTTTGTTGCCAGCAAGACTCCCATTTGTTCTCCTGAATGGTGCATCTGGTATAGCGGTAGGGATGGCAACTGAAATACCATCACATAATTTAAGAGAAGTTGCAGCTGCTAGTATTGCAGTATTAAAAAATCCCAGAATGAATGAAGATGAAATTCTGTCTTTGATTCCCGGACCAGACTTTCCTGGTGGTGGACAAATTATTTCTTCTGTAGAGGAAATTGCAGAAATATACAAAGTAGGACGTGGTAGTTTAAAAGTCAGAGCAAGATGGTCTGTTGAGGAGATGGCTCGAGGCCAATGGAAATTGGTGATGAATGAGTTACCACCTAATACTTCTACGCAAAAAGTGTTACAAGAAATTGAAGAGCTCACCAATCCAAAAGTTAAAGTAGGTAAAAAAGCTTTAACAGCGGAACAAAATTCCCTTAAGCAAGCTACCTTAGCACTTTTAGATGGGGTCCGAGATGAGTCAAGTAAGGACGCTGCAGTGCGTTTGGTGTTTGAGCCCAAGACAAAAAATATTGACGAAGCAGAATTTGCCAACTTTTTATTGGCTCATACATCTTTAGAGTCCAATGCTTCAATTAATCTTGTCATGATAGGTACAGATGGACGACCTCGTCAAAAAGGGATTTTATCGATTTTCCTAGAATGGGCCCAATTTCGAATTGAGACGGTTACTCGCCGAACGAAACATCGTTTAGGTAAAGTGAATGATCGGATGCATATCCTTGAAGGTCGACAACTAGTTCTGTTAAACATTGATGAAGTCATTCGAATTATTCGAAATAGTGATGAGCCTAAAGTTGATTTGATGGCGGTATTTAAATTGTCTGATCGACAAGCTGAAGATATTTTAGAAATTAGGTTGCGTCAATTAGCTCGACTTGAAGCTATTAAAATTGAGCAAGAGTTATCTGAGTTGAAATCTGAAAAAGAAGATTTGGAGAGTTTGTTAGGAAATGATGCTCTCATGCGTAAAAAAATCATTAAAGAAGTTGAAACAGATGCGAAGACCTTTGGTGATGATCGTAGAACACTTATTCAAGAAGAAAAACGAAGCATTGTACAAACGAAAATTATTGATGAACCAGTCACGGTGATTGTTTCCCAAAAAGGTTGGGTACGTTCACGTCAAGGTCATGGACATGATGCTTCTCAGTTTGCATTTAAAGCTGGCGATGCATTATTTGCTATCTATGAATGTCGTACCGTTGATGTCATGATAGGTATAGGTAGTAATGGTCGAGCGTATAACGTACCCGTTTCTGATTTACCCGGAGCGAGAGGAGACGGATCTCCTTTTACCTCGTTTATTAATTTAGTGTCTGGAACGCAGATGGTTTCTTATTATGCTGGTTCAGGTGATGATTTACTTCTAATCGCGATGGCATCAGGGAATGGCTTTTTGGCCAACGTCAGCGACATGATGACCCGTAATAAGGCCGGCAAGAGTTTTATTGGTGTCGATGAAAAGTTTGATGGTGGTGACCGTGTTCTACCTTTACAAGTTGTTCGTGAAGGCATGAATATGGTTGCCTGTCTTTCAGGTAATGGACGCTTATTGTCCTTTGAAATCGCGGATTTAAAACGACTTCAAGCGGGTGGTAAAGGCGTTATATTAATGGATCTTGATTCCAAAGAGTCTTTACAAAGCGCGATAGCATTTGGCTCAAAAGGTTTACAAATGGACGGCTTAGGTCGCGCAGGAAAGCCAACATCTGTGAATATCACTTTTAAAACTTTAATGGATTTTAAAGCGCAAAGAGCCAGAAAAGGTCATGCGATAGAGCCTAAACTTAAAGATGCAAAGCTACAACAGATTTAAATAAAATTTCGAATTTCCGCGATAAGCTCAATTTCCACACAAGCACCAAGTGGTAATTGAGCGACACCAAATGCGCTTCTTGCATGTTTGCCAGCATCCCCAAATACTTCTAGCAATAAATCTGAACAACCATTGGTTACGAGATGTTGTTCCGTGTATTCAGAAGTGGAGTTGACTAAGCTAGTTACCTTAATGATGCGCTCCACAAGATCCAAATCACCTAAATGCTTATCTAAAGTTGCAAGGATATCTATAGCTACTGTGCGAGCGGCTAATTTACCCTCATCCGTGGTCATATTTAAACCAAGCTTGCCAACCCATACTTGATTATTCTTTTTGGCGATATGTCCTGAGACATAGACCATATTTCCGACATGGCTTGCCATGACATAAGACGCTGCTGGTGCACTTGCTTTTGGAATATTGATGCCTAGCGCTTTGATACGTTGAGTTAAAAGTGAGGGTGTATTAATCATTCGGTTCATCTGAGACTCCTATGGATTGAGTTTAGCTTATAGCTCCATGATAATGTTTTATTTTGATAAATCTCTCATTGCGCTTTCAAGGCCTTGAATAGTGACAGGGTACATTTTTGATTTCATGAGATCTTTGATAATGGAAACCGATTGTCGATACTGCCAAACATGTTCGGGTTCTGGATTGAGCCAAGCATGGTGTTTAAAGTGGTCTAACATACGATTGATCCAGGTAGCGCCAGGTTCATTATTCGCGTACTCAACAGATCCTCCCACCGCCAAGATTTCATAAGGGCTCATTGTCGCATCACCAACAAAAATCAATTTATAGTCTGATCCATACTTTCGAAGAATATCGATCGTGGGTATTTTTTCAACGGTTCTGCGACGATTATTTTTCCATACAAAGTCATATAAACAGTTGTGAAAATAATAATATTCTAAGTGTTTAAATTCAGAACTGGCTGCTGAGAAAAGCTCTTCAACACGTACGATATGATCATCCATGGAGCCACCAACATCCATTAACAGAAGAACTTTAACTTGATTGTGTCTTTCGGGGCGCATTTTGATATCTAAAAACCCAGCATTGGTGGCAGTCGCAGTAATTGTTTGATCAAGATCCAACTCAGTTTGCTGGCCTTGTCTCGCAAAACGTCGAAGACGTCTCAAAGCAATTTTGACATTTCTGGTACCTAACTCAACAGAGTCGTCATAGTCAGCAAAACGGCGTTCATCCCACACCTTGATGGCAGTTCGATTGCCGGCTGATTTACCCCCGATACGAACACCTTCAGGGTGATAGCCATTATTGCCAAAAGCCGAAGCGCCACCAGTCCCTATCCATTTATTTCCGCCTTCATGACGTTCTTTTTGTTCATCTAATAACTCTTTTAAACGTTTGATGAGTTCCTCTGGACTAGCAAACTTCTCTAACGCGTTTTTTTCTTCTGGAGTCAGATCACGCTTTAGCTTTTCTTCTAACCATTCGAGGGGAATATCTGGGTAGAGTTCAAGAAGATTTTCAATTCCAGTGAAATAGGCACCAAAGGTTTTATCAAAACGGTCATAAAATTTCTCATCTTTGATGAGAGTCATCCGCGCAAGGTAGTAGAAATCATTAATCGAAGGAGGGATCACTTGCTGCTTTAAAGCATCTAACAAGGTTAAAAACTCTTGAATCGAAACAGGTATTTTCGATTTTTTTAAAGCGTAGAAGAAGTCGATGAGCATCAGGATACTTTATCGATTTTGACGATTCATAAAAATTAATCGTTCAAATAAGTGCACATCTTGCTCATTTTTTAATAGAGCCCCATGAAGTGGTGGGATTGATGCTTTTCCATCTTTACTTTTGAGATCATCGGCAGATAAATCTTCAGCCATGAGTAGTTTGAGCCAATCGATAAGTTCAGAAGTTGAGGGTTTTTTCTTTAATCCAGGGAGATTTCTAACCTCATAAAACGTTTGCAGTGCTGTTGCTAGAAGATCTTTTTTGATGTTGGGGTGATGCACATCAACGATTTTTTGCATAGTCACTGGGTCGGGGAATGCAATATAGTGAAAAAAGCAACGACGTAAAAAAGCATCTGGCAATTCTTTTTCGTTATTCGATGTAATGATCACCAAAGGACGATAAATTGCTCGAATCATTTCTCGGGTTTCATACACAAAAAATTCCATACGATCTAATTCTCTCAGTAAGTCATTTGGAAACTCGATGTCAGCCTTATCAATCTCGTCAATTAATAAGACAGTTGGTTCGGAAGCAGTAAATGCTTGCCATAAAATACCCTGAACAATGTAATTACGTATATCTTGAACCTTATTGTCACCCAGTTGAGAATCTCGCAAGCGACTTACGGCGTCATATTCATAAAGACCCTGTTGGGCCTTCGTGGTTGATTTGATATGCCACTGAAGTAAAGGCATACCTAAAGAAGCCGCCACTTCTTCGGCTAACATCGTTTTACCAGTCCCCGGCTCACCCTTTATTAGAAGTGGACGTTGTAAAGTAATTGCCGCATTGACTGCCATTTTTAAATCATCTGTTGCTACATAACTTATTGAGCCCTGAAAGCTTGGAACGCTATTTATCATTAATAATCCTTAATTAAATCTGTTGTAATTTGCTGGATTTCAACAAATGATCTCCTCATACACACTTATCCTCTATACTATTATCTTATAAAGTTTGTTTTTTAAATTAGATTAAAAATGATGAAAATCCAAGTTATAGCCACTACAAAATTAATACTTTCTCTGTCTTTTTCCCTTGCAGCACTCAATTGGTCAGTTCAAGCAGCCGAAATTCAAGGCAATGCTGAGCAAGGCGCTAAAAATACTAGACTCTGCGCAGGATGTCATGCAATTCCTGGCTATCGTTCTTCAGTCCCTGAAATTTATACGGTACCTTTGATTGGCGGTCAATCACCTGGTTATATTGTTGCCGCGCTTCAAGCATATAAAAAAGGCGAAAGAAAACACCCTACAATGCGCAGTGTTGCTGGGTCATTATCAGATCAAGATATGGCTGATTTAGCAGCTTATTACGCTGCGCAAAATTCTCAAACTAAAGCCAATAAGCTTAAATAAGAAATGTATTTGAAAGGTTAAATATGAAACGTTTTGTGCCAATCGTTGCTGTATCGTTTATTGCTGCTTCTAGTTCTTTTGCGGCAAGTATTGAATCAGGTAAAGCCTTAGTTGAAAAAAATAACTGTGCATCATGTCATGGACCAGACCTTAAAAGTCCGATTGCCCCTAATTACCCCAAGATTGCCGGACAGCATCAAGATTACCTTTTTTATGCATTAAAAGCCTATCAAGTTGAAAATAATCCACAAGTTGGTCGTGCCAATGCGATCATGGCTGGACAAGCAAAGCAATTTAATCTTTCGCAATTAAAAGATATGGCAGCCTATGTTGCTTCGCTGCCTGGAGATTTAGTACTTAAAAAGTAGTCTCAACTAGCTGCAACTTGTCCTTGTTGAAGGTGATTGATCATTAATTCCTGAGCTATGTCACCTTTTCTAGCAATAATAGCTGACAGAATTTGCCTATGTTCTTGGAGTGACTGTTCGAGTCTACCTAATTTGGTTAACGAGTTTCTACGTTGTAACTTGAGTACTTGTCGAAGGTCTGTTATGACCTTGCGCATCCAGCGATTACCTGATATTTCTTGGATTTTGTCGTGGAATTCCTGATTTAATTCAAAAAAACGATCAATGTCCCGATCTGCGGCAGCTTTTTCCAACTTAAGATGAATCCCATCTAGAAACTCTAATTGTTGATCTGTAGCTGAGCTTGCAACTTCCTTGCAAGCATTCCCTTCAAGCAGTGCAATGACATGAAATATTTGAGCAATCTCATTTATATCGACCTCAGTAACATATGCTCCGCGACGTATTTTCATGGTAATAAGACCCTCGGAGGCAAGAACTTTAATAGCTTCTCGAAGGGGAGTACGGCTAATACCAAATTGAATGGTCAGAGATTTTTCATCAATCCAACTCCCAGGTGCGAGTTCATGAGTAAATATCTTTTCCCGAATCAGGTCAGCTACTTCTTCATATAGGGGTTTACTAGCCAAGGTTTGATTCATATAGGTATAAAGTGATTGATAGGGTTAATTAAATAAGTTATTGATATTTATTGATAAATTATAATTGTTCTAATTAGAGTTATTTAATTTTAAACATTGAATTGTAAATTTGAATTCATAATTAATAATTCATTTGACTATTTATTATTTGAGTTGTCAATGTTATTCTTATGCATATAATCAAAATGTCAATTTAATTTGCAGAAAGAACTTATGTCAGAACATTCGTCAATCCCTCAACAATGGCCAAGATTTCCAGATACAAGTAGAGAAGAATGGAAGACCTTAGCAGCTAAATCTGCACCGAATAAAAATCCTGACGGGCTTGGTTGGATTACTCCTGACGATATTTTTTTGAAAGCTTTATACACCCAAGACGATATTGCAAAATTGCCATTTACCAATACGATGCCTGGTTTTGAGCCCTTTGTTAGAGGTCCACAAGCAACGATGTACGCATCACGACCATGGACCATTCGACAATATGCTGGATTTTCTACGGCTGAGGAGTCCAATGCTTTTTATCGTAAGGCCTTAGCTGGAGGTGGCCAGGGTATTTCAGTGGCATTTGATCTACCGACTCACCGTGGTTATGACTCTGATCATCCAAGAGTAACTGGTGATGTTGGAAAAGCGGGTGTGGCAATTGACACTGTAGAGGATATGAAAATTCTCTTTGATCAGATTCCTTTGGATAAGGTCTCCGTTTCCATGACGATGAATGGTTCTGTATTACCGATATTGGCTGGATATATCATTGCTGCAGAGGAGAGTGGTGTCGCGCTGAATCAACTTTCAGGAACAATTCAGAATGATATTTTGAAAGAGTTCATGGTGCGCAATACTTATATATACCCACCAGAACCTTCCATGCGTATTATTGGTGACATTATTGAATATACCGCCAAACATATGCCTAAATTTAACTCGATTTCAATATCAGGTTATCACATGCAAGAAGCCGGTGCCAACCAGTCCCTTGAGCTTGCTTTTACCCTTGCAGATGGTAAGGAGTATGTGAAAACGGCTTTGAATAAGGGTTTGGATGTTGATGATTTTGCTGGCAGATTGTCATTCTTTTTTGCCATTGGCATGAATTTTTATCTCGAAGTGGCTAAACTGCGTGCCGCCCGAATTCTTTGGTGGAGGATCATGAAAGAGTTTGCTCCTAAGAATCAAAAGTCATTGATGCTCAGAACGCATTGCCAGACTTCTGGCTGGTCTCTAACTGAACAAGATCCCTATAACAATATCGTTCGAACCAGCATTGAAGCGATGGCTGCAGTGTTTGGTGGTACCCAATCATTACATACAAATTCATTTGATGAAGCAATTGCTTTACCTACCGAATTTTCATCACGAATAGCCAGAAATACCCAGTTAATTATTCAAGAAGAAACACATATTACCAGCGTCATTGATCCCTGGGCAGGATCTTATATGATGGAGAAACTAACGCAAGATATGGCTGATAAGGCTTGGGAAATCATTCAAGAAGTTGAAGCAATGGGAGGTATGACCAAAGCTGTACAAAGTGGCTGGGCAAAGCTAAAAATTGAAGCCGCCGCAGCACAAAAGCAGGCCAACATTGATACTGGTAAAGATGTCATAGTCGGTGTCAACAAATACCAATTAGATCAAGAGGACGAGGTTGATGTTCGGGTAGTCGATAATATTCAAGTTAGAGATAACCAAATTGCAAGGTTAAAAGCAGTTAAAGCAAGCAGGGATTCAGAAAAAGTAGCAAAAGCATTGCAAACGATTACTGATGCGGCAGAACATCAGTCAGGAAATTTATTACAGTTAACAATTGATGCGATACGACTCCGAGCAACGATTGGTGAAGTTTCTGATGCGTTGGAAAAAGTGTATGGTCGTCATCGTGCCGATACGCAAAAGGTGACCGGTGTGTATGCTGCTGCTTATGATTCAGCCGAGGGTTGGGGAAAATTACAATATGAAATAGCACAATTTGGTGATGAGTTTGGTCGCCGCCCTAGAGTGATGATCGCAAAGTTGGGGCAAGATGGCCATGATCGTGGGGCAAAAGTAGTCGCTACCGCATTTGCAGATTTGGGTTTTGATGTTGATATGGGGCCTTTGTTTCAAACTCCTGACGAGTGTGCAAGACAAGCGATTGAAAACGACGTACATGCGGTAGGAATCTCGACCTTGGCGGCGGGTCACAATACATTAGTTCCAGCAATCATTGAAGAATTACATCGTCAAGGTGGAAGAGATATCGTAGTGTTTGTCGGAGGAGTAATACCAAAGCAAGATTACGAGTTTTTATATGAAGCAGGTGTCAAAGGTATATACGGTCCAGGTACTCCAATACCTGCATCTGCTAAAGATGTTTTAGAGCATATTCGTAAAGCCCTAGAATCAACAAAATAATTCATGATGGATCACTCTCATCCTTTAGTGACTGACTTATTAAGCGGTCGGGAACAGGTGAATACGGTAGCTCGCCGATCACTTGCAAAGATTATTACCTTAATTGAGTCCACCAAGTCGAGTCATAGAATAGAGTCAGATCAAATCTTGAATGAGTTGATTTCTTCATCAGGAAAATCCTTTCGTATCGGTATTTCAGGGGTTCCTGGAGTTGGTAAATCGACTTTAATTGAGTCCATAGGCTTATATTTAATTGCTCAAGGTCATCGTGTTGCAGTATTAGCAATAGATCCTTCTTCGAGCATTTCAGGGGGGTCTATTCTTGGTGATAAAACTCGTATGGAGCATTTATCGGTTCACCCCAATGCATTTATTCGCCCAACGCCATCGTCCGGTAATTTGGGAGGGGTAGCAGAAAAAACAAGAGAAACGATGCTCGTTTGTGAGGCAGCAGGATATGACATTGTTTTGGTAGAAACAGTAGGTGTCGGCCAAAGCGAAATTGCGGTATCAAAAATGACTGATATGTTTGTACTTCTTCAATTACCGAATGCTGGAGATGATTTACAAGCGATTAAAAAAGGTGTCATGGAAATTGCTGACTTAGTTGTTGTCAATAAAGCTGATATCGATGCAGATGCCGCGACGCGAGCAATGGCTCATATTGTTGGCTCCCTTCGAATATTTAGCCAACACGGCCATGCTGAGCATCCATCGCTTCATACTTCGTGCTGGAGTCCACAAGTCATGTCTATCAGTGCTCTTGAAGGTTCTGGGGTTGAGGGACTTTGGCAAAAGATGAAAGAGTTTCAAGATATCCAGCAATCGAATGGATCTTTTATTCAAAGGCGTATGAATCAATCTAAAACATGGTTGTGGGAGCGAATCCAATCTGGCTTGTCTCAAGAATTTAAAGAACATGCTGGAGTATCTGCGCTATTGCCAGAATTACAACAACAAGTTGAACAGGGTTCAATCGCTGCATCAGTTGCAGCGAGAAAAATATTAGATGTTTTCAAAACTGATTTCAAACGTAAGGCGTAATTATGAAAGATATCATCAAACAGTTAGAAGCAAAGCGAGAACAAGCCTATCTTGGGGGAGGACAAAAGCGGATCCAGGCGCAACATCAGAAAGGTAAATTAACTGCTCGCGAACGGATTCATTTATTACTCGATGAAAATTCCTTTGAAGAGTGGGATATGTTTGTAGAACATCGTTGTACAGATTTTAATATGGCAGATGAGTCAGTGCCCAGCGATGGTGTCGTGACTGGTTATGGCATGATTAATGGCCGATTAGTGTTTGTTTTTTCTCAAGATTTCACTGTATTTGGCGGTTCACTTTCTGAAGCTCATGCGGAAAAAATATGCAAAATTATGGATCAAGCCATGAAAGTTGGCGCACCAGTAATTGGCTTAAATGACTCAGGTGGTGCAAGAATTCAAGAAGGAGTTGCTTCATTAGGTGGGTATGCTGAAATATTTCAGAGGAACGTAACAGCCTCTGGAGTCATTCCACAAATTTCATTGATTATGGGACCTTGTGCTGGAGGGGCGGTATATTCACCAGCGCTTACAGATTTCATCTTCATGGTCAAAGACAGCTCTTATATGTTTGTGACAGGACCAGAGGTCGTGAAAACTGTGACTCACGAAGAAGTGACCGCAGAAGAGTTGGGTGGGGCTTTAACTCATTCGACGAAGTCAGGAGTGTGTGATCGTGTCTTTGAAAATGATGTTGAAGCGATTTTAATGTTACGTAGATTTTTCAATTACTTACCTTTGTCTAATCGTGAAAAACCACCATATCGCCCAAGCTCTTCTGTCTCAGACCTGATTGATTATTCATTAGATACTTTAGTACCAAGTAATCCAAATAAGCCCTATGACATGAAAGAGCTGATTTTGAAGACGGTTGATGATGGTGATTTTTTTGAAATTCAACCCGATTATGCAAAAAATATCATTATTGGTTTTGGCCGAATCGATGGGCAAACAATCGGTATAGTTGCCAATCAGCCCCTCGTATTAGCAGGCTGTTTAGATATTAAATCCTCTATTAAAGCAGCACGTTTTGTACGTTTTTGTGATGCATTCAATATACCAGTCATTACCTTTGTTGATGTTCCTGGATTTATGCCTGGGACATCACAAGAATATGGAGGCATTATTAAGCATGGTGCAAAACTTTTATTTGCATATGCAGAATGTACCGTACCAAAAATTACTGTGATTACCAGGAAAGCTTATGGTGGTGCTTATGACGTGATGTCTTCGAAACATTTACGAGGCGATGTGAATTTTGCTTGGCCATCAGCTGAGATTGCGGTAATGGGGCCAAAGGGAGCAGTAGAAATCATTTTTCGTGATGAAAAATCAGATCCTGAAAAGTTGGCGGCAAGGGAATCTCAATATAAGGCGAAATTCGCAAATCCTTTTGTAGCAGGGCGCAGAGGTTATATCGATGATGTCATTATGCCTAATGAAACAAGAAAACGCATTTCTAGGTCCTTAGTGATGCTCCAGAACAAAGAGCTCGAAAATCCTTGGCGTAAACACGACAATATTCCACTATAAATTCGGATGGGGAAAAACATGATGTTTCAAAAAATACTAATAGCAAATCGTGGTGAAATTGCTTGCCGAATTATTAATACAGCCAAAAAAATGGGCATTAAAACGGTTGCGGTTTATTCAGAAGCAGATCAAGAAGCGCGTCATGTGGAATTAGCTGACGAGGCGGTTTGCATTGGCCCTGCACCCTCTAGAGAATCTTATTTGGTAATGAATCATATTATCGAGGCTTGTAAAGCTACGGGAGCACAAGCGATTCATCCAGGTTACGGTTTTCTTTCAGAAAATGAAGAGTTTGCCCGAATTGTTGAAGAGCAGGGGATTGTATTTATAGGTCCAAAGCATCATTCCATTGCGGCTATGGGTGACAAAATCGCTTCCAAAAAATTAGCTGAAAAAGCAAAAGTTAATACGATACCGGGGCACAATGAGGCTATTGGAAATGCAGATCTTGCAGTCGGTATTGCCAAAACAATTGGTTATCCAGTCATGATTAAAGCATCTGCTGGAGGAGGAGGTAAGGGTCTTCGGGTCGCTTATAACGATCAAGAAACATTTGATGGATTCACATCTTGCCAAAATGAAGCAAGAAACTCTTTTGGTGATGATCGTATTTTTATAGAAAAGTTTGTAGAAGAGCCGAGACATATTGAGATTCAAATTTTGGGTGATTCTTTTGGCAATATTGTGTATTTGTGGGAGCGGGAGTGTTCAATTCAAAGAAGACATCAAAAAGTGATTGAAGAAGCGCCATCCCCTTTTATCAGTGAACAAACACGTGCAGCGATGGGTGAGCAAGCTGTCGCATTAGCGCGAGCCGTTCAATATCAATCTGCTGGAACTGTTGAATTTGTAGTTGGTAAAGATCAGTCATTTTATTTTTTAGAAATGAATACACGTCTTCAAGTTGAGCATCCTGTAACTGAAATGATTACAGGTTTAGACTTGGTGGAGCAAATGATTCGGGTTGCTGCTGGGGAGAAACTGACTTTTGAACAAAAAGACATTCAGCGAAATGGTTGGGCCATTGAGTGCCGAATCAATGCTGAAGACCCTTATCGACAATTTCTGCCATCGACAGGTCGATTAGTCAAATATCAACCTCCTCCGATATCTGATGGAGTTAGGGTCGATACAGGGGTTTATGAAGGTGGTGAAATCCCAATGTTCTACGACTCAATGATTGCTAAATTAATTACCCACGGTAGTACGCGTAATGAAGCCATTGGCAAAATGCAAATAGCTTTGAATCAGTTTGTGATTCAGGGAATTGATTCGAATATACCGTTTCAAGCAACGCTGATGCAACATCCTGATTTTCAGTCAGGACAAATCAATACTGGATTTATTGGGAAATACTTTCCTCAAGGTTTTATGGGGGCTAATTTAGATGACGAGACCAAATTATTGTTGTGTGCGATTACTGGGTCGATTCATTTGCAATATCTCAATCGATCTGGAAATATTACGGGTCAGTTAGAAGGACATGCTTCACTAATGCCGAATCAATTGACCGTTGTGGTTGGTGAGCATGGCAAACAAGAATACATTCCTATTGGAATCGAAGCAGATGGGGGTGACGATCACGTAATTATTCAAGATAAAAAGTTTGACATCATCAGTAATTGGCGTCCAGGTGAAATCATCTTTGAAGGATATGTGAATAATTTCCCGATTGTTTTACAAGTAAATCGACAATCTGTTTTTTATGAACTCTTATACAATGGTATTAGTTTTCAGGCAATGGTGATGTCTCGAAGTAAGGCTGAATTACAAAAACTCATGCCTTTTAAAGCGCCACCAGATATGTCTCAATATCTTCTTTCACCGATGCCGGGATTGCTTTCTGAGGTATCTGTTGAAGTTGGTCAGAAGGTACAGGTTGGACAGAAACTAGTCATCATTGAGGCTATGAAAATGGAAAATGTCATGTTGGCCCAACATGAAGGAGTTGTTGCACAAATTTTGGCTAAACAAGGTGAAAGTTTATCTGTTGATCAAATGATTATCCGCTTTGATAAGGAGTTATAAGATGCAAAGACCATTTAAAATTTTAGGCCTTCAACAAGTTGCTATTGGTGCCCTTAATAAAAATGAAATAAAAACCCTTTGGCACGATATGCTTGGCTTTACGTTTAAGTCCAACTTTATCTCTGAAAAAGAAAATGTTGATGAAGATATTTTTACAATTGGAGGTGGCGCTCACCCCATTGAGTTTGATTTAATGCAACCGTTAGATCCTGATAAAAAACCTGCTGTTCATACAACCCCATTGAATCATATTGGTTTGTGGGTAGATAACTTGCCATTAGCTGTTGAATGGTTAACTGCGCATGGTGTTCGCTTTGCTCCTGGGGGCATTCGACGCGGTGGAGATGGTCATGACATTATCTTTATTCATCCCAAAAGTAATGACCAATTTCCGATTTCTGGCTTTGGGGTATTAATTGAATTGGTTCAAGCTCCTCCGGAAGTGGTTGATCAGGCTCATATTTAAAAGTAGCATTGCTATTTTTATCTTTTGCTAAGACTTTTTGGCATAATTGAACATTATTCTTTAATTTGATTCCCAGGAGAGAGAATGTCTAATTTGCCACAAGGTATGGAAATTCATGCTGAAATTCCCCCAGATTTTGCGACAGTATTAACAACTGAAGCGCTAGCTTTAGTAGCCAAACTTCATCGTACGTTTGAGCCACGCCGTCAAGAGCTTTTACAAGCACGTGCTGAAAGAACCAAGCGTTTAGATGCGGGTGAAATTCCTGACTTTTTGCCAGAAACAAAAGCGATTCGTGACGCCGATTGGAAAATTGCTCCCATTCCAGAGGCCTTATATTGCCGTCGTGTTGAAATTACGGGTCCGGTGGATGCCAAGATGGTGATTAATGCCTTCAACTCCGGTGCAGACTCTTACATGACCGATTTTGAGGACTCTAATAGCCCTAACTGGAATAATCAAATTCAAGGTCAAATTAATTTAAGAAGTGCGATTAAACATGAATTGCGCTTTGAGCAGAACGGTAAAACTTATGCTTTAAATGACAAGATTGCTGTATTGCAAGTTCGACCAAGAGGTTGGCATTTAGATGAAAAGCATGTAACGATCGATGGTAAGCGTGTTTCTGGAGGTATTTTTGATTTTGCCTTATTTGTAGTTCATAACGCACGGGAATTGTTAGCTCGTGGTGCAGGCCCTTACTTTTATCTTCCTAAAATGGAGAGTCATTTAGAGGCACGTCTGTGGAATGATGTTTTTGTAATGGCGCAAAATGAATTAGGCTTACCGCATGGAACTATTAAGGCTACTGTTCTGATCGAGACAATTCTTGCTGCTTTTGAGATGGATGAAATTCTTTACGAGTTACGTGATCACAGTGCTGGTTTGAATGCGGGACGCTGGGATTACATCTTCTCTTGTATTAAAAAATTCAAGGTTGATAAGAATTTCTGCTTAGCTGATCGTGCCAAAGTGACGATGACGGCACCATTTATGCGCTCCTATGCCTTACTCTTGTTGAAAACTTGTCACCATCGTGGGGCACCTGCAATTGGCGGAATGAGTGCGTTAATTCCAATTAAAAATGATCCAGAAAAGAATGCTATTGCAATGGCCGGAATTATTGCAGATAAGAAACGCGATGCGGAAGATGGCTATGATGGTGGTTGGGTTGCACACCCAGGCTTGGTTGAGCCAGCAATGATTGAGTTTAAAAAAGTGCTTGGCGATAAACTGAATCAATTTGAAAAACAAAAGCCTGAAGTTCAAGTTAAAGGTGCTGACTTATTAAACTTTCAACCGGAAACACCAATCACCGAAGCAGGTTTAAGAATGAATATTAATGTAGGTATTCATTATTTAGGTGCATGGTTGGCTGGTAATGGTTGCGTACCGATTCATAATTTGATGGAAGATGCTGCTACTGCTGAAATTAGCCGTTCACAAGTATGGCAATGGATTCGTTCACCAAAAGGTGTATTAGATGATGGTCGTAAAGTGACAGCTGAAATGGTCAAAGGCTTCATTAAAGAAGAGTTGGTTAAAGTTAGTAATTCAGGAGCCGTTGGTCATTGGAATCGCGCTGCTGAAATATTTGACCAAATGTCTACGGGTGAGAGCTTTGAAGAGTTCTTAACTTTACCGTTGTATGAAGAAATTTAATTGATTTGAATATTGGATTCGAAAGAATGCCAATCCTTGCCATCGATACCTCTACCCAGTGGTGTTCGGTGGCAATTTATTTTTCAAATAAGACTTATCTCATTCGTCATGAAAAAGTAGGCAATTCGGCAAGTCAAGTTCTTTTGCCGTGGATTCATGACCTCATGCTTGAAGCAAAAATCACATGGAATGAAATCAGTGCTTTAGCAGTCTCGCAAGGTCCTGGAGCATTCACTGGTATTCGTCTTGGCCTTGGTGTCGCTCAGGGTCTGGCATACGCTCAGCAAAAACCTTTAATTCCAATACCAAGTTTAGATGGCATGATTGCGTACGCACTATTTTTTTCCAATTTCAAGATTTTGCAATCCCAAGCCTATCGTGTTTTAATGGATGCTCGGATGCAACAAGCCTACTGTGCTTCATATGTAATTGACGAGCATCAATTACTGGTTCGCCAACAAGTGATTCAGCTGATAAATGTAAAAGAATTAAACTTTGATGAACATACAGTTCAATATGCTTACGATATGCAATCCTACATTGAAGATGGCTCCTTAAAACAAGGTATACATTTCATTCCCGCAAGTCCGCATGCTTTGGGTATTGCCTATTTAGCCTCTTTAAAAAATTGTGCTGATATATTTTTACCAAGCGATTGTCAGCCCTTATATATAAGGGATCAAGTTGCTTTAACCATCGCGCAACGTTTGTCCGACTAACATTAATTTAACCGACCATCATGGATATTAATTTTCAATTTAGAGTGATGGAAAAGATCGATATCAGTCTAGTTTATGAAATTGAAATTGCATCTCATCTCCACCCTTGGAGTGAAAAAAACTTTATAGATTGCTTAGAACATCATTACTGGAATTATGTATTATTCGAAGAAAATGTACCTAGCCAGATTGTTGGTTACTGTATCGTGATGCCAGGGGTTGAAGAATTACATTTATTAAATATCACTATACATCCTCACTTTCGCCGTCAGAAAATTGCATTAAGAGTCTTATCTGCAATAGAAAAAATTGGTTTTACTCACCACTATTTGAAAATGTTATTAGAGGTCAGGCGCAGCAATGAGTCGGCGATTAAAATGTACGAGAAATCGGGTTATCTACTGATTGGCTCCAGAAAAGATTATTATCCAATGGGAAGTAATGATGTTTTTTTACGAGAAGACGCATTGGTTATGGAAAAAATCCTTAGGAAATTAAATGAATAGAGTAATACTATTACAAGAAATGGGTATTAGTTCCTGGAAATCGAAGGCCACTGCAAAGCCACCAACATTCAATTCAACTCAACTGGAGAATGTGATGACAACTCAAGAATTTCCTGTCTGGACATTGATCTTTGAGGAAGATGATATGCATTTATCCTTATCAAAAAATATTCAGATCGTGATTCAAAATTTTGGAGTCAAAACGCAATTATTGGCTTTTCAAGATGCTAAAAATTCAGGGAAAATTCAAGGTGATTTAGTATTTTGTTTTGGACAAGTACCTGGGCAATACTTTTCTGGAGAAACAAATTCGGTTGAAGATTTAAGAGAGATTTTGTTTGAAACAAGTAGTAAGAGGCGTGACGAGATTCCTGTGATTGTTTCTTATTCAATCCAACAGATTCAAGGATCTGTATCGAAAAAAATGCAACTTTGGGAAGATTTAATCTTTGCAAGAAATGTATATTTAGATACGATGTCTTAAGGGTGGGGGTGTTTTTCTTCACCTATCAGATGTAAAGAATCGTATTGTGCTTGATTTTTTTGATGCCTATAGATGACTAGAGCCATGGTAACAATCACGAAGCATCCAAATAAAAGAATCACAACTTGAATAGGCCAATCAAACCACACCAGTAATGAATAGATGCCAAGCATTAATAGTACAGATAAATTCTCGTTAAAATTTTGTATCGCAATGGAATGACCAGCAGACAAGAGTACGTGACCACGATGTTGGAGAAGGGCGTTCATTGGCACAACAAAATAGCCTGACATCCAGCCGATGGTAATTAAGAAGATATAAGTAAATAATAAATGTGCTTTAACTTGTATGATCCCGAAATTAACCACGAGATCACCAAATTGCTCCTTTTGAAAAGCGGCAAGGGTGATAACTAAAAAGCCCATAATGACACCGTATTTGAGAACCACTAGTGAGTTTTTCAGTGGAACTCGTGCGGCAGCCCACATGGCACCACCTGCTACACCAAACGCAACAATGGCTTGCAAAATAGCTCCTTGGGATAAGCTCATATCGAGAGCATCCTCAGCCCATTTGAGAATAATGAATTGTAGGGTTGCACCAATACCCCAAAATAATGTAGTTACCGCTAAAGAAATTTGTCCTAAGCGATCATTCCAAAGGGTCGTGAAATTGTGTGAAAAATCTTGAATCAGTTTGATTGGGTTTTTCGTTGAAATGGTATAAACAACCCCAGTTTCAGGGATACGTAAATTGATTAAGGCAGCAATTAGGTACAGAAAAACGATCAACGCAATGGCTGATTCTGGGGGCGTATCGATATGTGTATCAATTAAAGGAAAATCTAATAACAAAAGTGTTTGGGCAATATGGGGGCTAATGAGCACCCCCCCAAGAACCGTTCCTAGAATAATCGAGCAAACTGTTAAACCTTCGATCCAGCCGTTGGCAGCAACTAATTTTTCTGGTGGTAATAATTCAGTCAAAATACCATATTTTGCTGGTGAGTACGCTGCCGCACCAAAGCCAACAATGGCATAAGCTAATAGGGGATGAAGACCCATTAGCATCGTAAGACAACCCACCACCTTAATGGTGTTGGTTAAAAACATGACTTGGCCTTTAGGGCGGGAATCAGCAAAAGCACCTACATATGCTGCGAGTAAGACGTAGGATAATACAAAAAACAATTTGAGAAGAGGGGTCATCCATTCGGGTGACTGGATCTGCACCAATAATGATATGGCGGCAATGAGAAGTGCATTATCGGCAAGCGAAGAAAAAAATTGCGCTGCCATAATTGAATAAAAACCTGGTTTCATTCGTACAATGATAAGTTAAACATTAAATAATTTCCAAATTTTCACTAAATATGAAGCATCGTCCTATTAAAGCCTCGATTTTGACACAGAATTTAAGTCATAACCTTTTTAAGGTTAAAAAAATGACCAATTTGACTCCAACATGGGCGGTAGTAAAAGCTAATGCTTATGGCCACGGTTTAAAGCCTGCTCTTAAGGCGTTCCAAGATAGCGAGGGGATTGCACTTTTAGATATGGAACACGCAACGTTGGCAAGAGAACTCGGTTGGATCGGAAGAGTTTTATTATTAGAAGGTATCTTTACTGAGGACGATTTGGATGATGTAGTCAATTTATCCTGTGAAATAGTAATTCATCATGAACAGCAAGTCACTTGGTTAATTCAATGGTTAGGAAGACAAAGCCTACAAAACGTAAATCAGTTTTTAACTAACTGTCCGATATGGCTCAAACTAAATTCAGGTATGAATCGGTTAGGTTTTAAATCTGCTCAATACGGCGTTAGTTACGAAATTTTGAAGCAGATGGGATGTACGGTTCATCATTTAACGCACTTTGCTAATGCCGACGATTTACAAGTATTACCTTCTGTAAAAGATCAATGGGAGATTTTTAGTAAAGCTACACAGTACGCCGAAGGTTTAAAAAGTGCCGCAAATTCTGCGGCAATCATTGGGCATTTCTTCACGCATGCCGATATGACCCGTCCAGGCATTATGTTATATGGGGCATCACCCTCAGGTAAGTATGAAGATATTGCTCATTTAGGATTAAAAGCTGGTATGAATTTACGATCTGAAATCATTGCACTCCAAGAGCTTCAGGCAGGTGATACCGTTGGCTACGGGAGTCAGTATCAGGCAAAGAAAAATACTAAAATTGCGGTGATAGCCTGTGGTTATGCGGATGGTTATCCTAGAAGTGCACCGAATGACACTCCAGTTTGGATTGGTAAAACTGGCCATATTCTCGAAGGTCAGATTGCCCCATTAGTAGGCAGGGTTTCTATGGATATGATGATGGTAGATGTCTCGAACGTATCGTACGCGCAGATAGGATCTCCAGTTGAACTTTGGGGAGAGCTCAACCCTATTGATAATGTGGCTTTTCCCGCAAAAACAGTGGGTTATGAATTAATGTGCGGTCTAGCTAACCGTGTCAAGCAAGAAATTCTTTAATTTGAAGTGTTCCAAAATTGCCACCATTTAGCTTGTTGTGCAGTGACAGCCTGTCTTTTTCCGGTTTTAAAGATTTCACTATTGGGAAAATTACTAGTAAAAATGCGCATGGTATCAGCACTTAATTCTTTCATGCCCAAAGCTTCATATGACCTGACCATAAGGTAAAGGGCTTCCTCAATTGCAGGGGCCCGGTCGTAGTCTTTTAGGGCTGTTTGAGAACGATTGATAGCTGCTACATAAGCACCACGACGGTAGTAATAACGAGCCGCATTGACATCACTTTCCGCTAAGGCATTGACGATATAGCGCATACGATCAAGTGCGTCGGGAGTATATTTGCTGTTAGGGTATCTTACAGTGAGAACTTTGAAAGCCTCATAAGCATCTTTTGAGGCCTTTGGATCTCTCTCGCTCAGGTCTTGCCCAGAAAATTTAGCGAGAAAGCCTAAATTATCGTTAAAGGTAATTAGGCCTTTGAGATAGTAGGCATAATCGATATCTGGATGATCTGGATGAAGTTGAATAAAGCGGTTAATTGAGGCTAAGGCAAGTTCTTGCTCATTACGCTTCCAATTACAATACGCAGAATTAATTTGAGCTTGTTCGGCAAGTGGTCCAAAAGGATATCTAGCTTCTAATTTTTCATAATATTTAACGCAGTTTGGATAGTCATTATCTTTGAGAGCAGATTTTGCTTCGCCTAATAATTTACTCTGAGACCAACCAGCGGTTTCATCAAGGTCTTTCCCCGCACATCCTGAAAACATTCCCACTAGCAGAATGAGTGATAAATATAATGAATATGTTGGTATACGCTTTAAACTAGATAAATTAGTAAACAATTGAATCTCTAAAAAATAAAAATAAATGGTTGAAAAGCCAACACCCATCTTACATGAGCATAATGGAATACACTAATTATATCGATGATGCAGAAGTAGGGGAAGAAGTTCCCCTTTTACAAGTGATTCAATTCGATTTACCCATTGAATTAAGGGGTGAAAGGATTGATAAAGCGATTGCTAAGGTTTTACCCACTTACTCAAGAAGTAGGATTCAGCAGTGGATTGAAGCAGGTTTGGTTTATGACAGTGACCGAAAAATTCAAGCTAAAGATCATGCAATGGGGATGGAGCATGTCAGGATATCTATACCTTCCGATCCCCAAAATACTGCTTATCAAGCAGAAGACCTCCCACTTCAGGTCCTTTATGAAGATGAGGAAATTGCCTTGATAAACAAGCCATTTGGTTTGGTTGTTCATCCAGCGGCAGGTAATTGGTCTGGAACCCTTTTAAATGCATTGCTACATCATTTTTCCGAATGCTCTGAGGTTCCAAGAGCTGGAATTGTGCATCGGTTAGATAAAGACACTTCTGGTTTGTTAGTTATTGCTAAAACTCTTGAAGCTCAACATGCTTTGGTACAACAACTCCAAAGTCGTAGTATGGAGCGCAAATACATTGCTTTAGTTTGGGGTAAAACGCCATTGAGTAAAGTCATTCACGGCGCAATTGGTCGAGACTCCAAAGATCGATTAAGAATGAGTTTGCAAGCTTCTGGGGGCAAAGAGGCTTGTACACATTTGACAACGCTCTATCACGCTTCTTTTGAGAATAAGCCCATTTCTTTGGTGTATTGTGAATTAGAAACAGGTAGAACTCATCAAATTCGAGTTCATTTGGAGTCGTTAGGACATGCTTTAATCAATGACCCTATTTATAAAAATAAAATTCCCCATCAAACTGCCCTAGTTTTGAAAAATCAACTCTTGGATCATGCTATTCAATTTCCGGGACAATTTTTACATGCGGGTTTATTAGGTCTTGAGCATCCCAAAACTAAAGAACCTATTAGATTACATGTAGAGCCGCCGAGTGCTTTTGTCCAAACCTTAGATTTTTTAAATATTCCACGTACAGCATGGGAAAAGGTTTTTGATTGATGAACTTAATCACCACCAATCATGGTTTAGATATATTAATGCCTAATTGGGAAGTCCCAGGTCATGTGCACGCTATTGTTTCGACGCGTAAAGGTGGCTTGAGTCAAGCACCTTATGATTCTCTTAATATGGGCAAACATGTAGGAGATCAAATGATTCATGTTGAGCAAAATCGCGAACTCTTACAACAAATCTTGCCTTCACAACCCATTTGGCTTAACCAAGTTCATGGAGTGCAGATATGGTCAAATACCCAGTCTAGTTTTGAAGCAGATGGTGCTGTTGCACAGCAGTCTAATCAAGTTCTAACGGTTATGACAGCTGATTGTATGCCTATTTTATTTTGTGATGAGAAGGGTGATGTTTTAGGTATTTGTCATGCTGGTTGGAGAGGTTTAGCCTTGGGAGTGATTCAGAAAACACTAGATGAAATGATCCTCAAAAAACAGCCTGATCATGCAAAACGATATATGTCGGAGATCAACGTTTATTTAGGCCCAGCCATTGGCCCCCGTCATTTTGAAGTTGGGGTAGATGTTTTTGACGCGTTTTCACAAATCTTACCTACATCTCAAATGGATTTGTATTTTGCGCCAACTCATTTGAGGCATAAATATTTTGCAAACCTATTTAATATTGCTAAATACCAACTAAATACTGTTGGTATTGAAAGAATTTTTTCTGAAGAAGTCTGTTGTTTTGAGCATTCTGATTTATTTTATTCTTATCGTAGAGAAGGGAAAACAGGTCGCTTCGCTAGTTTTTTATGGAAATCTTAGTTATTTTTATAAGTGGGGTTATAGGGTTTGCGCTGATAACTATTTTTGAACTTTAAGAATAAATTGTTATCTTATAGTTGCTATTTAATTTTTTGAAGGTTTTTTTTGAATAATCATGCATTTCCATTTGGTGGAGGGTTTAATTCTCCAAAACTTTCCGCAATGGATATGGCTTTAATCCCACCAGAAAAGTTATCTGAAATTGAGCAGAAATATGCAACAGATATATATCAATTATTGACAGGTAAACCGGATAAGTTAATAGAAGATCCCCGCTTTCAATCACAGATTTGGCATGAAGGTCTTTCATCATTTATTTACCAGATGTATTTGATAAACTCACAGCATTTGACGGCATTAGCAAATGCAGTAGAAGCAGATATAAAAATTAAACATCGCATCATCTTTGCTACAGAGCAAGTGATTTCATCGATGGCCCCAACGAATTTCTTGGCGACTAATCCAGAAGCCATACAAGAATTAATCAATTCTAATGGCCAATCATTTACGAATGGATTAAAAAATCTATTCGCTGATTTACAACTAGGGAAAATTTCTCAAACCGATACCAGCGCATTTGAAATTGGAAAAAACATCGCCACTACTGAAGGGGCAATTATTTACCAAAATCAATTATTTCAATTGATTCAATATAAGCCAAGTACAGAGATGGTTTATGAAAAACCCTTATTGATGGTGCCACCTTGCATTAATAAATATTACATACTTGATTTGCAGCCTCAAAGTTCTCTTGTTCAATACTTATTAAGCCAAGGTTTTACGGTGTACATGGTTTCATGGAAAAACCCAGATCAATCCATGGTCCAAGTCACTTGGGATGACTATGTTGGACTTGGGGTGATTGAAGCCATTCGGGTATGTATTGAAATCTCGAAACAAGCCCAGATTAATATTTTAGGATTTTGCGTCGGCGGCACGCTTGTTGCCTGTGCCCTTGCGATTTTGGCGGCAAAAGACCTTCATCCAATTGCAAGCTTAACTCTTTTAACTTCATTTTTAGACTTTTCTGATACTGGCATGTTGGATGTTTTTGTTGATGAAGCTATGGTTGAAAATCGAGAAAATACTTTAGGTGGAAAAAATGGTAAATTTGGACTTCTCAGTGGTACTGAATTAGCCAATACGTTCTCCTTTTTAAGACCGAATGATTTGGTCTGGAATTACGTCGTATCTAATTACTTGTTAGGTAAAAGCCCACCAAGCTTTGACTTGTTGTTTTGGAATGTTGATTCAACCAACTTACCAGGTCCTATGTACTCTTATTATTTACGACACATGTACCTGAATAACGAACTCAAAAAACCAAATTGCTTAACGATGTGTTCCACACCAGTAGATTTGTCAAAAATAACTTGCCCCTCGTATATTTATGCATCCCGTGAAGATCATATTGTCCCTTGGAAGTCTGCATATAATTCTACGCAAATTCTTAAAGGTCCAAAACGCTTTGTGCTTGGAGCCTCAGGTCATATTGCAGGCGTCATCAATCCACCCCATAAGAAAAAGCGTAATTATTGGACCTCCAACAAACTTCCTAAGGAAGCTCAGGATTGGTATTCAGCTGCTAATTTAGTTGATGGGAGTTGGTGGCCAGATTACGTGCTGTGGTTGGCATCTCAAAGTGGCAAGAAGTTTAAAGCCAAAACCCAATTAGGTAGTTTGAAGTTCAAGGTTATTGAGCCAGCTCCCGGTAGCTACGTAAAAGAAAAGGCAGTAAAAGTTTAACAAAAATATTAAGGAGAAATCATGAGTAAAAAAATTGCATACGTTACAGGTGGTATGGGTGGGATTGGAACAGCTATTTGTCAAAAATTACATAAAGATGGCTTTATTGTGATCGCAGGTTGTGGTCCAAACTCTCCTCGCAAAGATCGCTGGTTAGGTGAACAAAAAGCAATTGGGTATGATTTTCATGCTTCTGAGGGTAATGTTGGCGATTGGGTTAGTACCGTAGCTGCTTTTAACAAAGTAAAAGCTGAAATCGGTACAGTAGATGTTTTGGTCAATAATGCTGGTATCACTCGAGACACAGTCTTTAGAAAAATGACGCCTGAGGACTGGCATGCGGTAATTAATACGAATTTAAACTCTCTCTTTAACGTAACAAAACAGGTTATTGATGGAATGGTCGAAAAAGGTTGGGGCAGAGTCGTTAACATTTCTTCCGTAAATGGACAAAAAGGCCAGTTTGGGCAAACAAACTACGCCACTGCAAAAGCAGGTTTACGTGGTTTTACAATGGCTCTAGCCCAAGAAGTAGCGACCAAGGGTGTAACAATCAATACCGTTTCTCCAGGATATATTGGCACCGATATGGTACAAGCGATTCGGGAAGATGTTTTGAATAAAATCATTGAAACCATTCCTGTTAAGAGACTAGGAACACCTGAAGAAATTGCCTCAATGGTGGCTTGGTTAGCTTCTGAAGATGGAGGTTTTGCTACTGGTGCAGATTTCTCCTTAAATGGTGGTTTGCATATGAGTTAATGGAACCAACAAATAATCAGACTACAATATGCGTTATCCATAGGCATATAAGGGTCGTAAATTGATTATGGCAAGTCCAAATACCAAACCAGCAAGAAAAGTTGTGGCGAAGAAGACTTCAGCGAAAGCGAAGTCTTTAGCTGCTTCCAAAACTCCTGAGGAGCAATCTGAAAAGTCTGTTATGTTACATGGTCAGCGGATCATTAAAAAATACCCTAATCGTAGGCTTTATGATACGAAACACAGCACCTACATCACATTGTTTGACATTAAAGGACTGGTTATGACACAAGAGCCTTTTGTCGTATTAGATGCTAAAACAGGTGAAGAAATTACGCGCAGTATTTTGATGCAAATTATTTTGGAGGAAGAGTCGGGTGGGCAACCGCTATTCTCGACCCAAAGTTTGATGCAAATGATTCGTTTTTATGGTAATTCTCTGCAGGGAATGATGTCTCCGTTTTTGGAGCAAAATATTAATCAATTCATTGATTTACAAAATCAATATGGCCTGCATTGTCAAAAAATTGGAGGGCTGTCCTCCCCCGAGTCTTGGTTGAGTTTCATCAATAATCGGTCACAAAATGAGTTGATAAATCCTATGCAGTTTTTTACAAATGCCGGGGCTCAATTTTGGGATCAAATCCAATCCCAATCGCCAAAGATGATGTCGGGTTTTCCATTTAAATCATTCAAGCCTTAAAGGAACTACGTTTTGTCAAAAGTTGGTTTTGTCTCTTTAGGATGCCCTAAAGCTCTCGTTGATTCTGAATTAATTCTCACGCGATTAAGTGCCGAGGGTTATGAAATCGCAAAAAATTATAGTGATGCAGAAATCGTTATTGTGAATACCTGCGGATTTATCGACTCGGCTGTAGAGGAGAGCTTGCAAGCGATTGGTGAAGCTTTACATGAAAATGGGCGAGTCATAGTTACTGGTTGTTTAGGTGCAAAGACCGAAAACGATGGCCAAAATACCGTTTTTAAACATCACCCTAAAGTGTTGGCTGTCACTGGTCCTCATGCTACGAATGAGGTACTTGATGCCATTCATCAAAACTTACCCAAACCCCATGATCCTTTTATGGATTTGGTACCCGATATTGGTATTAAATTAACCCCCAAACACTACGCTTATTTGAAAATTTCCGAAGGGTGTAATCATTCATGTACTTTTTGTATTATTCCGGATATGCGTGGCGGGTTAGTCTCTAGGTCAATCGATGACGTCTTGCGCGAGGCACAAGCACTTTTTCAATCAGGAGTAAAAGAATTATTAGTGGTTTCTCAGGATACGAGTGCCTATGGTGTTGATATTCAATATCGGACAGGTTTTTGGAATGGTCGTCCGATGAAGTCTAGGCTCTTCGAATTAGTTCAAGAGCTGAAGATACTAGCTAGGGAAAACGATGCTTGGGTTCGCTTGCACTATGTCTATCCTTATCCACATGTCGATGACATCATCCCTTTAATGGCTGATTTTTCGGAGCATGGCAATGGTCTTTTACCGTATTTAGATATTCCGCTACAACACTCTCACCCTGATGTATTAAAGCGCATGAAAAGACCTGCTGGTGGTGAAAAGACCATTTCAAGAATAGCCAATTGGCGTGCAATTTGTCCTGATATAGTCATTCGCAGTACATTTATTGCTGGTTTTCCTGGAGAGACTGAGGAAGAATTTGAACATTTATTATCCTTTATTAAAGAAGCCCAATTAGATCGCGTCGGGTGCTTTGCATATTCTCCTGTAAAGGGTGCAAAAGCCAATGATTTGGCAAATCCTGTTCCAGATAAAATTCGTGAAGAAAGACGTGCAAGGTTTATGCAATCTGCAGAAGAAGTATCAACGAAAAAATTGACTACAGTAATTGGCAAAAGAATCAGAGTTTTAGTTGACTCCGTTAATACTCAGGGTGGCATAGCCCGAAGTTATGCGGATGCCCCTGAAATAGATGGTTTGGTCTATGTGCAACCACCTGAGCGTCCCTCAAAACGTTATCGTAGTGGAGAATTCATTAAGGTAACGATTGCCAATACCCAAGGTCACGATTTGGTTGCAATACATTAAGATGATGTTGACGAGAAGAATTCCATATTAGTTACATCATTACGTAATTAAATATGAGGTAAGACTTTGATTGAAGTTTTAATTTTCTAAGGGGGAAGTATGCAAGAAGTTGTCGTTTTAAGTGCGGTACGATCTGCTGTTGGTAGCTTTAATGGCTCTTTGAGCTCAATGGAACCAGCTGATTTAGCGGGCGTTGTGATGAAAGAAGCAGTAGCTCGCTCTAAAGTTGATCCTGCATTGATCAATTACGTTACTGTTGGCAATTGCATTCCTACTGAAACTAGGTACGCCTACGTTGCCCGTGTCGCATCAATCCAAGCTGGTTTGTCGATGGATTCAGTAGCAATGGCTGTCAATCGTTTATGTAGTTCTGGCCTTCAAGGAATCGTTACTTCTGCTCAGCAAATTATGTTAGGAGATTGTGAATATGCAATTGGTGGTGGAGTAGAAGTCATGTCACGTGGACTCTACGGTTCTCAAGCAATGAGAAATGGCGCCAGAATGGGTGATACCAAATTAATCGACTTAATGGTTTCCCCATTAAATGACCCCTTTGGTGTTGGTCATATGGGCATTACTGCAGAAAACTTAGCGAAAAAATGGAATATAACGCGAGAGGAGCAAGATGCTTTTGCAGTCACCTCGCATCAAAAAGCTGCGGCTGCTATTGCTTCTGGTCGTTTCAAAGAGCAAATTGTTCCTGTAACTGTTAAAACCCGTAAAGGCGACATCATAGTTGATAACGATGAAGGTGTTAAGGCTGAAACATCCATTGAAAGCTTAGGCAAGCTCAAACCAGTATTTTTAAAAGAGAACGGTACTGTTACTGCGGGAAATGCTTCAACCATCAATGATGGCGCATCCTTCTTTGTTTTAGCTTCTGCTCAGGCAGCCCAAAAGGCTGGGCAAAAGCCAATTGCTCGCTTAGTTTCTTATGCTGTTGCAGGGGTGCCAAATGATGTTATGGGAGAAGGTCCAATTCCTGCGACAAGATTAGCACTTTCAAAAGCGAGATTAACTTTAGCTCACATGGACGTGATTGAATCAAATGAAGCGTTTGCAGCACAAGCTTTAACGGTCGCTAAGGTTCTTGAATTAGATATGACGAAAACTAATCCTAATGGTGGTGCAATTTCAATTGGTCATCCAATTGGGGCTTCCGGTGCTGTTATCGCTACAAAGGCAATTTACGAATTACACAGAGCTGGTGGCAAGTACGCATTAGTGACGATGTGTATCGGTGGTGGACAAGGAATTGCTGCAATTTTTGAGCGTTTGTAAATTAATCCGCTTGAAATAAATCAAGCACACCATCTAAGCCGACAAACTGAAAAGTTCCGTCGGCTTTTTCTTGCACAATGGGTTTTGGCTGGTAGCCAATGGATAGCCCAGCATTTGCCATCATGGGGAGGTCATTAGAGCCATCTCCCATCACAAGAGCTGCTTGAGTTGAGACCCCTAATCGTGCGCATGCAAGCTTTACAAAGCTTGCTTTTGCCGCACCATCAACTATCGGACCTAATACCCTTCCGGTTAAGCGTCCGCCAATGATTTCTAGTGTATTTGAATGCGCTTCGTCTAGTTGTAAAAGATCTTTGATTTTATTGGTAAAGAATGTAAATCCGCCTGAAACTAGAAGTGTTTTCCAGCCCATTGCTTTGGCTGCTTGGATTAAGTTTTCTGCGCCAGGATTGAGTCCTAACCGCTCTTGATATACGATTTCTAAATCAGAAGCATAGACACCTTTGAGAAGGCTTACTCTGGCGATTAAACTTTCAGAAAAATCCTTGATTTCCCCACGCATACTGGCTTCAGTGATTTTGCTGACCTCTTCAACCTTGCCACATTGTCTAGCAATCTCATCGATACATTCAATATTAATTAGAGTTGAATCCATATCAAAAGCGAGTAACTGAATCTGCTTGGGATGAAAAGTTTCTTTTAAAAAAATCGTGTCTGTTGAAGATTCATTAGCAAGTTGTTGTAATGCCTTTTTACTTTTTAAATCAAAAGACTGAGCACAATGAAACTCCATCGTCTTAATACTGAGAGACCGATGTGATAGAACCCCATATTGTTCAAATATCTTTTTAACAAGAATTTGAGGTATTTCAGAGCGGTGGGTGAGGATCAGTCGATTCATAGGCTTAAGAAAGATAAGAGAGAAGTTTTTTTAGTGCAAAGGTACGCTGTTCCAGTAATTGAAAACCGTTGGCAGGATTGGGAGAAATCCTCAGTCGATCTTGACCCGACAGTTGGACAAATCGATCTTTTTGAATCAGCTGAATAATTTTCATCGGATCAATATGAGGTTGGGGAATAAATTGAATTTTAATGGCCTCAGTTGAGGCTTCAATTTTTTTAATACCTAATTTTTCCATTTGCAAACGAAGCCGATGATTATCTAACAGAGTTTTAGCTGATTCGGGGAGGTCCCCAAAGCGATCGATAATTTCTGAATGGATATCATCAATATCCTCAGAAAGATTTGCGCTTGAGAGACGTTTATATAAAGATAGTCGTTCGTGAACATCTGGACAATAAGCATTTGGTAATAGTGCTGGACAGCCCAACGAAATATCCGTAATTGCATGCATTGGACTTAATAAATCAGGTTCTTTCCCTTTCTTCAATTCAGAAATTGCTTTGTTCAGCATTTCTGTGTAAAGCTGAAAACCAATTTCATGGATATCCCCAGATTGTTTATCTCCTAAAACCTCCCCAGCACCTCTAATTTCTAGGTCATGCATGGCCAAATAAAATCCAGACCCGAGTTCTTCCATTGAGACGATAGCATCCAAGCGTAATTTAGCTTGTTTGGTAAGACCGTCAGGATCTGGCACAAGTAAATAGGCATAAGCTTGATGATGTGATCTTCCCACACGACCTCGTAATTGATGTAACTGCGCTAAACCAAATTTATCTGCACGGTGCATGATGATTGTGTTTGCCGATGGAACATCAATACCTGTTTCAATAATGGTCGAACATAGTAAAACATTACACCGTTTGGCAACGAAATCATGCATGACTTGCTCTAGGTTTCTTTCATGCATTTGACCATGAGCAACTCCAACTCTAGCTTCTGGAATTAATTTTTCAAGTGCTTGACGTCTATTTTCAATAGTTTCAACTTCATTGTGTAAAAAATAAACTTGTCCGCCACGCTTTAATTCACGAAGGATAGCTTCACGAATGACGCCATCACCTTCACGTCTGACAAAAGTTTTAATCGCCAAGCGTTTTTGAGGAGCTGTGGCGATAACAGATAACTCCCTTAAACCCTCAAGAGCCATTCCCAAGGTCCGAGGAATTGGTGTCGCTGTGAGGGTTAGGACATCAACTTCCGCTCGTAATGCTTTGAAGGTTTCTTTTTGCCTAACACCAAAACGATGTTCCTCATCAATAATCACCAGTCCTAAGCGATTAAATTTAATTTCAGGGGAGAGTAGTTTATGCGTGCCAATGATGATATCGGCATGACCATTCTCAAGAGCTTCCAGTGCTTGTTTAATTTCCTTGGCCGACTGAAAACGTGAGACTTCAACAATTTTTACAGGCCAATCAGCAAATCGATTTTTCCAAGTATTCGCATGTTGTTCAGAAAGCAATGTGGTTGGCGCTAAAATAGCAACTTGTTTGCCACCCATCACAGCGACAAAACTTGCCCTTAAAGCAACCTCAGTTTTACCAAAACCAACATCACCACAAATCAAGCGATCCATGGGTTGGCCGCTCGTCATATCTTTAATCACTTCATCAATTGCATTTTGCTGATCTATAGTTTCTTCAAAACCAAAACTTTCAGCAAACGCATCATAATCATGACTAGAATATTCAAAAGCATGACCATGTCTGAGGGCTCTTTTGGCGTAAATATTCAGAAGTTCTGCAGCCGTGTCTCTAATTTGTTGGGCAGCTTTTCTTTTTGCTTTTTCCCATTGACCCGAACCCAGATTGTGAAGGGGGGCATTATCAGAGTCCGACCCTGAGTAGCGAGAGATTAAATGTAATTGATGAACGGGAACATATAAAGTAGCGCTATTGGCATATCGAAGATGTAAAAATTCTTCATCTCCTTGCCCAAGATCAAGTATCAATAATCCCTGATAGCGTCCAATCCCATGCTCTGAATGAACCACAGGATCACCAATTTTTAATTCAGAAAGATCCCGAACCAAATAATCGACATTGGTTGCTTGATCTTTTTTACCTATTTTTCCAGCTTTTCTTTGCTCGGAAGAGTTAGCAAAAATTTCTGATTCAGTAAGGAGAGTCAGTTGTTGATGTTTGGAAATAAAGCCATCAAATAAAGGTGCAACCACCATCCCAATACGTTGTTCACTGACTAAAAATTCAGGAATATTAGAAAATGCCTCAACATGAATATTATCTTTTGAATCGTGACCCATAGGCTCGTCAAGCAATTGTTTAATTGCTTCTCTGCGACCAGGACTATCTGCACAAATCAGAATCCGATGGGTTGATTCACGAAAATATTGTTTTAATTGCAAAATAGGGTCTTTATTTCGTCGAATGACCGCAACATCTGGTGGTGGTGAAAAATATGGATTGTCTGAATCTTTCTCAGGAGTATCTAAAAAGACTCTTGCAAAGGGTTTGAGAAGCGAGAAAAAACTCTCTTCGTTTTGATAGAGTTCTGCAGGCGCTAAAATTGGGTGTTCAGAATCATGTGATAAAAAATGATAGCGCTCTTGAATACCTTTCCAATATTCCTGTATTGCCAGCTGTAAGTTTCCAATACCCCATATCCATGCCGGAAGATCAGATTTTGGTAAATAATCAAAAATCAGAGATGTTTGTTCAAAAAAGAGCGGGAGATAGGACTCAATACCAGCACCAGGAATACCAAGTCCAACATCTTTGTACAAAGGGCATTTTGCAGGATTACCATCGAAAATTTCACGCCACTTACCGCGAAAATCTTTACGTGCTTGTTCATGAAACGGAAATTCATGTCCGGGCAGTAATTTAATTTCTTTTACTGGATAAAGACTGCGTTGTGTATCTGGATCAAATACTTTGATTTGATCAATCACATCTCCGAATAAATCAATTCTGAACGGCAGAGCTGCTCCCATCGGGAACAAGTCAATCAGACCACCACGAATACTATACTCACCGGGCCTTACAACTGCAGAAACGGGGTCATAGCCACCTTGTTGAAGTTGTTGTTGTAAGGCGGCTTCATTGATGCTGTTACCTTGCTGAAAAAAGAAAGTATTCGCTGCCAAGAACTCAGGAGGAGCAAGGCGAGTGAGGACAGAACTAATGGGTATGATGACAACATCGCATACACCCGTCATCATGTCATACAGGGTTTTTAATCGTTCAGAAATGAGATCATGGTGGGGAGAAAACTGGTCATAAGGCAAAATCTCCCAATCCGGGAGTAAAGAAACCCGAAGTTCGGAATTAAAAAGGGGGATTTCTTGAGAGAGTCGTTGAGCCGTCGTTGGTTCACTACAAATCACCACCATGATAGAAAATTGACTTCTGTAAAATTTGGCGTGTTCCGCAATTACACCCGCGTCACTTGAGCCAATACAATGATTCCAGGTAAAGCGTTTCCCGAGCTCAGGTCCTTTTAAGGGGGGCGTGAGCTGAATTAGGTGTGGATAAGGATGCGTTTTTACAACTTTGTTATGGGACATTGTCTACATTATAGAATTGAAGCATGATTGCTTAAAAACTTATTGAAAGAAATTTTGTATGCCAAATGCACCGAATTCACCAAGATGCCATGTATTAATACCGTGCGCCGGCAATGGGTCACGATTTGGAGGAGATATTCCTAAGCAATTTCAGATGCTTGCAGGTAAAAGAGTTATTGATCATTCGCTTGAATTATTTATATCGATGGTGGAAATTTCGTCTATTTGGGTAGGAAGTTCTGATCCAAGCCTACAATTGAAATCGTCTTTATCTAAACCCATACATGTAACTCCAACAGGTGGCAAAACACGAGCTGAAACAGTATTAAACACCCTGAAATGGATGATTGATCAAGGGGTTCCATTGACGGATTGGGTATTGGTTCATGATGCTGCAAGACCTGGTGTGAGGAAAAAAGATGTGCAGCATTTAATTTCTGCCATTTTGCAAGATGCATCATTATGCGGTGGGATCTTGGCTTTGCCTTTGGCAGACACTCTCAAGCAATCTAGTAGGGATCATGCAATGATTCAAAAAACTCTGAGTAGAAACCTCTTATGGCAGGCACAAACCCCACAAATGTTTCAGTTGGGCCAATTAAAAACTGCGATTGAACAAGCGCACACCAATGACATAGAAATAACAGATGAAGCAAGTGCAATGGAGGCAATGGGATTTTCACCATTATTAGTCAAGGGCTCCCTCGAGAATTTTAAAATCACTTACCAAGAGGATTTATCCACCATGGAACAGCTATATCATAAGGAATCATCGATGCGTATTGGTCAGGGATATGATGTGCACCGACTTGTTGAAGGTCGATCTCTTATTCTTGGTGGAGTAGTAGTGCCTTATACACTAGGTTTATTGGGTCATTCCGATGCAGATGCTTTATTACATGCCATTACAGATGCTTTGTTAGGGGCTTCTGGCCTTGGTGATATTGGTAAACATTTTCCAGATTCTGATCCACTGTATAAAAATGTAAATAGTGCCGATTTGTTAAAAAAAACCTATCAATTGATACAAGAGAAGGGTTTGGAACTTATTAATCTGGATGCTACGATTATTTGTCAGGACCCAAAGCTATCTCCATATATATCCAGTATGATTGAAAAGATTAGTGAATCATTAGTCGTAGATGCCTCAAGAGTTAATATCAAAGCAAAAACTAATGAAGGTCTAGGTTATTTAGGAAATTCTGAGGCGATTGAAGCTCAGGCGATTGTTTTGCTACAAATGAAAAAATAGGAATATTAATGCCACAAGAAAATTTGCAGTTATTACAGCCTTTAAAAATGGGGACTTTAGAATTAAAAAATAGAATTGTGATGGCGCCTTTGACACGGATGCGTGCGATAGAAAATGATGTCCCCAATCCTTTAGCGCAGAGCTATTATGTTCAACGAGCAAGTGCAGGATTAATTATCTCAGAAGCCACACAGGTTAGTCCTTTAGGTAAGGGCTATCCGGCAACTCCAGGTTTATACAGTCCTGAACAAACCGCAGCATGGGCAAAAATTGTTCAAGGCGTTCATGCAAAAGGGGGGAAGATTTTTGCGCAATTATGGCATGTGGGTAGAATCTCTCACAGCTCTTTTCATGAGACCGATGGTTTACCGATTGCGCCATCAGCAATCAAACCCGAAGGAAAAACATTTACACAATCTTGGAGTATGGTGCCTTATGAGACTCCAAGAGCAATGACAGTAAAAGATATTCATACTGTGATTGAGCAATTTTATCAAGGGGCTTTAAATGCCAAAGAGGCGGGCTTTGATGGGGTTGAGATCCATAATGCCAATGGCTATTTATTAGATCAATTTTTGCAATCATCGACGAATCAAAGAACAGATGAATATGGTGGCTCCAAGGAAAATCGTACACGGCTGATTCAACAAATTTTAGATCGGGTGAAGACAGTTTTTGATTCATCCAGAATTGGGGTGAGACTCTCTCCATTTGGAACATTTGGTGATATTTCTGATGAAGATCCAATTGGCTTATTTACGTATGTGATTGAAATGTTAAATACCTACCAATTAGGCTATTTGCATGTCATTGAGCCAAGATCGACATCTGCAGGCGCGAATGACAAAGTAGAAACCGAAGCTCCATGTACATCAGATCAGTTCAGAAATGTTTATAAAGGCTGTTTTATCAGCGCTGGAGGATACGATCGTCAATCTGGTGAAGCGGCTTTACAAAATAATCAAGCGGACGCTATTGCTTATGGAAGGCTATATATATCTAATCCTGATTTAGTAGAACGATTTGCAGAAAATGCACCCCTAAATCCATACCAACGGGATACTTTTTATGGTGGTTCAGAAAAAGGCTATACCGATTATCCAAGCTTAAAACGATAAATTTACCAGACTTATTTTTAAACTTATCCCCTTGGAAGCTAAGACATTGTAAAATGTCCGATTACTTTGTGAAATTGCAGTTGCGAGGATGGCGAAATTGGTAGACGCACCAGGTTTAGGTCCTGACGCCAGAAATGGTGTGGGGGTTCGAGTCCCCCTCCTCGCACCAAGATAGGCTTTAAATAATTGTTTTTTGCTCCTCAGGAGCTTATAACAATGATAAAAAGCTGAATTTCTCAAAAATGATTAACTTGTTTTATTACCTTAAAAACTTATGTCACTTCAAATTGAAAATATTGGCGCTCTAGAAAGAAAAGTTTCTTTAGAGTTTTCCAAATCTGAACTTTTGCCTAAGCGCGAAGCAAAATTAAAACAACTTGGTAAGAATATGAAAATGGCCGGGTTTAGACCCGGAAAAGTGCCATTGAAAATGATTGAGCAGCAATATGGCCAACAGGTAGACTTTGAGTTGTCTTTTGATCACGCTTCTGATCGCTTTTTTGAATTTGCGCAAGCCGAGAAAATAGAGTTAGTTGGTCAACCGCGCTTAGAGCCAAAAAGTGAATTAGACGCAGATCAAATTGTTTTTGATGCAATTTTTGAAGTATTTCCACAAGTTACGATTGGTGACGTAAGTCAAACAGAAATCACACGTTACGATACAGATGTAAATGATGCTGAGATTGATAAAACTATCGATTTACTTCGTAAACAACGCGTTCATTATCATCCGCGTGGCGAAGAACATGGTCATGGTGATGGTGGCTCTGATCAATCAGCCCAGTCAGGTGACCAAGTTACGATTGATTTTGTTGGATCGATTGATGGTGTTCAGTTTGATGGTGGCAAAGCGGATGACTTTACTTTTGTTCTGGGTCAAGGACAGATGTTGCCTGAATTTGAAGCAGCAGCCCTTGGTTTGGTTCAAGGCGCGGATAAGACATTTCCATTAAGCTTTCCTGAGGATTATCACGGTAAAGAAGTGGCAGGAAAAACTGCTGAATTCAAAATTACTATGAAAAAAGTAGAGTGGCCTCATTTGCCTGAATTAAATGATGAGTTTGCTTTAAGTTTAGGTATTACTGATGGTGGTTTGGAGAAGGTGCGTAATGAGGTTCGTCAGAATCTAGAGCGTGAAATTTCACGCAGAAAACAAAGTATTTTAAAAAATCAGGCTTTAGATGCTCTGTCAAATGCATGCACATTGGAGTTACCTAAATTTTTAGTGAGCCAAGAAGAAGAGCGTTTAATCGACATGGCGCGCAGTGATTTAGAGCAACGTGGTGTTCCGAATGCCAAAAATGCTCCGATTCCTCCCGGTATGTTTGCTTCTCAAGCGGAACAGAGAGTTAAATTAGGTCTGATTCTCAATCAACTGGTCAAGGATGAGTCCTTAAAATCAACTGCAGAGCAAATTAAAGCAGAAATTGAAGATCAAGCAGCAAGTTATGATGATCCCAAAGAAGTGACTCGCTGGTACTACAGCGACCCTAGTCGACTTGGAGATATTGAATCATTAGTAACTGAAAACAATGTTGTGGCTTATGTACTATCAAAAGCAAAAGTGATTGATAAAAAAGTAAGTTTTGAAGAATTAAGCGTCATCAAGTAATATATAAATTACTTTTAAAGGAAATATTTATGTCGCTAAAAGATTTTGATCCATCACTATTGCCACAAAATCTTGGTTTAGTTCCAATGGTGATTGAAACTTCAGGTCGAGGTGAGAGAGCTTACGATATTTATTCTCGCTTATTAAAAGAGCGTGTTATTTTTTTAGTTGGTGAAGTTAATGACCATACTGCTAACTTAGTTATTGCTCAAATGCTGTTTTTAGAGAGTGAAAACCCAGATAAAGATATTTCTTTATATATCAATTCACCAGGTGGATCTGTTTCATCAGGTTTAGCGATTTTCGATACGATGAATTTTATCAAACCTGATGTCAGTACATTATGTATGGGTTTAGCAGCAAGTATGGGAGCTTTTTTGTTATCAGCTGGTGCAAAAGGTAAACGTTTTGCACTGCCAAATTCTAGAATTATGATTCACCAACCCTTAGGTGGTGCACGTGGTCAGGCATCAGATATCGAGATTCAGGCTCGTGAAATTTTGTATTTGCGTGAACAGTTAAATAAGATTCTCGCTGAAGGAACCGGTCAGACTATTGAAACGATTGCTAAAGATACTGATCGTGACAATTTTATGTCAGCAAATCAGGCACAGGAATACGGTTTAATCGACAAAGTGATTACTTCGAGGTAAACAGAATTGACGACTAGCGGACCCGATAATCCTAATAAAAACCTGATTTGTTCATTTTGTGGGAAAAATCATGACGAAGTCATGAGGATGATTGCGGGACCTTCCGTTTTTATTTGCGATGAATGTGTTAATTTATGTAACGAGGTTATTGCTGAAGGCGGTGACCAAGCCAGGTTAGCGGCATCTTCAGCTGCTCAATCAGAGTTACCTACTCCAGAACACATTAAAACGATTCTTGACCAGTACGTGATTGGTCAAGGTCAAGCAAAAAAAACCTTGGCTGTAGCGGTTTATAACCACTACAAAAGACTCAATAATCTTCAGCCGGTTGATGTGAAAAATAAGGAGAATTCATCTTCTCGTAAGACCGCCATGGTCAATGGAGTTGAATTAGCTAAAAGTAATATTTTATTAATTGGGCCCACTGGTTCAGGGAAGACACTCTTAGCTCAGACTTTAGCCAGACTATTAGATGTCCCATTTGTGATGGCAGATGCCACCACATTGACTGAGGCTGGTTATGTTGGTGAAGATGTAGAAAATATTATTCAAAAACTGTTACAAGCATGTAGTTATGATGTTGAAAAAGCCCAGCGAGGAATTGTCTATATTGATGAGATTGATAAGATTTCAAGAAAATCTGAGAACCCATCCATCACAAGAGATGTATCGGGAGAAGGGGTTCAACAAGCATTGTTAAAACTTGTTGAAGGAACTGTTGCATCCATACCTCCCCAAGGTGGTAGAAAGCATCCTAATCAAGATTTTCTGCAAATTGATACGACCAATATTTTATTTATTTGTGGTGGGGCGTTTGATGGCCTTGAAAAGATTATTAATTTAAGATCTTCTAAAGCAGGAATTGGTTTTAATGCAAATGTACAAAGTAAGAATTCCCAAAAATTAGGTGAACTCATTGAACAAGTGGAACCTGACGATTTAATCAAGTTTGGTTTAATACCTGAATTGATTGGCCGCTTGCCTGTCATAGCTACTTTAACCCAACTAGATGAAGATGCATTTATTCAAATTTTGACTGAGCCTAAAAATGCGCTAGTTAAACAATATCAAGCATTATTTGATCTTGAGCATGTTGCGCTTGAGTTTCGCGAAGACGCCTTAAAAGCAATAGCCAAGAAGGCCATGGAAAGAAATACCGGAGCACGTGGCTTACGTTCGATTCTTGAAGGCATCTTACTCGATATCATGTACGAACTACCTTCGCAGAAAGCGATTGAAAAAGTAGTAATTGATGCCAGTTGTGTGAGTGGTGGGAAACCGATCTTAGTTCATCAAAGCCCATCATCAGCAGCTTAAGCTTTTTGTAAGTTAAGCGTCTCTATTAAAATGATTAGAAGTTCTCATGTTCAATAAAAAAAGTGTATTCTAATCTTGTAATTGAACCATTTGGCACTAAATACTCTGTAGAAATACTTATTTATTGCTTTTCGCCTAATTGGAGATTTAAATATGCCTGGCAATCTACTTTTACCAACTGAGCCTATTCAGCTACCATTGTTGCCTTTGCGCGACGTAGTCGTGTTTCCACACATGGTAATGCCATTATTTGTTGGAAGACCGAAGTCTATTAAGGCCCTAGAAGCAGCGATGGAAACGGGTAAAAGTATTTTGTTAGTAGCTCAAAAAACAGCATCCAAAGATGAACCAACGGTTCAGGATTTATACCACGTTGGTTGTATTGCCAATATATTGCAAATGTTGAAATTACCAGACGGTACTGTCAAAGTATTGGTAGAGGGTACACAAAGAGCTGATGTAAGCCAAATAGAAGATTCCTTAGGCTATTTTAATTGTGAAGCTACTCCTCAAGCGATCTCCAATGTTGATCAATCTGAAACAGAGGCCCTGAAGCGTGCCATTGTTGCGCAATTTGACCAATATGTAAAATTAAACAAAAAGATTCCTCAAGAAATTTTAGCTTCCTTGACAGGGATTGATGATGCAAGCCGTTTAGCAGATACTATTTGTGCTCATTTACCCATCAAGTTAGATCAAAAACAATTATTGCTCGAAATGAGTGATGTTGTGAAGCGTCTTGAAAGTCTCCTAGGTCAATTAGAGAGTGAAATCGATATATTACAAGTCGAGAAACGTATTCGTGGGCGCGTCAAACGTCAAATGGAAAAGAGTCAGCGGGAATATTATCTAAATGAGCAAGTAAAGGCCATTCAAAAAGAACTGGGCGAAGGTGAAGAGGGTGCTGATTTAGAGGAGTTGGAAAAGAAAATCAAACTCGCAAAGATGCCTAAAGAAGCACTGAAAAAAGCTGAATCAGAACTTAAAAAATTGAAGTTGATGTCTCCCATGTCAGCTGAGGCTACAGTTGTTCGGAATTATATTGATACGTTAATTAATTTGCCGTGGAAGAAAAAAAGCAAGGTGAATATCGATCTCAATCATGCTGAATCGGTTTTGAATGATGATCATTATGGTCTTGATAAGGTCAAAGAACGTATCTTGGAATATCTTGCTGTTCAGCAGCGTGTCGAAAAAGTAAAGGCTCCGATCTTATGTTTAGTCGGGCCTCCTGGCGTTGGTAAAACCTCTCTAGGACAATCGATTGCTAAAGCAACGAATCGTAAATTTGTGCGGATGGCTTTGGGTGGTGTGCGTGATGAATCTGAGATTCGTGGCCATAGAAGAACCTATATTGGTTCTATGCCAGGCAAAATCTTGAGTAGTTTGACAAAAGTAGGTGTGCGAAACCCATTGTTTTTATTAGATGAAATTGACAAGATGGGTATGGATTTTAGGGGCGATCCGGCAAGTGCGATGTTAGAAGTGTTAGATCCTGAGCAAAATCACACCTTTCAAGATCATTATGTAGAAGTAGATTTTGATTTGTCGGATGTGATGTTTGTTGCTACTTCAAACTCACTTAACATTCCCGGACCGTTATTGGATCGTATGGAAGTGATTCGTCTTGCTGGATATACTGAGGATGAAAAAACCCATATTGCAATGAAGTATCTGTTACCCAAACAGATTAAAAATAATGGTTTAAAAGTTGGTGAAATCGATGTAAAAGAATCAGCTATACAAGACATTATTCGTTATTACACGCGCGAAGCTGGTGTGCGTGCCCTTGAGCGAGAAATTAGTAAGATTTGCCGTAAAGTCGTGAAATTACTGCTGTTGAAAAAAGAGCAAGCGCCGATTGTGGTTGACTCTAATAATTTAGAGAAATTCTTATCAGTTAAACGTTATGATTTTGGACTTGCAAATAAAGAAAATCAAATTGGTCAAGTCACAGGTCTTGCATGGACTGAGGTTGGTGGAGATTTATTAACCATTGAAGCCGCTCTCATGCCAGGTAAAGGCAACATTATTCGCACCGGGTCGATTGGTGATGTGATGAAAGAGTCTGTTGAGGCTGCTAGGTCTGTTGTTCGCTCACGGTCTAGACAATTAGGAATTCGTGAAGAGATGTTTGAGAAAAAAGACATCCACATTCACTTTCCTGAAGGTGCAACCCCGAAAGACGGTCCTTCAGCAGGTATCGCTATTTCAACTGCACTTGTATCGATTTTGACAGGCATTCCTGTGAAAGCAGATGTGGCAATGACAGGCGAAATTACTTTACGTGGCGAGGTCTTGCCAATTGGTGGATTAAAAGAAAAACTGCTTGCGGCCCATCGAGGAGGTATTAAGACAGTGTTGATCCCTGAGGAAAACGTCAAAGATTTGATTGAAATCCCAGACAATGTGAAAAATTCTATCGAAATTGTGCCTGTCCGCTGGATTGATAAAGTTTTAGAGATGGCTCTTGAAACGATGCCAAAACCTCTTATAGAGGAAGAGGTTGTAGTTGCTAAAGAAGCCACTCCACCAAAGCCAGAGACTGAGGAAGTATTAAAGCATTAAGAAGATTGAATTCCAGAAAATTTCAATATATAATAAAAGACTTTCTTGGTTTGTATATTGAAATTAAGAAACTTTCTAATTTGGAATTTTCTTCAGTGATTCCTTCAAGAGGGTGCTTAGCTCAGATGGTAGAGCGTCTGCCTTACACGCAGAATGTCGGCGGTTCGATCCCGTCAGCACCCACCACTATTTCTGTCTCCGTTATACTTTAATAATTACTACTAAATAATGACTCTCCATGTTTGAATTCGTTCGCACCCATCAAAAATTACTACAAATTGTTTTACTCGCTTTAATTCTGCCGTCTTTTGCTTTTATTGGAGTAGAAAGTTATACCAATATGGGTAGTAAAGACTCTGATATTGCCAAGGTTGGTAAGGATCTTATTTCTGGGGTTGAGTTTGACAACTTAGTAAAAAATCAAGCGCAAAAAAGTGGCTTACCAGCAGAATACGCAAATTCAAGTGCGTTTAAATCAAATGTTCTCGATCAAATGATTCAACAAAAACTCCTCAAAAATGAATTACAGTCTTTACGACTTCAAGTTTCTGATGAGCGTTTAACAAAAGAATTGAATCGCTTTCCTGAAATTCAAGCCCTAAAGAAACCTGACGGCTCTATTGATGCTGAAAAATATAAACAATTGCTCCAAAGTAATGGTCTTAGCGTTAATCAATTTCAAAATATTAAACGCTCTGAATTAATGGGGGCAGATTTACAAAATGCTATTGCCTCTAATCAGCAAGGTATAAACGCAAATACTGTATCGGAAAAATTAATTGCTGCCTATGGAATTGAAAGAGAAGTTCAAGCGGTATTTTTTTTGGTAGATCAATATGCAAAAAATATCAAAGTGGAAGAGTCTGAATTGAAAGATTATTACCAGGCACACCCAAGTGATTTTCAGACTACTCCAACTGCAGACATTGAATATGTTATTTTGCAACGAGATGCAAAAATGGTTGAAAAAGAATTCACGCAAAAAGCCGATTCATTTTCAAATATTGTCTATGAACAGGCGGATAGTCTCCAAGCTGTAGCTGATACCTTGAAATTAACTATTCAAAAGGCAACAGCAGTGAGCGCATCGGGTAAGGCAAATTTACCTAAAGGTCATCCTATTAATGAAGAAAAAGTTTTAAAAGTGTTATTTAAAGACGATGTTTTGAAACTAAATAAAAATTCAGAAGTTGTTCAACTTGCTAATGGGGATTTAATTTCTGTGCATGTTATCCAATTCAATGAATCTAAAACTCAAAATTTTGACGCTGTAAAGATTGCTATTGAAAAAATAGTGCGTGCCAAAAAAGCAGAAGAAATGGCAGTTAAAGAAGGTACTCAGTTCTTAGAAAAATTGCAATCTGATCCTCAAGCAAAATTACAGGGTAAAGAATTTTCTAAGTCGATTTGGGTTTCCAGAAATAAACCATTGGATTTAAGTGGTGAGCCCTTTGAGAAGATTTTTGGTGTTGATGCTAGTAAATTGCCGAAAGTCGTGTCAGCCAAGCTTCCAGGCTCGGGAATAGCTCTTTACCGTGTGAATCAAGTAAGAGAGTCAAAAGAAAATAATCCCAAAGCCCAAATTGAACAATTTAAGCAAATTGCAGATTTAAATCTACAAAATGAATTAGCCGCTTATTTTGCGAACATGAAAGAGCGTTTTCCAGTCATAAAGCTTAAATCACTGCAGTAACTTTTTGAATACTGGCAGCATATTATTCAATAGAATCACTTGTGCTGATTGATTAGGGTGTATCCCATCGTCTTGAAAGTATTCTCGTTTAGCGGCGATACCTTCGAAAAAAAAGGGCACAAGTTTGCTTTGTGTCTTTTTACTTAAATCAACATACATATTAGCAAACTGCGCGGTATATTCCGGACCATAATTACTTGGGATCTTCATGCCAAGGATAAGTACTTGGGCATTTTTAGCTTGACTCATTTGAATAATCTGGAGTAAATTTTGATAGCTTGTATCGAGAGGAAAGCCTCGTAAAGCATCATTTGCACCAAGTTCTAAAATGACTATATTGGGTTGATGCTGTTCTAATAGCTTGGCAAGGCGTACTTTTCCTCCTGCGGAAGTTTCACCGCTAATACTCGAATTAAATAGAGTAAATTGATAATTATTTTTTTTTAAGTGGTCGTGTAAAAGATTGACCCAACCAGTACCATTAGGTATCCCATACCCAGCAGAAATACTATCTCCCAATATGAGAATGCGATGAGGAATTTTCTGTTGAGCGCAAAGATGAAACCCACATAACATCAGGGATATTAGAAAAATAAATTTCTGTACGATAATAAAGTTTGATCTATTCATCAGTAGGCTTTAAATGCTAAATAATCCATTAGTTGAAGTAAAACATTTGCAAAAAACAGTTTCCGCCCATTTCGGATTACTCAAAATTTTAAATGGAGTAAATTTTGCAATTTACACAAAAGAAACTATAGCAATTTTAGGCGCTTCGGGTTCTGGCAAATCCTCTTTATTAAGTATTATGGCAGGTCTGGATCCTGAGTATGAAGGATCAGTTCATTTATTTGGTCAAGAGTTAAAAGATCTGAATGAAGATCAACGGTCCGCCTTACGAAAAAATGATGTTGGGTTTGTTTTCCAATCATTTTTATTAATTCCCGAATTGAATGCATTTCAAAATATTTGTTTACCGCTGGAAATTTCCGGACTTATCAATCCTCAAACTACCGATTTTGCAAATAGTTTACTGACTAGAATTGGACTTTCTGATCGGTCAAATCACTATCCAGCCACCATGTCAGGTGGGGAACAACAACGCATTGCTTTAGCTAGAGCATTTATAACTAAGCCTAAAATTTTATTTTTAGATGAGCCAACCGGAAGTTTAGATACTGAAAATGGCCAGAGAATAATTGAGCTTTTGTTTGAGTTAAATCAGGACTTTGGAACCACTATCGTCATGGTTACACACGACACAGAAGTTTCTCAGCTATGTGATAAAGTTTTAACATTAAAGGCAGGTTCTTTGGTTTGAAGTAATCAATTCATTTAACCTACCTATGAAAAAATGAAAATAGGAGCATGTTCTGCGATGGGCAAAGGGCATTTCCCAATAGATTTTAGAGTATTCATGAGTGAATATTTGAAAAGTAATTAATTTTCATGAAAAGGTTTTAAATTATTAATATATTTTCTTTAAGGGCAATTATGAATTTAACGTTAAAACGTGGTTTAACTTTTTCATTAATCACACTGATTACAATATTTCTTCAGGGTTGTGGTTACAACACATTCCAAACAACTGATGAGCAAGTAAAAGCTGATTGGGCTGAAGTGTTGAATCAATACCAACGTCGCGCAGACTTAATTCCCAATCTCGTAGCTACTGTTCAAGGTTATGCTACTCAAGAAAAAGAAGTATTAACTCAAATTACTGAAGCTCGCTCGCGAGTTGGATCAATGCAGGCAACCCCAGAGTTAATTAATGATCCTGAAGCTTTCAAAAAATATATTGCGGCTCAAAATGAACTTAAGGGATCTTTATCTCGCTTAATGGTTGTTTCTGAAAACTACCCAGCTCTTAAGTCTGATCAAAATTTTAGAGATTTATCTGCACAGTTAGAAGGAACAGAAAATCGCATTACTGTCGCTCGTAATCGTTACATTAAGGCTGTGCAGGAATATAACCTGTCTGTGAGAACATTCCCGAATAATTTGACTGCAATGGTTTTTGGTTATAAAGCGAAAACCAACTTTACGGTTGAGAATGAGGCTGTAATAGCAAAGCCTCCAACAGTTCAGTTCAACAACGCTAAGTAATTCATGTTTAAATCCTTGCAGGTGCTAGGACGTCAGTTTCTCGCAGTTTTTTTTATACTCTTTATTACCCAGGGCTTTGGTTCTATACATGCCCAAAATTTAAGTAATTCACCAAATAATCGAGGCGTTGCCTATGAAAAAAGTTCCGCAAGAGATGCTGATTTAGTAAAAATCCCAGTTTTACAATCTCAGGTTACTGATTTAACAGGAACATTGTCATCTAGTCAAATCAGTGCTCTAGAACAAAAAATGGCTGATTTTGAGACTCGAAAAGGGAGCCAAATTGCTATTTTGATTGTCTCCACCACGCAACCAGAGGCAATTGAACAATATTCTTTAAGAGTCGTGGAAAAATGGCAGTTAGGCCGAAAAAAAGTGGATGATGGTATTTTGTTATTAGTTGCTAAAGATGATCGTCGACTACGTTTTGAAGTCGGTTATGGACTTGAAGGTGCAGTTAATGATGTAACTGCGAAGAGAATTATTTCAGAAATTATTACCCCATATTTTCGTCAAGGACAGTTTTATGAAGGTATTAATGCTGGCATTGATCGTTTAATGATGGTGGTCAATGGCGAAGATTTACCTCGCCCAGTAGTTAAAAGTAGTGAAGTCAGTATTGCCAATGACTCCAGTGGCGTTGAAGGCGCTTTATTGATTGCGTTCATGGCCTCACTCTTTTTGGGCGGGATTTTGCAAAGGATCCTCGGCAAGACTTTTGGAGGTTTGACTACAGCTGGTATTGTTGGATTTTTAGCATTTATTTTGACTGGAATTATTGGAATAGCCATCATTGCAGGTCTGATTGGATTCGTGGCATCGATGATGGGAGGATTTGGAGGAAGAGGTGGCCCAATTATCTTCCCTGGAGGTGGCGGGAGTTTTGGTGGGCGAGGTGGCTTTGGTGGCGG
>CANHPL010000006.1 GCA_947462685.1 Burkholderiaceae bacterium | reverse complement strand
CTCATCCAGACGTGTTTAATGTCTTGTTACAAGTTCTTGATGATGGTCGAATGACCGATGGTCAAGGCCGAACCGTCGATTTTAAAAACACGGTGATCGTTATGACTAGCAATCTCGGTTCACCGATTATTCAGGCGATGGTTGGTCAGTCCCAGCAAGATATTCATGATGCGGTATGGAATGAAGTAAAAGATCATTTCCGTCCAGAGTTCTTAAATCGGATTGATGAGGTGGTAGTTTTCCACGCTTTGGATAAAGATCAGATTACGTCTATTGCGAAAATTCAGTTACAGCGCTTAATTGATCGTTTAGCAAAAATGGATATGCAACTTTACGTGAGTGATGCGGCCTTAATGAAAATTGCAGATGCAGGATTTGATCCAGTATTTGGGGCAAGACCTTTAAAGAGAGCGATTCAGCAATCGATAGAAAATCCGATTTCGAAATTGATTTTGGAAGGCAAGTATGGGCCTAAAGATTTAATTCCGGTTGATGTTGAAAACAATGAGTTCGTTTTCACTAGAAAAGTCCATTAATCGTAAAATAGGGGGATGAATTCAAATAAAAAAGATGTGGAAATTATTAGTTTAATTGGCTTAGCCCATAGCATTTCCCATTTTTTTCATTTAATCATTGCCCCTTTATTCCCATGGATTAAGGCAGAGTTTGGTCTTACTTACGCCGAGTTAGGTCTATTAATGACCACCTTTTATGTGGTCTCATCGGTGGTCCAATCAACGAGTGGGCTTTTAGTTGATCGTTATGGAGCTCGTCCCATGTTGTTTATTGGGATTTTTTTACTTATGATCAGCGCTTTCATATTAGGGTTATCGCAAACTTACTCCATGTTACTTGTTGGAGTGTCTATTGCAGGCCTTGGAAATGGTGTATTCCACCCAGTGGATTACACTATGATTAATCAACTTGTGAAGTACAAAAACTTAGCTCATGCTTATTCAGTTCATGGTGTCACAGGATATCTTGGATGGGCTGCTGCGCCTTTATTTTTGCTGAGCTTAACAGCCTTATTTGATAGCTGGCGAGTTGCTGAGTTTGGTGCTGGGATACTTGCATGTGTTGTTTTGCTTATTTTGCTCTATCGACGTAAACAATTAGATGATCAAGTGGTTGATGAAAACCATGAAGAAGAAGTTGTGCCGATGGCCACTTTAGCGATTTTTAAATTACCTAGCATGTGGCTGAGTTGGTTCTTCTTTTATTTAACGTCGTTTGGTTTTGCCGGAATCCAAAGTTTTTCTTCGAGCGCTTTAGTCGATATTTACCAAATTCCAATCAGCTTGACGGCATCTTCCTATACCTTATTTATGATTTGTAGCGCTTTAGGTTTGATTGCGGGCGGTTTTGTGGCAACAAAAATATCTGATCCCGATCGAGTGATAACAACCGCATTCCTTCTTTCTGGGGTCATGGCAATTGTTACTGGACTTGGTATTTTACCTGGATGGACGGTTCCTATCTTATTTGCTTTGATGGGTTTCGGCGGCGGTATGGCTGGTCCTGCAAGAGATCTCATGGTGAGGGCGGGTACGCCAAAAGGTGCGTCTGGCCGAGTCTTTGGCCTGGTGTATTCAGGAATTGATTTTGGCGCAGCTTCTGGTCCCCTCCTATTTGGACTTTTTATGGACTGGAAGAGTCCTGAGATTATTTTTTATTCCATCGCCGTACTGCAACTGATTGCCGTCTTCGTTGCCCATCTTTTAAACCAGCATAATAAAAATAAATTAGCGCTTATTTAAGCTAAAACTGAGTAAATTTCACATCGTAAAATAGATTCCCTATCAGTAAAAATACCTATCTTAGGTTGTTCCTAAAATATCCTAAATGATGATTTTTCATTTCATATTATAAAATTAAAGCTTGTAAAATATTGATTTTTAACATTTAAAAATTACTAATGCTTTATTTTTTTGCTCTTGTGTTGCAGAGCAAAAATTCATAAAGTCTTATATAAGACTTAAAAAATCCACCTATTTTGAATCACCCTTTAGTCATCTATTTTTGGAGAAATTAATGAAGACACGTCAAGAAGCAGCTGCAGAAATTCAGAAAGATTGGGATACCAACCCTCGTTGGAAAGGTATTCAACGTAACTATACGGCGGACGATGTTGTCCGTTTAAGGGGCTCTTTACATGTAGAGCATACTTTCGCTCGCCGTGGTGCAGAAAAATTATGGAACATGGTCAACAATGAAGCTTATATTAATTGCTTAGGTGCCTTGACAGGCGGACAAGCAATGCAGCAGGTAAAAGCTGGTATTAAAGCCATTTACCTGTCTGGTTGGCAAGTTGCTGCTGATGCAAATAGTGGTGCAGAAATGTATCCTGATCAATCTCTTTACCCAGTTGACTCCGTACCTAAAGTTGTTAAAAGAATTAATAACACCTTTAAACGTGCTGATGAAATTCAGTGGTCAAAAGGTTTAAACCCTGGTGATGCCGGTTATATTGATTATTTTGCGCCAATCGTGGCTGATGCTGAGGCTGGTTTTGGCGGCGTACTTAATGGTTTTGAATTAATGAAGTCAATGATTGAGTCTGGAGCTGCGGGAGTTCACTTTGAAGATCAATTAGCTTCCGTAAAGAAATGTGGTCACATGGGTGGCAAGGTCTTAGTACCCACCCAAGAAGCAGTACAAAAATTGAATTCGGCTCGTTTAGCTGCCGATGTATTAGGTGTCCCAACGTTGATTCTTGCTAGAACTGACGCCGAAGCTGCTGATTTGTTGACATCTGATTATGATGAAAATGACAAACCATTTGTTACCGGGGAGAGAACTGCCGAAGGTTTTTATAAGACTCGCAAGGGTCTTGATCAAGCGATTTCACGCGGTGTTGCTTATGCTGCATATGCGGATATGGTTTGGTGTGAAACTGGTACGCCTGATCTTGGTTTTGCCAAAAAATTTGCAGAAGCAGTTCGTTCGAAGTATCCAGCCAAACTTCTTGCGTATAACTGTTCACCTTCATTCAATTGGAAGAAGAATTTAGATGATGCAACGATTGCAAAATTCCAACGCGAATTAGGTGCAATGGGTTATAAGTATCAATTCATTACATTGGCTGGTATTCACTCTATGTGGTACAACATGTATGACTTAGCTCAAGATTATGCGAAGCGTGGCATGTCTGCATACGTAGAAAAAGTTCAAGAGCCAGAATTTGCTGCACGCGAACGCGGTTATAGTTTCGTTTCCCACCAACAAGAAGTAGGAACTGGTTATTTTGATGATGTAACTACTGTTATTCAAGGTGGTAAATCTTCAGTAACTGCATTAACTGGTTCGACTGAGGAAGAACAGTTCCATTAAAAGTTTTAGTTCATTACCTATGAACGCTAGAAGAGCCCGAGGACACAATCCTCGGATTTTTTCGTAAAAATGATACGTTCATGTAACCGGAGAAATTTATATAAAAACTTGATGCAGTTTGATTAAGCTATATAAGCTTACCAAAAATGCACTTTGTCTTTAAACATAAGCGCGCCTTTCCCTGCTCATTTCAAGTTGTCTTCCTCATGGATAAATGTATGACACTGTAAAATTATGGTATGGATACTAAAGAATGCCTTTTATGCACGCACGATGGCGGCGAGATACTCGCCTCCAATGCCTTACTTAGAATTATTGCGCCAGAAGAGCCTGAGTTTCCTGGACTTATTCGGGTGGTTTGGAATACTCATCTTAGTGAGATGACTGATTTGCCTGCGCATCAAAGAAGTGCATTGATTCAGGTAGTATGCCAAGTGGAACAACTGATTCGGGACGTGTTGCATCCGCATAAAGTGAATCTAGCAAGTTTTGGTAATTTTGTGCCACATCTTCACTGGCATATTATTCCTCGCTGGGAGGATGACTCTTATTTCCCTGAATCGATTTGGGGAACTAAATTACGTGAAATCTCAGAAGATCTTTTACAAGAGAGACATCAACAAGCACAAGACTTGTATGAAACGGTTCGTGGTTTCGATTTTAAGAGCAAATATAATGCCTAAGCTGATGAATCTGGCACAGCGTGAAGCTTTTTTTGCGACGCTACAAAAGATTAATCCTCATCCAAAAACAGAGCTTAGATATTCCTCAGAGTTTGAGTTACTTGCGGCAGTTCTTTTGTCTGCTCAGGCAACAGATATTTCAGTAAATAAAGCTACACGAAAACTATTTCCTATAGCAAATACGCCTCAAGCGATTTTGGATCTTGGTGAAAAAAAGTTAATGAAATATATCGAAACCATTGGGCTTTACCGTTCTAAAGCAAAACATCTAATCAAAGCGTGTCAAATCTTAGTGGATAAGCATGGTGGAGAAGTGCCTCAAGATCGTGAAGCCCTCCAAGCATTACCAGGGGTCGGGCGTAAAACTGCCAATGTTGTCCTCAATACAGCTTTTGGGCAACCTACCATGGCGGTTGATACACACATCTTTCGTGTATCGAACCGAACTGGTTTGGCTCCAGGAAAAGATGTTTTGGAAGTTGAGGAAAAATTACTTAAAAGAGTACCTACTCATTATTTAATCAATGCTCATCATTGGTTGATATTGCTGGGGCGCTATATTTGTAAAGCAAGAACCCCGTTATGTTCGAGTTGTCCAGTAGCCCCTGTGTGTCAATTTAAACAAAAAAATATTGATCATGTTTAATCCGACAAAAGATCAGGTTCGTGAATTTTTTTGTCTTGCTTGGAAAAAACAACAAGATAGTGGCGTGCTAACTCCCCTTGAATCGATAGCTGCAAGATGGATGGTAGAGCATCCTGAGTATCATGGTTTACTGAATCAAGCGGAGGAGGCTAAAGCACAAGATTTTTCTGTGGAAAATGGCCAAACGAATCCTTTTTTACATTTATCAATGCATCTGAGCTTATCTGAGCAAATTCAGATTGATCAACCAGTAGGAATTAGAAAAATCAGTCAAGTGTTAATGATGCGCCATGATGATGAGCATCGCGCGCATCATCAGATGATGGAATGTCTTGGTAAAGTGTTGTGGGAAGCATCACGCGCTGGAACTGCGCCTGATATGAATCGTTATATCGAAGAACTTAATCAGTTAATTTAGTATCACGTTGCTCAAGTTTTTCTTTAGCTCTTGCCATAGCAGCTTCAATAATGGCTTTCTTACGGGCCTGTTCTATGAGGATACTAGATTCTGATGGAGTTTCCTTTTGAATTGCTTTAAGTTTTGCGGCGGCTTTTAAAGTTTGTCTTTTGAGTAAATCTCTTTTTTCGCGCTCAAGTCGAGTTTTTCTGATTTCGTAATGTTGCTTAGCAATCCTTGCTTGAGGTTCTGACCAGGCATTCCAACCAGTTTGATTTTCTGTGATTGGTAGCATCGTAATGCAATCAACAGGGCAGGGAGGTACACATAAATCACATCCAGTGCAACGTTCATTGACCACTAGATGAAGTTGTTTTGGTGCTCCAACAATCGCATCCACTGGGCATGCTTGAATACACAAAGTGCAACCAATACACTCCATCTCACGGATCACAGCTAAGGGCCTTGATCGCTCAAAACCACGTTCCGAATCGAGTGGAAGAGGCGCTTTTCCGAGTATATTCGAGAGTCGAATAATACCTTCTTGACCACCGGGGGGGCAGCGATTTTGATTCGCTTCACCAATTGACATTGCTTGAGCGTAAGCATGACAATCCGGATAGCCACATTTTGTGCATTGTGTTTGAGGTAAAGCATCATCTAGTTGTTGTAACAAACTAGATGAGTTTGGATTGAGTAAAACAGTAGTCACTCTTGTAAAGAGTTTAGGCCTTCGACCTAGACGCTGATATTAATTTTGTACGAGTTAGTTTAGTAGCAACTTTTTTAGCAACTGTAGGTTTAACTACGCTTTTACGCGCAGGGGTTTTCTTTACTGGTGTTGCTAGCGGAACTGCTTTTTTCTTAAGAGTAGCACGCTGAGTAGACGGTTTTATTACCTCAGTAGTTTTTTTAGAGCCCAATTGCTTGGTGGGAGTGCCGTGGTGTTTACGAATAAACTCAGTAATCTTAGGATAAACGATTTCGCGCCAACGACGCCCTGAGAAAATACCGTAGTGTCCAGCCCCTTTGACTTCAAAACCTTCTTTGTGATTTTTGGGAATACCAGCGCATAATTCAAGAGCAGCAGCGGTTTGGCCACTGCCAGAAATATCATCTAATTCACCTTCAATGGCAAGAAGTGCCGTCTTTTTAATGTCTTGAGGACGAACGAGTTGGCCACCCACTTTCCAAGTTCCTTGAGGAAGTGCAAATTCTTGAAAAACAGTTTTAATCGTTTCTAAGTAATAGGCAGAGTCCATGTCTAGCACAGCATTGTATTCATTATAAAACTTACGATGCGCTTCTGCGTCAAGAGAGTCTCCCTTAAGAAGATCTTTGAAATAATCCCAATGTGAACTGAGGTGACGGTCAGGATTCATGGCTACAAACCCAGCGTGCTGGAGGAAACCTGGATAAACTTTGCGTCCGGCGCCTGGGTGATTTGGTGGAACTGTATAAATCACATTATTCTCAAACCATTCGAATGATTTCTTCATTGCTAAGGAGTTAACTGCTGTTGGTGATTTACGAGCATCGATGGGGCCGCCCATCATCGTCATCGTAACAGGTGTTTTTTCACCATTAGAAGCCATCAGAGAAATTGCAGCTAGTACAGGAACAGTAGGTTGGCAAACAGAAATTACGTGTAAATTATCCGCACCAATAAATCGAATGAACTCTTGGATATAGTAGACATAATCATCGAGATGAAACTTACCTTCAGACATTGGGACAAGGCGAGCATCGATCCAATCCGTCAAATAAACCTTATGGTTTTGCAATAAAACAGAGACGGTATCCCTCAATAAAGAGGAGTGATGACCAGATAAAGGTGCAACAACCAAAACGATAGGTTCCTTCTTCATCGCTTTAATCACATCGACATCATCTGAAAAGCGCTTAAAGCGCATTAAATTACAAAATGGTTTTGTTAAAGCGCTGAACTCATTAATAGTCACTTTCTTGCCGAGAACTTCAATCGTTCTAATACCAAAATCGGGCTTTTCATACTCCTTACCAAGTCGATATAGGAGCTCATATCCCGCCGCAAGACGCTGTGAGTTTGGGGAGTAGGAGAGTGGATTATTGGGATTTATAAACGTTTTTGCAGTCGTTTGAGCCCATGAGCTCAGGGGCTCTAATAAAGCTCGATTAAATTCTTGGAGTTGATACAACATAACATCAATCCTTTGTCACAAATGAGGTAGTTGAAGGTCTAAAAACCTTTAATTCAATATATATTGCATCGCAACAACTTGATACTACACCAGTTCAGTAATTTACTTAATGATTTTTCTGTGACATTCAAAAAAAGAGTCATTTTTACCTCATAAAACAGCAGCGATAGCTTTAGCAACATAGGCAATATTTTTTGTATTTAAAGACGCCACACAAATTCGACCGGTTCCAACAGCATAGACACCATGATCAACAATCAAGTGGTTGACTTGATCTTTAGAAAGACCCGTATAGGAGAACATACCGCGTTGCGCAGCGATAAAGGAAAAGTCTCTTGTTGCGCCTGCTGCTTTTAGTTCAGCAATTAGTTGCGTGCGCATTTGTTTAATACGATCACGCATTTGGGCTAATTCTTCTTCCCACATCACTCTCAGTTCAGGAGAGTTGAGCACAATCGAAACAATTGCTCCACCATGTGTTGGAGGATTGGAATAGTTGGTACGAATGACGCGTTTAACTTGTGAAGCAACACGTGCGGACTCATCGGCATTTTGTGTAACGATTGTTAATGCACCAACCCTTTCACCGTAGAGTGAAAATGATTTAGAAAATGAGCTTGAGATTAAGAATGACATACCCGACTGGGCAAAGAGTCGAACGGCGATACCATCTTCAAAGATGCCATCGGCAAAACCTTGATAAGCCATATCTAAAAATGGAATTAAATTTTTACTTTGACAGATTTGCACCACTTCTTGCCATTGTTCAATACTCATATCTGCGCCAGTTGGATTGTGGCAACATGCATGTAAGACAATGACGCTATCAGCAGGCATTGTTAGAAGAAATTCTTTCATTGCAACAAAGTTCACGCCCCGTGTTTGTGGGTTGTAATATGGGTAGTTCACTACAGTAAATCCAGCACCTTCAAATAGTCCGCGATGATTTTCCCAACTTGGGTCGCTAATCGCAACTTGTGAACTGGGTTTTAAACGTTTGATAAAGTCTGCACCTACTTTTAAAGCACCGGTACCACCAAGACCTTCGAAGGTAACGGCACGATGCTGCGCAATAATTGGGCTATCTGAACCAAATACCAAGGATTGAACAGCGCTGTTATAGGTAGCAATACCCTCAATCGGTAAATATCCACGTGATTTTGGGTTTTCTAAAATTTGTTTTTCAGCGATTTGTACAGCTCGTAGTAGAGGGATCTTTCCTTCGTCGGTAAAATAGACTCCCACACCTAAGTTCACTTTCTCTGCACGAGTATCGGCATTAAATGTTTCATAAAGTCCAAGGATGGGGTCACGTGGTGCAAGTTCAACGGTAGAAAAGAGTGTCATAAGGTATTAATCGATTCAAAAAGAAGTAAAAAGGCATCTATGATTGAATGTAGACAAGCTACACTACAAATAAAAAATATAAAAAAAACTGCAATAATGTAAAGCTATCCAAACATATTAGCTCTATTTTAAACAAACTCTCATGGCTTCACGACAATCTAAAGGTAAAAGTGGTAAATCAGAGCGTGCTGCACCGATTTCAGCTCCGCCGTTAGATGAATCTAAGTTTATTGAATTCCCCAACTCCCCCTATCACTTATATCAGCCATTTCAGCCAGCGGGTGACCAACCAACTGCCATTGCTGGTTTGGTCGAAGGGATTGATGATGGCCTATCGTTTCAGACACTTCTTGGGGTGACCGGATCAGGCAAAACCTACACGATGGCCAATGTGATTGCACGAGAGGGTAGACCAGCAATTATTTTTGCCCCTAATAAAACCTTAGCAGCTCAGTTATATAGTGAGTTCCGGGAGTTTTTTCCAAGAAACGCGGTGGAATATTTCGTAAGTTACTATGACTACTACCAGCCAGAGGCATATGTCCCGCAGCGCGATTTATTTATTGAAAAAGATTCATCAATCAATGAGCATATTGAGCAGATGCGGCTCTCTGCAACAAAAAGTTTGTTAGAGCGACGTGATGTCATCATTGTGGCAAGTGTATCTGCCATCTATGGTATCGGTAATCCAGGTGATTATCACAAAATGGTGCTCACCCTTCGGCAAGGTGACAAGATGTCGCAAAGTGACGCGGTCAAACGCTTAGTTGCGATGCAATATGAGCGAAATGACATTGATTTTTCCCGTGGTACTTTCCGCGTAAGAGGCGATACAATTGATATTTTTCCAGCAGAGCACAACGAGTTAGCTGTCCGACTCGAGCTATTTGATGATCAGATTGATAGTTTGCAATTTTTTGATCCATTGACTGGGAAAACCAAGCAACGCATTGCCCGTTTTACGGTGTACCCAGGTTCTCACTATGTCACTCCTAGAGAAACCGTTTTACGAGCTGTTGAAGATATTAAAGTCGAACTCAGAGAGCGTTTAGCTGAACTTATTTCGCAAAACAAGTTGGTAGAAGCACAGCGCCTAGAACAACGCACTCGTTTCGATCTTGAAATGTTGGCGGAGTTAGGTTTTTGTAAAGGTATTGAAAATTATTCACGTCATTTATCCGGAGGCAAACCAGGGGATGCACCACCTACCTTGATTGATTACTTACCCCAAGATGCCTTAATGTTTTTAGATGAATCCCATGTGCTGATTGGGCAGTTCAATGGTATGTACAACGGTGACCGAGCACGTAAAGTAACGTTAGTAGATTTTGGTTTTCGCTTGCCTTCAGCCTTGGATAATCGGCCTCTCAAATTCATTGAATTTGAGAGCAAAATGCGCCAAACAGTTTTTGTTAGTGCAACGCCTGCCGATTATGAAAATACCAAAACTGGAAATGTGGTGGAGCAAGTTGTTAGGCCTACGGGTCTGATTGATCCAGAAATTCAGGTGTTACCTGCAACGACCCAAGTCGATGATTTATTAGATCAAATCAAATTGAGAGTTGCTAAGTCCGAGAGGGTATTGGTGACAGTTTTGACGAAGCGGATGGCTGAGCAATTAACGGATTTTTTATCCGATAACGGCGCCAAAGTTCGCTATGTGCATTCTGATATTGATACGGTAGAGCGTGTCGAGATTATTCGTGATTTACGTTTAGGCATGTTTGATGTGCTTGTGGGTATTAATTTGTTGCGTGAGGGATTGGATATCCCAGAAGTGTCACTGGTTGCCATTTTGGATGCCGATAAAGAGGGATTCTTAAGGTCTGAGCGCAGTCTTATCCAAACTATTGGTCGTGCGGCAAGAAATATCAATGGTAAAGCGATTTTGTATGCCGACCGAATGACAGGCTCTATGCAAAGAGCAATTGCTGAAACTCAACGCCGTAGGACAAAACAAACTGCATTTAATGAAGCCAATGGCATTACGCCAGTAGGGGTAACTAAGCGCATCAAAGATATTATTGATGGTGTTTATGATGTCGATGATGAAAAAGTCCAGTGGCAGTCTCAAAAAGAAAAAGCTAAATATGAGGACATGGGTGAAAAAGATTTAGCTAAAGAAATCAAGCGACTAGAGAAAGAAATGCAAGATTTTGCACGTAATCTAGAATTCGAAAAAGCTGCTCAAGCTCGAGATCGCTTGAGTAAAGTTCGAGCGATGGCATTTGGTGCATTGACACCAGATCATCCCCTTCCTTAGACCCAAGCAAATCAGTCAAGTATTTGCTATACTTGAGCTAATCCGTCAGGTATTACCCATATCTGCGGAGGTATTTAGAGGTCCCAGAAACCGATCTGGATTTTAGCTAAATGATTGAAAGATAAAGTTTAAATATGAGATTAACCACAAAAGGTCGTTTTGCAGTAACCGCAATGATTGATTTGGCCATGCGCCAAGCTGAAGGACCTGTGACACTTGCAGGAATCAGTAAAAGACAAAAAATTTCCCTTTCTTACTTAGAGCAACTCTTTGGTAAGTTACGCCGTGATCGAATCGTGGAGAGTACACGTGGTCCAGGCGGGGGTTATAGCTTATCTCGAGATGGATCCACCATTACGGTGGCAGACATTATTACTGCTGTAGATGAACCAATCGATGCGACCCAATGTGGTGGTAAAGGTAATTGTCACGGTCAAGATGAACTTAATATGCAGTGTATGACGCATGATTTATGGTCTAACTTGAACAAAAAGATGGTGGATTACCTCCAATCCGTCACTTTAAAAGATTTAGTTGCGCAACAAGAGCATCGTCAAGTGGTAGTCCTTTCGCCCTTTATTAACCACAACAAGCCGGCACAAATTGTGCCAAACAAAAATTCTTCACTCAATGTGGTAGATGCGAAGTCTGTAAAAAAAGAGCCAGCGCCAAAACGATTTATTGTGAATTCAGTATTTAATTTGGCGCAACAAAACTAAAGATCGAAGAGAATTCAATGAGCCAAGAACATAACACACCCAAATTAAATCCGCTACCCATGTTTAGTGCAAGGCACTTTCCTGTGTACATGGATTATTCAGCGACTACACCGATTGATCCACGTGTAGTTGACAAGATGATTCCTTATCTTCGTGAACAATTTGGTAACCCAGCGTCAAGAAGCCATGCTTATGGTTGGGAAGCGGAGGAAGCAGTCGAGGAAGCGCGTAACGAGGTTGCTCTTCTCGTAGGTGCTGATCCCCGTGAAATCGTTTGGACTAGTGGTGCAACAGAAAGTATTAATCTAGCTGTAAAAGGCGCCGCTCATTTTTACAAAGATAAAGGTCGTCACATCATGACCTTAAAGACAGAGCACAAAGCTACGTTAGATACTTGTCGAGAGTTAGAGCGTGAAGGTTACGAAGTGACCTATTTAGATGTCCAGGAAAATGGACTATTAGATATTGATTATTTTAAGAGTCAGATTCGTCCTGACACGATGTTGGTTTCTATTTTGTTTGTGAATAATGAAATTGGTGTGATTCAAGATATCGCAACGATTGGTGAGATTTGTCGTGAAAAGGGAATCATTTTTCATGTGGATGCAGCTCAAGCCACAGGTAAGGTAGCGATTAACTTAGCTGAACTCAAAGTCGATTTAATGAGTTTTTGTGCTCATAAAACTTATGGTCCGAAAGGTGTTGGTGCATTGTTTGTGCGTCGTAAACCAAGGATTCGGATTGAAGCACAAATTCATGGTGGTGGTCATGAGCGTGGGATGCGTTCTGGAACTTTACCGACCCATCAAATCGTTGGTATGGGTGAGGCATTTCGCTTAGCTCGTCTCGAAATGGGAACTGAAAATGAACGCATTCGCATGTTGCGTGACCGTTTATGGACAGGGTTGTCAACGATTGAAGAAGTTTACTTAAATGGCGATATAGAACAGCGCGTGCCACATAATTTAAATGTGAGTTTTAATTATGTCGAGGGTGAGTCCATGTTGATGGCACTTAAGGATGTTGCGATTTCCTCCGGATCAGCATGTACTTCAGCCTCACTCGAGCCCTCATTTGTTTTGCGCGCATTAGGACGTAATGATGAACTTGCTCATAGTTCGATTCGTTTTAGTGTGGGACGTTTTACCACGATTGAAGAAGTAGACTTTACGGTTGAATTGATTAAAAACAAAATTGCGAAATTAAGGGAGCTCTCACCTCTGTGGGAGATGTTTAAAGATGGTATCGATTTAAGTACGATCCAATGGGCAGCACACTAACTAATTTTTTAAGGAAATATCATGGCATATAGCGACAAAGTAATTGATCATTATGAAAATCCACGTAACGTGGGTGCATTTGAAAAAGGTGATGAAGCAGTTGGTACTGGAATGGTTGGTGCACCTGCTTGTGGTGATGTCATGAAATTGCAAATTCGTGTCAACGAAAACGGCATTATTGAAGACGCAAAATTTAAAACCTATGGATGTGGGTCTGCGATTGCTTCATCTTCGCTCGTTACAGAATGGGTTAAAGGTAAAACTTTAGATCAAGCGCTTGAAATTAAAAATGCACAAATTGCTGAAGAATTAGCATTGCCGCCAGTCAAGATCCACTGTTCTATTTTGGCAGAAGATGCGATTAAAGCAGCTGTCCAAGATTATCGCGAGAAGCACACGAAGTAATTGTTGAAAGAAAGTATATGGCAATTAGCTTAACTGAAAAAGCGGCAAAGCATGTTAATCGTAACCTTGAAAAAAGAGGTAAGGGCTTAGGTTTGCGTTTAGGTGTTAGGACGACTGGATGTTCGGGTCTTGCCTATGAACTCGAGTATGTTGATGCCGCTAATGAGACTGATCAAATGTTCGAATCTCATGGCATTAAAGTGTTCGTTGATCCTAAGAGCTTACCCTATATCGATGGTACAGAGTTAGATTTTGCTAGAGAAGGTTTAAATGAAGGGTTTAAATTTCAGAACCCGAATGTGAAGGATGAGTGTGGGTGTGGTGAATCATTCAGAATTTAGGGCAAATATTGCGAATTATTTTGAATTTTTTCATTTGCCGCAACAATTTTTACTCGACCGCAAAGCCCTAGATGCTGCTTATCTAAAGATACAGCAAGAAGTTCATCCAGATAAATTTGCCCGTGCCTCTGATTCTGAAAAGCGTCAATCTTTACAAATTGCTACCTTTGCAAATACGGCTTATCAAACCCTAAAGCAATCTATCAAACGTGGATTATATTTATGTGAGCTCCACGGCTTAGATCCAGAGCTCGAAACGAATACAGCGATGCCGAGAGATTTTCTGATGCAACAAATGGAGTTACGTGAATCCATGGATGATGTAAAAAATGACCTACTAGCTCTGAGTCAATTGCAAGATGAAGTCAATCTTGAACTTAAAAAAAGAATCGATCAAATTGGTCAGCAGTTTGATGAAATGAAACATCCAGAAGCAGCTCTCATTAGCTTAAGAGCTGCTTTATTTATGGAACGATTTTTAGAAGAATTAGATCAACGAATTACAGACGCGAGTGAATAATGGCTTTATTACAAATTGCAGAACCTGGTCAGTCCCGAAATCCTCATGAGAGAAGAATCGCCATTGGCATTGATTTAGGAACTACAAATTCTTTAGTTGCTTGTATGAGAAATGCCATACCTGAAGTATTAAAAAGTGAAGCGGGTCATACCATGTTGCCATCTGTGGTCAGGTATCTTCCAGGAAATAAAACACAAGCGGGATATGAGGCTTTAGCTCAGGCTGCGATTGATCCACAGAATACGATTATTTCAGTCAAGCGCTTAATGGGTAGGGGGTTAAATGATATTAGTCATGCAAAAAACCTACCTTATCAATTTGTAGATACTTCGGGAATGTTGAAAATTAAAACAGTCCAAGGTGATAAAAGCCCCGTTGAAGTTTCTGCAGAAATTCTTGCTAGATTGCGACAATTAGCTGAAGACTCCTTTTCTGATGAGATCGAGGGTGCTGTGATCACTGTGCCAGCTTATTTTGACGATGCACAACGACAAGCAACTAAGGATGCTGCACAGCTTGCGGGTATTGAAGTATTAAGACTATTAAATGAACCCACCGCCGCGGCATTAGCGTATGGTTTAGATCACGGTTCAGAAGGTGTTTATGCCATCTTTGATTTAGGTGGTGGTACTTTTGATATTTCTATTCTACGTTTAAGTAAAGGCGTTTTCGAAGTCTTGTCGACTGGCGGAGATTCAGCACTTGGTGGCGATGACTTTGATCATGCGTTAATGCAATTTATTTTGCAAGAAGCTGACCAAACAGAACTTTCTTCAGGTGATCAACGTTCACTCATTTTGAAGTGTAGAGACGTTAAAGAAACTTTAAGTTCGCATCTTGCGGTTTTGTTTGAATTCACTTTTGCCAATGGACAAGCTATACAAAAAAGTATTTCCCAAGAAGATTTTGCCAAAATGACGCAAGGTTTAGTGACGAAAGCATTATTAAGTGTCAAAAAAGCAGTGCGTGATGCAGGAGTTGATCTTGCAGAGATTCAAGGGGTGGTAATGGTGGGTGGGGCTACAAGAATGCCAAATATTCAGGCTTCAGTTGCGCAATACTTTGACAAAGTTCCTTTAAATGACTTGAATCCCGATGAAGTAGTTGCATTAGGTGCTGCCCGTCAGGCTGATCTTTTGGTGGGAAATAAAAATAAAGACGATGAATGGTTACTGCTTGATGTCATTCCCCTGTCCCTAGGCGTGGAGATGATGGGTGGGTTAGTGGAGAAGATTATTCCCCGCAATACCCCAATTCCTGTAGCAAGAGCCCAAGACTTTACTACGTTCAAAGATGGACAAACCGCGATGGCAGTTCATGTCTTGCAAGGTGAGCGAGAGTTGGCTGGAGATTGTCGTTCGTTAGCGAAATTTGAGTTACGTGGTATTCCCCCGATGGTCGCAGGAGCAGCTAGGATTCGAGTGACTTATCAAGTTGATGCAGATGGACTTTTATCAGTGAGCGCAAAGGAAGAAACTTCGGGAGTACAAACTTCCATAACCGTCAAGCCTAGTTATGGATTAGAGGATGGCGATATTGCTCGTATGCTGGCTGAGAGTTTTCAGACTGCAGAGAAAGATATGCTTGCAAGAGCGCTCCGTGAAGAGCAAGTAGAGGCGATGCGCTTAGTTGATGCAGTAAATAACTCCTTAGCAACGGATGCGAACTTACTTAGTCCACAAGAGCAAGCAGATATTCAAAAAGAACTTAATCAGTTACGTCAAATATCTGCCAACTCAAATGATGTAGATGAGTTACGAAAGGGTATTAGTGCTTTGTCTGAAGTTACAGAAGAATTTGCTGCGCGAAGAATGAATGCCAATATACGCCGTGCATTAACCGGTAAAAATTTGAATGAGATTGAATGAAATGAGTGAGCTATGACACAAATCGTAATTTTGCCCCATGATGAGTATTGTCCAGAAGGATCAGTGATTGATGTACCTGCCGGGACATCAATTTGTGAAGCCTTGTTGGAAAATGACATTCCAATTGAACATGCCTGTGAACTATCTTGTGCTTGTACAACCTGCCATGTGATTGTGCGTGAAGGGTTTCAATCGCTAAATCCTAGTGATGAAAATGAGGATGATTTGCTTGATCGAGCCTGGGGATTAACCCCTATGTCACGATTGTCTTGCCAGGCCATTGTGGCGCAAAAAGATCTCGTGATTGAAATCCCAAAATACTCGATTAATCATGCTAAGGAAAACCACTAGATTAAATAATAGTGATTGAGTTATTAGTGTATTAAACTGTCACCTATTACTTCATAGGAGACAGGAAATGTTCAAATCATTTCATAAAACATTCAATTTCAAACTAACCCTCATACTTTTAGCACTTTTTGGTTTTGTTTCAAGTTCGGCTTTTGCGCAATCCGATTGGCCGAAAGCGAAAAATGTTACGATTTATGTTGCCTTCGCTCCAGGCGCATTCACGGATGTGATTGCGCGTATTGTCGGTCAAGAATTAGCGAAGACAACTGGCGGTAATTTTGTTGTCGAGAACAAGCCAGGTGCTGGTGGTAATATCGCTACGCAATTCGTTAAACGCGCTCCAGCAGATGGTTATTCGATTCTCGTACATAGTGTTGCTTACGCGGTAAATCCTTCCCTGTATCCAAATGCTGGTTATGATGCGATTAAAGATTTTGTTCCTTTAGCACTAGGACCTCGTACACCAAATATTATTACGGTTAATCCGAAGGTTCCAGTAAAAGATTTAAAAGAGTTAATTGAGTTAGCGAAAAAAGAACCATTGAGTTATGCGTCCTCAGGAATTGGTACCACTACTCATTTATCAATAGAGCGTTTAAAAACAGCTGCTAAGATAGATATTACCCATGTACCTTATCAACCAGCTCAGGCCGTAGGAGCTGCAGTTGCCGGTCACACACAAATATCTTCCACCTCAATGCCACCAGCGGTTCAACAAATTAAAGCAGGTAATGTCAGAGCAATTGCAGTTACAAGCGCAAAGCGTTCTACATTATTACCAGATGTTCCATCGGTGACAGAATTTGGTTATAAAGACTTTGATGACTATACGTGGGTAGGTTTTTTTGTCCCTGTTGGAACTCCACCATCTATAGTTGAGCAAATGAATACAGCAATTAATCGTGCCATGGAGACTCCAGAAGCGAAAGAAAAGTTTGTTTTGCAAGGTATGGAATCCACTAAAAATAATTCAGCACAATTTGGCACTTTTTTACAAAGTGAAGTGAAGAAATGGGCTGCTGTTGTAGTTAGTTCAGGAGCTAAGGTCGAATAATAAAAAGTAAGTCCATCCTTGATGGACTTACTACACTTCTTCGCGACGCAAATGAGGAAATAGAATCACGTCTCGAATGTTCGGTGAATTTGTGATGAGCATCATGAGGCGATCAATGCCAATGCCACAACCACCAGTCGGTGGTAAACCATACTCTAAAGCGCGAATGAAGTCATGGTCGAAGAACATCGCTTCTTCATCGCCAGCATCTTTTTGAAGAACCTGTTGATGGAAACGATTAGCCTGATCTTCAGGGTCGTTGAGCTCTGAGAAGCCATTAGCGATTTCACGACCGGTAATAAAGAGTTCATATCGTTCAGTAATTCCTGGGCGAGTATCAGACTCTCTAGCTAATGGGCTCACTTCAATTGGATAATCGATAATGTAAGTAGGATCCCATAAATGTTCTTCAGCGCATGTTTCAAAAAGTGCCAGTTGCAGTGCTCCAAGAGCAGCATTTTTGAGCGCGGGCCCATCAATATGTTCACCTGCTAACTTCAGCTCATTACGAATAAATAGAACATCATTTAATTGCTCAGTAGTATAGTTCTTGCCAGATTGTGGGCCATATTTTTGAATTGCTTCTGTAATCGTGTGCCGCGCAAATGGTTTGCCTAAATCTAATTCACGACCTTGATAAGTGAGTTTTGCTTTACCATGAGCTTTGATGACGGTTTGTCGAATCAAGTCTTCTGTGAAATTCATGAGCCATTGATAATCGGTGTAAGCCGCATAAAATTCCATCATCGTAAATTCTGGATTGTGACGTGGACTAACGCCTTCATTTCTAAAATTTCGATTAATTTCAAAGACACGTTCAAAACCACCCACTACGAGTCTCTTGAGATAAAGCTCTGGGGCAACGCGCATAAACATTTCCATATCAAGTGCGTTGTGGTGCGTAATGAAGGGTTTTGCGGATGCGCCTCCAGGGATCACGTGTAGCATTGGCGTTTCAACTTCCATAAATCCAGCTTGTTGCATGTATTCACGGATTGCAGACATCGCGTTACTTCTTTCTATGAAAGTTTTGCGAGTTTCCGGCGAGACAATTAAATCAACATAACGTCGACGATATTTAAGTTCTTGACTGTGTAAGCCATGGAATTTGTCAGGAAGAGGACGCAGTGATTTAGTGAGTATGCGTAAGTTTTTTACTGAGACTGAGAGTTCACCGCGATTCGTTTTGAATAAAGTGCCTTCCCCAGCAATAATATCGCCCATATCCCAATGTTTAAAAGCGCCATGAGCATCAGATCCTGTCTCTTGATCATTGATATAAAACTGGATTTGTCCGGAGCGATCTTGGACTGTGGCAAAACTTGCCTTGCCCATAACACGTTTGAGCATCATACGACCAGCCATTTTGACAGAGATATTTTTTTCGGCTAGTTCTTCTTTTGATAAGTCATTAAAACTTTGGTGTAAATCAGCAGCTAAATGCGTAGGGATAAAGTCATTTGGGAACGCCACACCTTGCTCTCGAAGTTGCGCAAGTTTTTCACGGCGTTCAGCCATAATATGGTTTTCATCAATCAATACATCTTCTGGATTGGGTTTTTGTGGTTCAGTCATAGATTTATACATTCATTTTGAGACTTGCTTCAATAAAAGGATCCAGGTCGCCGTCGAGCACTTTTTGGGTATTTGATATTTCAACATTAGTGCGAAGGTCTTTAATCCTACTTTGATCTAAAACATAGGATCGAATTTGATGCCCCCAACCTACATCGGTTTTAGTAGCTTCTAATTTATCTTGTTCGACTTGACGTTTACGAAGTTCGTGTTCGTAAAGACGTGATTTCAGCATCGTCATGGCTTCTGCACGATTGCGGTGTTGACTTCGATCGCTTTGGCATTGAACCACGATACCAGTTGGTAAATGCGTTAAACGAACCGCTGAGTCAGTTTTATTGATATGCTGACCACCGGCACCTGACGCGCGATAGGTATCTGTCCGAATATCTGCTGGGTTGATATCGATTTCTATGGAGTCATCCACTTCCGGATAAACAAAGATACTTGCAAAAGAAGTGTGGCGACCATTAGCTGAGTCAAATGGGGATTTACGAACTAAACGATGAACGCCCGTTTCTGTTCTTAAAAAACCGTAGGCATATTCACCATCGATTTTGATCGTTGCACTTTTAATCCCTGCAACATCACCATCAGACTCTTCTAGAATCTCAGTCTTAAAACCCTTGCGTTCGCAATAGCGAAGATATTGACGCATTAAGATACTTGCCCAATCACAGGCCTCGGTGCCACCCGCACCAGCTTGGATATCAATAAAGCAATTACACGGGTCCATCGGGTGGGAGAACATTCGGCGGAACTCAAGGTCAGCAACAATGACTTCAATGCCTTTTTCGTCTTCCTCGATAGCTTGTAATGTTTCATCATCATTTTCAGCAGCCGCAAGCTCAAAAAGTTCTAGAGCGCCTGTCAAGTCATCATCTAATTTTTTGATGGATGTGACAACACCATCCAACATTTTTTTCTCTTTGCCAAGTGCTTGCGCGAGTTTGGGATCATCCCAAATTTTAGAATCTTCTAATTGAAGGTTGAGTTCAATAAGGCGTCTACTTTTAGTATCGTAGTCAAAGATACCCCCGAAGGTCTTCAACACGATTGCGAAGATGGGTCAGATTATTTTGTAAAGTATTTATTCGTTCAGCTTCCATGGCAACATTATAAAGCCTTGTAAGCGAAGTGATTCATTTTTTATGCTTAATTATCGAAAGCTGCCTCAATATGAACTTGAGCACGAGGATACCCTAAGTAATGGTCGACTAATAGGCGATAGGCTAAGCGTGTTTCAGAAGGGAGTAATTCCGTATGCCCAAACCAGATTCCTAGAATATTTTTTTTCAATTCTCCATGTAAAGGTTGTAACTCAAGCTTTAAATGTTTTTCTTTTAATAAAGATTGTTTGATAACTTTAAAGGATCCTATAAAAATGGGTTCAGGGAAACCTTGTCCCCAAATTTCATTGGAAAGTTGTTCGGCCAGCTGAGTATTGATCATGTCACTAGGAAGTTCACCATCGTGTACTAATTTTCGATGCAAAGTGTCTTCATCAAGCCAGTGTTGCGCAATGGATTCAAAAGCTTGTTGAAATGATACCAGTTGCGATTCTTCAATAGAAAGCCCAGCAGCCATTGCATGACCACCAAATTTTAATATCATCTCAGGATTTTTTTTAGAAATGTAGTCTATGGCATCACGTAAATGAAAACCTGTAATTGATCTTCCAGAGCCTTTCAAAACTAATGAACCTGAAGGTGACTTTTCTTCACCGGGAGCAAAAACAATGACAGGTCGGTGGTATTTATCTTTTAAGCGAGAAGCTAATATTCCAATGACCCCTTGATGCCAAGAGACGTCATACATACACAAACTACTGGTGTTGACTGTTGAGATGTCTGCTAAGTTGATGAGTGCAGTTTCTTGCATCGAACCCTCGATTTCGCGACGCTCTCTATTCATCGTATCTAATTCCTTGGCATATTTTCTGGCCTTAAACAGATCCTTCGAAATTAAGCATTTAATTCCCAAAGTCATATCAGCAAGTCGGCCTGCTGCATTAAGCCTTGGTCCTAGACCAAAGCCAAGGTCAAATGTATTCGATTTTTGATAATCTCTGCCGCTTACTTCAAAGAGCGCTTGAATACCCGGATGCATTTGACCATTCCGGATACGGCGAATTCCAGCTGAAACAAGAATTCGATTATTGCGATCCAAGTTAGCTACATCAGCGACCGTGCCCAGTGCAACAAAGTCTAACAAGGTTTCAAGGCGAGGTTGAGTCTCCAAATCAAATATACCGCGATTGCGAAGTTCTGATCGAAGGGCTAAAAGAATATAAAAAATGACACCAACTCCCGCAAGCGCTTTACTTGAGAAAGAGCATTCAGGTTGATTTGGGTTAATAATGAATCTTGCTAAAGGAAGTTCATCGGCAGGTAAATGGTGGTCGGTTACAATGACTTCCATTCCTAATTCATTTGCGCGCATCACACCAGTCAAACTAGCAATACCGTTATCAACGGTGATGAGAATATCGGGCTTAGGGGTTTGTTGTGCTGCAAGATCAACGACTTCCGGAGTTAAACCATATCCCATCGTAAAACGATTAGGTACTAGAAAATTAACTTTAGTACCATAGGATTTGCCGAGCTCTTCTAATCCAAGAAGGCCAACTGCACAAGCGGTAGCGCCGTCGCAATCATAATCAGCGATGATCAGAATATTTTTGTGACTTGCTAAAGCATTAGCCAGATAAGTAGCTACTGCAGGGCAGTTTTTGAGTGCTTGAGGTGGAATTAAATGCTTTAATTCCAAGCTGGATTGCTCAAAGGATTGTATTCCACGGGATACCCATAGCTTTGCAAGGATGGGGTTAATCCCGCGAGCTATTAATTCTTCTGCAGCGCCATTTGCAGTATTACGCTCAACTAATTGCATGATGATTCGCTATATTTATTCCAGTATATTTTTTTAGCATACTCTACCCAACTAGGAAATTGTTTTTTACTTGTATTTTTATTGAATAAATTTTGAAAAAAACCAGGCTTTAATTCCTTAGGGTAGACAACATGATGTTGTAATTCACCTTGATGATAACGATACAAATGAATCACATCTAATGTTTTTTGCTGAAATGCATGCAAGCTTGTATTCCAGTATTCATCCCATTGAGTAGGTTTAAGATCTTGCGCAAAGACAAAATGATGTTGATTATTTGTGGGTATTAAGTTTTGAAGGGAGAGGGGAGTAATACGAGCATCAAGTGAAGAGGCTAGGATATGATCACTGAATAAGTGATGAACGTCTTTTAATACAGGATGTTGAGAAATATCAGTAACCGATCCAATACCATGTAGCCATATTGAATTTATCGTGAGCTCACCTCGGGCAAGACGAGCCTCATTGACTGGATGGTCATGCCAAATCATTTGAATTTCATTTTGGAGTCTGCGCCACTGTTTTGCCAGACCAAGAGTGTGTGTATCTTTTGGCATCCATATATCTATATTCAGACCAGATGCAAGACTTGGAGTATGGGTCAGTAATGTAGCAAATTCTCCAGCAGGATAAATCCAGCGATGGGGATAAAACTGCCCCACAGATCCTAGAAAATGCTCTAAAGTTTCTGTCACACTCGTTCTTAATGCTATTTCCTCATCTGGAGTGATCTGGAGAAGAGACGGGTCCATGAGGACCACATGGTCTCGAGTGGCATGCAAATGCACTAATTCAAGACAAAATTGAGGCTGATTGTCTATTGGACTAATTAATTTTGCAGCAATTGGGACATTGGCTCCCAACAGCAAAATTTCCTCAAAAGTACCTTTTAGTTCAAAAATGGCATCATCTGATTCAGTTAATTCTGTTGAATTTAAAGAAAATTCAGGAATTAGGAAACTTAATTGAGTATTCATAGGACTTATTTTATGAGGGAATTAATAAAACACTAAACTATAGGCATGCAAAACAAACTATTACCTATCGAATTACCCCTTTTTATAGAGATTGGCTTACGTTATGTCAGTGCAAAACGTAAATCGGTTGGCAAAAAAAGAGATGGATTTCTTTCGTTTATTTCGACTCTTTCCATGGTAGGGATTGCTCTAGGAGTTGCCTCTTTGATTATTGTTCTCTCCGTAATGAATGGTTTTCAAAAAGAAGTGCGAGACAAGATGTTATCGGTCTTATCTCATGTAGAAATTCGTGCACAAGGTGGTATTGAAAATTGGCAAGAAATGGCGACATTCTTGTCGAAACAAAACCATATTATTGGAGTATCGCCAATCCTCTATTCACAAGGTTTAATCATTCGAAGTGGCATGATGCGTGGCATGGAGCTACGTGGTATTGAACCTGATACCGAAAAATTAGTCTCTGATATACCAGCGCAAATTTCAGGTGGCGCAATTCAATTAATCCAGCAAGGTTCTTTCAATATAGCCTTAGGTGTAGAGCTTGCTCAGAGCCTTGGGGTTCAGAAGGGGGATAGAATTTCTGTAATGGTTCCTCAAGGAGATTTAACGCCGGCAGGGGTATTACCAAGGCAAAAGTCATTTACGGTTGTTGGCCTCATTGATAGTGGACATTTCGAATATGACAGTAGTCTTGCCGTGATTCATTGGAAAGATGCTGGTGCATTAACGCAAAATCTTTACCCAACGGGGCTTCGGGTCAAATTAGACAATATGTATTTAGCTCCAGAGGTCTCCTCCAATCTCAATGGAGCATTACCTGCAGGGATGATAGCCATGGACTGGTCGATGCAGAATCGGACATGGTTTGCTGCAGTGAAGACCGAGAAAAGAATGATGTTTATTATTTTGGCAATGATTATTGCAGTTGCAGCGTTTAACCTAGTTTCTACACTCGTTATGACAGTAACAGACAAGCAAGCTGATATTGCTATATTACGAACAATGGGAGCATCTGCGCGCATGATTCAGAAAATATTTTTTGTTCAAGGAATGGCGATTGGTATTTTAGGATCTATTTTTGGGGTTCTATTAGGGGTCATGGTTTCAATCAATATCGATGTCATCGTGCCTGCCATTGAGTCATTATTTGGAGTTCATTTTTTACCGAAAGATATTTATTTCATTAGTGAGCTTCCTTCGGATGTTCATCTTGAGGATGTGCTGAAAGTAGGAGGCATGGCATTTATACTGAGCTTATTAGCTACTTTATATCCAAGCTATCGTGCCGCGAAAGTAAAGCCTGCGGAGGCATTGCGTTATGAATAATCAAGCTTATGCTCTCGTTGCCTCAGGAGTGCAAAAAATCTTTGGTAGTAATATCGAGGCCTTGCAAGTGCTTTACGATATTGATTTACAAGTCAGGCGCGGTGAAAAAGTCGCGATCGTCGGAGCCTCTGGTTCTGGTAAAAGTACGTTATTACATATTTTGGGTGGCCTAGATGAGGCTACCAGCGGCAATATTGAGCTAGGTGGAGTAAGGTTCTCTGAAATGGATGAAGTTTCGCGGAATCAATTACGCAACCAACAGTTAGGATTTATTTACCAGTTTCATCACCTTCTCCCTGAATTTACTGCCCTTGAAAATGTTGCTATGCCGCTTCGGATTCGTGGCCTTGGACGCCAACAAGCATTGGCGGTTGCAAAGACGATGCTTGAGCAGGTTGGACTTGCCAGTCGAATTGAGCATACCCCAGCGATGCTTTCAGGTGGTGAGAGGCAACGGGTAGCAGTCGCTAGAGCCTTAGTAGGTAAACCTAGTTGTGTTTTAGCAGATGAACCAACGGGTAATCTCGATACACATACAGCCGATCAGGTATTTGATTTAATGATGACAGTAGCACAAAGTTTAGGCACTGCTTTTGTGATTGTGACGCATGATCCACTCCGCGCTAAAAGATGTGATCGTATTCTGAAGCTGACACAAAGTGGTTTGATTGATGTGACTGAAGAAGTCAAAAACGGATAGATCATGTGGTTTGATACGCATTGTCATATGGATGCACCAGAATTTGCAGATGATTTGTCTTTAGTGCTTGCAAGGGCAGCAGAGCAGGGTGTTACTGGAATACTAATCCCCGCTGTTCGGGTAAAAGATTATGAAAAAGTGGTTAGTATTGTTGATCAGTGGAGTGAGTTAATTCCGCAAATCTGTTTTTCACTAGGTGTGCACCCCTTATATACCAATGAAGCAGTCGAATCCGATATTGCAACAACGAGAGACTCCATTGAAAAATATATCCATCATCCAAGAATGGTTGCTGTTGGTGAAATTGGTTTAGATTATTTTGTAGACTTTCTAGACAATACAAAACAAGAATGGTTTTTTGAAGAACAATTAAAAATTGCACGAGATTTCGATTTGCCAATTGTGATGCATGTCCGCAAATCACAAGACCAACTCTTAAAAAGATTAAGAATGATTCCAGTTTCTGGAGGCATCGCACATGCTTTTAATGGTAGTTTTGTTCAGGCTGAAAATTTTCTCAAACTTAATTTTGTATTTGGCTTTGGCGGTACGATTACTTATGATAGATCATTGCAAATTAAAAGGTTAGCAAAAGAATATCCAATTGAGTCGTATGTACTAGAAACGGACAGCCCAGATATTCCACCAGTGTGGTTAATGGATGAGGATCACAGAAGAAACGAACCGGCCCATTTACCCAGAATTGCTGAGGTTTTTGCACGAGAAAGATCGATTGACTTAGAGACGTTAGCAAAAGCGAATCTGGACAATATAAAACGCGTTTTACCCCGCACTAGAAACTTCCTCTAAATTATTATGCGGCTATTGATTACGGCATGGATTGCCGGGGAGTTATGTTCTTTGTTTTTTAGTCAAGCAGATGTTCCATGGGGCTTATTGATTCCCTTTGGAATAGGTGGATTTTTTTATCTGCTCTATGAAATGAATAAAGACTTTCAACTCAAACCAATATGTTTATATCTTGTGGGATCAAGTTGGATTGCATGCGCAGGTTTTTACTGGACAGAGTATTTGAAAGCAGAAAAACCACAGCAACAATTACATGCGCAATTCGAGGGTAAGACCATCATCATTCAAGGATTTATTGATGAATTACCAAGAGTTTCCGAAAAGTCAGTTCAGTTTGGCTTTCAGGTAAGGCATTTAGAAGTTCCCTACGCGCAACAAAAACAAAAGAATGATCAACATTTTCCTAGACGTGTTTCATTACTGTATCCATCGAAAGATCTTGTTCAAGAATTTAAGCCCGGTCAATATTGGGAGATGAAGGTTAAATTAAAGCAGATTCGTGGACTTAAAAACCCGCATGGATTTGATGGAGAGCAGTGGCTCTACATCCAAAATTATGATGCTCAGGGAGTTATTCAAAAAGGTAGTATGAAGTTACTTAATTCAACACATCATGACTTTAAAACCACCTTTGAATTATTCCGCTTTCAGATTCGCCAAAAAATTCAGAACTCTTTAGGTCAAGATGCACCTTACGTTGGAGTCATAGCAGCGCTTGTCATCGGTGATCAACAGATGATTCATCCAGACGATTGGAAAGTATTTTCCAACACAGGTATTGGACACCTTATTTCAATTTCAGGATTACATGTGACCATGTTGGCTAGTTTTGGGGCTTGGATTAGCCTATTATTAGTTAAACGAACACGATGTATCTATTGGCAACCTGCTCCCTATTTCGCAAGTTGTATCGGCTTCTTAACGGCATTTCTGTATACCTGGTTAGCAGGTTTCCAGATTCCGGCTCAAAGAACGACCTTCATGGTTGGTATAGCGGCCTTGGGGATGTACCTTGGTCGGCGTTTGCATCCAATGGATATATGGTTTTGGGCCCTATTGCTTGTCTTGACACTTAATCCTTGGGCAGTCTATTCACCAGGTTTTTGGCTATCTTTTGGGGCTGTTGTGGCAATGATCTTTGCCTTGCCACAGAATCAACAACAGGTGGTCGATATTGATTTGCTTTTTATAGAAAAATTGAAAAACTCCTTAGGGGAGGCTGCGAGAGTGCAAGCGGTAGTGACAATTGCGCTCATCCCATTAACTTTATATTGGTTTTATCAAATCTCCCTGATTGCACCCATCGCTAATGCAATTGCAATTCCGGTAGTGAGTTTCCTAGTGACGCCATTGGCCATGCTAGGCGCATTTTTGCCATGGTTTTTGGGAGATACATTCTTATGGATTGCCCATACGATATTTTCCATATTAATGATCTTGATTCGGCCATTAGCACAATGGGAATGGTCATCCATTGCAGGTGCAAAACCGCCAGGTTGGCATTTACTTTTATCTTTAATGGGTGTCGTGATTTGTATTCGACCTGGAATACTTCTTCAATCCTGGAAGTCTAGAATGCTTGGCTTGATCATTTGTTTAACGCTATTTATTCCGAAGGAATATCTGCTAGGTCGGATACCTTATGGAGAAGTAGAGATGACCGTATGGGATGTTGGGCAAGGGAACGCAGTTCTAATTAAAACCCAATCGCATTACTTATTATTTGATACGGGCCCAATTAGTTTTGGAAAGTTTGATCCTGGAGAAAAAATCATTATTCCGCATTTAAGAGCAGACGGGATAAGAAAAATTGATCAATTGGTAATCAGTCATCAAGATGCTGATCATATCGGTGGTCTGAAGTATCTTTTAGAAAATTTTTCTATTCAAAACGCAATGGGATCAATTTCTCCGGATCATCAGGCCCAACAACTTTTCTCAAAAAATAAAGTATTTCTTGAGAAATGCCAAGCAGGTCAGTCTTGGACTTGGGACGGAATTGACTTTTATGTTTGGCATCCTGAGGTTCAAGAGGACGCGAAGTCGCAATACAAAAGCACCAAACCCAATGATATGAGTTGTGTGATTGAAGTACGTCATCGATTTCATTCGATTTGGTTGACTGGAGATATAGAAAAAAATGCGGAGCGAGTCATTGTTGAACGCTTGATTGATGCTCCAATTGAATTACAAGCAATCCAAAGCAGAAATTTAATCTTAATGGCCCCACATCATGGAAGTAAGACTTCATCGACACCTATTTTTTTAGAGCATTTAGACCCAGAATTTGCATTTTCACAAACAGGATTTAAAAATCGTTATCAACATCCCCATTCCGATATCGTCAAACGATATCAGGATAGAGATATTAATTTATACGATACCGTGAAAACAGGTGCTCAGATATGGCGCACCGAAGGTGCGCATTTTAGAATCAAAAATTTCAGAAGTGAAATATTCAAACCTTAATTTTTTGCATCAGCATTGGTGACGTATCCAAGGCCCATAGCTTCATTAACTCTTGGCATCACCTCATGCGCCATCAACTCCATTGATCTTCTGCCTAATGCCGGGTCGACCAAATCCATACCCGCATAAACAATTTCACCGATGTTACCGACTTCTTCTTGCATTGCGAGAATTTGATCAACCACTTCATTGACTGTCCCGGAAATAACTAAGTCATCCAAAATACCATCAAGGGTAATTGTGCTATCGTCCGCCTCTTGGCTTTTCTTGAAAATGACATGACGATTTGACAACTTCATTTTGGTGAGCATTTGTTTATAGTAATAGCGGTAAGGGCTATTCGCATCATCTTTGCCATACGATTTTGCAATCGCTGAAGTGTCACCAACAAACACCGTACGTGCAACACGCCAGTCTTTTACTTGAGCTACTTCACCGACAGATTCTTTACCTTCAGAATAATTTTTCCAGTGAGATGGCAGCCAGTTTCTAAGCAAGAAGTTTGCGGACATTGGATGAAAATCTCTTTTACCCATGGCGATAACACCTTTTGAAAATGGTGCGACGACAGTACCAACAATCTCTGGACGAGGTTGTTGGTATGGTTTCATAATATAACCACGACCGATTTCTAATACCTGGGTATTTTGGACGCTAACTTTGAAACGGTTGTCTGGTAAATCGATGTTATAGGGTGGTTCTCCCTCCCAAATTTTTAAAATCACATCAATCGCTTCAGCAAATATTTTCCCACGATCTTCACTTAATATGCCTAAAGCTTCAGCATCCGAAGCGAGTGCGCCTGGGCTGATACCAAATACAAAACGACCTTTCGCTAAACGATCAAACATCGCTGCTTGAGCTGCGATTAGCGTAGGGTGTGCGTGAGATAAATTAGAAGTTCCAGTCCCTAATTTAATATTTTTTGTTTCAAAAATTAGTGTAGCCAAAAAGATCATGCTATTGGTTACATTTTCTGCTTGATCAGTTAAATGTTCTCCAACAAAAGCGTCATAAAAACCGAGTTGATCTGCATGAATAATCGTTTGACGATCTTCATGTAAAGTTTCAGTGCCATCCCGGTGAAGAGGGTGGAGTGGCATAGTGAAATATCCGAGACGCATTGTGAACCTTTTTTTAAGTATTTAGATAGTATTTTAAAGAGAAAAAATTATTCTGGTTGAATCCCTGCCTCAGGAACAATTTTTGCCCAGCGATCTTTTTCATTACGCATAAATTTGAGGTACTGTTCACGATTGAGCTTGCCAGGATCAAGTTCTAAATTATTAACCTTTGCAATAAATACAGGATCTTTTAGAGCTGTTTCTAGTGTATTTGTTAAAGTTTGTAAGACATCTACCGGAAGTCCAGCGGGAGCAGCAAATCCTAGGTAAAAACCAAGTTCATAGCCAGGATAAGTTTCATTAATTGCTGGAATCTGTGGCCACTCTCTAAAACGAGTAGAACCTGTAACGCCTAGAGCTTTGATCTTGCCACCCGCAATTTGGGCTTTTGCAGGAGGATATTCAATAAATAGGACTTGGGTTTGTGCGCCGTAAAAATCTTGTAGGGCACCACCAAGGGCTTTATAAGGAATACCCGTTAACTTTGCACCAGTTCGAGTTTTGAGCATTTCTACCGTCATCCGTGATGCTGAATTGTAATGGCCATAAAAAAATTTATCAGGAGTAGCTTTGGTGGCGGCAACTAAATCAGCAATCGTATTGAGTGGCGAATCTTTCGGAACGATAGCAACAGATGCAGCTTGTCCAAAGAGGCCGATATGGTCAAAATCTTTGAAAGGTTCATAGGAAAGTTTTTTATAAAATACCGAGTTGGCAGCCATGGTTGTATTGGTTGTAAGTAATAACGTATGACCATCAGGAGCAGCATTTTTTACAAACTCAGTACCCACAATACCATCCGCACCAGGTTTATTGTCCACAATCACCGTTTGCTTAAGAGCTGCCTCTAAATATTGAGCAAAAGTACGAGCCATTAAATCGGCCGAGCCACCAGCGCCAAAGGGGACAACAATGACAATATTTTTCTTCGGGTAAGTTTGGGCATAACTTGGAGTATGCGTCAAAGTCAGAGTTACAAGCAGAGTTAGTAAAATGCCACTTAGCAAACGAGTTGCAAGTTGTCTCATATGGTTTCCTTTAAAGAAATTTATTTGTAATGAACAAATTCCATTATATTAGTCAAAACCATGATGATAAGATAAATCAAAAATAAATATGACAGAACCTACTAAAACATTTTTACAAGAAGAGGCTGCAGCGATGAAGCCGCATGAGCGGCTTGACTTCAGTGCGATGATTCAGCGAGAGCCATTAAAACTTCCCGGAAACGCCAAAGTCGTGGTGTGGCCAGTAGTTAATATTGAGGAGTGGGACATAACACGGTCTATGCCCCGTATGGCCTCGCCACCTCCTGGAGGGATTCCACCTATTCCTGATGTGCCTAATTGGACTTGGCACGAGTATGGCATGAGGGTAGGAATTTGGCGAATTTTTGATGCTTTTAAAAAATACGATATTCAAGCAACTATGTCGCTGAATGCGAAGGTTTGTGAAACTAGGCCACTTGTTCCTCAAACTGCCCTTGATCATGGTTGGGAAATCATGGCCCATTGCTATGAACAAATTCCGATACAGAAAATTCCTGATCAACGTGCGATGATTGCGCACACGATTGAAGTCATCGAAAAATTCTCAGGCAATAAACCTCAAGGTTGGTTAGGCCCTGGCAGAAGTGAAACTTTTGCCACGCTCGATTACGTAAAAGAAGCTGGCTTTCGTTGGTTTGGTGATTGGGTATTAGATGATCAGCCGCAAATGGTCAAAACCAAGCACGGCCCATTAGTGTCAGTGCCATACACAGTTGAGCTCAATGATATAGCGATTATGTTGACTAATTTACAAGACTCAGATGCAATGTTGATTCGGATGAAGGATTCGATTGAAAGGGTTTTGGAAGAGTCATCACAAGGAGCTAAAATTTTGGCGTTTGGAGTACACCCTTATATAACGGGTGCTACACACCGTATTAAATATTTTGAAATGATGCTTGCGTATTTGCGAAGTTTACCTGGGGTGGTATTTTGGAATGGTTCGCAAATTTGTGATTGGTATGAATCAACACAGAAAAAAACCTAGTAAGCCTCATGGATATCCATCAGAACTATCCACAAACCTTAGAAGAATCACTCATTGCCTTACAAAGTAGGCAAATTAGTGCGATTCAACTGTTGGAACAAGCTTTTGCGATGGTGCAGCAAAAAGATAGTTATTTGCATGGGCTAATTACGATCACCAAAGAGGACGCCATAGCGAAAGCTCACCAGATTGATCAAGGCAGAAGTATGCAAAAATTACTGGGCGTTTTAGCGGGAATTCCGATTGCTCATAAAGATGTTTTCTTTTCTCAAGGAGTTCGCACCACTGCCGGCTCTGGAGCCTTGAGTAACTTTAAAACTGATGTCAATGCACACGTCATTCAAGTATTAGAAAACGCAGGTGCGATTTCGATTGGTAAGACCAATTGCCATGAATTTGCTTTTGGTTCCCCGGCTTTAGATGATTTTTTTCCAGCAGCGCGCAATCCTTGGAATCCTGATCATATGCCAGGAAGCTCTAGCAGTGGATCAGCAACCGCAGTTGCTGCAGGTTATTGCTATGCTGCTACTGCTTCGGATACTGGGGGATCAGCCCGCCACCCAGCGGCTGCCTGTGGTTTGGTTGGGCTTAAGCCTACGAGAGATTTAATTTCCAAAGAAGGCTTAATACCTTTGGCCCCAAGCTTAGATACGGTAGGCATTATTACGCGGAATGTCCGTGATAACTTAATTATGCTGTCTGCGATATTAGGATCAAATTATCAGTCGTCTTTAAATGAATTACGCATGGAATTACTTGGAATTCGAATTGGTGTCGATTTTCATCATCTAGAGAGCGCTGATATTACAGACGAGGTCAGAAAGACTTTTTTAGAGGCCCTTGAACTATTCAAAGATTTAGGTGCACAGATCGTACCGATTACATTACCGGATCTCGACACGATCGCCAAAGTAGCTAATACCATCATTAACTTTGAAGGATGGCAAGAGCTTAAAAGCGTTTATGAAGGTCAAAAAGAAAGTTTAGGAAAAGGTTTACAACAAAAACTTGCAGTAGCAAGTCAAGTGGATAAGAACGATCATCAAAATGCTCTATCTATGGCACAAACCTTTGCAAGGCAGTTAACTCAAGCCTTTCATCGACAGCAAGACTCCTCTGTCGATGTAATTGTCTCGGTTGGTCGGGAGGCCCCTGCGCAAGCGATGGCAGATTTGTATGAGAACCCAACGGGGGCGAGGAGCACGTGTAATCGGCTGTATAGCTTAACTGGCCACCCTGCCATCACATTACCTATGGGGTTTGGTGCTAATGGAATGCCTTTGGCCCTTCAAATAGCAAGCCAATACCATGATGAATACCTTCTCTATCATATAGCACATGCGTTTGAGAAAAAAAGACAAGTATTTTTTGGGGTAAAAAACATACCATGGCATTCAACTATCGCGAATTTTTCGTGAATTGAACAAGTCTTGTATATAATTCAGTATTACCAACAGAGTGCATGCGATGACCAAATTTGTCTTCGTTACTGGCGGTGTGGTTTCTTCCCTCGGGAAAGGAATTGCAGCCGCATCATTGGCTGCGATTCTTGAATCCCGCGGCCTAAAAGTCACCCTCTTAAAATTAGATCCTTACATCAATGTTGATCCCGGAACGATGAGTCCATTTCAGCATGGTGAGGTATTTGTTACAGAAGATGGCGCTGAAACCGACCTAGATCTCGGACATTACGAACGTTTTGTTTCTGCCAAAATGCGCAAAAGTAATAATTTCACGACAGGTCAAATTTACGACTCCGTAATTCGTAAAGAGCGCCGTGGCGAATATTTAGGGAAAACCGTTCAGGTCATTCCCCATATTACGAATGAAATTCAAGCATTTGTTGAGCGTGGCGCATCTGAAAGTCATGGCGGTGAAGTAGATGTTGCGATTTGTGAAATTGGCGGTACGGTAGGTGATATCGAGTCCTTACCATTCTTGGAAGCTGCCAGACAAATGAACCTTCGTAAAGAACGTGGTGATACAGCGTTTATTCATTTAACCTTAGTTCCCTACATTGCGAGTGCAGGCGAATTAAAAACCAAGCCAACCCAACATTCTGTCCAGAAATTGCGTGAAATCGGCATTATTCCAACAGCCTTACTATGCCGTGCTGATCGACCAATTCCGGATGAAGAAACTGCAAAAATATCTCTATTTGCTAATGTTCGCGAAGAAGCAGTGATTTCAGTGTGGGATGTGGATACGATTTATAAGATTCCCCAAATGCTCCAGGAGCAAGGCTTAGATGACATCATATGTAAAGAGCTCCATTTAAATCCTCCACCGGCAGACTTGTCTGTTTGGAGTAATTTAGTGGCGCGTATGGAACATCCTAAGCATCACATTACCATTGGTATGGTAGGTAAGTATGTTGATTTGACAGAGTCATATAAATCATTGATTGAAGCATTAAGACATGCGGGGATCCACCATCAAACGCAAGTTGACATCAATTATTTGGATTCTGAAGTGATTGAAGAAGATGGGGTTGATTCTTTAGCCGGTTTAGACGCTATTTTAGTTCCAGGTGGATTTGGGAAGCGTGGAACTGAAGGTAAGATTATGGCGATTGAGTATGCGCGCAGGAACAAAATACCTTATTTAGGAATTTGTTTAGGCATGCAACTGGCGGTGATTGAATTCGCAAGAAATGTCGTTGGGCTCACAAATGCAAATAGTACTGAGTTTGATGAGCAAGTTGAGCATCCAGTGGTGGCGCTTATCACTGAATGGAAAAATCGTGATGGCACATTAGAAACAAGGACTGATGATTCAGACTTGGGCGGAACCATGCGACTTGGTTCACAGAAATGTCCTGTTAAACCTGGAACCATGGCATCTCATATTTATGGCTCTGAAGTGAACGAGCGTCACCGTCACCGTTATGAGGTAAACAATGGCTATGTCGAACAGTTAGAGGCTGCGGGAATGGTTATTTCAGCAAGAACACCGGCAGAGGATTTACCAGAAATGATGGAGCTCCCGCAAAAGATGCACCCTTGGTTTTTTGGTGTTCAGTTTCACCCTGAATTTACTTCAACGCCACGTTATGGGCATCCGTTATTTAATGCTTTTGTTGCAGCTGCATTGATACATTCAGGCGTAACAATTTCAGAAAAGGAAACGGTATGAAACTTTGCGGTTTTCCGATTGGACTTGACCAACCCTTTTTTTTAATTGCTGGACCCTGTGTAATTGAATCTGAACAAATGGCTCTTGATACAGCAGGAGCATTAAAAGAAATTACCTCTGAGCTTGGTATTCCATTTATTTATAAATCATCTTTTGATAAGGCAAACCGTTCATCTGGGACCTCCTATCGTGGTTTAGGTATGGAAAAAGGTTTAGAGATTTTGGCAACAGTAAAAAAGCAGTTAGGGGTACACGTATTAACCGATATACATGCGATTGATGAAATCAAGCCTGTTTGTGAAGTCGTAGATGTGATTCAAACTCCAGCATTCTTGTGTCGTCAAACGGACTTTATTCATGCTTGTGCGCAAAGTGGTAAACCGGTCAATATTAAAAAAGGTCAGTTTTTAGCACCTAACGACATGATCAATGTCATCCACAAAGCTAGAGTAGCGGCAAAAGCGGCTGGTCTTCCCGAAGATAACTTTATGGCTTGTGAACGTGGCGTAAGTTTTGGTTACAACAACTTAGTCTCTGATATGAGAAGTTTGGCGTTGATGCGACAAACCCAAGCCCCAGTTGTTTTTGATGTAACACACTCGGTTCAGCTACCTGGCGGTCAAGGGACAAGTAGTGGTGGTCAACGTGAATTTGTGCCAGTACTTGCCAGAGCCGCAATTGCAGTTGGGATTAGCGGTATTTTCATGGAAACACATCCTGATCCAAGGAATGCTATGTCAGACGGTCCGAATGCAGTACCACTGCATAAAATGAAAGAATTACTTGAATCTTTAAAAGGGATCGATCAACTCGTCAAAGCGTCGGGTCAGTTTTTAGAAGATCATTTTGAAGTAAATTAAACTTAATTAATATTTTTTGAGAGAAACACATGAGTGCAATTGTTGACATTATTGGCCGTGAAATTTTAGATTCTCGTGGTAATCCTACAGTAGAGTGTGATGTATTGTTAGAATCCGGTGTGATGGGACGAGCTGCAGTGCCATCTGGTGCATCGACAGGCTCTAGAGAAGCAATTGAGCTACGTGATGGTGAGCCCGGTAGATATGTTGGTAAAGGTGTAAGACGTGCAGTAGACAATATTAATACTGAAATTGCTGAATCTATCATGGGTCTAGACGCTTCTGAACAAGCCTTTTTGGATCGCACGCTGATCGATTTGGACGGTACTGACAATAAAGCACGCTTAGGGGCTAATGCTACTTTGGCTGTATCAATGGCAGTTGCACGAGCCGCTGCAGAAGAAGCTGGATTGCCGTTGTATCGTTACTTTGGTGGGTCTGGAGCGATGCAATTACCTGTGCCCATGATGAATATTGTGAATGGTGGCGCGCATGCCAATAATAGTTTAGATATTCAAGAATTCATGATCATGCCGGTGAGTATGACCAGTTTTAGAGAAGCGCTCCGCTGTGGTGCTGAAGTATTTCATGCGCTCAAGAAGATTATTCATGATCAAAATATGCCGACTCAAGTGGGTGATGAAGGTGGCTTTGCGCCTAATTTTAAGAGTAACGAAGAGTGTTTAAATACAATTTTGCAGGCGATTGAAAAAGCAGGCTATCGTCCAGGTGAAGATGTTCTTCTAGCTCTTGATTGTGCCGCTAGTGAATTCTATAAAGATGGTAAATATCATTTGGCTGGAGAGGGCTTGCAATTAAGTTCTAGCGAATTTACTGATTATCTTGGTAATTTGGCGGATAAGTTCCCGATTGTTTCTATTGAAGATGGTATGCATGAAGGTGATTGGGATGGATGGGCGACCCTCACCCAACGCTTAGGTAAAAAGATTCAATTGGTTGGTGATGATTTATTCGTGACCAATACGAAGATTTTAAAAGAAGGTATCCAAAAAGGTATCGCTAATTCTATTTTGATCAAAATTAATCAAATTGGTACTCTAACTGAAACCTTTGCAGCAATTGAAATGGCGAAGCGTGCAAATTATACGAGTGTCATTAGCCATCGTTCTGGAGAGACTGAAGATACGACGATTGCCGACATTGCAGTTGGCCTGAATGCTGGTCAAATCAAAACTGGATCATTGTCTCGATCAGATCGTATTGCTAAATACAATCAATTACTTCGGATTGAAGAGGATTTAGGTGATGTTGCTTCTTATCCTGGTAAATCTACTTTTTATAATTTAGGTTATTAATTGCGCTATATTGTTTATGGATTTCTAGGATTACTTATTGCGATCCAGTACCCCCTGTGGATTGGTAAAGGTGGATGGTTGCATGTCTATCAAATGGATAAAGAAGTTCAAGCGCAACAAGCTAAGAACAGTCAATTAGAAAATCGCAATAATAAATTAGCTGGTGATGTGAATGATTTGCGTCAAGGAACTCGGGCAGTTGAAGAGCGTGCGCGAATTGAGCATGGTATGGTCAAAGAAAATGAAACCATGGTGCAGATTGTTCAAAGTGATGAAGAATTACCGAAGGCCGTGATGAGGTCGAAGGTAGAAAAGAAAGAAGATGCTAGTAAAGACGCTAGTGCTTCCAAAGATTCCAAAATTAGTAAGGCTAAGCCTGAATCAAGCTTAAGTAAAGAGAAAGACGCTTTCTCTGAAAAAGTGGCTCAATAAGACTTAATGTTTGCCTTGAGCAGGGCGCATACCATCCAGTAAATTTTGCGCTTTAAATAGTTGCTCACAATCTACAGGATCAAAATGATAAACCTCCCCACAAAAATCGCATGTTGTTTCGACTTGATGTTGTTCTTCTAGAATGTTAAGTACCTCTGCATGACCTAACATCAGCAGCATATTACCAACCCGAACTCGGGAGCATTGGCATTCAAAATGGACTGGGCGTGGCTCAAAAGCCATCACTTTTTGATCATTCGCTTCCACTGAAAATAGTCTTTGCATCAAGATATCAGGTGGAGTACTTAACATTTCTTCATCAGAAACGGTTTTCATTAACAAATGGAAACGATTCCAGTCGTCTAATAATTCCTCTTGGCTGATGTTTTCAGCTACCTTGCCGCCCATTTGAGGAAGTTTCTGAATCAAAATACCGCTCGCGAATTGATCATTACAGGATAGTGAGATTTGTGTTTCTAATTGTTCTGAATGATGCATATAGGCCATCATAGCCTGTGCGATTGACTCAACCGGTTTACCTTCGTACATTAATGGAACAATACCTTGGTAGGCCTGTTGGCCCTCACCTCGCTTGGACGGATCAAGTGTAATCGCTAGTTTGCCTAGACCATCAGGATTAATCAACTCAGCCAATGATATTTGATCATCGATGAGAGAGCCATCGATGTTGGGCGCTAATTTAATTGTTGCTCGTAAACCTAGGTTTGCATTGCATTCCACGACGAGCAGGCGCACAATCCCTGTGCCTTGAGCTTGAATAATAAGAGTGCCATCAAATTTTAAAGTTGCACTCAGCAATGCCCCAGCAGCCACCATTTCGCCTAGATGGCGTTTGATTGCGGGAGGGTAGCTTCTTCGTTGCTGAATAATTTGCCACGCGGAACTTAAGCGAACAATCTCTCCACGAACTTGACTCTTTTCAAATAAAAAAGTTTGTAAAACATCAAACTCTTTCGGGTTAGGATCGTTAGGAGAATTATTCATGAATGAAATAGGCGGAATATTGAGAATAATTTGTTATTGTATGGGTTAATGCAAAATTCGATTAAATTTCAGCAACAATATCCCATTTGGTGTGCAATAGCACTGGCTTTAGGGGCAGCAATCGCCTTAGGGATCTCGCGCTTTTCTTACACATTATTTTTACCTCTCATGCGAGAAGATTTGAATTGGAGTTATTTCATTTCCGGGAACATGAATACAGCCAATGCCATCGGTTATTTAGTTGGAGCACTTACCTGTAATTGGGTATTCGAGCGGATGGCATTAAACAAGGTGTTTTTATGGAGTACCTTTGCGACGATTTGTATGATCGCTTTGATGGGGTTTTTCAAAGAGATCGCCCCTTTATTCCTCGTTCGTTTTTTGGTGGGGGCAACTAGTACCTGGGTATTCGTTGGAGGTGGGGCATTAGTAGCTAAAGTAAGCGTATTACATCCCAAGCGCTCTGGTTGGATTTTAGGTATTTATTATGGTGGAGTTGGTTTCGGGATTGTCCTTTCCAGTATTTTTGTTCACCCTATAGAATCATGGGCCAGCACCTTAGGTTATGAACATGCATGGCAATTTGCTTGGTGGGGGATGGCGCTGGTCGCTTTATTAATGGGTCTTTTGTTGTATAGTCCAGTGCAATTGATGAAATACCCAATTGAATTAGCGCATATAAATGAACGCATTTCCGTAAGAAAAATGTGGCCAATGAATGTAGGCTATTTTTTATATGGCTTGGGATATATCGGTTACATGACATTCTCCGTAGCACTTGTTAGAGAAATCGGTATTACTGGTAGCAAGTTAGATTATTTTTATGGCTTACTGGGTTTATTTATTATGTTCTCTTCCAAAATTTGGTCAGTGCAATTAGATAAAAAGAAAGATGGTGCAGTCTTGGGAGCAGTTAGTTTTGTTTTAGCGATTGCTTGCTTTATTCCTGCCATCATCGCTTTAATTGGGAATGAATCTACTGTACAGATCTGGCAAATCAGCCTTCTATTTATTTCAGCAATGATGTTTGGTTCTAGTATGGTGACGGCAGTTGCTTCAACCACTGCCTTCGTTAAACATAATTTGCCTTCGGAAGATTGGTTATACGGTATACGGATTTTTACGATTGCTTTTGCTATTGGCCAGATTGTTGGGCCCGTCATCGTTGGATATTTATCTGATTTATCCGGTAGTTTAGGGATTGGACTCTTATTTTCTGGAACTATATTGCTCATCGGTAGTTACATCAGTTATCAACAAAAATCGCTGATCCAAGAGCATTGAGCAACAACATATAAGCGTGGGATAATAACGGCTATGGAAAATTCAACAACACGTATTCGTACACGATTCGCGCCTAGTCCCACAGGTTTTATTCATCTAGGTAATCTTAGAAGTGCGCTCTATCCTTGGGCATTCGCGAGAGCAAAAGGTGGCGATTTTATTCTGCGCATTGAAGATACAGATCAAGAACGTTCGACCCAAGAAGCAGTTGATGTCATTATTGAGGGCTTGCAGTGGTTAGGGCTTGATATTGACGAAGGCCCGTTTTATCAAATGCAACGCTTACAGCGTTACCAAGCGACACTGAAGCAAATGATTGATGCTGGACTTGCTTACTATTGCTATATGAGTGAAGAAGAGCTCAATACCCTGCGTGATGCACAAATTGCAAATAAAGAAAAGCCACGCTACAACGGCACTTGGCGACCAGAACTTGGCAAGCAATTACCCCCGATTCCAGAAGGGGTAAAACCTGTTGTGAGATTTAAAAATCCCATCGATGGCAATGTTGTTTGGAAAGACGCGGTCAAGGGAGTGATCTCGATTTCGAATGAAGAGTTAGATGACCTTGTGATTGCAAGACCCGATGGTACCCCGACCTATAACTTTTGTGTAGTGGTCGATGACTTAGATATGAAGATTACCCATGTGATTCGGGGTGATGATCATATTAATAACACCCCTAGACAAATTAATATCATTCATGCCTTAGGAGGGCAGTTGCCAGTGTATGGACATTTACCGACTGTGCTCAATGAGCAGGGCGAGAAGATGAGTAAACGCAATGGTGCAATGAGTGTGAGAGACTATCAAGAAGCGGGGTATTTACCAGAAGCGATTCTCAATTATTTAGCTCGTCTAGGCTGGTCGCATGGCGATGCAGAAATCTTTACAAAAGAGCAGTTTATTGGTTGGTTTGATTTGGAAAGTTTAGGTAAATCACCAGCGCAATTTAGCCCGGAAAAACTGATTTTTCTGAATCATCACTATATCCAACATGCCGATAGCCAAGCTTTAGCAACAAGAACGATTCCCTTTGCGAAAAAAGAAGGAATTGTTTTTGATGGTGAGCAAGCCAAGGGTGGCCCTGACTTTGTTGTAGTAGTGGATTTACTTAAAGCACGGGCAAACACTCTTATTGAAATCGCTCAAGGAGCAAAACTATTTTATATGGACACCCCAGTTCATGACAAAAATTCTGAGGAATTTGGGAAGATGGTACAGTCAGATGTTTATTCAGCGATTCATGATTTTGTTGAATTGTTTCAAGCTACTGACGGCACAAAAGAAGCGATTGCTGTGGCAATGAAATCCGTCCTAACAACGCATGGTATGAAGATGCCAGCTTTAGCAATGCCCATCCGATATCTCATGTTTGCAACGACGCAGACTCCTGCCATTGACGCAATGATGGCCATTATCGGCAAAGAAGAGGTCGTAAAACGACTTTCTATTATTAAAGTCGTATAGGGTTATTGCTTAATTACATAAAAATAGGCTAAAATACTAGATTGTTTTGATTGCTAATAAAACGATCGTTTTTAAGTAGTGCTAGTTTTAGAGCTAATACGATCGGGGCTATAGCTCAGCTGGGAGAGCGCTTGCATGGCATGCAAGAGGTCAGCGGTTCGATCCCGCTTAGCTCCACCAGAATGCAATTAAAATATGTTTTACATTTATTCAGGTGACAGTGAATAATTAGTTGTACCGTAGTGCTAGGTCCCCATCGTCTAGAGGCCTAGGACATCACCCTTTCACGGTGAGTACGGGGGTTCGAATCCCCCTGGGGACGCCATAACATGGCAAAAGAAGGAGCGGTAGTTCAGTTGGTTAGAATATCGGCCTGTCACGCCGAGGGTCGCGGGTTCGAGTCCCGTCCGCTCCGCCAATAAGTCAAGGGTCTGTTCTGGCCAATTTTTTACACTTTTCAAAACAATTCATTTTATATTTTTTTAATTCTGCTTTAACCTCAGGATTTTTTAGTATCTCCGAAAGCATTTGTTTGTGAGTTAATAAGTTACCATTAAGTTTTTTAAGACTCTTCTCAGAAATATTCCCTGATTTATCTAATCCCCCTAAAGGCTCTTTCATTTCTTCAATAATCCTACTAATTTGAGTTGAAAGAATATCTCAAGAGTTAAACTAGGAGGAACTTTTCACAAATTAACCCACAATTAAAATGGTTATTGACACCATATTAAAGTATGGTTACAATGACCATATGATTGCTCAAAGAATCTTCTACGACAAAACCCTTTTCCCAGAGGGATTGATTGTAGAAATGGTGATTTGGAAATTACCTAAGCCGACTAAAGATAGACCTCATGGTTTGAAGTACAGATTATTTTATGGACGAGATGGCTTAAGAATTGTTGGGTATGACAATGAGCGTGGTAAAGGTGATCATAAACATATTAATGAAGTTGAAGTTCCTTATAAATTTGTTACTGTTGAGAAACTTGTAGCAGATTTCTTAGCAGACATAGAAAGGATTAAACATGAAAAATTCAACTAAAGTTCAAGTCCATGTTGGAAGTCTTCAAGATATGACCACTCGCTTTACAAATGCTTGGAATCAAGCGTCTAAGGGAGTTGAAGTAAATGAAACGAATGTTACATTTTTGGATGTTCAAACGATGCTGGACACCCTATCGCCGCGACGTTTAGATTTATTGAGATATGTAAGACAAAATGGGGCTGATAATGTTAAATCTTTGGCCTTATCTTTAGGAAGAGATTATAAAAATGTTCATCATGATGTAAGTGTTCTTCTAGCGGCTGGATTGTTGTTACAAGATGGGCGGAAGTTGTCAGCACCTTGGGACGAATTAAGTACACACGTATCTTTAAAAATGGCATAACCAATTTTATTAAAGGTAAAACTATGCGTAATGAATATGACTTTACGAATCCTCGAAAAACCCCATATGCTTCGATGTTGAATAAAAATAAAAAGTTAAAACCTATTCCTAATTTTAAAGATGAAGCTAGTGAAAAAAAGTTTTGGGAAGACCCTAAAACTGACACGACAGAATACTTTGATATGTCTATAACAACGACTGTAAATTTCTCTAACTTAAAGCCGACTGAAAAACTATAGATTATTGAAGTTGCGTCTATCGGAGAGTTGAAAATCCTTGTGTCGGTGGTTTGATTCCGCCCCGGCCACCAAAACCACCAGGGGTCTGTACCGGACACATGGTTTACACTTTGTACCGAGCACATACTTTACACTTTTCCGATCACATCCCGATTACTTTGGGACCTAAAGGATTCTAAGGAATTTACCATTCGAGACTCCATCAAAGTAACCCATATCGTAATCCATAAAAACTCACTAACCAAACATCTTCTTCGACTTGACGAAGCCCTACATCGTGTCCAGCAAAGACGGTACTGAGATGTATCTTCTTGTTATCTAAAAAGATTCGACCACAAGTCGTGACCGTGACCGTTTTGTCGAGGAAGGGATAGGCAACATCTGGTAAGACTTCTTGTTTTCGGTTTGACGGCTGATATAAATCAGTTGCTTGCTTCATCGCTTAAGCATGATGCGAGCTTTCATAAGTACTTTTTATTTTTTAAGCTAATGAACTCTGTTGATAGACGGATTTAATCTATTGACCTTTAGGCATTTTTTACTCCTTTTAGGGATAAATTATCAAAAATTTCTTTCTTTGCGAATGGTATTAAAAATTAGGTCAATTCAAAATCAACATAAATTAGATATATAATCTAACAAAATTAAAATTATTAGTTATAAAAATTAACTTAGGAGAAACCGTATGACTAAGACATATCAACGCAATCTAATGAAGTTTTTTTGTATTCTATTTGCTTGTTGTTCTTTAAATGTTTTTGCGCAAACTTTCCCAATAAAGCCAGTGCGCTTTATTGTTACTTACCCAGCCGGTGGCAGTTCTGATTTAATGGGGCGCTTAATGGCTAAGAAATTAAATGATCTGTGGGGTCAGCCTATTATTGTTGAAAACAAGGGTGGTGCGGCAGGTTCTATTGGTATGGATTACGCAGCCCGTCAACCAGCTGATGGGTATGCTTTTGTACTTGGTAATATTGGACCTGCATTGATTAATCCTTTACTCAGCAAAGTTTCTTATAGTATGGATAAGGACTTTATTCCGATTGCACTGACTGCTTCGGGTCCCAATGTACTAGTTGTACCAGCTAACTCACCATATAAAACGCTCCAAGATTTACTTAATGCAGCAAAATCTAAACCAGACACTTTAAATTTTGGTACAAGTGGTCCAGGTAGTATGTCGCATATCGCAACAGAAATGATTATGCGTGAAGCAAACATTAAAATGACTCATGTGCCTTATAAAGGCGGTGGTTTAGCATTGATTGATTTAATGGCAGGACAAATTGACTTTATCGTATCAGACGCATTACCTGCAGCAGAGCACATTAAATCAGGAAAAATCCGCCCATTAGCTATTACAAGTAATGCTAGAACTTCATTAGTTCCGGGAGTGCCAACTTTTTCTGAAGCAGGCTTACCGGGATTTGCTGCCTTATCTTGGTGGGGCGTATATTTGCCAGCTGGCACACCAAAAGATATTCAGGATAGATACCATGCTGCTTTGGTAAAAATTATGGGTGATCCAGAAATCAAAGAGAGATTTGCAGCTTTAGGTGTTCAAGCGCAAGCAACTAGTATGGATGAATTTAAGTCTTTTCTCAGTTCAGAAAATGCTAAGTATTCAAAATTAATTACTGAAAATAAAATCAAGTCTGATTAAAAGTTGCTGAAGCGTGAGGTTGAAATAATGCCTCTGTGGGAATAAATAAAAAAGAGCCTTTAAGGCTCTTTTTACTTGTCAAGTTGGCTTAGAAGGTGGGATTCAACCCCTCAAAACATTGCGGTACGCTTGATTTTGAGTCGTGTAAATTTGGGGCAGGCAAGGCTAGGAGAGATGTTAAAAGCTGGTTTAGAGTATTTCTTTAATATCTGCCATGATTTCTTTTGGGGAGGTAGCAGAGGCATAACGCTTAATCTGCAATCCATCTTTACTGATGAGGAATTTTGTAAAGTTCCATTTGATCGCCGTTGTTCCTAAAAGTCCGGGAGCAGCATTTTTTAAGAAGTCGTAAAAGGGATGTGTATTAGAACCATTCACCTCAATTTTTTCAAAAATAGGGAAGGTCACTGAATAATTACTTTCACAAAAGCTTTGAATTTGTTCTGGAGATCCAGGCTCTTGGCCACCAAATTGATTACAAGGAAAAGCCATTATTTCCAATCCTTCAGAATGATGGGCTTGATATAAAAATTCCAGTTCACTATATTGATTTGTAAATCCACATTTACTTGCAACATTTACAATAAGCAAAACTTTGCCAGAGTAATTTTGTAAGTTATCTGGGGTACCGTTGATTTGGTTGAAAGAGAAATTTGGCAACATTAAAAATGACCTATATAAAAATTTTTCGAAAAAATAATCACTAGAGTGTAATATAAATTAATGTACATTTGCATGGACTTAGAAATTCTCATATTGTGTGATGCTTTAATTTTCCATAGTTAACTGTACTCCATTCGTCGGTGATTCCCTAAAAAGTACTTTGAGTAAATGTGAAAGAATACCAACTCCAATAAAAAGCTATACGGAGTCGATTATTATGTGGATAAGTAGCTTTAGAATAAAGCATCATAAAAAACTATTACGAGATAAAAATGACAGAAAATAATTCATATTCAAACTTTTTTGTTGAGGAGGCAAGCATTGCGGATCTGCATCAAGCAATTCAGGAGGGGCGGACGACCTGTGTCGACGTAGTAAAGCAATATATAGCTCGCATCAAAAAATATAACGGCCCATCAAGTTTGTTGGTTACCCAAGATGGGGCTGACATACCTCCAAGTAGCGGAACTATAAGAGCTGGAGAGGCTATCGACTTTGATCAAACAACTGTCAAAGCAAGTGAATTACTGCCTAATTTAAAATTTTATCAAGGCCCACCGCTAGAATTTGGCAGAATGGAATATACCGCATCGCATCCAGAGGTTATGCAACAGTTTGGCATGATAGTTGGTAAACCTAACGCTGGTCAAGTGAACGCACTATCAACATTAAATATACGCGGCGAGCGCTCTGTTACTTGTCGTGGCGAGTATGATTTACATCCATCTTTAGGCCCCTTACCTAAAGGTGCGCCACCTGTATGTGAAATGTTTCGACACCATCCAGATGCGGTAGAACAAGCAACAGCTTTAGATCAGCAATACGGTTCAAATCCAGATCTGGAAAACTTACCTTTATATGGTGTGACATTTTCATTTAAAGATGCTTTTGATACCAAGGACATGCGTTCAACGGGCGGTGGAGATGCTGCTTACGATATTGATTTTCCAGCGCGTGATCATCTATTGGTTGATCAACTCCGCAAAAAAGGTGCCATCATCATGGCCAAAGCAGTCATGACTGAATACAACGGACGAGCGGGTGATCCTGGCGGCAAAAATCATCCCGATAAAGTGTTGCCTTCCGTGCTTGGTTATCAACGATCCAGTTGGGGCGGTAATCCATCGAATTCATATGATACGACGCGATCTGCCTCATTAGGATCCAGTTCAGGTTCTGGAGTTTCGGTGAGTACGAACTTAGTCATGGCGAGTTTAGGTGAAGAGACAAGAATGTCTACTCGTGGTCCTGCTAATCATAATTCGCTAGCATTGATACTTCCCCATAAAGCCATGTTGGGGTTTGATGGAGGGGCCATTGGTGCAGATATATATTGTGATCGAACGGGGATCTTGTGCCGCACATTAACAGATTGCACCAAGATATTAGATGCTCTTAAGGATCCAGAGCATGGCTACTATGATCCTCGTGACCCTTATACAACTGTTCCACGAAGTTCTATTTTACAAACACGTTATCAAGATCACATTACACACCATGCAAAGCCTGGCGATTTAAGTGGTAAGCGTATTGGAGTGGTTCGAGAGTCGATGATTAACCCCGGTATCAAAGCTGTAGAGCCGATTATTTTTGCAGCTACGAAAGAAATTAAAGACATACTTGGCAATCATTTAGGTGCAACATTAGTAGAATCTTCCCATCCGCTTTGGCAGAAAGATTTATCAGTTGAGCAAATGGATATCGATTTTACAAAAGCTCTAGCAAGGCTTGTGCCCGTGATGATGCCAGATATTTTGTTTCGTTTAGATGAAGTAGGTCAACCGGTATTTCCGGAGTTTGAGAAAGCGATTATGCCAACCGAGTTTGCGCCTGGTAAAGTTTTCGGGTCGGGAACCATGGCTCCGATCGATTACTTGGTGGAGCTGGCCGATCTAAATATACCAGTCCCAAAAAATCTAAACATTGCGACGATTCAACATCAAATTTTGGCAAATTCATTTAGATACCATATTAAACAATATTTGACTCGAAGAGCAGCAGATTGGGAAGCTGTGGGTTTTCGGGAAACACTGATTGATTGGCCAACGCTCAACCAACGCTCTAAATTTTGGGGAGATGATCAGCGATCTGCTTTTAAAAACTGGGAAGAGACGACGGATCCTAGAAATCCACTTGGTGGAAGACAGGGAGTTGATGAAAGAATTATGCTCAGAGAGTTATTGCGGCGTGTCGATATGATGGTGATTCTGGAGAATCAACTCGATGTATTGGTGAGATTACATACGCCACTCCCACCGGCAAAGATTGGTTGGCCTGAAGAGCCCGGTGAAATTAATCAGATTCGGAATGAAATGCTCTATGGACCCAATGCAGGTTTAACTGAGGTTTTAGTCCCTGCGGGTTATGTCCAAACGGCATATGATGCAAACTATGTATTATCGAAAGATGGTCAATCTTACATAGGGCAGACTTCTGAAGAGCCAACTCAGTTAGCTGCACCGGGATTACCATTTTCATTGGTATTTAGGGTTGAGCCTGGTATGGAAGACTCCCTGATTCGTATTGCGAGTGCCTACGAGGCAGCATCGAAGAGGCGTGTTAGCCCCCCCCAATTTGGTCCAATTGGTAAATAAGTTAGCTTAAAATATTTTTATAAATGGTGATATGAATGAAATTAACGAACTATAAAACTGTCTTTTTTAAATATGTGATCGTGGCTATTATTAGTTGCAATAGCATGGTAAGTTACGCTCAATATAATACGAAACATGGCGATGAAAAATATGAGCCCCGCCTAGGGCAATCTGGTAAAGATGTCATTTGGTTACCAACGAGTTCGGATTTAGTAACCCAAATGTTGCGAACTGCCAAAGTATCTGCTAACGACATTGTTTATGACCTTGGGGCTGGCGATGGCAAAATTGCTATTACAGCGGCAAAAGATTTTGGTGCAAAGGCATTTGGTGTTGAATTTAATCCTGAGATGGCCAGTTTGGCACAACGTAATGCAGATCGTGCGGGTGTAGGTGAGCGAGTAAAAATCATCAATGGTGATATTTTCAAAGAAGATTTTTCATCGGCAACCGTTTTAACACTCTATTTATTGCCGGAGTTAAATCTACAGTTAAAGCCCCAAATTCTGAATATGAAACCTGGTACAAGGGTTGTTTCGAATTCCTTTCATATGGGAGATTGGGAGCCTGATATTGAGATTGGGAATCCTACTCGCGCTTACTATTGGGTAGTGCCTGCAAAGATTGCTGGTACTTGGGGCGTTTATGGCGTGCACCCAACCCAAAAAGGCACACTTCAACTGGTGCAATACCAACAGCGCGTTGGCGGTACCTTAAGCATCGATGAAAAAACCTACCCTATTATGAAACCAAGTCTTGAAGGTGAAAAATTAAAATTTAGTTTTCAAGATGTAGATCAAGCCATTCACGAAGTTGAGCTCAACATGACTGGAGATATTGCTTCAGGATTTGACCGCTTTGATTACAAAACTAGCAAATTAGTAGGTAAGAAAGAAAAATAGTAGTTAATTTTTAGAGATTATTTTTCCAATGTAGGCAATCCATTTGCACCTGGCTTCCAGGTGCAAATAACATCAGCATCAAGTTGCAGTAATTTTTTATTTTTATTCGGATAATTGACTTTGCATAGTAAGTCTCGTATCACATTTAGATGAGTTAATTTCTTATTATTTGCATGAACTACTGTCCAGGGCGCCGCAGAGTGATTTGTTTTGATTAACATGCTATTTCTATATTTACTATAAGCAGCCCATTTTTGTTGAGCGATTTCATCGATTGGGCTAATTTTCCATTGCTTTAAAGGATTATTTTTTCTATCTAATAAACGTCCTTTTTGTTCTTTTTTAGAGATATCTAAATAGTATTTGATGATGGTGATACCATCATCAACCAGCATGGTTTCAAACGTATTTACGTTTTTCATGAAACGTTGATACTCAGACTTTGTGCAAAATCCCATGATCGGTTCAACACCTGCTCTGTTATACCAACTGCGGTTAAAAAAGACCCATTCACCTTCTGCGGGAAGATGACTAATGTAGCGCTGAAAATACCACTGACCATTTTCATGTTCAGAAGGTTTACTAAGGGCTACAACATGCGTGTCTCTCGGACTTAAATATTCAACAATACGTTTAATAGACCCATCTTTGCCAGCTGCATCACGCCCTTCAAAAATGACTAAAACACGTTGTTTTTGTTCAATAATATGTTTTTGCATTTTTACTAGTTCTATTTGAAGTTCTAGTAAAAGTTCATCGTTATCTTTTTTTGCAATGCCCATGTTCGACCTAAGTTGTCACTCAATTAATCATCAGATAGATACACTCAGTATCTATCAATCAACTCATTGAATCAATAGAATTTATTGTATAAATGCGGTTGATTATTTAAATATTGGGAAAAAGTACCTCAGTAAAGCCAAATTGCGTCATATCATCAATACGCATCGGGTAAAGTTTGCCGATTAAGTGATCGCATTCATGCTGCACCACACGCGCATGAAAACCACTTACAGTTCGGTCAATGATGTGACCATGAGCATCTAATCCCTGATAACGAATGTGTTGATAACGAGGTACTAAGCCACGCAGTCCAGGTACGGAAAGACATCCTTCCCAACCATTCTCACATTCTACACTTTGGGGAGTTATGACAGGATTAAATAAAATCGTTTCTGGAATGGCCTCTTCGTTTGGATAGCGGGCATTTTTCTCAAACCCAAAAACGACAATTTGTAAGGAAATTCCAATTTGCGGCGCCGCAAGTCCAGCACCATTCGCATCTCTCATTGTATCTAGAAGATCTTGAATAATGGCTTGCATCTCCTTTGAGGTGATGGCTTCTATTGGAACTTGAGTGGCCGTTTGAAGTAACAGGGGTTCTCCCATTTTAAGTATTGATCTTACAGGCATGAGTTATTCCAGTTCAGTCATAGATGCATGGTTTAAAAAGTGATGTGCTTGTTCAGGAGTGGTGGATAACCAAGCATCAAATAAATGAGGCTTTAGACACACAATGGTTCTTTTTTCCTCATCAGGGCGATGAAAATTTCTCATAAAAGGATGTTCATCGGCATTGATTGTGATTAGGGAAAAACTCGTGATGGTATCGCCACTGGATTTATCTGACCATGTATCCCAAATTGTTGCAACTCCCAAAGGTTCTTTATTGCTTGAAGATATCGCAGTACGAATTGATTTACCCGTTAAATAAGAGGGTTCATAAAAATAGTCCATCAAAGCAATACCAAAGTGTCTTGACTTCCAAGCAGTTCGGTAGGATGGCTTTTCAGCGATGGTTTCAGCTCGCGCATTGTAGGTGTGTTTTTGGATCTTACGATCTTTTGACCAATAAGGAATTAATCCAAACTGCGCTAAACCACAAGCAACTCTGCCGGACTGATGGCTTTTGACAATTAAGGGGGCAACATATCCCGGAAAAGTCTCTGCCGGACAAGGGCAAGGTAAGTTAACATCAAAGTTTTTCTTAACCCAAACTTGATTGTTAGTAGAAGCAAAACTAATACACATGGTCTTTATTGAAAAAAGACTAGTGCTTCAGCTAGAAGTTCCTCAGGAGCTTCCTCTGGAATGTAGTGACCACTATTGAGTGTTTTTCCAGATACGTTTATCGCAACTTTACGCCAATCATTCAAAGGTGCAAAGCAGGTATTGACTAAACCATGTTCACCCCAAAGTACTCGAAGCGGCATCTGTAGTCGTTTACCAGCAGCGATATCAACACGATCGTGTTCAAGATCAATTGTCGATGCAGCACGATAATCCTCACACATTGCATGAACGCAGGCTAGATCGTGCATGGCACTCACATAATCGTTCCAACAGTCCTTGGAAAAAATATCAAGACCAGCATACCTGCCTCCCATAAATTGCTTCAAGAAAAATTCTACATCGGCACTAATCATCGTTTCAGGTATAGGCGCTTTTTGAATTAAGAAAAACCAATGCCAATAACCACGCGCAAATGCCATAGAGGTTTGTTCGTACATTGCCAGGGTTGGTGAGATATCGAGCACCATGACTTTTTGCACACATTGTGGATAATCGGCGGCGAGTCGATGTGACACACGACCTCCACGATCATGACCTAATAGTTGAAACTTTTTATACCCTAAATGCCTCATCAACTTAACTTGATCCATAGCCATGGAGCGTTTTGAATAATTCGAGTGATACAAATTGCCAGCTGGCTTAGACGACTCGCCGTAGCCACGTAAATCACTCGCGATCACAGTAAAGTGCTCGCTGAGTTGTGGGGCAATCAAGTGCCAAATCGCTTTACTTTGCGGAAAGCCATGTAATAAAAGTAGGGGAGGGCCATTTCCTGCCTTCTGATAGGCAATCGTGATGTCACCGTCAGTTGGGTGGGTATATGAAAATGTTTCAGGCGTAAATCCGTTTAAGAGAAGAGCCATGAATAAGTCCTTTAGTTTTTATGAATTATCTTGTCTAAAACGGATGATGTCATTATATTTTTTATATGAAATTCTGATGAGTCGTATTGCACAATCTGAAACATCATCATATCTTCTTAAAATTATCGCCATTTATTCATGTAAAAGTCTTTTCATTTCGATAGGATAAATATCTTTAATTCGGAGAGTGATTGATGAAAAAAATGATATTGATCTGCGCATTCGGTGCAAGTATATTTTCAGTATTAGCTAACGAGCAAGCAGAATGTGAGGGAAGGGCTCATTGGTAAAAGAATAGCATGAGTTCTGGAAATGTTTTGTTGCGAAAATGTGATGTATTTGTTCGAACTTTTATTGAAATTACAGTTGAACTTCATGAAGATCGTTACATCACAATTAAAAATACAAAAAATGGTCAAATTTGGAAGAGTTTTTATCTTCAGGAAGACGAAGTGAAGTCGATGAGTTTTACTGGGAGGAAAGCACCCGCGCAAATTAAGGTGGTTTCTGATCAAATGATTAATAATTCCTGTAAAAGATAAATTCAAGCGTCCTTTTACTATGTAGAGTTTGTCATCCGTTATATTGGTGTCATTACAGGAGTGAATAAGATGAATAGTCAAACTGATCAGGAAATTGTTAAACATGTTTATCAGCAGTGGCAGCATTTTTTTGCGCCACTCCATTCTCCAGCTTTAGCAGGTCTTTATGCTGAAGATGCCGTATTGTTTGGCAGTAGGATTCCCCCCTATATCGGCAGGCTGGCTATCCAGTCTTATTTTGAGAAATTGCCATCAGGATTATTTACAGGGGTCGTATTTCTGCCGGAGTATGTAAAAAGAGTTACTCCAAATGTTATCAGTATTGCTGGTAGTGCCAACTTTCAACGTGCTGAAGAAAAGTCTTTGGAGCTGCGTATTACCCATGTGCTGATTTATCGTGATCATCAGTGGCAGATTGTTAGCCACCATGTGTCAGCGAAGCAAAACTTATGAAGGATCACTAAATAAATTCTTCAAGGACTCCAAAGAGGGCGAGCTAGCTTTTTTCTTGGCTTGAGTGGGAGTGTATTCGTCTTTGATGTTATCTTCCCAAAATGACTTGGGGCTTGGATCCCGACTCATTTTTTCAAAAATCCAGGAAGGAACACCCTTGTATGCGAGAATGTTCGAGTTTTCAAAACGAATATCTAACTGCTTTTCTTGCGGATCATATTCTATAAGGCGAATCGATCCGCTGGTAAACTCTTGGATCATTTTTTGATTGGTGCACCAGGTTGTTTCATTGGGTGAGCCTTTGCAAATGCGTCTAAGCTTAAACAGTGGTCAGCAATTTTGACCAATTGTGGCGCAAGACTGGCATCAGCGCCAAACAAGCGTGCACCTATCACATGGGAGCATAAGGAAAAATCAGCGATTGACACTTGATCGCCTAAAGTAAATTGACCAAAAAGCCCCTCATCATGAAGGCGGGCCTCAATTGCAAGACTACCCTCATTAAACCAATGCTGAGCCCAAGCGGCTTGACCAGCTTCATCTTGACCGTAGGTCTTGTGTAAAAAACCTCGAATTCTTGGCACGACTAAAGGATGCGTATCCGCAATCGTAATCAGAGAAATGGAGCGGACGTAAGCTTGCTCATAAGCATCTTTTGGCAGAGTCGGACGATTTGGCCACATCTGTTCTATATATTCTAAAATCGCAAGGGATTGCGTAATTTTTCGACCATCGTGTTCTAGAAGAGGAATCACATGTTGAGGATTCAGCTTATGGTAGTCCTCAGAGAATTGATCTCCCTGAAGTAAATCGATGATGTGTTCTGTAAAAGGGACTTCTTTGTAAAAAAGGGCGGCTCTGACACGATAAGCTGCTAAAGATCGCCAAAATCCATAAAGTGTTACTGACATTGTTATTCTCCCGTCATTGTTTTAGTGATATAAATATATTATGCATGAATCATCTAAGCCGACTAAACTAAACATTCAATCAAAAAAAGGATTTCCTAATGAAAAAACTAATTATTACCTTTATGTTAGCGGCTATTACTAGCATGAGCCTAGTTATGGCGCAAAATAAACCCCAAGCAATCATTGCTGTAGATGCAGGTCCAGGCATGTTAAAGGCATTAGAGGGTGTTCAGTTTCAAGGTAAATTTAAATCAGTTGACCCTAAAACACGTAAAGTTGTCATTGTTGGACCAGAAGGCCGTGAATTAGAAGCGGTCTTAGGCGATGAAGTGAAGAACTTCGATAAGATTAAGGTGGGCGATATTGTGACGTTGAGTATTCTCAAAGTCATCGTTTCTGATGTCAAGGTAATTAGTAATGGCATCAAAGAAAGAGCAGAGACTCTTACCTATTCCCGTGCACAAGCCGGTGACAAGCCAGCAGGCATCATCGAACATCAAGTAAAGCTTGTTGCTGACGTTACTGCAATTGATGCGAAGAAAAATATCGTAACACTTAAGGGGCCAACTAAAACTGTTCAAGTTGCCGTTGGACCAGATATTTTAAAGGGTATCAAAGTAGGTAATCAAATAGAAGCAATCATTACTCAAAATATTGCAGTTCAAGTAACAGCACCCCCAGTAAAATAAGTCATATAAGCTACTAATTAAAAAGAACCTTTGGGTTCTTTTTTGTTTCCACCATCATTTCTGAAGATTTTTTAATTAAAAGATGTTTAATTTACTGTTATATCGTGTATTGCTCTGTGCCGTAAGTGCGATTTTGATTGCTCCTCAGTTAATGGCTAGCGAGCTATCCGAATTGATGAGGCAAGGCCATACAGTTTTGTTCATGCGTCATGCGTATGCACCAGGTATTGGGGATCCGCCGAATTTTAAGGTGAATGATTGTTCAACCCAAAGAAATCTGAATCAAGAGGGGATAGACCAAGCCCGATCCACTGGTAAATGGTTGCTTTCGCAAGAAATTACCCAAGCCAAGGTTTACACAAGTCCTTGGTGTCGCTGCATCGATACTGCAAGTCTTCTCAACTATGGTGTTCCAGAAAAACTAGAAATATTAGGTTCAACATTCAATGAACAAGATTACGCAACTCCAGCCAAAAAAAGTTTGGTTGAGTGGATGCAAACCCATGTGAAGAATCCAGCAGGTAAACCTCACATTATGGTCACCCACCAAGTCAATATTTTGGCCTATACCGGAGTTAATACCAGTTCAGGGGAGATGGTGCTCGTGCGCATAAATCCTGATGGAACAGCCAAAGTATTAAAAACCTTTTTGCCGCGTTAGTCCGTCAATATAAATCGCACCACGCATAGAAGATGGCATATCATAGAGGTATTACATCGGTTAGATGAAACATAATAAGGAGTACGTCATGACTGAAGTCAAAAAATCATTTTCTTCTAGTATTAAAGAAGCATTAGCAAAAAAACAAGCGGCTGCACATCCAGAATCCAAGGATGGAAAAGGTGACGCCAAATCAACGAAAAGAACACCTCCACCTGTTGGTGCAGGTAAGGTCATGAAAAAAGCGGCTGGTCGAGGCCGATAAACAGATTAGTACCCAGTTGGTATAGCGCTATGATGACCTTACATACTCCAGCTAAGATTGGTATGTTGACGATTAAAAATCGTGTGGTTATGGCGCCGATGACAACTCGGCTTGCTACCCAAGATGGTTATGTCACTGACGCTTCAATTGCGTATTTTTGCGCCCGGGCGCGGGGCGGTGTTGGTTTAGTAACGGTCGAGATGGCTTCCCCAGAAATCGAAGGGCGTCATCGCGCGCATGAACTTGGGATTTATGGAGATCAATATCTTCCAGGCCTTACCCGATTAGTTGATGCTCTTCATGCCAGTGGCGCAAAAGCCTCGATACAACTGGGTCACGCGGGTGGTCACACTCGCAAAGATATCTCAGGATTAACCCCTCTTGCACCTTCAGCTTTGCCCCATGATGTCTATGAAGTGACGATGCAAACCATCATGCCTGATGAGATTTCAAAAGAGCGAATTACGCAAACTGTTCAAGCTTTTGTGCAAGCAGCACGTAGAGCACAACAAGCAGGATTTGACTGTATAGAAATCCATGGGGCACACGGATATTTGTTATCTCAATTTTTATGCCCAGCAGAGAATATTCGTCAAGACGAATATGGTGGATCCATTTCGAATCGATTACGGATTTCTATTGAAGTTATTCAAGGAATTAAAGCCATTGCACCAGATTTTCCGTTGATATACCGACTCAATGTTGATGATTTGTTTCCCGAGGGATTGCAATTTAGCGATGGTTTTGAGATGGCTAAACTGTTGGCGAAAACTGGCATAGATGCAATCCATATTACTGCGGGACACTATAAATCGCTTCCATCCGCCGAACGGATGATACCGCCAATGCACTATCCCGAGGCCACATTTGCTGATTTTGCCAGACAGGTAAAGCAAGTGGTGGGCATCCCGGTGATTACAGTTGGGCGACTTGGTAATCCAATGATTGCAAATCGACTATTAGAAGACGGGCAGGCTGATTTTATTGCCCTTGGAAGACCCCTCTTAGCAGACCCTGAGTGGGTCAATAAATCAGCCGCTTCAATTCCAATTCGTCCTTGTATTGCTTGTAATACCTGCGTCAATGAAATGCGAGGTGGTAAACAACTTGGGTGTCTAGTCAATCCCACAGCAGCTCATGAATTGCAGTTTCCAAATATGAACCCAAAGGTGGAGGGAGAGCGCATTGCAGTGATTGGAGCTGGCCCAGCAGGTTTGTCTTATGCAGCAATTGTTTCGACTAAAAATGATGTAACTATTTTTGATAAGAACCTTCAAGTGGGTGGGGCATGGTTATTGGCTGCAAAGGCCCCAAGATTTCAAGAAGTAAAAACCAATCCTGTATCCTTTGAAAATTTTTGCCAACAACTCAAGCAAACCTGCATGATGCAGGGAGTCGATTTTCAAATGGGAGTCCATTTACAAGAAAATGATGCACGATTGTCTGGTTTTGATCGTATCGTCATAGCCACAGGAGCTAGCTATCCTTTGGGGTTTTCTTGGCTAGTGAATCTTTTACTCCACCCTTGGATTTCCCAGTTACCGATCATGCAAGGTATTTTTACATCGGAAGCACTCAAAAATTGGTTTTATTACAAAGCACGTGTTGCTCAATTACCTACTTGGATCATAGACAAGAAAATTGCGCGTAAAGTGCAAGTCATTGGTGATGCTAAAACACCAGGAAAGAGCGACGGAGCGATTCAAAGTGCTTTTTTCTTAGCCTTGCAAGATGAATAAAACATAAAGCGGATGTGATAAGCTGAACCTATAAAGAAAAATAGAAGGGGAAACACATGAAGAAAATCATTTTATTACTTTGTTTTTTTGCGGCAGCCATGCAAGCACACGGCCAAACCAACTATCCTGATAAAAACGTTACGATCATTATTGGGTTTCCTCCCGGGACTGCCACGGATACCGTTGGTCGTATCATTGCAGAACGTTTTGCTGTGAAGTTCGGTAAATCTTTCATTATTGATAATAAGCCTGGACAAGGCGGGAGTTTGGGGGCAGGGGTAGCAGCTGCAACCCCACCGGATGGGCACACTTTATTACTTAGCGCTACAGCGCCATTTGCCACAAATCCACATTTGTACAGCAAACTTACTTATGACTCTAGAAAAAGCTTCGCCCCGATTGGTTTAGTTACTTGGTTACCTTATGTGATGGTGACCAACCCAAAATCAGGCATCACTAGTGTTCAAGATTTAATTGACAAGGCAAAAGCAGAGCCAGATAAATATACCTATGCTTCCATTGGTAATGGCTCTACCAGTCATCTGATGATGAGCATGTTTACTAGTCAGGCGGGGATCAAAATGGTTCACGTTCCTTACAAGGGGAGTTCCCAATCGCAAACGGATGTCATTGCAGGCCAGGTAGATGTTACTTTTGATACTGTTCTGACATTACAACCACATATAAAAGCCGGTAAATTAAAGGGATTAGCAACAGGGGGATTAACGAGAACCTCATTTTTACCGGAAGTTCCAACAGTGGATGAGCTAGGACTCAAAGGGTTTAATGGCGGTGCGTGGCTCGGATTATTTGCCCCAGCAGGAACTCCCAAAGCGATTGTGGAACGACTCCATAAAGAACTAAATTTGACGATGCAAGAACCAGAGGTCATTAAAAGACTACAAGGTCTCGGTTCAGAAACCTTGTTGAGTAAAAATCCTGCTGAATTTGAAGAGTTTATACAAAATGAATACGTCAAATGGGGTCAGCGTGTCAAAGATTCTGGAGCCAAGATTGAATGAGTAACTCGGTATTACTTGGGTTAAAAGCTGGTGAAGTTTTTACCTATCATGAGCATGACAATGGTTTGAAATATCATCGATATGACTATTTTAATATCCATGATGATTTAGAGGCTTGCCCACAATCCTATTTAATTAAACAATTACCAAATATCACTAATCCACTGCATTTCCATATGCAAAATCAATTTCAGGTATTTATAGAAGGATCAGGAAGTTTTGGTCGGCATGAAGTTCTTCCCTACGTAGTTCATTATGCGGGAGCATATACCGGCTATGGACCGATTATTGCAGGAGATCAAGGATTGCAATATTTAACTCTGCGATGTAGTCGTGACCTAGGGGCAAAGTTCTTACCCGCACAAATGGAATTTTTTAAAAAGGGCCCTAAACATCACTACACTTCACCCTCGATTCTTTCAGATGAGAAACAAGAGCTCAATCAACTTACTGAAGTGCTGATGGATTGGGTTCATTATGAGGAAAAGTCTCATTTAGGTGTTGGGGTGTTAAAAATTCCTCCACATACTGAATATCCGATATCTCTTCTGCAAGATGTTGCAGGATTATTTTTGGTGGTGATGGAAGGCTTGGTATTCGCCAATCAAGAAAAGCTCGTGAAAAATGAAAATTTGTATATTCCTGAGGGACATAACACTTACACTATTTGCACGGCAGATTGTGGCGTACAAATTTTATTTTTACAAATGCCTAAAAGAGATCAAGCCTATACCTCAGTGAACTAAAGCTAAACAAAGGTTTAATCGAACCTTTTCCAAACGCCTGTAGCAAATCCTACTGGCTTGTCTCCAACACATAATTGGCCATTCAAAAAAACCATGCTTTTGGTTGATTTAGTCACAATCGGTGAGAGTTCAACAACTTCACCTAATTGAACTGCGTCAACAAAGTTGTAATTAAATTGAATCGTAGCAGTTGCTTTGGTACCAGTACTGTGGCGTGCGAAAGCTCCGTAAGCACGGTCGGTGAATGTCATCAAGGCACCACCTTGCACGATACCGCGTAGGTTTTTATGTTTCATCCCAGTAGGAAAAAGAAAGTGCATGTTAGGGCCATCAGTTTTAAAGAAGAATGGACCAGCGATTTGCATAAATCCTTCTTCAGAGAAGGTTTCCCAGCCTAAGGCTGTATAGTGTTCGAGGAGTTGAGCGTCTGTCATGGAAGGGGAGTTGAAAATAAGTTAAACTTCTTTTTAAAAGTATAACATTTGACTGCTTAATGAAAGATGATGACACGATGATTACTTTAATTAAAAGACTGTTCATTGGTGTAATTTTGTGTTTATGCCTGAATACCTATGCGGCGCAAATATTTGTGACGGATTACGCCTCTGAAGCTCAGGCAAAGGTCTTTGTAACTACATACAAGTCTGAGGCGAACTGTATTGTGTATGAAACCAAATATCAATCGGATTCAGGATCTGGAGTATGGTATTTTACGAATTACAAAAGCGATGCAAGAGCAGTGATTTATTACACCAAATACAAGTCGGAGGCTGACTTAGTTGTGCATTTCACTAATTACAAATCAGAGGCGAGATGTCGTTATTAAAAATAAAACGACTTATACTTACTTTCATGCTTTCATTTGGTGTAATTAGCACTCCAGCCAATGCAGGAGTTATTGATAGTATCTTTCGCATTTTTTCCAAAGCAGCAGCTCCTGCAGAGGGCGCTATCGTTAAAGAAGAAGGAAAAATTTTAGCTAATAGCAACAAGATAATTGACGACTCAACGGGGATATTTGATGACTTTACTAAATGGTTTAAGCGCTTATTTGGTATTCCTGTGGATACAAAATTAGAAAATGAATTGGCAAGACGATTTGGGGATTATGCCAAGAAGAAAGTACGCAATGAAACCAAGGAATGTGCCATGAAGATTTATAAGGCAAATCAAAATAATCCCAATAAAAGTAAAAATAACAAAACGGAAGAGAATGCCAGAAACTCTTGCGCAGGGGGTGTTTTAAATTGCTTAAACGTGAACTACCGCAACGTTAAAAATCCTACCAATCAAATGTTTGATCGGTGTATTAAAGAAATTAATACACATATTTATCGCTATATAAAAAATTAATTAGCTGAGTCTTTTTTTAAGATTAGCTTGCGATCCTCTGCGGATAGTTGTTCAAGCTCTAATTTCTTTTCACGAAGTAATTCTTCTGGGAGTGTGTAATAGGGAATATGCACCTGCTCTGCTCCGATAAAAACATTTCTAGATTCCGGAAGAACACCTTGATTACTCAAAATTTCATGATTTTCATACTCAACAAGATAGTCGTAGATACCAGGAATATATAGAGCTTGATATAAAGAAGGAAATACGAGGATCAGACAGATAAATATACAAATTAAAAACATTAATTTACTGTTTTTAGCATAAGCTTTCTGAATGTTTTTAATCAGTCCATCATCATTTTGAATAGTAATTTTAAGTTTTTCTTTTTCTAAATTGATTTTTTCTCTTAAAGTAGAAATCTCAATTTTTATCGCTTCGGAATCTTCCTTTAATTGAGAAGATTCATTCTGAAGTTGAGATAATTGATTTTGAACATTGAGCGTCACTGAATGTAAATCTTGTAATTGTGATTGATTAGTATTTATTTTTGCGTCAATCACAATGAGATTTTTATAAAGATTGACTAACTGAGCGTTATATTTTTGATCAATGCTTAGATTGAGTTTAGTTAATATATCAGCTTCATTTTTCAAAACCTCATCTTTATATTCATGATGCGTCACAACCACTGTCAGGGGTATGCTGATGGATAAGCCAATTAAAATGGCAAAAAATATTTGTATGGTTAATCGTGGAAGAATTGCAATTGTAAATTCTTGTTTATGGGTAGAAACCGATGATAGCGAAAAACGATAAAAGTTAAATACGATTAAAGTCCAAACAAAAGAGAGCAAAACAATGAAGATAATATTGAAAAAATCTCTAGTAGTTTGATTGAAGCCTTTTGGAAAATGAACTAAATATAAAGAATAACTAATGGAGCTTAAGGCCAAAAGAGATATGACCAATACCAGGATTCCTAAAGAGTTGTACATCACTCTCTCAGCATCTGAGGAGCGATCAAGTAAGTTGTTGTCTTTGCCCGCAATTCTTTGTAGAAGGTGTCCTAAGCTCATCACATTCCTAAAGCCTTATGAAGATCATCAAGTGCCTCACGTCCAGTCCGAATAAATTTATTTCTTCTTTCTAAAACATCACCATTTTCAGAAAAAGGATTGGGCAGTTGAGTTTCGATTGTTTCATTAAGTAATGACGCCGACGAGATTTTAGATTTCACTTGATTCTTAAAATTGTCGTAATTCTCTTTAGATTTCAATTGATATTGATGGAATAAGGAATTTAGGTTCACACTATCTTCTTCATTTCTAAAACGACGGTAGTTTAGTAAAGGTATGCCTAATCTTTCTCTAAAAATAAATCCACCTGCAAGAAAGAACCATATTAGAGCACTTATAAGAATAGAGCGATATAAGGGTTTAAGTGATGAATTATCATCATCACCTAAGGTTTGATTCGACCATAAGTAAGAGTAAAAGTACAACGGATTAAAGTGATCTTCGCCAAATTTTTCTTCAATCTTATTTTTTTTAATATTTTCACTAGCGGTTAACTCTTGTTTTAAATCTTCAGAAATTTTCACATATTCGCTAATGCAATTAAATAAAAGTTCTTGCCTATCAAAATCAGGATCCTTAGATATTTTTGTATTTTGACACTTGTAAGTCGAGTTTTTATAATCAGGCTTTATTTTTGCCACTTCATTGGTTTGTTGTTTTGCATTTTGGAGAGCAAGAATTAAAGGCTCTTCCAAAAAGTTAATTGAAGTTGGATGTTGTTTGACACTTCTATCTTGCGCAAGTTCCTCTTGAACTTTTTTGAAAATAGAATCAATGTCCTTCTCATCACTAATATATTTAATCACTGGTCTAGTGAATACTCCGTTAGTTCCCGGTCGCCCATCACTAGATTCTTCACCAGCTGAAGAAGCTAAAGCAATAAACGTATTAACACCAACTCCTTGAGTCGCAAATCCCGACTCATTTTTATTGGATGGATTTGACCTACAGGCATCAATGACATAAACACTAGCTAATACTTTTTTATCGCTAATTTTTTGCATAATGTTGTTAAGTTTTACAAGTGCCGCAAAATCAGTTCTTGTATCCGTTGGAACAAAATAGTTATATTGATCTAATTGAATTCCGTGACCACTGTAGTAAACAAAACTCACATCGCCCGGCTGTAATGTGTTCACAAAATTATCTATACTGGATTCCATATCAAATCGGCTAGCGTCTAAGACCTGAGTGACTTGAAAGCCCATTTTTATTAATTTAGCGCTAATACCTTTAGCATCATTATTGGGGTTATATAAAGTTTTTTGGGGAGAAAGGTATTTTTGATTACCGAATACAAGTGCTTTACGTGCGGAATGGGAAATATCTAGTGTTGTATTTGGATTTTGATTGCTAGTAATTTGAGTATCATCTTGTGGAACATATAAACTTAAATTACCCCCTAGTGAATTAATTTTTTCTCGAATTTTCGCCAAATCAAATTTAGCATTTGCGTATTCAGCTTGATGTAAATCTTCTAAACTCTGAATACGTAATTGATATTCCAACTGATTTAGTTGCTCCACTTTGTCTTTATCTAATTGTTGACTGACATAAATTAAGATAGGTTGGCTAAATAAGATGGTGAGAAGTAAATAAATAAATATATTAAAACGATTTGGTTGACTAGCAATTTCGTCATTTTTTTGGGTACCAAAATGTTCTCCTCTATTAGAAATCAACAATCCCTGAATTGCTATAAAGCAAGCTAGGACAATGATTCCTGCAACGATGGCTACAACAAGTGATTTTGTAGTTATTTTAAAAAGATAGGCAGCTGATAGTGCGCATAATATACAGCTGATGCTTCCCCAAACACTATATAGCTCAATCTTCCAGCGATCTAGCGCTGGAAGTTTAACGAGGTTTGAAATATCAAACCCGGAGAGCTTTGAAAAAAACATATCTACTTAAGAAAAATACATTAGACCTTCTTTGGCGGGGCTAATTGAACGTATTTTTCTGGATTATTCGAAATATCTTTACTGACGATGTTTTCAAATTGATCTAATGCTTGAGAAGATAGTCTCGCTTCAGAATTCAAGTGAGCAATCGAGGATTTGAGTGATGTTTCAGCTTGATGAAAAATCTCGATTTCTGCTTGTTGTCCATAATTGCCCGACATCGTATTTGTTTTTCTCTCCACTGCATATCTTGCTGCTACTATTTCTCTTTGATTCTCGGTTAGATAGTGATAAGGACCATTTCGGATCATTAATTTATAAAGAATTGGTGCAATTTCTATGGATAAAAGAAGGAGAGTGATTGCCCAAGAAATAATCGGATATGCTTCATGAGCCCACATAATTTGGTTGACTAGACCATTGAGTTTTTCGCCATTTGTTTTAATTTCATCAAGATTATTGCGATGTTTTTCGTCGATCTCTTCTCTTTTGGCTTTGAATTTCGCCACCTCGTCTTTATGTTCTTCATCCCAAGCTTTGATGTCATCCGCTTTTTTCTGAGCTTGATTGTCTAAATCAGCAGCATTTGCCATCCTGGCTTGATAGATTGGGCCAACTCCAGATGCTCCATTTTGACTTTTTCCAGAGGCTTCTTTATTGGCATCGACTCGTTCTTGAATGGCTTTTTCTAATAAGCTTTGCCTTTCTTTTTCAAATCGGACACGATCAGCACTAACCGCATCAAATTTTTCTTGAGTTATTTTGCGCTCAGCATCATAGCGCGCATCTTCAATAGGAGTATTATCTTCTTGATATTTAGCCTTTTTTACTTGGTAGATGGCTTCTAATTCAGATTTCATGATCCGAATTTCAAGCGGCTTTGATAAGGTAAATCCAATAATCAAGGCCATGAGCAAACGTGGTATAGCACCCGTAAATTCTTCCCAGGTGATTTTTTCAGTTCCATCACCATGCCCAGTAGAGGAAACAATGAAGCGGTCGAGGTTGAAAATAATTAATGCCCAAACAAACCCGAAAGCGATGGCCATCAAGGAAGAAATGATGCTATTAATATTCGGGTCACGAAAGACAATATAAAAGGCATATGACGAAGATAGAAAAGCGAGCACTCCTGTTGCTAAAACAACTCCCCCAATACCTTCCTCTTTAATTCTTTCGGATTGAGGGCAGTGTTTTAATAATTGGAGATCTGCACCAGCACAAAACCATAAAAATTTACTAATTTTGCTTTGATGTAACTCGCCCTCATCAGGATATCTATATTGGTCAATACTCTCAACTAGGCTCATTTCAAATTCCCTTTCTCACTTTGATTATTTATATTTGGTAAAAATTTTAATTCTTGATAATTGATATTTGCTTTAAAAGTTGGTGCAGAAAAACGATAAGTCTTTAAATGCTGTTGCTTGAGCGATTTACGCAGTTGCATGTGCGGAATAGCTATCCCAATACTAGGAACCAAGATTTTGGTTGACAAATTCTTTAGGAAAATACTTTTTAAACTCCGTACTTGTGAACGAACAGTATTCAATTTAGGTTGAGGTAAAGTTCCTACCTTAAGTAATGAAGGTTTTATCAGAGCAAATTCGAGATTATTACTTGGCGATTGGATTCGACGCTGTTCATTTCCAAAGAGGTTAGTAAAAGTAATCGCGATTTCTTGATTCTTAGGAACATCTAATTCGTATACGCGTGATTTCCACCAAATCCTTTGACTAAAGGGAATCGATCCCTTTTCAAGCGAAGTGATTTTTAATCTTCCCCAGCCTGATACTTTGACATGTAAACGCGTAAAATGACCAGTTCCCCTAATAATATGAGGAAATTCAATGGCGGTAATTTGAGGGCGAAAGTAGTTCATGTGAATTATTGGGTTTTATAGTTTGTACATTGAATATTTACCTCGACCCGTCGATTGATCGCATTGGCAACATCATTCGGAAGAATCGGTAAGCTATAGCCAAAGCCTCGAGTTTCAATTTTATCGGCACTAATAAAATCGTTTTCAACTAAGTAATGTTTAATCGCGTTGGTTCTTTCTACGCTGAGATTGATGTTGGTAACATATCCATTAGGCGATTCATCGCCAGGATCTTTACTTGTATAACCCGAGATGATTATTTTTTCAGGATTATATTGTTTCAAAATCATCCCCAGACGATAGAGTTTAATATTGGTTTTGGGGTCAATATCAGAACTGTTAAATGCAAACGGAATATAAATTCGATTGTTGCAGTTATCTAGTAATTCGGGCTTTTGATTTGCTTGATCGAGGGATATCCGTTGTCCATTCGGATTATTTTGTGAGGCATCATTGATCATTTCAGAACTCACATCATGATCAGTGAGGATTTCTAATTGTTGTTGGAAGTGACTCGCTGCAATTTCAAATGAATTGGTCGTCGGACTAAAGCGACAATCTCGATCATGGATCTTACACCAAGCGCAAAGAGCAATAAAGAGGAACGCCAGAAGTAATGATTTAACAAAACAAGACCTTAATAGGGCGCTGAGAAGAAAAGCAAGCGCCGTAATGATGAGTGCTTTCTGACTTAATACATGGCATTCCTGGATAAATGAAGGCCAATATCCAATGGTAAGAGTTACCCCAGAGGCAACTAATAATAGTAGTCCAAAAAGGATGCCAAAGAATCGATTCTTGATGTGTAAATTATTTTTTCCAAGAGATTGATCTAACCAGCATACGATAGAAATAAACAAAATAAATAAACCGGCAATTTGGAGAGTGCAGGAAATCCAAACGAGGATAAAGAGAATAAGGTGTAATAAGCTAGAGCAACTAAAGCAAGTGTCGTATGGATATTCTGGCTCCGTGACGACTTGATCATCCACCACAGTTTCTTTTTGCGGACCTTTGCTAAATTCTCGAACTTGTGTCACCGCTTGTTCAACAATATTTTTAGGTTCTTCTTCTAATACATCTTCTTTTGGGTCATGTTCTTGCAAAATCCCATAACCAGTTCCTTTGACTCTTCCAAACCTCTTGGTTGCATCATGAGCCGGTGACTTCACACTTCCCAAAAATTCCCATTCGTGAAGACGAAAATCACGCAGTGCTACGCGATTGACTTGGGGCTCCTCAGGATTTATTTGAGGAGTTTGCACATCAACAGGATAGATGAGAGGGCTAGTAAACGGTCTTTTTTCTTGAGGACCAACCATGGTTGGTGGATTAGGTATACGAACGATATTCTTTAAATACGAATGTTTAAATATAATATCGAAATAATGAGCATTTCCGGGTGTTTCTGATTTTGTTCTGAATTCAGGCTTTAGAACCCCTTCGTAATCACCGTCAAAGTCCCCTTGCACCCATACATCATTTGAACGAGTAGATTGAGGTTGTAAATTTAATTTAAACCATGTATTTTCAGAATCATCCCACCAATCGAATATCCCTTGATGACAATTCAAGCAATCGATTGGTGGTCGATCCTGGGATGTTTGGATTTCGTTGCAGCCATTACAAACAAGCACGGTCTGGGAGGTAATAGGATCTAATACAAAATGACTGGTACTTTGTGAGCCACAGACCTGACAACCCGGGGTTGTAATTTTGGCATCCTCTAGGCAGTGATGACATCGGTAACGGAGGCGCTCAGGATTTGTCATTGAAGATTTGTGGCATACCAATTGAATTCAATTGAATATAACATATATAAGATTTATATAATCTTTATTACAATTAGAAAAATAAAAGTGAAGTTTTTAAAAATTAAATTAGAGTAGACAATGAAAATACATATGAAAAACACATCAACTTCTTTTCCTACTAGTGAACTAGCCACCTTTGCAGCTAATTTACAAGCACAGATGATTCCTCAAGAGGTGTTTCGTAAGGCGGAGGATTTACTCGTGGATTGGGTAGGCTCTACATTGGCAGGTAAGGGCGCTCGTGCTATAGAAATCATCAATCGCTTCACAAAGCAGATGGGGCCGATTTCAGGAGCCTCAGAGGTACTGATTGACCGCACGCATACCACGCCGTATTTTGCCGCGATGGTTAATGCCGCGGCCTCACATGTGGTGGAACAAGATGATGTGCATAACGCATCAGTATTTCATCCCGCAACAGTGGTGTTCTCGCCCACGTTAGCTGTGGCCCAGTCGATTCAGGCCAGTGGTGAAGAGTTTTTAGTTGCCTGTATCGCTGGTTATGAAGTTGGTATTCGTGTTGGTGAATTTTTAGGCAGGTCCCATTACAAAGTATTTCATACCACTGGAACTGCTGGCACGATTGCTGCTGCAGCTGCGGTTGGCCGCTTATTAAAATTAACCCCTGAGCAAATGCTGCATGCTTTTGGATCTGCAGGAACCCAAGCGGCAGGATTATGGGAGTTTTTAAAAGACGCTGCTGACTCCAAGCAATTACATACTGCACATGCAGCAGGGGCAGGATTGACTGCGGCATATTTAGCTAAAGATGGCTTTACAGGGGCAAAAAAGATTTTAGAGGGCGCACAAGGGATGGCGGCAGGCATGTCAAGCGATGCTGATGTGAACAAGCTAACGGATCGTTTAGGATCACGCTGGGCATTGGTTGAGACTTCATTTAAGTATCATGCATCTTGTCGTCATACCCATCCAGCTGCTGATGCGTTATTACAAGTCATGCAAGAACATCAGTTGAAGCCCCAAGATATAGAGGAAGTAAGAACTTTGGTTCATCAGGGAGCCATTGATGTCTTAGGTCCAGTGGTTAATCCAAGCACGGTTCATCAATCCAAGTTTTCAATGGGGACAGTGTTGGCATTGGCTGCACAATACGGCTATGCCGGCTTAAATGAGTTTGAGCGTTACTTTAATCATCCTCAGATCAAAGATTTATGCGCCCGCATTTCAATGGAATTAGATCCTGAAGTGGATGCCGCATATCCCGTTCGCTGGATTGGAAAGGTAACCGTTAAAACTCAAGATGGTCGAATACTCCATGGTCGAGTGGATGAACCCAAGGGTGATCCCGGTAATACCCTTTCTCGACCTGAGATCGAAGAAAAAGCGATTCGTTTAGCACTTTTTAGTGGAGCGGCTACGGAAGTAGAAATGCAAACGCTCTTTACGCAACTCTGGAGTATCACTAAGTTAGAGCACCTGCAATCATTACTTCCCGCATCAACCATTTAATCTTAAGTACGTTAAGGATTTTTTTGAATTTTGTCGTTTTGAATTTGGCGAACTGATCTTGTATATATTTCAATACTAATTTTTAAGCTAATATATTTCTTAGACAATATACTTTTATAATTGATTCATTCAATAAGGTCTGACATGCAAAAAATTTTTATAATCTCTTGCTTCCTGATTCTTGGCACATGCACAACACTCCTTACAGGGTGCGTATCTGCTGAAAAATATTCCAAAATGATTAATCAATGGGTAGGGGTTGACGAAGATGTCCTTATCGCTACTTGGGGAGCACCCACCAATCATTACCAGACCGATCAGGCAAAGTATTTGACCTATGAAAAAGTTCAGCAAAATCACATCCCACCAACACCTTCTTCAGTTCAAGTGATTCGGCAAGGTGATGCTGTATTTACGAGACCGATTCCAGGTAGCCCTGGATATTCTTATACAAGTGAATGTAGAACCACATTTACCATTCAAAATAAACGCGTGGCCCATGTCAATGCCACTGGCAACGCATGTGTTTTGTAGCCTAAACCGGCACAGTAGTAAAATACGATGATGTCAGATCTCCTCCAATTAAAATTCATCATTTTATCAAGCGCTTTTTTGCTAGCTTGTATTTTAGGCTTTGCTATGCAAAGAACGCAGTTTTGTTCCATGGGGGCGATCAGTGATGTATTTGTGATGCAGTCTTGGAGTCGTGCGCGTCAGTGGTGTATCGCACTTGCTATTGCTGTTGTAGGTACTAATCTTTTATTTCTTGAGGGATGGATTGATATTCATCAAACCATCTACACAAACTCTAAATTACTCTGGTTATCGCATATTGTTGGTGGTATCTTATTTGGGATCGGTATGTCCATTGCCTCCGGTTGTGGCGCTAAAAACCTCGTACGTTTAGGTGCTGGTAGTCTTAAATCTTTTATCGTATTGATCATGATGGGTATATTTGCGCAAATGACATTGCGTGGAGTATTTGGCGTCATACGCGTGGAAACTGTCGACCGTATTTTTGTTCAATTACCGACTCATCAGGATCTAGCTTCATTATTGAATCAAGTTTTACCAGTACAAATTCCAGTTTTATCACTCGTTATTAGCCTTCTTTTTGGACTGATGTTATTACTCTTTGCTTTTAAAGATAGCGAATTTCGTAAACATGGGGAGTGGTGGGTGAGTGTGCTCGTTGGTTTTGTGATTCTTGGATTTTGGTTCATTTCCGGTCATGTAGGATTTGTGCCGGAAGATCCGAATACCTTAGAGCCTCTTTTTATTGCCACTAATAGCGGACGTATGGAGAGCGCCTCCTTAGTAGCGCCGATGGCGTATCTTTTAGATTATTTAACGTTGTTTAGCGATACCTCTAAAACGCTGAGTTTTGCGATAGTAATTGCTCTAGGTATCATCGTTGGATCATCTGTTAGTGCATTGCTAAGAGGACAATGGCGTCTGCAAGGGTTTTCCAATACGACGGATACCCTCAATCATCTGATAGGCGGCGCATTGATGGGGATTGGTGGAGTTACTGCTTTGGGTTGCACATTTGGACAAGGCTTAAGTGGCATGTCCACTTTAGCCTTATCTTCGTTTATTACTGTAGCTGGGATGATTCTTGGTGTATTTTTAGGGTTACGGTATTTAGAACGGTCAACTTAAACACCTTTTTCTTTGAACCAAGCTACTGCCTTATCCCAACCATCTGCAGCCGCTGCAGGAAGATAACTTGGTCGATAATCTGCATGGAAGGCATGACCAGCTGCAGAGTAAAGAACAAATTGTGACTGCTGTGCTGCACGGTTAGTTTTTTCCTTGCCTAAGGCTTCTTGCATTTCAGCCACAGTACTAACAGAAATACCTGTATCTTTTGCGCCATAAAGACCTAAAACGGGGGCTTTTAATTGAGTAACTAGATCGATCGGATGATTAGGGAAATTGGCTGATTTAGTTCCCGTTAAACGACCATACCAAGCAACACCTGCTTTGATTCCTGGTAGTGATTCACAAGTAAGCCAAACAATGCGCCCACCCCAGCAAAACCCATTAATACCCACACGTGACATATTCCCACCATGTGCTTTGGCCCAGTTGAGGGTTTCTTTGACATCAGTTAATACCTGTTGATCAGGAGTTTTTGCCACGATATCACTTTGAATTTGAGCAATCGTGGCAATTTGTTGAGGATTACCTGCACGGTAAAAGAACTCAGGAGCGATGGCTAGGTATCCAAGCTTGGCAAAACGCCTTGCTACATCTGCGATGTACTCATGTACACCAAAAATTTCGCTAACGACAATCATGACTGGTAAAGGACCTTTTGCATTTTCAGGTCTAGCAACATAAATCGGTAATTTCGAGTCACCATAAACTATAGTTTCATCAGAGCATTTCAAGCCACTAAAGTCTGTTTTAATCGCTTGTGCCATCACTGGCGCAGAAGCAACGGCATAGCCAAGACCGCCTAAAGCAGAAGTTTTCATAAAGTCGCGGCGATTGAAAGAAGATGCTGGGATTAATGCTTGTGTATCGTTGATGAAGTCGTTCATGTGTGTTCTCCAAAGTATTGTTGAATTATTGTAATCAAGATATATAAGATTTGTGTACTAAAAATTGAAATTTGTTCATAGAGAATATGATTTATCTAAAATAATACTAGTTTTATGGGCTAACTTAAAAAAGATCTCCTGCTAGAAGAGTCCTTTATTGACTGGTTAAAGAAAAATCTTTAATGGTTCAATAAGCGCACAGTATCAAATAAATTTCGGATTAACTGTGCATCCATATGACGGGTAATAAATACCATTCTTGAATCATGATCGTTACTCGGCCAATCTTTTAAGTGAACAGGAGGGTGAAAGATATGTTGTACGCCCTGCACTACGACAGGCTGACCCGATACGTTGATAATGCCTTTCATTCGAAGTAAATCAGGGCCACGCAGATTACTGAGTAAATCAAGAGCGCTCGAGAAAGCTTCCCATGTAAAAGGATCAGCAAACCGCAGTGAAAGGGTTTGTATGCCAGAGTCATGAGCTTGTACAAACTGACCTAAATATCTACCAGATTCAGTTTGTTCCCCTAAGAAAGATAGAATTTTGCTAGAGGACTTGGTGGAAGATAAGCCCAAGTTCATTAGCTCCATCGGAGAAACCTTACCCTGAGTAACCATAATCATAGGCGCACTTGAATTTAACTCCCGTAGTTGATTTTGAATCATCTCTAGCCCTGAAGAGTCGATTAAATCACTTTTCGTTAAAAATATCTTATCTGCAATCGCAATTTGTTTAATGATTTCTTTTTGAGTATGAACCATGACAGGATAATTTACGACATCCACTAGAGTTACTAAGCCATCAAACCGAAATTGCGCTTCTAACAATGTATCGCTCACTAAGGTTTGTAGAACCGGTGCAGGATCTGCAAGACCTGTCGTTTCTATAATGACACGGTCAAAATCAAAGACTTCACCTACGGAGCGCTTCGCAAATAAATCACGCAGAGTTTCTTGCATATCCGTTCTTACCGAGCAGCAAATGCAACCATTGGATAAAAGAGAAATATTTTCTGTTGAGCGTTCAATCAAATCGTGGTCAATACCGATTTCACCAACCTCGTTAATAACGAGTGCGACACGATTCATTTCAGGGTGACGCACCAATTCAGAAATTAGAGTGGTTTTACCACTACCCAAAAAACCAGTAATGATGGTTACTGGAATTTTGCTAGCAAGTGGATCCCTTTGAAAATTCATGGGATTAAATATTCATCTCCAAGATGTATAGACCGCCACCAAAACGATCAACTCCATACACGATAGAATTTTCATCCACATAGACATCGTTGATTTGCACTGCGCCTGCTGGAGAGAGTTTAGGGGCTCCAGGAACATAGTAGGCGATTTCTTCTACACGGTAAGGATCGGTGGTATCAAATACCCGAATACCACCATTAAAGAAGGTACCAATAATGATCGTGTCGGAATAAAAGGATCCAGGTACTGGGAGATTTTCATGCAGATTGTGCGCGCCATAGCGTCCACCACGTTTACTAAATACCTCAACAGGAGGCATTGGGAAAGTGGAGATGGATAGGGGGTTTTTTTCATCACTACTATCGATGACCCAGACCAATTTCGGCCAATCGATCCCGTCGTCAAACACACACTCATCACTCACAATCCATAATTTGCGATCAAATAAAGGCAGTACTGTATGAATAAAGCCATTGAGCGGTGGAGAGTGATTCCAATGAGAAACGACTTGAATATTTTTCATATCCGAAATATCTAAAACAAAAGCTCCACCATCGATATAGCCCACATATGCACGGTGTGGTTCGCGCGGGAAAACATTGGTGTTATGTACGCGGTAGCCTGTGTCAAATTTCGGATGACGAGCTGGTGGAGGGGCTGAGTCACCTACACGAGTTCCTGGATACCACCAACGACCAGCTTCTACCGGATTTTTCGGATCTGAGACATCCAAAATACGATAGAACTGATCATCTAATGGGTGAGTCGGTTCAAAATCCCCGGACCCCGAAGACATATGAATATATTTACCATCCACGAACCATAAAGCATGCACTCCTCGGGAGAACGGACCTGAGCAATCAAAGTGGGAGAGAAGTTTAGGATGCTCAGGATCGCTTACATCAAATAGATCAACACCAGCAGGTTTAAGACCTACCGTTTGCGTTTGGTAAGCTACCGCAAGTAGATCGCCCCAAACATCAAGAGAGTTTGAGCGCAGTTGCATATGGGGTAAATCCGTTTGAACGATCAATTTTGGATTTTTAGGGTCAGTAACGTCCACGCCAGAGAAGTTTTTTGGCGCAGATTCGTGGGCCAGCCACATGATGCGACGACCATCTTTGGTGATTTGTAAGCCCATGCCTTCGCCAAGACCACCAAATCCACCAAGTTCATGGTGAGCAAGGAGGGTCATATTGTGAGAAAGTGTTTGGTCTGATTTGGAGCTAGCTTGAGGTACTTGCATAATGGCGTGTCTCTTAAAAGGGATTAATCTAATTGGTATGAACTACATGTTGTGCTAGTATATTTTACTAACAAAAAATTATAATCAATTTAAAACACAATATTTGGAGACACCATCTTGAATTTCAGTCTAATTATTGAATTTTTACTGATGTTAAAAAAACAAAAATTGGTCATCCAACAATCAATGTTCATTTTTATATTGTTGTTTGTTGGTGTTGTTCAAGCACAAAACTTTCCATCCAAACCGATGAAAGTGGCCGTTAATTATCCACCGGGTGGAAGTGGTGCCATGAGTATGGGTGAGACCAAAAAATTTCTCGAAGTTGAGAAAGTCAAATACACCAAATTAATTAAAGAAAATAATATTAAAGCAGATTAATTAGAGATGACCATTAGCACTTCACTTCCTCAAGATGCATTGCAATTAAGTCATATGGGGTTTGCTGTGCATGACATACAGAAGATGTCAACCTACTATCAAACAGTATTGGATTTTAAGATTACGGATCAAGGTCAATTAGGCGCAGTTAGTCTTGTTTTCTTGAGTCGGAATGAAAAGGAACATCATCAAATTGTCATGGCCAATGGCAGGCCTGAACAATTAACATTTAATCCCATTAATCAAATTTCGTTTCGTGTCCCGAATCTCACCTACTTAAAAATTTTTCGCCAGCGTGCATTAGCTAACTCTGGCACACACGATTTGGTGAGTATTTGTCATGGCAATGCCTTATCGATTTACTTTCGCGATCCAGAAGGAAATCGGGTTGAGATCTTTTTCGATACCCCTTGGTATTGTGAGCAGCCATTACGTGAAGTGGTGGACTTTGATTTATCTGAAGAAGCCATTATGCAAATTGCTTATCAAAGCGCATCTTCAAGACCTGGCTTTTGTTCAAGAGAAGACTGGTTGGCAAAGATGCATCTAAAAATGAATCCTGGAGAACAACATTGAAACGCTTACCACTGATTATTTTAAGTTTAGGTCTTGGTTTTTCATCCACCCTTTGGGCTCAAAAAAGCGCAGAGACTAATTGGCCGAATAAGCCGATACGGATGTTGTTAGGATATGCACCAGGCGGAGGTTCCGATATCGTAGCGCGCTTAGTCGCAAAAAATCTGGGTGAACGTTTAGGCCAAAACGTTGTTGTTGAAAACCATCCTGGCGCAGGTGGAACCATCGCTACCGATCTTGCTGCAAAAGCAAGCCCAGATGGATATACCTTATATTTTGCGCCGAGTGCTCATGCCAGTACTGCAGCAATTCGTTCCAAGCTTCCTTATGATCCCGTGAATGATTTTTCATGGATCAGTATGGTAACAACCTACCCAATTGCTTTTACTGTGTTACCTGATTCTAAATTTAATAATTTAGCTGACTTCATACAAGCTGCTAAGAATGAACCCAATAAATATACCTACTCTTCCGTGGGTGTTGGGTCAGCCATGCACTTGGTAGGTGAGTGGACTTTCTCGGAAGCAAAAGTCAATGTAATACACGTGCCCTTTAAAGGTGGTACACAACCCTTTCAGGAGTTATTGGGCGGACGTGTGGATATTATGATTGATACTATGACACTTACCGCATCACTTCTTAAAGATAAGCGTGTCAAACTGCTAGCTACAACAGCCCCTAAAGGCGCTAGCCCAGTAGCCAATGCGCAAACCGTTGCGGATCTTTATCCAGGTGTGACCTACGAATCTTGGCTTGGTGTCTCTGGACCACCTAATATGCCTCCAGCGATTGTTGAGCGATTAAATAAAGAGATCCGAGCCATTTCGAATGATCCAGACTTTAAACAACGTTTAATTGATTTTGGCGGCAAGCCTTACGCCAGTTCGCCGATGGAATTTAAGGCAAGGGTTGCAAGAGATATTGATAGTTTATCCAAAGTAGCCCAGCGTCAAAATATCCGCCCTGAATAATTGATCTAAAGCGGGAGCTCTACACCCTTCCGCCTAATTTCTCGTGCAGTATATTTAAAGAGGGCAAGGAGTAAGCAGGCAGCAATTGCCAGGCTAATACTGTTCCCAGTCCAAAAGCCTGCAGCGCCATGGAAGTACTCTGGTACAAATGGGATTTTTTGGAAGGCCATTAAGTAGCCACCTAAAAGTCCCACGCCCCACAATGATCCCGCATAAATGAACATCGGCCAGAATGCCACACGATAACCTCGCAAAATAAAAGCCGCAGTGACTTGCAGGGCATCGGCCATTTGGTAGATTGCAATAAAGATAAATAATTTATGTGCCATAGCGCGTGCTTCTGGTTTCGGTGAATACAGATCTAGTAAAAAATCTTGCAAGAACCAAACGAGGATACCTAAACACACACTCACAGAAGTAATAAAAATAACAGCAGACCAACCTACCTCCTCAGCATCGCGCGTTTGTTGAGCGCCAAGATGTTGCGCAATCACCGTCATCGTTGCAATCGATAAAGATAAAGGAATCATATAAAGAACAGTGCCCATATTGGCAATAATTTGATGGCCTGCTAAAACACTCGTACCAAAACGCGCTATAAAAAGTGCCATAAAAGCAAATGAAGTCACCTCAATCAAATAACTAAAACCGATTGGTGCTCCCAATTTGAGGATATTCCAGATTCGTGGCCAGTTCGGTAGACTAAATTTAGAAAAAATGCCGTAAGGTTGATAACTTTTTTGCGTGCAGATCAAGACAGTAACTGAAATCACCCAAAACCATTGCACAATCACGGATGCAAGTGCACAACCCGGTCCACCCATCGCAGGAATACCAAAACCACCAAAAATAAATAAATAATTGAGAGGTACTTTTAAACAAAGACCAATGACTTGTAATTTAGTAATCACTTTTGGTTTAGAGATGGCGTTATGTAACGCCATATAAGTCCGCATAATCATGGTTCCAGGAGTGCCCCAAGCCAGAATCTCAAGATACAGACGCGCTTTTGCTTCAATACTTGGAGAGACATCACCCAGCGCTAAAAAGGGACCTGGATGTAATAAAACAAAAATACCTACAGCGGAGGTACACATCGCCAGCCAAAGTGTTTGCCTAGTGTCTTCACCAATTTCAGGGAGTTTATTTGCGCCATACAGTTGACCGGCGATTGCGTTTAGTGCAGACAAGATACCTGTTAAGCCAACATAGATACTAATAAATATCGATGAGGCCATTCCCAAGGCCGCCAAATCGTCAGTAGAGTATCGTGCGGCCATTGCTGTATCCATCACACCAAAGGTGATGACTGCTAGTTGACCTAAAAGAATCGGAATTGCCAGATCAAGAATTTTTGGAACATCTCGCTTTAAACGAGGAAAAATATTTGCTAGAGAACTGGTCATTAAGTACCTAAAAGATTATTTCACTGAATAAAGACGTAAGCGTTCGTCTTTGTCACTGTCACGACGATCTTCCCAAAGTAATGTTAAGCGTTTTTGATTGATGATGGCGGAAGCCTTTGCCTCTTCTGCTGAATGGGTTAGCATCAAATCGCATGCCGAATTATCTTGCAGAGGTAATCGCGTGAAATACACAAAAGAAGCTAATTGGGAGTCACCTAAAAAGCTACTATCTATACATTTAAAATTTACTGGCAAGGCTTTCGCAAAACGCTGCGCTACAGGTTGATAGGTTTTGGCGTAATTAATCGTGGGTAACCATAAGGTCATCAGTAACACCCACATCAAAGTAGTGCCAGAAGCTGAAATCACCAAACAGCGCCAAATTACTTTTGGAGCTCGAGATACCCGCCACCGAACAATCAAAATCCAAATTACGGTAATGATCAGTGCAACAAGTAAATCTAAAGCATAAAACTTCGCCATAAATCCAGGTAAATATCGAGCGATGTTATTAGCCGTAGCCTCTGGATAGCCAGTTAATTTCGCAAACCAAATGACCCATATAAAACCTGCAACTACGGTAAAAGACAGTAAGGATAGCCAGTCAATAAAACTGATGAGACCTCTACGTAAAAAAGGTAAACCAAAAGCAGCTAGAACCGACATCGCAGGAATCAAGAGCATCAGATAACGTTCGCTCAAATCCTGATTAAATAAAAATAGAATCAATTCAGCAAATAAGATAAATCCAGGAATTGTGAGATGAGAAGCGCTTAGACCTTGCCGACCATTTTTTGCCCAAATATAAATACTCCAAAAACAAAGTGGCCAAACGGGCCAGGTATAGCTCCAAAAGTTGATGCTCAAGAATTCAACACTCTTGAGAGTTACAAATCCTTTGAATTGATAGACACCCCACCATACATCCATTGCTTGGCGAATTTTTTCTACTGAGCTATGGTTCAGAGACCAGAGTAGAGGCCAAAGACCACAGACCAAGCCAAAACCAATGATGAGAGGGAACACCCAAGAGTAAATTATATTTTTTTTGCGAATATGAAAACTGACGAGACTGGCAAAACATAATAAGAGCGCAGTCCAAAGATTTCCAGATAAAGCAATTACTCCAAGAGCGACGCCAGCAATAGAGCCCCCTTGAATAGGCTTATCAAAGCCCCGCATTGAACCATAGAGTAGAAGACTAATACCTAGCAATTCCATGATTAGAGGGGACGCTTCATGAACCCGAATCGCAAGACCAATACACGCCAAAAAGATGAGTAAAGCACCATCGGCAATCGTTTTGCCAAATTCTTTTGGGGTAGGTTCACCACCAAAAGCAAATGCCATCGGTTGCACTTCGCTACGTCTTGCTAATAAATAGGTCGAGTACCAAATGAGTAAAGCGGTCCCCAGAAAGCAAAGTCCAGAAATGAGTCTAGCAGCATTGATTTCGCCGATGAGAGGGCCAAGATAATGAATTGATAGACCACCGATCCAATAGGGAAGAGGAGTGCCGACAATGGCATCACGACCAGAAATATGTGGAAATAGCCAATCCTGAAGATTGCCATGCGCCATCATCCACATGACACCAAAACCTTCGGCATCATCATTTTTCCAGGGATCATGTTGAAACAGTCCGGATAAGGCATAAACCAGGGTAAGTGCCACTATGATCACACGGGGCATACTTGCTGTGGCGGCAGCGGATAATTTAAGGGTTTTATTCATCAGAATAAAAAAGGCAGCCAACCGGCTGCCTTCGTCTTGTTAACCAATCATTATTTAACGGTAGTTTTACCACTAGCTTTTGAGCCAAATTTTTGTTTGAACTTCTCAACACGACCAGCGGTATCCATAATTTTTTGGGTACCAGTATAAAAAGGGTGTGATTCAGATGACGTTTCAATTTTTGCAAGGGGATACTCGTTACCGTCTTCCCACTTGATAGTTTCACGACAAGAAATCGTAGAGCGAGTCTTAAAGCTGAAGTTGTTTGAGACATCGACAAAAACAACTTCTTTGTAATCTGGGTGAATACCTTGTTTCATGATAGTTCCTTAAAAGTTGAGGTAGCCATTGTAATGATCAACATTTCAATACTTTCCCGCGAAAACGACAATTATGACATAAAACCCTACAAAAAGGGGTATTTTGCCAAGAAACCGCCTCAATTAGCCTCCACGGCGCATTAAGTCGAAGAATTCTGAGTTACTTTTGGTTGATTTAAGCTTGTCGACAATAAAGTTCATAGCCTCAATATCATCCATATCGGAGAGTAATTTACGCAGTACCCAAACTTTTTGCAGAATATCAGGTTTAATCAAGAGCTCTTCACGACGAGTACCTGACTTATTCAGGTTGATTGCAGGATATACCCGACGTTCAGCTAAGCGACGCTCTAAATGCACCTCTAAATTACCCGTACCCTTAAACTCTTCATAGATCAAATCATCCATACGACTACCGGTTTCTATCAGAGCGGTAGCAATAATGGTGAGTGATCCACCCTCTTCAATATTACGTGCAGCACCAAAGAAGCGCTTTGGACGTTGCAGGGCATTCGCATCCACACCGCCAGAAAGTACTTTTCCAGAAGAGGGAACGACCGTATTATATGCACGCGCTAAGCGGGTGATGGAGTCAAGTAAGATAATGACATCTTTTTTCATTTCTACGAGACGTTTTGCTTTCTCAATCACCATTTCAGCAACTTGAACGTGACGCACGGCAGGTTCATCGAAGGTCGAAGCGACAACCTCGCCACGCACCGAGCGTTGCATTTCAGTAACTTCCTCAGGGCGCTCATCTACCAGAAGCACAATCAAAATAGCATCTGGATGATTCGTTGATATAGCATGGGCGACATGTTGCATCATGACCGTCTTACCAGATTTAGGTGATGCAACAATTAAGCCGCGTTGACCAAAACCGATAGGGGAGATCATATCGATGATGCGACCCGTTAAATTTTCTTCTGCCTTGATATCACGTTCTAAAAGCATCGGACGATCAGGGTGAAGGGGAGTTAAGTTTTCAAACATGATCCGGTTTTTGAGCGCTTCCGGAGCGATATCGTTGACCTTATCTACTTTGACAAGCGCAAAGTAGCGTTCACCTTCTTTTGGTGTTCGTACTTCACCCTCAACCGCATCACCAGTATGCAGGTTAAAGCGACGAATCTGTGCAGGAGAGATATAAATATCATCTGGGGAAGCAAGATACGAAGATTCAGGGGATCTTAAAAAACCGAAACCATCCGGCAAAACTTCTAAAACACCATCACCAAATACGGTCTCGCCATTTTTTGCACGATTTTTCAGAATCGCGAACATCAGTTCCTGTTTGCGCATCCTTTGCGTATTTTCAATTTCAAGGGAGGCCGCCATTTCTAAAAGTTGAGAAACGTGCAGAATTTTTAATTCAGTAAGTTGCATAGTCTGGAGTAGTTGTAGTGATTAAAGAAGGGCCATGTAGAGAGTGGCTAGATGAGAGAGGTTTAATAAGCTATAAATATAAGATACCAAAAAAGAGGGGGAGGTAGCCGAGTGGCAACAGATAAATTTAAATTAAAACAACATTTAAATCTAAGTTTGAAATGATTCTAACACTATAAATTCATTAGTAACAAATTTCCCCTACGAAAAAACAACAGTAGGGGAATTGGTATTTACAAATGAGAATCCAAAAAAGCAGTTAATTGTGATTTTGCGAGCGCGCCAACTTTTTGTGCAGCAACTTCACCGTTCTTGAAAAGAATCAAAGTTGGAATACCGCGAATTCCGAATTTAGCTGGAATCTCTTGATTTTCATCAACATTAATTTTTGCAATTTGAATCTTATCACCATATTCCTTAGCTACTTCCTCAAGAATCGGGCCAATCATTTTGCAAGGGCCACACCATTCAGCCCAAAAGTCTAATAAAACAGGTTTCCCAGCTTGAACAACATCCGTTTCAAATGAACTGTCCGTAATATGTTTGATTGCTTCGCTCATGTTGCTTCCTTAATCATAATTTAAATGTAATACTAAAAACTTGTAAGATAAGAATTGAATTTATTTAACCATAACGTTTATCTTAACCTAAAACACTTTAATTCTCTCGCTGGAAAAATATTTTTAACATGTCAATGATTGAAAAAAGTGTTTTAGCACATCATGGTGCATTGCAAGATGTGGCCAAATCGATTTGGGCGCATGCATTGCAATGCAAGCAATCACCCCTTGTCCTAACATCTACATCTGGCCCGATTACCGAGTTACGAAAACTTCTGGAATCCTCAAGACCTGGCGTACTCGATCCCAAGATTGCGTTTTTACCCAAGATATTAAGTGTTGCGGATTGGTTAGCACAAACACCCAGTTTGCTACCTTTGCCACCGGTGCTTACCACCTTGCAGCGTTGGGAAATGGTCTATGGGGAATTAGCTAAGTATAAAAAAATTCAAAGTCAATTTGGCGTGATTGGTGAAGGTGGACGATGGGCATTGGCGAAAGCCATTGTGCAAGCCTGTGATTTTTTAACTCAAGCCAATATTACCTTTGCCCCGCATGCATCTCAGACAAATGAGCAAGCATATGAAGTCGTGGAAGCGCAGTTAGAAAGAATGATTCAAGCGGCCTATCCTAATAACTTAGCATGGGCCAATGAAGAAGGGCAACTCGTTTTTGCTTTTTGGAAATACCTCAGTAGTCCAGAAGATCCAATGGTGCGCGAAAGAATGGCGTATCAATATCGCCAACAAGAACTTATCACAACAAATCCACCACCCTTAGTATGGTTAGAAATGGCAACATCAACAAAAACCATACACACCATTCAAACACAATTTTTAAATGTGTATGCACAGCATCAAGAGGTACTAAAGATTGAAATTGATTGGCAAAGCAGTGCGTTATGGCCTGAATGTATCACCCAAAAAACGACTCAGTTTGAACCGGATGTTTTAGAAAAAGTTGCCAACAATCGCCAACAATATCAGCAACAAGCATGGCGGATCAATTCACAGCCTAATTTTGAGAAGATGGCTTGGGCAGCACTTACTTGTATAGAAGAACATATCCAAGCTGGGCGAAACCATATCGCTATTGTTGCGCAAGATCGATTGGTTGCCCGGCGACTTCGGGCACTCCTCGCACGATATGGCGATCGCATCTCGATTAAAGACCCCACAGGTTGGAAACTTGCCACCACCAGTGCAGCCGCCGCGGTGCATAGTTATTTGCAACTTATTACTAGTCCTGAAGGACCAAATTTAGTCACTTTATTTGGGTTTTTAAAAAACCCGATGCTCAGGTGGCCAGAATTTTTTACACGACTGACTGAAAGTCAAGCCATTGATCCCATGGACTTTTCCTGGTGGATGGAAAGCCGACTCCTGGCAAGCTCGTTTAGCATTGGGTGGCAAGAGTTACAAGCCGTTTTTACAGAAGAGATCCGTCAGGATGAGCATCCAAAGAGTGTCGAGTATCGCCATATTGCCCATGCCTTGCTTACGCAATTACAAGGTTTTAGTACTGCATGGCAAAGCTTGCGCAACACGAGCGCAGAATGGGTTGATCTATTAAAAGAGCAATTGCATGTTTTTGGCATGGTGGAATCATTAGAAGAAGATGAAGCAGGTCAAAGTTGGTTAGCCATGTTGGATGAATTACACGAGCTACAGACACAAACCCTCAAAAACACTGCATGGACGACTCTTGTGGATCAGTGGATTGATCAAGCATCCTATATTCAAAAAGCCCTAAAAAAATCTATTAATATTGCTTTTATTCCTTTATCTGCGATTCGCTTCAATCAGTATTCAGCCGTTGTATTTATTGGCTGTGATGATCGTCAGTTACCGAGCACCAAAGATTATGGGTCTATTTTTTCAAGAGCGATGTTAAAAGAGCTTGATGAAGCTCTACCTGAGTCAGAATATATTCAACAAGCAAGAGATCTATCGCAATTACTTACATCACATAAGCATGTGGATTTATTGTGGCAAGAGTATCATCAGGCCCAAGAAAAAAATCGCTTGTGTGGCTGGTTAGCAAGATTGCAAATGGATTTGCCGCACTTAAGAACTTTGATAACCGTCCACGAAGGTGAAGTGCAGAATCATCCACCACCCCCATCGAGTACGCCTGTTCTCTATCCAAAGTTATTGCCCAATAAACTCAGTCCCAGTGCTTATCAAGCATTGCGTTCATGTCCTTATCAATTTTATGTATCGTATGTGTTGGGCTTGAAATCACCCAAGGCATTGCAAGAACAATCCGACTTTGGGCTAATCGGTAGTTTATTGCACGCAATATTGCATCAGTTTTATCAAGAGTATCAACAACAAACCGCTTTAGATGAATTCGCACAACGATCGTGGATGATAGAACGATTAGAGAAGATTTCTCAAGAGCGTTGGAGAGTCCTTGTTGCACAAAATGGACAATTATTTGCAGATCAACAAAAGTGGTTGAAACAAATCCCGTTATTGGTCGATTGGCAAATCGATCAAGAGAGCAAGGGGTGGGCATTTGTAGAATCAGAAAAGACCGTTGAGTTCTCATTACAACTTAGTAGTGGTGATTTAATTACTATCTTTGGACGAGTGGATCGTTTCGATATCAAAGACAACTCCGAACTTCGAGTGTGGGATTATAAATTCAAAGATGGAAATAAGCTAAAAAAATCTAAAGAACAACTAGAAGATGATCCACAAATCCTTATCTATAGTCAAGCCATTACTGAAACACATCGTCATCGCCATCAAGAAGTGAAGCAGGCTGGTTGGATCAGTTTACGAGAAGCTAAAGAACAACAACGGGCCTTAGAGATAGACGTTAACCAAGCTAGTCTAAAACAAATTGAAAATCAAATGCAACAAGATCTCAATCAAGTTTGGACGGGTATGCCCATGCCTGCCAATGGACCGCAACAAGTTTGCAAGTATTGTGATGCACGCGGGATTTGCCGAAAAGGAATGTGGGAAGCATGAAGGATGAACTAACCAAAATAGCCTGTGATCCGCATTCCTCGGTTGTGGTAGAAGCCTGTGCCGGTAGTGGGAAGACGTGGCTACTCATTTCTAGAATCTTTCGTTTACTGTTGGCAGATGTGAAGCCAAGTCAAATATTAGCGATTACATTTACCCGAAAAGCAGCGCAGGAGATGAATGATCGATTGGCTTCACTTCTTTTAGACATGTATCAAAAACCTGAAGCAGAAGTGATTCAGGAGTTAAAGATTCGAGGTTTAAGTGACGAAGAGGCCAAGCAACTATTACCACGTGCTGGGGCCTTATATGAAGAAGTATTAACCCAGCCTCAAACTATTGCCATGGAAACCTTCCATGGCTGGTTTAGCCGCGTGAGTTCTGCAGCACCCATCACCTCAGGTATCGTCAATCAAGGAAGTCTTCGAGAGGATCGTCAGCGCCTAATTAAAGAAGCGATGGCAGATTGGTGGAAACAACTTGGAGCAGGTGAAGGTGAGTTTGCAAATCTACAAAAGCATTATTTGAGCTTATTGGAATTAATTTCTAAATCAGCAGTAGACAATCTGTTGGAGGGGCCTTCCAGCATTTTGGAGCAAATCAGTGCTTGGCAACTGTATGTTGATTTCTTACCTGTAGATAAAGATCCAATGCAAATGTTGGGAAAGAAACTCCCCCTTTTACATCAACCAAGTCCCTTACAAAATCTACACAATCAACATCTATTTGATTGGCAAGGGTTACAAACATGCTATCAATGGTATGCGAAAAGCACGGCAAGTAACGATGTGAAGCTCAGCACAGCATTACGACAATTATTAGATGCGCAACAAGCAGGGACTCAGCAAGAAACTCTAATCGATCTTCTCCAGTTGGCATTGCTCAATAAAACTGCACCTCAACAGCCAAAACCAGTTGTTTTAAATTGCTCAGGAGCATTAACTACAATTTTGAACGCCGCTGGACGAGCAGATTTACAGACTGAAATTCCTAGGCTGTTTGGTATTTGGACTGATGTACTTGAGCGTCATAAGAAATGGCAAAAAGACCACAACTTATATCAACTGAATCAGGCATGGATGATCTTAGGGACATCGATTACCAAGCACTTTAGAGAATATAAAAAGAATCACCGCATTTTGGATTTTAATGATCTAGAGATGAATGTCGCACAGCTATTAAAAGATGAAGTACTCGCTAGTTATATTCAAGTGCGACTTGATGCTAAATACAAACATATATTGATTGATGAGTTTCAAGATACCAATCCTACCCAGTGGATGATTCTGAAATCGTGGTTAAGTGGGTATGGGACAGCAGGTGAGCAGCCAAAGATTTTTGTGGTGGGTGATCCTAAACAATCAATTTATCGTTTTCGTAAAGCGGATGCGCGATTATTTAAAGCTGTGCAAGATTTTTTGCAACGTGATTACGGGGCAAAGTTACTCAATAAAAATGAAACGAGACGTAATCCACCCGTTGTCGTAGAGAGTGTGAATCAGGTGTTTTCTGTAGTCAAAAATCAACTATCTGATTATCGATTTATCGACCATGAAACCCTTTGGAAGAATGATCCAGAGACACCGTTAGACACTGAAGTATTTTGTCTAGATCTGATACCTAAAATTGATAAAGAAATCGCTTTTGACAGCCGAAATCCGTTTCTTGATGGAATGTTGGATAGCACCCGCGGCGCGGCTGCGCAACAAAACTTGATGGAAGCCACGCAAGTAGCAAGCATCATCTGTCATTGGTTAACAACTAAATATGTGAAAGATGATAAAAATTCTGGAAGTGTTCGAACAGCTAACCCCAGTGATTTTTATATCTTGGTCCGAAATAAAACCCATGTTCTAGAAGTCGAGACAGCTCTTAGGATGCGCGGACTTCCTTATCAAAGTCCGCGTAAAGGTGGTTTGCTGCAAACGCTAGAAGCCGCCGATATCAGTGCACTCTTACATGTTTTACTTACACCAAGTAATCATTTAGCTCTCGCCCATGTTTTGCGAACCCCAATATTTTCCTGCAATGATAGTCAATTACAAGAATTAGCGAGTTTGGCAAATAAAAAATCTTGGTGGAATGAATTAGAAAATATGCCACAAGAGAACATGCAACAAGCCCATCGACTACTCAATCGATGGCGAGCTCTCGCCAATCATTTGCCGGTCCATGATTTGCTAGATTTCATCTATGAAGAGGGGCAGGTGTATGCCAATTACTCGAAAGTTTGCCCGCCGCTCATGCATTCAAAAGTACTTGCCAATTTAGAGGCATTTCTAAAACTAGCATTAGATACCAATGGTGGACGTTATCCATCCCTGAGTCGTTTCATTGAAGAATTACAGATACTTACCCAAGGATCAGAAACCGAAACTCCTGACGAAGGGGAGGTTTTGGAAGCAAATGATGACGAAGATTCGGATGTCGAATTAAATCAAGCAGCCATTAAGATTATGACAATCCATGCAGCTAAGGGATTAGAAGCTCCCTTTATATTTTTAATGAATAGTAACTTTGTGTCATCAGAAAAAGATACTACAGGTGTCTTGATGGATTGGCCTACGAATCAAAACGCACCAAAGCTGATGTTTGCATACCAAAAAGATATCTTGAACGATACGCTTCAAACCTTAAAAGATGAAGAGAATCAAATTGCGCAGAGAGAAAATGCGAATTTACTCTATGTTGCCATGACTCGCGCTAAACAAAGTTTTGTGGCGAGTGGCAATGGCAAATTGAACGAGAAGTCTTGGTATGGGCTTATGATTAAGGCGCAGGTTTCCGTCAAGTCCATTTCAGAGATTGTGCCCTTAGAAGAAAATCTCCCAACAAAAATCCAAGCAAAGCCACTAGCGAATGAGTTACGACTAAAGTTTCCAAAGATTCCAGAAATACCTATCAAGGATGTAACGCAACCACAGGACGAGGAGAGTAAATCCTTTGAAGAAATCAATCAAACCAGCATTGAACTTAGTACTGAACTAAGCGCTGAGCCAAGCAAACCCAAAACAGAGGTGTTAGCAATAGGAACTTGGGTGCACTGGTTGCTAGAGCAAACTACCAAAAAAACTATCACTAGCGAGATCAATGCTGAGTTTTTACAACAATTAGCGATTGGACAAAAAGCACCAGTGTCCATCACCAGCAAGGCAATACCAATAGTGTTGAGGATCCTGACGGCAGCGCATTTAAAAGAATATTTTTATGGCGAGCAACTCATTGCTGTTTGGAATGAATTAGAGATGATTGATGAGGGAGAAGTATTATTTAAAATCGATCGACTGGTGGAGTTAGAGAACGAATTGGTCATACTGGACTATAAATTAACAATTCCAGATGAAGATCATCCGTTCTTTAAGAAATATCAACATCAATTAATAAATTACCAAACATTAGTTCATCAAATTCGACAAGATAAGCCAGTCCGTGCTTTACTCGTGGATCAGTATGCCAATGTCAAAGAAATTGTATAAAGTAGTGCTATTTAATCCATGGAGAAAAATATGTTTTCAAATTTTGCCGCATTAGGTTTTGCAGAAAAGTTCTTTATTGGTTTTGTCGTAGTTGGTTTAGCGACGACTTTTGTTGACCAGTTTTCACAAAGTAGTCATCAATTAACCTTTCAAACAGCCCAAGATAAGTGTTTGAAAGAAGCAGAAGAATTAAAAGCCACTGCATTACCACATGAAGTATGGAAAAAAGTGCCTCCCGTTTGTGATCCAGAAGCGATTATGAAGTTAGAGCAAAAAACATCCACACAAAAGGCGATTCTAACAATGAATGACGAACATAACTCCCGCCAATCATTTCCATCCATAATTTGGTTTATCTTCATTGGCCTGATCCCCACGATCGTACGTGTTATTCGCAGTCAGATGGGTAAGATAAATAAGAAGGGTTAAATCGAATTCTCAATAATTTGCCTTTTACGAATTGTTTAAAGCTTTTATTTTTTGTTAAATGATCTAAATCATATTGAGTTCCAATCACAGATAAACGCGGTTTTGACATTACATCTCGAATAAAAGAATGCTGATGATTCCTTTTTGTTTAACTTGACTCCTTGCTAATGGAGAGTTGTTATTGTTTCATTGAGAAATAATCATGGACAACTGTAGGGCTTTTCAGATGATCCCTCTGATGAAACAATCAGTTTTAATTAGCGATTTATCAACCATTGTGGGTATGTCGTAGAATAAAATTTCAACTAGAAGGAGAGGCTTGTGGGTTGTTTATTTTGTGATGTTCAAATCATTGATCGTGGTCGTATTGTTGAAGAAAACAAATTAGCATTTGTCGTACGTGATGCTTTTCCAGTTACAGAGCATCATTCACTGTTTATACCCAAACGACATGTCTTAGATTACTTTGGTGTGTCCCAACCCGAAGTCAATGCTATCCATGCTTTGTTGCATACCCAAAAAGATCTCTTACTGAAGCTAGACCCAACAATCGATGGATTTAATATTGGAATGAACTGTGGGCAAACAGCTGGACAGTCTGTTTGGCACTGTCATGTCCATTTAATCCCCCGAAGAAAAGGTGATGTTGAATTCCCCAAAGGTGGAGTCAGACACGTCATTCCCTATAAAGGCAACTACGAAGATTTACGATAATCATTGAACGGTCTAATAAAGAACATTTTATTTGAGACTTACTCCCAAATGAAATTCATGAAATGATGGAATTGATATCCAAATTATTGAACATGAAGTCTTGTTATTTGATTGAGATACTTTTTTACCATCTCGATGGTGACACAGACAGATATACAATAAAACAAACATCAACTTAAACAATAACTTGGAATTAGGAGAGACGAGCCTTACCCCCGGCACTACTGGGAAATGGGTTTGGCTGCTTCGTTCCCGACCTGACCAGATTACCATGCCAATATGCGGGGAGGCCCGTCTCTTACTATTGTACCCTGATGATTGTTAGAATATCACTTATGTCTGATAACTCTTTATTTGAATCCTCTGAATTACCCGCACCTGGTTTAGCTTTAGCCAGAAAATGGCGTCCTCGTAACTTTGCTACCTTAATTGGTCAAGACCATGTGGTGCAGGCCCTGAGCCATGCACTTGATCAAAATCGATTACACCATGCTTGGTTATTTACAGGTACTAGAGGAGTAGGTAAAACTACCATTTCCCGCATTTTGGCCAAATCCCTCAACTGCACAGGGACTATGGATCATCCGATTACACAACCCACATCAACCCCCTGTGGAAAATGCTCCGCTTGCACTGAGATTGATGCAGGCAGATTTGTGGATTATGTAGAGATGGACGCGGCGAGTAATCGCGGGATTGGTGACATGATCTCCTTACTTGAAAAAGCTATTTATGGGCCTACCAGTGGCCGATTTAAAGTGTTCATGATTGATGAGGTTCACATGCTTACTAATCAAGCGTTTAATTCGATGTTAAAAACACTCGAAGAGCCGCCACCGCATATGAAGTTTATTTTGGCGACAACCGATCCACAAAAAATCCCCGTCACCGTTCTGTCCCGTTGCTTGCAATTTAACCTCAAGCAAATGCCTTCCCCCTTAATTGTGAATCATCTTAAAACTGTCTTAGGATCAGAGCAGATACCGATTCATGAAGGGGCACTGCGCATCATTGCTAAATCTGCACGTGGTTCGATGCGTGATGCGTTGTCACTCACAGATCAAGCTATTGCGTATTCATCTGGCAATTTGACTCAAGATGCCGTTAGAAACATGCTCGGCTCATTAGATGATAGCTATCTCATTCGGATGGTGGATGCTCTTGCAAGTAAAAACGGTAAAGACTTGATTGATATCAGCTCTGAGATGGGACTTATGAGTATTTCCTTTACGACAGCATTGCAGGATTTAGCTTCTTTATTGCAAAAAATAGCGATGGCACAAGTGATACCTGAATCTGTTCTTGAAGAATGGCCTGAAGCTGAAGACATTGTGCGTTTAGCGAACCTGATTTCTAAAGAAGAAGTGCAATTGTTCTATCAAATTGCGATTACGAGTCGTGCCGATTTACTCTTGGCGCCAGAAGAAGAAACTGGGTTCATGATGACTTTGCTCAGAATGTTGGCATTTATGCCGGACGATGGACAAAGCCATAGTACATCCTCTTCGACACCATCAGCGCCTCCATCTCGCAATCCACAAGGTTTAAGTCAACCAAAAGTATCTGCTACGTCAGGCAAACCCAGTCATATTTCAGCTCCATCCATTGCGCCAATATCAACACCTTTAGCAAACGCAGCTAACCCAACACCTCCATCAACAGGTGCACAATCCCTTCGGGAGTTATCGCCAGAGTCATGGCGTAATATGGTCAATCAATTAGCGCTCAAAGGGTTTGAAGGGCAGTTTGCCCTTCAAACCGCCTTGATTTCTTATCAAGAAAAATCAGGCACGATCATGGTCAAACTAGCAACCGATCTACCTCAACTCGCCACAACGCCTTCCATTCAGAAACTTGCTGAGGCACTCCAAACGTATTTCAACATACCGTTTAAAATTACGATTGAAAAAAGTACAGAGATTGTGACGGTAGCGCATTTAGAAGCCAAAGATCAAGCAATTGCCAAAACTGAATTAGAAAAGACGTTCTCTGTAGACCCATTTTTGGAGCAACTCAAACAAGAAATTGGTGTTACCGTGATTGAAGGGTCGATACGACCATTGTCTTAAGTGATGAAGTAAAAAATAGAGAGGAAATTATATGATGAAGGGTCAAATTGCTGGCTTAATGAAACAAGCTCAGCAGATGCAGGAAAAAATGAAAAAGGCGCAGGAAGAGTTAACTAGCCTGGAAATCGTTGGACAAGCTGCCGGTGGCATGGTCAAAGTAACGGCCAATGGTAAGCACATGATCAAACGCGTACAAATTGATCCCAGTGTCATGGATGATCGTGAGATGTTAGAGGATTTGCTCGTGACAGCACTCTCAGATGCGCATCAACAAGCAGAAGCTGCAGCAGAAAGCCGCATGTCCGGCGCCACTGCTGGTATGCCAATGCCACCAGGATTTAAGTTGCCATTTTGAAAAATTCCTATCAAGAGACATCTGCTGATGCATTAGATGCTCTGCAAAAACTGATTTTGGCACTCAAAGTCATGCCGGGGATTGGGCCAAAGTCTGCCCAACGCATGGCGTACTATTTATTGCAGCATGATCGGCCAGGTGCCTTAAGTCTAGGTGTGGCACTTCAAGAGGCAGTTGAGCTCATTTCTCATTGCTCCAAATGTAATTCTTTTTCAGAATTCGAGTTGTGTAAAACCTGTAGCGATGATCGACGTGATGGCCAGACTCTATGTATTGTCGAGACACCATCAGATCAATTGATGGTCGAACAAACCTTAGCGTATCGAGGCTTGTATTTTGTTCTCATGGGACGTTTATCGCCCATGGAAGGTCAGGGTCCCAAAGAGCTTCATTTTGAGAAACTCATGCAACGGATATTTTCCGATGATCCACAGTTTCCAAACGTCAGAGAAGTGATTCTCGCAACGAATTTCACCAGTGAAGGCGAAGCAACGGCGCATTATTTAGGAGAAATCTTAAAGTCCAAAGGAATTCAGGTATCTAGGATCGCTAGAGGGATTCCTGTTGGTGGAGAACTGGAGTATGTCGATGCTGGGACACTGGCCCGCGCGATGATGGACCGTAAACCCGTCGGTAGCTAAGCATAACCGTTATAGCAACAGCTGATTTGAACCTAAACCCCTATTTCCTGTTTTGAATTTTTCTGAAAATTCAAAAAGGTCAAACATAATCAGTAAAATAGAAACATCATAAAAAGCAATTTTCACAATACGACATAAGGTCATCTACTTACCATGCACTTTTTAGTTTCTAACGATGATGGTTATTTAGCTCCTGGACTGTTAGCCCTAGTCAATGCATTACGTCCCCTCGGAAAAATTACGGTGATTGCTCCCGAGCAAAACCATAGTGGTGCTTCGAATTCTTTAACCTTATCGAGACCCTTATCGATTCATCGGGTAGCAGGAGGTGAACGTGATGGCTTTTTGTTTGTCAATGGCACACCGACCGATTGTGTGCATATTGCTTTGACTGGTTTTTTAGAGGAAATGCCTGATTATGTGATTTCTGGTATCAATCAAGGTGAAAACATGGGGGAGGATGTGCTCTACTCTGGGACGGTTGCTGCCGCAGTTGAAGGGGTGATGTTTGGTATACCTAGTATCGCGTTTTCCCAAGTGGATCGTGGTTGGGCCAAAATTGAAGATGCTGCGCGCACTGCCCATGATGTGGTCAAGCATGCCATAGAACATGGTTTACCTACAGGCAGTGGATACCATGCACCTTTGATTAATGTGAATTTACCGAATCACTCGTATGAATCCCTCAAAGGTTGGAGAGTGACTAGATTAGGTAATCGTCATCCATCACAACCGGTGATTATGCAAAAAAGTCCGCGCGGTGATGCCATCTATTGGATTGGACCAGCTGGAGAAGCGAAAGATGCATCAGATGGGACCGATTTTGATGCGATTAACCACGGTTATCTTTCATTGACACCATTGCAGTTAAACCTGTCAGATGAACAGCGTCGTTTAAGTATGTTGTCTAGCAACTGGAATCGGGGTTAAGAAGAGCGTGGTAAAGACTGATAAAGCATTGGACAACGCAAGACGGCAAATGGCGCAGCGCCTTGCCGCAAGTGGTGTAACCCATCACGAAGTCTTGCAAGCAATGGCAACGGTTCCACGACATGCTTTTATAGATCCAGGATTAGTGGCCCAGGCTTATGAAGATTCCTCATTACCGATTGGTCGTGAACAGACCATCTCCAAACCTTCAGTAGTGGCGAAGATGATCCAAGCGCTGATGCAAAGCCAAAAGCACATGGGGCGGGTATTAGAAATCGGTACTGGCTGTGGTTATCAAGCAGCAGTTCTCAGTCTTTTAGCAGAAGAAGTGTATTCAGTGGAGCGGATCCGTTCCTTGCACGATAGTGCACGAGCAAAGCTGCGACCATTTCGGATTTCTAATTTACGCTTAATCTACGCTGATGGTATCCGTGGGCTGCCACAAGCAGCACCATTTGATGGGATTATTCTGGCGGCAGCAGGACTTGGGATCCCTGATCCACTGTTGGATCAATTAGCGATTGGTGGTAAATTAATAGCACCAGTTGCAAAAAGTGAAACTGAGCAACAACTGTTGTTAATTGAACGTTTAAGTTCGCAGCGTTATCAAAGGACGACGATGGAAGAAGTATTTTTTGTACCACTGCAATCAGGAACGATCTAATCAATATGATCAGCGTGATGACATTCATTAAACGTTATGCTTGCATCAGCTCTTTATTGTTTATTGTTGCCTGTTCAGCATCCAAGCCCGCACCGATCAAAGATCAATCTACACCGATTAATCAAGCCAAACCTGTCGTGACTCCGAATAAGCCCGTGATCAATCCGCCAAAACCTACAGCGAATGCTGCTACAACGACCAAACAAAAACCAGCTGCTACTGAAACAAGGCCAATAGAAACAAAGCCAGCAGAAACAAAATCAGCAGAAACAAAGCAAAATAAAGCTGCTATTGAAACACCACCACCCAAAACTGAGCAAGCCCTAATGGATCCGGGTTTTAGAATTGGAAAACCATCCACCACACCCGTCATTGATGGCTTTAATGGTAATACAAATAAAGGGATTGATTATGGCGGAAAAATCGGTGATCCCATCTCTGCGGCTAGTGATGGGAAAGTGATTTTCTCAGGCAATAGTTTGCGTAGTTATGGTAACTTAGTGATTGTGAAACACAATAATAATTACATCACCATCTATGCACATAACAGTAAAAACCTTGTAAGAGAGGGTGATATTGTCAAGCGTGGAGAGAAAATTGCCGAGATGGGTAATACCGAATCCGATCGTGTGAAATTGCATTTTGAGTTACGTCGCGATAGTAAGCCGATTGACCCTGCAGGATATTTTGATAGCTAAGAACATGAAAACGGTTTTAGTCTTTGATATCGAAACGATTCCGGATGTTGCGGGACTGCGTAAGCTCAACGATTTTGCGCCAGATCTAACGGATGCCGAGGTTGTGGATGCGGTGATTGAGCAACGCGCAGCCAATGGACAAAATGCATTTTTCCCGCACTATCTGCAAAAAGTTGTGGCGATTTCTTGCGTGATTCGCAGAACTACCAAAGATGGTTTGCCCCAATTTAAAGTAGGTAGTTTAGGTCATCTCCAAAGTTCTGAAAAAGAAATCGTGAGTGATTTTTATCAGTTGATTGATAAATATACGCCGCAGTTGGTATCCTGGAATGGTGGCGGTTTTGATTTGCCTGTCTTAAATTACCGCGCCTTAGTCAATCAAGTGAGTGCCTCACGTTATTGGGAGATGGGGGAGAGTGGTGATCACGATGCCCGGGATTTTAAATACAACAACTATATCAGTCGTTATCATTTACGCCATTTAGACCTGATGGATTTATTGGCGTTTTATCAAGGTAAAGCCAATGCACCACTCGATGCTTTAGCAAAGCTCTGTGGCTTCCCCGGCAAAATGGGTATGGATGGCTCCCAAGTCTGGCCAGCGTTTCAGGCAGGGCAACTCAATGACATCCGTGCGTATTGTGAAACTGATGTTGTTAATACCTATCTGATGTATTGCCGCTACCAACTTTTTCGTGGAGCGTTTACCGAGGAAGAGTATCTTCTCGAAGTGGATTTTGTTAAAAAAGAACTGAGTGTCCAAGCAACTCAAGAAGGTAGTGCGCACTGGACCGAATATTTAGCTGGATTTACACAATAATTGGTACGTCGCACTAAACCTAGTCCACTTGTCGGCCTTAAAAAGAAGATTGCGATTACCGCGATGGATCTCGATGCCCAGGGGATTGGACGCGTCCCCGAAGATGATGAACATAGCCCCAATAAAGTCATTTTTGTTGCTGGTGCTCTTCCAGGCGAGTTAGTTGAATATCAAATTACCCAAGATAAAAGTAAGTTTCTGAAGGGTAAGTTAATCCAGGTCATCCAACCTGCCGTGTATCGTAAAACTCCCGTATGTCGATGGTATGGCAATTGTGGTGGATGCACGATGCAGCATCTCGACTCACGTGCACAACTAGCTCTAAAGCAACGGGTCTTAGAAGACAACTTACATTTTTTAGGAAAAGTTAAAGCATCGACGATGCTCAGTCCCATTGCTGGTCCAGATTGGGGTTATCGCTATCGTACCCGACTAAGTGTGGTCAATCGTTCAATTAAAAAAGGTACGATTTTGGTAGGATTTCATGAACCACAAAATAGCTACGTTTCTGATATGACCAGTTGTGAAGTCTTACCCAAAGCCTGGTCCAATTTATTGCCTGAACTACGCACACTCGTCATGAATCTATCGATTCGGGATCGCATACCGCAAATTGAATTAGCGATGGGTGATCAAGGTGGTGAGTCAGTCACAGCGATGGTGATTCGGATCTTATTACCCTTGACGAAAGAAGACGAAGGGATCTTAAGAACATTTGCTGATGAACATGGGATATGGGTATGGACCCAAACCCAAGGCCCGGAAACCGTTAAACCCTTTTACCCCATAGAAGGTCAGTTGCAATATCACTTACCTGAGTTTGGCATTACCATGCCGTTTCATCCGACGGACTTTACCCAAGTCAATCACACTATGAATCAAATCTTGGTAGGGCGTGCGATCAGGTTTCTGGAGATAGCGCCGGATGAGAGAGTCATTGATCTTTTCTGTGGGATTGGCAACTTTACCTTACCGATGGCGACCCTCGCTCAAGAAGTGATGGGGATTGAAGGCAGTAAAGCATTATGCCAACGTGCACAAGACAATGCAGCAAAAAACAACATGACTTTTAAGATTCATTTTCAACAGGTCAATTTATTTGAAGTGGAGTTACACAATCTACAAAACTGGGGAGCGTATGACAAGTGGTTAATTGATCCACCTAGAGACGGCGCCTTTGCTCTCATGCAAGCCCTCAGAAATGCGTATCAAACAAAGATAGAAGCAAATCTGAAGTTACTACCCAAGCGGATTGTTTATGTATCCTGCAATCCAGCAACTTTGGCAAGAGATGCCGGCGTATTAGTTAACGAGGCTGGTTATGAACTCTCACAAGCCGGCATCATGAATATGTTCCCCCACACCTCCCATGTAGAGTCGATTGCAGTATTTAATCGTACCTTTTAACTTGTCTTTTGATCAGTTATTGGTAAAGTAGTTTGATATTTTTGGAAGCCTATTGAGAGGTTTACTACAATTGTAGTAAAACACTGCTTATATCAAGGAGAAAAATGATGGGAATGCCAGTTAGGATCGATAACTTACTTTATTAGCAAGCCAAGACTGAAGCACAAATTGAGCATCGAACTATCTCTGGTCAAATCGAATTTTGGGCAATGATTGGTCGAGCGGCACTCGACAATCCAGATTTGCCCGTTAGTTTTATTTCCGAATCTTTATTAGCTCTTTCTGAGCCTCAGGAACAATTAACTCCATTTACCCCTAGAAAAATTGCAAAGAACTGATGACCTGCCAAGTTTTACAAACAAGAAGGTTCAGTCGCGCCTATAAAAAACTTCACGACGATGTAGCCAAAGACGTCAATGATGCGGTTGTCAAGATATCTAATCAGCCAATTATTGGTGAAAAGAAAAAAGGCGACTTAAGCCGTTTGTTCGTTTATAAATTTCGTAGTCAAAATCAACAGTGTTTATTGGGTTACACCATAAACGACATCATCGAGTTAGTGACATTAGAAGCAATTGGTTCTTATAAAAAATTTACAGAGATATGAAAATATAATCCAACAATCTTAACGCTTGAATCCCTAAAATTTGGTTCATTTCTGGCAAAAAAAACACGGGCAAAGCCCGTGTTTTTAATTGAAGCTGATGTTACTTAGTCGCGGTCGCCACCAACAATGCCGAATAAGGCCAGTAAGTTTGTGAAGACGTTATATACATTTAAGTAGATGGATAAAGTTGCCATCACATAGTTGGTCTCACCACCATTTACGATGCGCTTCACGTCATACAAAATGTATGCAGAGAAGATACCAACAGCAAGTACCAT
>CANHPL010000005.1 GCA_947462685.1 Burkholderiaceae bacterium | reverse complement strand
TCCACCGCAAATAGGGGAGGTCGACCACAAGGATAGAGTTTAAATGTGGCACCAGGAGAAACAATCATAAAAGGCTTGCCCCAGTCGTTTAAGTTCTGCTCGAGTAGATCAGATGTCCATTCCCTTGAAAAAACCTCACCAAGATTCATTGGACCATCAAAAATCTGAGGATCACCCGTAAAACCTTTTTGCGCAAGTTGCGCGGCTCGAACACCATTGCTTGCTGCCATACCACTATGCATCGACATCGTCATGGTTCCAAAATTACGACGGACACCGCCCATCATGGAAGTAACGATACCTAGTGCATGGGCCATTTGTTCATCACTCAGTTGTAAGAGGATGCCACTTGCCACCACCGCAGCTAAAGTACCTTGTGTCGCAGTTGCGTGCCAGCCCATTTCATAATGCGAAGGGTTAATCAGCGTACCCAGCCTACACTCCACCTCATAACCAATTACAAATGCTTTGAGTGCTTCATGAATCGTTTGGTTGTTAAGTTCTGCTAATGCTAAAACAGCAGGTAGAAGAGGGCCTGAAGGGTGGCCGCGCATTTCTGCTTGATTATCATCAAATAACTGCAGACTAATCATCGTGCCATTGACCAAAGCCACATCAGCTGGCCGGGATTTTTCCCCATAGCCAATTACCGTACTTTGCCCCTGTGGGGAGGGCTCAATGGTGAGTGAACGTAAGATATTAATTGGTTCTTCTTGATACGCAGTCAGAGCCGTTGCTAAACTATCAACCAGACATTTACGCGCTGCATTAATTTCTTGCTCGCCAATTTGCTGAGGTAATAGATGTAGGCAAGTATGGATGAGTTTTTGGGTAATATGTTGCAAGACGATCTCCTATTTATTCTTCATGGTTGTTCGGATTTAATCAGTCGTGATATTTGACTCTTTAATAATTTTTGACCACTTCGCTATATCCTTTTGGATAAACTCTTTAAATTGCGGAGGCGAATACGTCGGCATCGGTTCAAAGCCCTCTTTAAAAAGCCGTTCTTTCACATCGGGCAGTTTCATGATGGCGTAGATTTCTATATTCATTTTGTTAATAATTTCTTCTGGGGTATTTGGGGGTGCAAAGACACCTAACCAGTTACTTGCTTCAAAACCATTCATACCACTCGATGCAATCGTAGGTATTTTAGGTGCGAGTGGCGATGGTTTTAAACTCGAAACACCAATTGCTGTAAGCTTGCCAGATTCGAGAAAAGGCAAGACAGATGTTAATCCCATAAGCATGACTTGCACATTCCCACCAAGAAGATCATTAATCGCTGGCGCCGCACCCTTATAAGGAATCCGAGTAATTTGCACACCCGCTAAGCGATTAAATTGCTCCATCGATAAATGACTTGTACTCCCATTGCCAGAACTTGCGTAGTTTAATTTTCCAGGGTTTTCTTTTGCATATTGAATGAGTTCATTGATACTTTTGATATTCATTGATGGGTTAACGACCATCACACTCGAGAGTGTCGAAGTCAGAATCACGGAGGATAAATTTTTCAGAGGATCAAACGAGGAGTTACTAAAAATAGGATTCACGCTAATCGGACCAGACGTTGTGTATAAAAACGTATAGCCATCAGCAGGGGCTCTGGCAACGAATTCAGCGCCAATACTACCACCCGCACCAGGACGATTATCAATGAGGACAGGTTGTTTCCAGCGAGCACTCAATTTTTGACCAATAATTCGTGCTTGCACATCGGCAGGCCCACCCGGTGGAAAAGGCACAATGAATTGAATCTGTTTATTCGGATAGTTCGCTTGAGTTTGGGATTGCGCACTTAGACTAAAAAGCAGAGCCATGCCTTGTGCAGCCAACATAGTCACTACAAGTAATTTTTTACGAACGTCAAAAAGAAATTGATCTGATATCAATGTAAGTCTCCAAAATATGAATGAATAGTTGATCAATTATCGCAAATTAATACGAATCTGCCTTAAAAGATATCGACCGTGAAACGGAAATTTTAAATACTATAGCTCAATTATCTTCCCTAAAGCGATCTAGCCATTTTCCATCCAGATGAAAGCAATCATGTTTATGGGGATCAGATACGAAGACATTGGTTAATTGATAGATTTTTCACTAGGTGTAATAAAATAGAGTGAAACATCAACATTATTTTCTATTCGAGACGATCCCCATGCTGAAAAATTCCTTCCGTCACTTGTTTTGGACATTGTTATTACTAGCAGTGTCATCCCCAAGCCTGGTGAGTGCTGATAGTGCGTACCCTAACCGTGCAGTTCGATTAGTGATTCCTTTTGCTACTGGAGGAAGTAATGATATTGTGGGTCGCTTTATTGCTGATCAATTACAAAAACGCTTAGGTGAGCCCTTTGTAGTGGATAACCGTGGTGGTGCTGGCGGTACATTGGGTACCGACCTTGTCGCCAAGGCTAAGCCTGATGGTTACACCCTGTTATTGATTTCTACACCGCACACGGCAAATGCCTCCTTGTATAAAAAATTAGCCTATCACCCGATGAAAGATTTTTCTCCAATTGCCAGACTAGGTAGTGCTCCGCAGGTGATCAGCGTATATCCTGGCTTACCGGTTAAAACCCTCCCTGAACTGATTGCCTATGTCAAAGCTAGACCAGGCCAGATCAATTTTGTTTCCTCAGGCGTTGGCAGTTCTCAGCATTTAGTCAGCGAAATGTTTGCCAGTCAAGCTGGTTTGCAATTGGTGCACATCCCTTATAAAGGTGCAGGTGCAGCGCTTGCTGATGTGGTTGCTGGCCATGCCCAAATCTCAGTTGGGACCATTTTGCAAAGCTTGTCATTGATAAAATCCGATCGACTAAGACCTCTTGCTGTGAGCGGTAATAAACGTCAGCCCGTACTTCCTGATGTTCCGACGGCATCTGAAGTCGGCCTTAAAGGCTATGATGCGGATAATTGGTGGGGTATTTTGGCGCCAGCAGGAACGCCTCCTGACGTGATACAAAAGTTGTCTACGACGATTGCAGATATTTTATCCAAACCAGAAACAATTAAAAAATTAGCTGATGAAAGCGCCACAGTCGGCTATTTAGATCCTAGTGAATTTGGTAAGTTTATGGAATCAGAATCCCAAAAATGGGCGCAACTGATTAAAAACTTAAAAATACAACCTGAGTAATTCAATAGAAGAAAATGATGAGTGCACAACAGACTTTGATGAATGCGAAAATAACTCAGATTGAAACAATCCCTTTAAAAGTCAAAATGGAGAAAGTTGCGACAGGTTCGACCTTGAAACTTTCTCATCGCTGCACGATTTTGACCCGTATCCATACAGATGCTGGGGTGGTTGGCGAATGTTTTAATGGCAATGATGATGCCTTACAAGCATCTGTGATCCAAATGATTCAGCAAGAAATGGCGCCAATGCTAATTGGCCATGAAGTTGCAGCCATTGAGGATGCTTGGTTATTAACGCGCAAAGCCACCGAGCCATTTTTACGCGATCGCCGGATTGCCCTTCGAGCGCAGTCATGTATTGATAGCGCTTTGCATGATGCCATTGGTAAGCTCGTCAATCTTCCCATCAATCTTCTATGGGGAGGTGCACAAAAACAGGTGCGGGTATTTGCCATTGGTGGTTATTACCGCGAAAAAGATGATTTAGTGGGACTGCAACAAGAAGTCGAAGAACTCAAAGCATTTGGGATACATGGGCTTAAATTAAAGATGGGTGGGAAGAGCCCGAGAGAAGATGCCTTGCGTGCGCAAGTAGTTCGCAAAGCCGGTGGTGATGATTTTATTTTGGGTTGTGATGCCAATCAAGCTTGGAGCCTTGCAGAAGCCCTTGAATTTGCCAAAATCACAAAAGACCTCAATCTCAATTGGGTGGAAGAGCCCTGTAAATGGGATAACGACCGAGTAGAAATGGCTTTAGTTCGATCCATTGCAGGTGTTCCTATCGCTGCAGGTCAAAGTGAATTAACACGCTTTGGTTGCCGTGATTTAATGCAGGCAAATGCGATTGATATTTGTAATTTTGATGGTAGTTGGGGCGGTGGGCCAACTGAATGGCGCAGAGTAGCGAATATCGCTCATGCATTTGGTGTCAAAGTGATGCAACATCTTGAGCCCCAGTTTGGGTTAATGATGTCGGCAGGTGTACCCAATGGTATTTATGGTGAAGTGATGCTTCCATGGCGTGATCCTTTCTTTTATCGATTAATTGCGAATCAAGCCAAGCGACCCTTTAAAGATGGAATGTATACCTTACCTACAGAGCCAGGATGGGGGATGATCATTGATGAAGATTATCTACAATCAGTCAGAATAGATTGACCTTAGTAATTTTAAATACGGATGATATGTGTTGGATATTCATTGAACTGACCTGATTTTTGACCCAGTGCTTAAAAAATGACACCTAAAGATTGATTTTGTTTATACCTAGTATATTTTTGTTAAGAATATGCTAATATTGTCATACGGGGAGTAGCCTACTCAGAGATGAGTCTTATATTTCGTCAATACGACTAAAATGTCCGGGATGTAGGTAAATTTTTAAGGCGAGACCATTTTTTTGGGCTTATTATGAATTCGCTTCCCCATATTGTCTATTTGCGCAGTTTTGATCATCATTTCAAATTGGATTTTTTAAATTTGTTGATGTTGTCAAAAAGAATAACCAATCATTACAATATCCCGCGGGTATTAAGATTCATATTGGTGATATGGTTGTGTGCCTTTTTCTGTCCACAGGTTTTTTCTCAAAATCAAAAACCTTTTACTTCCAAAGATTTGATTTCGATAGCATTAGAATCTAGCCCTCAGGTTTTAGCGGCGAGAGATCAATATCAAACCGTTCAAGGACAATTGTCCGTTGCCAAAGCAATCCCCAATCCAGAATTTGAGTTCAATGCGGGACAGCAGCGTTCAGTCACAGGATCTTTACCCGTTGGGAATGTATCGTCTTGGAGCATTCATCAGCCGCTAGATATGCCTTATACACGTGCGCCCAGAATTAACGCAGCGCAAGCTAATTTAAATGCTGCAGAAGCCACCCGTCTTGCTTTTGAGATTGATCTAATTGCGCGTGTTAAACAACGCTTTTTTGACTTAATGCGCAGTCAAGCTCAGGCCAAAGCTGCCGAGGAAGATTTAAGTTTAACTAAGCAGATACGAGACCGTATGCAGGTCCGCTATGACCAAGGCGAAACTGCACGATTTGAATTCATCAGGACACAAACGGAATATTTGAATGCAAAAATCAATGTGGAGTCGAGTAACTTGCGTGTAGAGCAAGCGCGTAGTCAATTGCGGCAAGTTGTTGGACATCAATTGCCGAGCAATTTTACTGTAGTTTCAGAAGAGCCAAAGACAGAAATCTTACCCCCATTGGCCGAACTCATGCGAGAAATCTATGAACAAAGCCCTGAATTACAAAGGGCTAAGGCTGAAGTTGAAGCAAGTGAGTATCGTTTGAGTGGTGAGCAAAATGCTCGTTTGCCCAAATTGTCGCTAAAAGCTCAACAATACAATGACCCAAGTTATACAGATAGACTCTTTGGGGTGGTAGTACAAATACCGATTTGGGACTTAAAGAGAGGGCAAATTGCAGAAGCGCAGGCCAATCGATCGAAAGCTAAGAATCAATTAAATCTGCAGACACAAAATTTAGAAATGCAATTAGAGATTGCTTATCAGCAATTTCAATTGATTAGTTCTCAAGTCAAGATACTTGATCAAGAAGTTGTCGTTCTTGCGGCAAGTGCAGGACGCATCGCAGAGATTTCATACCGCTATGGAGAGCGCGGCATGTTGGAGTATTTAGATGCCCAAAGAACCTTTCGAGCAGCTCGCAATGATTTGATTAAGTCGCGTTTTGACTTGATTAATGTAATTACGGAGATTCAAAGATTAAGGGCTAGCCCAGATTGGCTTTTACAAATAAAGAGTACTCAGCCATGAAATTACGATGGAGAATATGGTGAACCGAATCAGAATGTTTTTTAATACACTATTTAGCTCATTTGCGACTATTCGACAAAAATTATTTGTTGATGTAATTGTTAATCAAAAAAAAATGTATAAATCCTTTCATGATCAAGTAGAGCAGAGTGTTCCACAGGTTACCTATTGGTACGATAAAGTGCCACGTTTTTTTAAGGCGATCTTACTCCTATTACCATGGATTGTAGGTAGTTTAGTTGCGCTGCATTATTTCAATATCTTCGATAAAGCCCAAGTCATCAAATCTGTGCAAGATCCAAATATTGTCATTGTAAGTTCCGATTTACGCAAAATGGTTGTAGACGGTACTGTGCAAATCGTACCCTTTGTTGAGGAGTTAAGAGCATCTGGGCGGATTGACTTTAATGAGCTTTATCTTTCCAAGATTGGCGCGAATGTTACCGGTAGAGTAACTGAAATTTTGGCCATTCCTGGACAAATTGTGCAACAAGGAGATGTACTTGCCAAGATTATATCTACCGAATTAACGCAATCGCAACTCGCCTACCTAAAGGCAAAAAGTATGAGTCAGTTAGCTGAACAAGCGGCCAATCGAGCACGCATTTTATTTAAGGAGGACGTGATTGCCTTAGCTGAGTTACAAAGGCGTGAAGCTGAATCCAAAAGTGCGAGAGCAGAGTACCGAGCCGCGAACGATGAGTTAAGAGTGTTTGGCATGGATCAAAAAAGTATTGATCGTTTGGCACAAAGCGGAGTGATCGAGTCAATTAATCTTGTAAAGGCGACAATTCCTGGTGAAATTGTAGAAAGAAAAATCAATAAAGGGCAAGTTGTACAGCCCTCAGATGGTTTATTTACTATTGCAGACTTAAGTACCTTATGGGCTATTTCAGAGGTGCCGGAGAGTAACTCATACTTTATCCGAAAGGGGCAAAAAGCAACTGTCATGATTCCTGCACTGCGAAATCAAGAAATTGAAGGCGTGGTGAAGTACGTTGACTCGATTGTTAATCCACAAACTCGAACCGTCGTGGTACGGATGGAAATTATAAATAAAACAGGACAAATCAAACCCGGGATGTTGGCAACTATGCTGATTGAGAGTCAACCTACAGAGAAATTAGTCGTACCGATCAGTGCAGTATTTCGGGAAGACAATCATGACCATGTGTATATTCGTATCGACGATGATAAATACCGAATGATTTCCGTCAAGCTTGGGCCTGAAGGTAAAGGGTATCGTCCGGTGATTTCTGGCTTGTCACAAGGTCAAGAAATTGCGCAAGATGGAGCATATCATTTGAATACTGAACGTAAGCGTCAACTCAATAGTAAATAATTTTTATGATTGAAAAAATTGTTCGTTTATCCCTACAACAACGATTGTTGGTCGTTATTATGGCCATCATCTTATTTATTGTAGGTTTATTAGCCACCAAACGCTTGTCAGTTGATGCTTTTCCAGATGTAACTAATGTGCAAGTTCAGGTGGCTGCCGAGGCTTCTGGTCGATCACCTGAGGAGGTTGAGCGGTTTGTAACAATTCCAATTGAACTAGGGATGACCGGGCTTCCTGGGTTAACAGAAATGCGCTCACTGAATCGGAATGGGCTTTCAATTGTGACACTCGTTTTTACTGAAAAAACGGATATTTATTTTGCTCGTCAATTGGTAACAGAGCGTTTAATCGAAGTGGCATCCAAGATGCCAGTTGGTATTACCCCTTTATTGGCGCCACCCTCATCGGGTTTAGGTGAGATTTATCAATATACCTTAGATCATCCATCGGATCGCCATCGAGCATTGACGGTAGAAGAGTTAAGTGAGCGTCGAGAAATACAAGATTGGATTGTACGACCGATGTTACGAACTATTCCAGGCGTAGCTGAAATCAATACGCAAGGTGGGTATGCAAAAGAATATCAAGTATTAGTAAATCCTGAAAGATTACGCCATTACCATATTAACTTATCTGAAGTCTATCGAGCGCTTGCAAGTAACAATGCTAATTCAGGTGGCGGGCAGTTACCGAGTTATTCTGAGCGCTATTTAATTCGTGGCTTAGGCTTAATTTCAAAGCCCGAGGATATCGAAAAAATAATTTTGAAAGAAGTGAATGGTATCCCTGTAAATGTTAAAAATGTTGCTGAGGTCATAATTGGCAGTGAAATTCGTCAGGGCGTGGCAATCAAAAACGGTGATACCGAAAGTGTTGCAGGTATTGTACAAATGATTCGGGGGGGTAATGCTAGGGAGGTTGTGAATCGGATTAAATTTAAAGTTGAGGAAATCAATCAAGGCAAACTACTTCCCGATGGACTGCAAATTGTCCCATTTTATGACCGTACTGATCTAGTTAATGCTGCCATGTTTAATGTGGCGAAGGTGCTCATCGAGGGAGTTCTATTAGTTATTGTTTTGCTATTTTTGTTTTTAGGTGATGTTCGTTCCTCACTCATTGTGGTGGTGACACTGATATTGACTCCATTAATCACATTTGTCGTCATGAACCGTTACGGCATATCGGCGAACCTTATGTCGCTTGGAGGGCTTGCAATTGCAATAGGTATTATGGTGGACGGCTCCGTTGTTGTTGTAGAAAATACCTATGCAAAGCTTGGTGAAAGATTAAAACTAGGAGAGTCTAAAAATCGTATTATTTTAGAAGCCGCATTTGAGGTGGCTAAGCCCGTTCTTTTTGGGGTTGGCATTATCATCTTGGTGTTTATGCCTTTGCTATCGCTTGAAGGTATGGAAGGTAAGATGTTTGGACCGATGGCAATTACGATTGCGATAGCTTTGACGATTTCCCTAATCCTTTCATTTACCCTGTCACCCGTTTTATGTTCTTATATTTTAAAAGGGGGTAGTGAGGATGATACAACCTTAGTCCGGAAACTAAGGGCTCCTTATGATCGTTATTTACGCTGGAGTTTAGATCACCCTAAACAGATTGTGCAGCGCTCAATCATTGCTTTACTGATTAGCTTGATCGGCTTTGCTTTTCTTGGTAAGTCATTTATTCCAGTCATGAAAGAAGGATCGATTACTCCAGTCATAGTCCGAGCGCCCAATATATCTTTGGACGAATCAATCAAATTGGAGTTTGAGGTGATTAAGCGGATTATGACCATACCTGGTGTGGCGATGGCAGTATCCCGTCTGGGGAAGGGTGAATCACCATCTGACCCGGGTCAACCGAACGAATCAGATCCAATTGTTACTTTGAAGCCATTGGGCGAACGTGATTTAAGTCAAGACCAAATTGCACAACAAATTAGAGAAAAAATTAAAAACTTACCGGGTATTGAACTTGCCATTTCGCAACCTATAGCAGCACGAGTTGATGAAATGGTTTCTGGAGTTCGGTCTCAAGTAGCCGTGAAGATTTTTGGTGAGGATTTGGTAGAGATTCAAAAATTAGGTACACAGATTGGAAGTATTTTGGTAAATATGAAGGGTAGTAATGATTTACGTATCGAACAAGCCTCTGGTCAAAACTATCTCAATATTAAAATTGATCGAGATGCTATCGCTAGATATGGCATTAATGTCTCTGACGTAAACGATGTGATTGAAACCGCCGTCGGCGGGAAGCAAGCAAGTCTCATATTTGAAGGAGAACGGCGTTTTCCTTTGGTATTGAGATATCCATCGTATTTTAGAAATAATATTGATGTTATACAAAACATTATTTTGTACTCCCCCAATGGTGTACAAGTTTTATTACGAGATTTAGCGGAAATTTCGATTGTTGAGGGACCGGCTCAAATTTCCAGGGAATCTGGGAAGCGACGACTTGTGGTGGGGGTAAATGTTGAAGGTCGTGATTTGGGTGGCTTTGTGCAAGAAGCTCAAGAAAAAATTGCAAGTACAGTTGAATTACCGGTGGGCTATACCTTGCAATGGGGAGGGCAGTTTGAGAATATGCAACGCGCGATGAATCGTTTAACCATTATTATTCCCATCACCATTTTAGCGATATTGTTTCTACTATTTATGTTGTTTAAATCCCTACGTTTAGCAAGTCTGATTATTTTAGTATTACCATTTGCTTCCATTGGAGGCGTTTTTGGGTTATTTTTATCAGGTGAGTATTTATCTGTCCCGGCAGCTGTTGGATTTATTAATCTTTGGGGCATTGCGGTACTGAATGGCGTCGTTTTGGTGTCGTTTATAAAACAATTGCGAGAAGATGGCTACAGTATGGAAGACGCGCTTATTCAAGGATGTGCACATCGATTTAGACCGGTAATGATGACAGCGACGGTTGCGATGCTTGCTTTAGTACCCATGTTATTTTCAGGTGGTCCAGGATCTGAGGTGACTCGTCCATTGGCTGCTGTTGTGATTGCAGGTTTGATTACATCAACGGCACTAACATTATTGGTGCTACCTGTACTTTATCGTTGGTTTGAAGAAAAAGAGGTAGAAGCATGATGGAAGTCAAGGCGATTATTCGCCCAAATAAGTTAGCCACATTACGATCAGTGTTGCTCGAAATACCTGGTTTTCCAGGTATGACAGTTAGTAAAGTGGAAGGCTGTAGTGCTCCGACAAAGATCAACAAAGTGACGATTAAAGATGAGCTTACTGATTATTCTGCGAAGGTAAGAATTGAAATTATATGTAATGATGATATTGCAGAGATTCTGATGGAGAAGATTGTTGGAGTTTGTCAGACTGGATTGATCGGTGATGGAGTTGTTTGGAGTACTGAAGTTTCTAAGGCTTACTTTATATCAAAAACTTCTTAAAGAGTTTGATATAAAGTAACTAAATGGATCATTAGAACCTAAATAAAATTGAATTTTCTCAGGTGATCTGAATTCATTTTTGCTGCGAGTCAGGACCCTGAGAAGATATGGTTTAATCTATCTATAGACCTTTTTAATGAGTTACCCCATTCTTTCCTAAGATTGCCCAACATGAATATCAATCGCATAATTTTCGTTTTAAGTATTTGTCTGATGGCTCTTATCGGGTGTAACAAAAAAAATGAGGATACTTCCATAAAAGAAAATACTAAAAACCAAGTATTAAATAAACCAGATCCTACCTATCGCGTTCAAGAATTTTTTAAATCCCGTTACAAAAAATATAATGAGCAACATCAATGCTACGTAAGGGTATTTGGCGCTGGAACATATTGCGTTACCTTAAAAGTGATTGCGACAAATGATATTAACAATGGCGAATTAATGTATGTTGTCGAGTCAGGATCTCCATTAGAAAAAGATGGTAGTTTGGCTAATTACCATATTAGTACCGGGTTAGTGACACTTTTCTTGATCGAAGATATCAACAACCAGATTAAAGTAATCGCTGAAAGTGAAGAAATTAATAATGGCTTCTTTGGTACCCCTAATCCAGTTAAAACGTATCGTGTCGGAAGTGATGGGCAATTGGGTTGGATCTTAGAAGATGCTTACGGCAATATGGGAAATATTGCTGGCGGCATTAGTTTGTATATGCAAAAAGATAATAAGATTACTGAAGTTGCTAGCCTGAGTACCTTTGCTGGAAATGCCGGTGCTTGTGGTGACGCAAAAGATCAGATCTGTGATTTATCAGATATTAATACCGTTGTTGAGGCTGTGTATGCCAAGAACAAAAAATACTTTGATCTGAAAGTTTCGACCAAAATGTTTACTAAAGAGATGGGTAAGGCGGCAGTAAATAAAGATATGATGAAAGTCATTCCATTTAATGATCAAAAGTTTACTTATGATCTAGAGGAAGTAAATAAACCGTATGGTTCTCAATAATAATCAATCGCTGTTCAAGTAAAGTAATGTTTATGAGGTAAACCAATTATAAAACTTGATAGTGTGAAGTAGTTGTTGATGGTTAGCGGACCTCATTCCAATTGAATTTTTGCCCTTTGAATCACCATCGCCCATTGTTCAGTTTCCTTTGATATTTGGGTAGCGTACTCTTCCGGGGTATTGACTTGTACTGTAGCACCTAGGCTTTGAATCCTTGCAGAAATTTCTGGCATAGCCACAATTTGATGAATATTTTTATTGAGTAAATTGATAATCTCACGTGGCGTGCCTGCTGGGGCAAAAAAGCCATACCAAGATCCAGCATTAAAATTCGCAATACCTAATTCAGCAAAAGTTGGTACATCAGGTAAGTTCGCTAAGCGTTTAGATGCAGCAACAGCGATTGGACGAATCTTTTTTGCTTGAATATTTGGGATTGAAGATAAACCACTGTCAAAGGTCATCGTAATATTGCCAGCAAGTAAATCGCTCATACCAGGAGCACTTCCCTTGTAGGGGACGTGAATTAATTTCGTGCCAGTGAGCATCTGAAAATATTCCCCTGCCATATGAGAAGAACTACCGTTGCCAAAAGAGGCAAACGAAAGCTTTCCAGGATTGGCTTTCGCATAACTAATGAGTTCAGCCAAATTATTAGCTGGAACACTAGGGTGAATACTTAAGATGAATGGTGCATCAGCCACAATCGAAATCGGAATAAAATCACTGACTGCGTAAGAGAGTTTTTTATACACCAGTGGATTTGTGACAAAGCTCCCAGTAGTCCCTAATAGTAATGAGTAACCATCTGGTGTTGACTTTGCAGCTAGTTCTGTAGCAATAATATTTGCTGCGCCAGGGCGATTGTCTACAATAAATGTCTGGCCAAGATTTTTCGTTAATTCCTGCTGGATAAGTCTGCCAATCACATCCGCACCTCCACCAGGTGATGATGGGTTATAAACTCGCACCGGTTTTGTGGGGTAAGAGAGCGAAGACTGTGCTTGGCTAGAGAAATTACCAAAAGTAAAAATGCAGCAGATGAAAACGTGAATGATGTACTTCAATGTCATATCTCCCTAATGATGTTCTAGTTATTAACTTAATATTACCTGTTATTTTGAAATATCTCAAAAAGTAATCTCATTTGGTTAGATGGACCATATTAAACCTACCTTGAGGAAAAATATTATCTTGACTATGTCGACATATAAAAATGGTTTTGCCACTATCAACTGGCGGCCCATACTAAGGGATGCCTTCATCATATAGCAATAGGATATCTCAACCACTTTTAAGGGACAGTTTTGTGCCTTCGCTTGTAAGCTTTATTTTAGCTATATTGATTTCTTCTTAAATATTAAAAGTAATAGGAATACGATATTAGAAATTATTTATTGAGTGTATTGATATCAGGGAAAACGCTAATATTTGAGTTAGAGTATTAAAAAGTGCATGACTCACGAGAAACAGATATATCATGTTTTATCGATTAATTTTTACACATCCATACGATATTGGAGCAATGATGAAATCACGTATTTTATTTGTAGTTAGTGTTTTTTTTACCTTACTTATCCTGCAGAAAAACAGCTTCGCTGCAGATATTATCGGCAATCAATATCCGACTCGACCCATTAAAATCATTGTGCCGTATGGCCCAGGCGGCGGTTCTGACATCATCATTCGGGCGATGCAAAATAAGCTTGCTGAAAACTTAGGCCAAGCCATCATTATCGAGAACAAGCCAGGTGCCAGTACGATTGTAGGAACTGATTTTGTTGCTAAAAGTACGCCTGATGGTTATACCGCGCTCATTGTGGATATGGCCTTCTTGGTCAATCCTAGTTTATTTACCAAACTTCCTTACGATAGTCAAAAGGATTTTATTCCTGTGATCGAATTAGTTTCGACACCTTCCATCATGTTGGCCTCAAGTAAGATGCCCTTCAAAAATCTCAAAGAATTTATCCAACTTGCGAAAACCTCTCCGAATAAGTTAAGTTATGCCTCTGCGGGATTTGGTACCGGAGGACATATGGCCAGTGAGATGCTCAAAGTAGTGGCTGGGGTTGATTTAGTTCATGTTCCTTATAAGGGCGCTGGACCTGCAATGACAGATGCCTTAGGTGGACATGTCAGTATCCTGTTCACAACGGTAGGTGCCGCCAAACCGTATGTTGAATCTGGACAAATTATTGGTTTAGGCATTACGAGTGAGAAGCGTACCGATGCTTTACCTCAAGTACCGACCTTTGCTGAGCTGGGTTATCCCGGAGTCAATGCCAATATTGTCTGGGGCATCTTTTTACCTGCGGGCGTACCAAAAGAAATTGTCCAAAAAATTAATACTGCATTTAATACAAGTTTGCAATCCCCAGAAATGAAGCAGCGTTTCACTGAGTTGGGATTTAACCCGGCTGGCGGTAGTTCTGCACAATGGACAACTGAGGTCAGTAAATTAACCAATAATTGGTCGAAAATCGTGAAGCAAGCAAACATCAAGCCAGAACAGTAATCACCCGAAATACACTACTTACACGCGAGCGGGTCAGGTAGATTACATTGATCTGGCAGACTATAGGTTTTGTTCACCTAAGAGTTTAAAATCAATAACACCTTTTTCACCATGCTCAGCAACTAAAGCTTGAACGCGAGCCATAATATTCTCTTCGGTGTCGTTAAAGTCAAGACCTTGTAAAAATCCTTGACGGGCTTTGAGACCCGTTGGCCAATATACTTCGCAAATATTTTCATCGGGGTCTTTGAAATAGCAACTTACGGCATTACCGTGGGTAACGGTATAAATGACAGTGACATTGTTCGCAACAAAACGCTTCCAGTATTCAATCACATCACGAAGTGAATAGACTCTGAAGGAGATTTGTTGTAGGAGACGCACGTCATTGGGCACATTTCTGCCGGCGGCGAGTAACACTTCGTGGTGTTCTTCCTCTGGGTGTGAAGACATAAAAATAAGGCCTGCCGGACGATCTTCATCACTGACTTGCAGACCCAACATATCACGATAAAAGGCAATAGATGTTTCTAAATCTTGTACATGGATACCGACATGCGCTAGGCGTTCAATGGCTGGTGTATGCATCAGTGTCTCCTGAATAATATGTTGGAAGGATGAAATGATTATCTTACATTTTTTCAACGAGTTAAACAATTACTTACGATACATTCCAGCCTAGTGCTCGGTTTAGTACCTCTAGAGCTTGACCATCTTCATTACCACGCCAAGCAATGATTTGATCAGGCCGAATCAGAACAAGTTTTGTCTGGTAAAGGCTAACGAGCTCAGGGTGTGGGTGGTGCACCACTTGCAAATTGATCCCACGCCGACTTGCTTCTTGGATAAAAATATCATGCTCGCTTGCTTGCTCACCAAGACATAAGAGAGTCCAGTTCATCCCAAAAGTATCAAATAAAGACAATTCATCGCTGATCCATAGATGAGGAGGGCGACCACCAGGTTTGGCACAAGGCTCATAGATATTTGCTTGATCTAGAGGTTCAGGTATTTCTTCCGTTGCAATAATGGGAGAGTTGCTATAGCGAGTTCCAAAAGTGATGCCAGGTATATTAAATTCTTTTCGGGCATGATCATTAAAATGTTGGCTTGCCAGTTCGCGATCCGCAATGCCTTTGGGAGTATCGAGTTCAAAATCTTCACTCACTTGAAATAAGCCAACTGAATCCGCAAACCCTCTCGCGTAAGTCGTATTTCGTTTTGCAATGGGTGATCGCTCTAATGAATAGGTATCCAATAACTGTTTTGGTGAATGACCATGAATTACGCTTGCCAGTTTCCAACCCAGATTGACGGCATCTTCAACGGCGGTGTTATAACCCAAACCACCCGTTGGCGTAAACAGATGAGCCGCATCACCCATCAGAAAGACGGGTCCATCCGACATTTTTTCGGTGTAAAGCGCATGTCCTGCAGTCCAGGTTAAATAAGACAGGATATCCACCTGAAGATCACAGCCTAAAGATTCGCTAATGACTTGATACGCATTTTTGTGATCCCAATCACTAGCTGTTTCATCCTCATGCAAAGAGGCATGAAACGCAAATTCATCCACACCATTAACGGACATAAGGAGTGAGCGACGTTCATTGTTGACAGTGACATACATCCAAGATCTAGGATGTGGAATTTTTTTAAACAAATCAGGAGAACGAAAATAAATAGCAAACATGAGTCCCCCCATATAGCCACGTTTCATGCCGGTATCACCCGTGTAAGAAATACCCAAGCTTTGGCGAACCTGACTACGAGGACCATCAGCACCAATCAGATATTGACAGCGTACAAGTATTTCGGCTAATGATTCATCCACCGGTTGGATCCACGCATCGATGTGGTTTGGATGGCGCTCATAGCGCGTCATTTTCCATGAAAAACGAATGTCGTTACTTGGCCATTTTTCCGCATGCTTGCGTAGTACCGGCTCAATATATTTTTGTGAGATACGGTGCGGTAATTCAGCAGCGCTCCATGAGCCACCCATTTTGCGCACATTCAAACTCGCTTGTGCGGAAGTGGGTAACGATAAACGTGCAAGTTCATACTTGCTATAGCGGGTGAAATAAGCAATATCAGTGGGGTGGTCTGGAGGTAATCCGGATTGACGAATTTCATTCGCAAAACCATGGCGACGGTAATACTCCATCGTCCGCGCTTGGGTTGCATTTGCTTGCGGATTAAACGCTGTCGATGGCTTTGCATCGACTAGCAGAGTGGGGATCTTGCGAGCCCCTAATTCATTTGCAAGCATTAAACCACTCGGGCCACCACCTACAATTAAAACGGGAATTTCGATCATATATATTCAATGTTATTGCATCATCCAAGCACATCCGTCTGGTAAAACAGCAGAAGTGGTGTTCTCAATCGATTCTCAGTTTACCACTTCGTAACATGTTAAGTTGTGTGAGATTTCCCCTGTTCTCTGAGTAATAATCTCTTGAATCAATACCTTTAGTCAGTCCAAAATACCCCTCAGAATGATTCTTTTTAGAATGAATAGTGATACTACATTCATATAAAAATGTATTGATAGCAATGACATACTGAACCTTCAACCCGCCATCTGTCTGTGTGAGATCAGCTTTTTTGAATCAATGAACCGAAGTTCATTGAAAAAAGTTTAGGCAATTTAATGTGGAAAATCCGATTGCTGTTGGAGTAAATTATTCAGCTTTAATATTGGACTGTTTAGCAACGCCGCTCCATTTTTTAAGTTCAGATTTCAAAATTTGATCAAACTCCTCTGGAGAGCTGTTGACCATATCGATGCCTAACTTATTCATTTTTTCACGGATATCTGGCGAGCTCATTGCTACTTTAATATCACTTTGGATTTGAGCAATGATGGCTTTAGGAGTTTGAGACGGTGCAAGAACTCCGGCCCACAAAGCTGTTTGGAATCCAGGTACGCCAGATTCCGCAATCGTAGGCACTTGAGGTAAAAGTGTCGAGCGTTTTGTGCCCGTATAGGCCAGAGGCTTTAATTTGCCAGATTCAATTTGTTGCAAAGCTTGAGAAGGACTACCCAAATTTAAATCGACGACACCAGACATGGCATCCATCATCGCAGGTGCACCCCCAATATATGGCACGTGGATCATCTTAATGCCAAGGTTCCCACTAAGCAACTCCGTTGATAAATGATGCACAGTTCCTTCTCCAGGAGTTGAGTAAGTAATTGTCCCTGGCTTAGACTTAGCTAGAGTTGTAAGTTCATTTAGATTATTTGCTGGGAATTTCGGATTTGCCATGATCAGTAGAGGTGAATCACCTACAAAAGTGACGGGTGCAAAATCTTTTAAAACATCAAAAGGTAATTTAGGTTTAATCGCTGCAAGAATCACATGGTTGGTTAATACGACTAAGATAGTGTGCCCGTCTGCTGGTGCTTTGACCAAAAGGTCTGCTGCGATGGTGCCTGCTGCGCCTGGCCGGTTGTCCACAATAACAGATTGCTTCCATTGCACCGCAAGTCTTTCAGAAAGAGTACGTGCAACAATGTCTGCCATGCCCCCTGGAGGAAAACCAACTAAAATTCGTACGGGTTTATTGGGAAAAGTCTCTGCGTGTACATGATGCACAAATAGACAAGACAGAAATAATGTGATTTTAATAATTTTTGATTTCATAAAAAAGTCTCCTGACGATGGATTAACATAGTTGAAGCAAGTTCAAGATTCGGTAAAACTCCAATACCTGATGTTGAATTGAGTTCAATCTTACCTGAAACTACTGCTGGTAAGGGTGTTGCTAAGAGATTTCTTAGGGGATTGTCATTCACATCCATTTCGAGTAAGCCATCACCCCCAAGAGCACACAGAAGATGAGCAGAAGCCATCAGCCCTAAACCACTGCCTAACCAATGAGGACAGTAGGTTTTGCCAGATTCGATAGCCTTTTTGGCAATTGCATAATTTGCACTGATACCGCCCCATTTACCAACATCAGGTTGAATGACATCTAACCACGGCGCGTGGGTATCAAAATCGTGATCGCGTAAATTTTCTCCACCTGCTATCGGCTTGTTTAAAAGTTCTCGACATAATTGCCATTCCTGTGAGCTACGATCGACTTGCAGAGGTTCTTCAATCCAATGCAAGGGAAAAGGATGAAGTAGTGGTGACATTTCTCGTATTTTTTCTAAGTCCCAACCTTGATTAATATCTACCATAAGGTATTCCGACGCGGTTAATGTTCGGCAAATTTTTTCCAATATAGGGATGTCGATACAAGGCCCAAAACCAATTTTTTGTTTAAATGCTCGAAAGCCATTTGCCCTTGATTGCTCGACCACTTCAGGACCATCGGCAGGATTGAGGCCACTTGCATAGACTGGAAGAGGATGTAATTTTCCACCTAAACATTCAGCAAGCGGAAGGTTTTGTTTTCTCGAATATAAATCCCAAAAAGCACAATCAAGTCCTGCAATTGCCGCTGAAAATGGACCAAATTCACCTGTTTGAAGTTGTAGTGTATGCGTTTTGTTTTGTAGCCAGTACCAACATTCACTGGGCGTACGAAATGATTGACTTTGTAATAAATTACTTAGACTTTGATGTACTATATTTGCTCGGTGAGGCGCACTAAAAGATGGCATAGTTGCATAAATCTCACCCCAACCAAAAGCACCATCTTGATCTTCAATTCTAATTAATAAAGCAGAACGTACGTTCAGAGTTGCCAAGGTAGACACCACCGGTTTAGAAATCTTGGCTTGATAAATAAAAGTTTCGATACGACGAATCTGGATAGGGTCAAGAAGATGCGAAGGGGTTGCTAATTGATGCAAGTCAATCATTTATGGGACTCTAAACTGTTCGATAATATCAAGGTCGGGATCATAACCAAGGCCAGGACCTGTAGGGATTTCCAGCAAACCATTCTTCAGTAAAATGGCATCGCCTAAAGGGTTGAATTCCATCTCTGCAAAAGAATATTCAATCATCGTACGTTGTGCAAAACAGGAAGTCATATGAAGCGTAGCTAAAAACCCTGGACCAAAATAAGGGGAATGAGGCATCACCGGAATTGAGTAGTTATTGCACATGTGAATGATTTTCATCATTTCTGAAATACCACCTATTTTGGTCACACTGGGTTGAGCAAAGTCGACAGCACCTTGACGTAACATTTCAGAAAAATGATGCGCACTGATATTGTTTTCACCTGCTGCAATTGGAGTTTTTTTCAATTTGCGCAACGCTGATAGGCTTGAAAAATCCTCGGGAGGCCAAATGGGCTCCTCTAGCCAAAATAATTGAAATGATTCTAATTGGTCGAGCATGTGTTGCGTTTGTTCGAGTGACCAGGGACAATTCACATCCATCATCAGTGGGATATCCATTCCCATGACCTGACGCGCCGCTTGAACATGTTCAACTCCTAATTCATGTAACTTGATTGCAGAAAATCCTTGAGAAAGCGCGCGTTCAGTATTGCGTTGAACTAAGTCTGTACTGCCATAGCGCATTAAACTTGCATAGGCGGGTAATGCTGTATGACGCGGACCACCAAGCAATTCGCTGACAGATTGTTGAGATGCTTTGCCCGTAAGATCCCATAAAGCAATATCCAACCCAGAGAGTGCATAAGTTACCGCACCTGAACGACCTAAAATATGTAACTGTTTGTGTAAATTAAGCATTAAACTGTCAATATCTTTCTCATCTTTACCGAGAATAAGTGGTGCAACTACAGACTCAAATGCTTGTCTTGTTGCAGGCCAAATAGATAAACCGAATGCCTCTCCCCAACCGACTAGCCCACAATCGGTTTCGATTCGAATGAGCAGAATATCCATCATGCGAGGAATCCCAGCAAACGTTGGCTTAGGACCACCTATTTCGAATGGCAGTCGAATCGGGATTGCTTGTGCTTGCACAATGGTCATACGTGTCTCTTGATTGTTTGACTTTGGATCATCTTTTATATAAATAAAGTATACCTGAGGCTTAATAAATTTTTATTGAAATAATTGGTTTCAAATCAATTCAAGTTAGAATCAGTCATACAAAAAATATGACTGGAGACATCATGCGGGTAAAGCATTTTTTTCGCATTTTCATGGCGCTTGCTTGTTTTGGGATGATGCAGCCAACAAGTTTTGCGCAACAAGTAACAGATTATCCTAATCGACCCATACGTATTATTGTGGCATTTCCGCCTGGTGGATCACCTGACTTTACTGCAAGGGTTATTGGGCAGCAAATAGGGGCTATTTTAAAAACAAGTGTAGTTGTAGAAAATAAACCTGGCTCAGGTGGTAACATAGGTACGCAGTTTGTGGCATCTAGTAAACCTGACGGATATACCCTCTTAGTCAATTCTTCAGCATTTACTGTGAACCCTAGTTTATATGGTGCCAAAGCAGGTTATAGTCCAGAAAAAGACTTTGCCAATATTGTGGTGGTTTCCAAACAAGCCAATGTAGTATCCGTCAATGAAAAAATTCCAGTTAAGAGCCTGAAAGATTTAAAAACATTTTCTATTACAGAAAAATTAGCGTTTTCAACTCCTGGAAGTGGTACAACACCCCATTTAACATGTGCAAATCTATTCCATGGTATTTGGAAGCAAGATATTATTCATATTCCTTACAAAGGTGCAGGCCCAGCTTCTCTGGCTGTTGCCAGTGGCGAAACTCCTATTGGTTGTACAGCCGCTTTTGGCGTGTTGCAATTTGCCAAACAAGGTAAAGTTCGTATTTTGGCGATTTCGAGTGACAAACGTATTCCGCAATTACCCGATGTGCCAACATTTATAGAACTAGGTTATCCACAGATCAATGACTACACATTAAGTGGTTTTTATGCTCCTAAAGGAACGCCTCCAGACATACTTGAAAAACTTAACCAAGCCATTAATCAAGCATTAGAAGTGCAAGATGTCAAAGATAAATTTGAAACCGCAGGACTAATAACAGTAGGTGGGACGATTATGCAGACCAATCAAACCATCAGCTCAGAACTTAAGCATTGGGAGCAAATCGTTAAAATCACACGAGCAACTGCCGATTGAGCTAGCTTAGGTTGTGGCATAGGATTTTGTGAGCGCAATTGCCACATCGATATTGCTTAGATTTGCTGGAATCATTTGTTGTTCAATTTGTCTCATTACCTCGACGATGGCACGGTTTGCAGGAGTTGGTATTTTTAGAGTCATGCCATGCTGAACGATTAGTCCATTGAGGTATGGCGTTTCCGTACGGCGTTTTTTGATGACATCTTGAGTGACAGCGTTTTGAGATTTTTTGCCTATATGTTCAAGTAGGGTTGTAACTAATTTTTCCGCAATGACAGGAGCTTCTTGCTCCATTTCACTATCTGACAATCCAAAGATACCTTCTAGTTGATGCCCTAAAGCTTGTCCTACAGCAATGGCCTCAATACCAATTTGGAAAACAAGCTCGCGCATATTAGGCAATTGCAAAGCTTCATAGGACTCGGCCTTGAGCATGGCAAAAGGCGCTAAGACCATGGCGTTTGTTACGAGTTTAGTCCACTTTGCACCTTCAATATTTGTCGTGATATCCACCGTTGCAACGTGGTGTAACAAGTTTTTTATTTCCTTTAATCGTGGTGTTCGTTGCCCATTGAGTTCGCCGAGCCCCATCCAAGTTCGTGCAGGCGGAGTTTTTCTTTTGATGACACCAGCCTGAAAACTCTCTGCAGATAATTCTAAAACACAGCCAATCGTTCGCTCTTCACCCACAATTTTTGCAACATCTTGATTCATCATGCCGTTCATGAGAACCACCACCATACTCTGGGGGTGAAGATAAGGAAGTATAAATTCGGATAACCACTTCGCTTCACCCGCTTTAGAGGCCAAGAAAACAATATCAAAATAATCGATTGGCATACCTGCCAATTCATGAAGATGGATTGCCTGCAGGGGTCCTGAGCGGAAATCACCATCAGAACTTGTAATATGAAGCCCCTGTTTTTTCATCACATCAATGACATCAGGCCATGGATCAATAATCCAATGCTCAATACCTGCTTGCGAAAAATTAGCGCAAACACAACCCCCAATGGCACCAGCTCCAAGAATTGCGATTTTTTTCTTCATTTCATTGTTTCTATGATCAATTATTAAATCACTCTACCGAAGCGCGAAAAACTAATCCCACAACCTAGTGCAATCAGGAGCAAACCTAAGCCCATGACAGTACCAGTAATTTCGGTTAAATGTTGCCGCTCAAAACGAATCGTTAAACCTAAAGAATCATAAATATTCTTTAGATCCTCCGGTTTTGTTGCCAAGTAGTATTCACCAAGCGTACCATTTGCAATTTTTTTCAGACTTGTTTCATCTAAACGAACGCGCATCGTCATCCCTTGAGATTGAATCACGCTGCCCTCAGTAGTTCCAACGCCAACCGTATGGATTTTGACCCCATGATTTGCAGCAAGTTCCGCCATTTTAAGAACATCGGGCCCCATATTACTTTGACCATCCGTGATTAACATGATTGCCATGGATTGATTAGAACCTGGTTCCATATTGACTTTATTCGTCTCTTTGGGGGTATTTGGAGAGGGTTTGGCTGATGGTCCTTGTTCTGATTCTGTAATGATTTTTTCTGCATCAATCCCTGAACCAGGTAACAAATTAGCTAGAGCAATCACAATCCCACTGCCTAAGGCAGAACCAGGTTGCAGTGGAATATTGTCTAAGGCTTGCATCAAGGTAATACGATCACTCGTTGGCGCTTGTCGAAGTGCCGCAGTACTTGCAATTGTCACGATTCCAATACGCAGTTGTGGAGGTTGATTTTCGATAAATTGCTTTACCGCACTGATCGTGGCATCAAATCGATTGGGCTTGATATCATCCGCACGCATACTACCCGAGGTATCAATCGCAATCATGATGGTATCTAAACGACTCGGAACATACAGCACAGCTCGTGGTCTAGACATTGCAAGCAGTATGGCGCATAGACCTAGTAATACAAACAAGGCACTGACCAATTGCCAGCGTTTGGCATGACGCAGTTGTGAGGTTTTGCCACTTTGCTGTTGAAGACGATAACTGACTGAAGAAACTGGTGATTTAGAACGCCAGTACAGGAACATGAGCAAAGGCACCAAAGCCAATAGATAAAGAGCAAAAGGCCATTGGATTGAAAGGGTGTCAAAGGCAAACATCTCTGTTCCTAGGCTGCCACACTCATTTGATGAACCGTTGTGGGCTTGCGTTTACGCAGTTGCATAAAGCGCAATAAAGCATCCTCCATCGGTTCATTGGTATTGAGTTCTAAACAATCGGTACCAGTTTGAGCAAAGCTTGCAATTAAAAAATCTGTATGATCTTGAGCAATGCGGCGATATTTTTCCTGAAAGCTTGGATCATTGACATCAACAAATAGTTGTTCTCCCGTTTCAAGATCTTCTAATATGCATAAACCCAAAGGTTCTAGGACGGCTTCGATTGGGTCACAGAGACGCACCGCAATCACATCGTGAGATTTACTCAATTCTCCAAGGGCTCGCTCCCAATACGGTTCACTAATAAAATCAGAAATGATAAAAATAGTAGACCGTTGCGGAATGAGCGCTTTGGCGGTGCTCAACAAAACCTTCAGATCAGTCGCTTGTGCTTTAGCATCCGTATGTGTATTTAATAACAGGTTGAGTAATTGCACCAAATGGGCTTTGCCAGTTCTCGACGGCAGGATGTTATCCACTCGACTACTTGTGCCAGTCATTAGCATGGCTCCAATACGATTACCACGTCTACCAAGTAACCTAGCCATCGTTCCCACAAAACGAGTGGCGAGCATCCGTTTCGTTTGACTTTGCGAGCCGAACTCGTTGGAACGTGAGAGGTCGACTAAAAACCAAGCGCTCATTTCGCGATCCTCTTGATGTTCACGTACATAAGGAACTTGCATTCTGGCAGTTACATTCCAATCGATGTGGCGCACATCATCATGCGCTTGATATTCACGTAGATCTGCTAATTCCAGTCCACTCCCTTTAAACAAAGTACGATAATCACCTTGTAATTGACCATCGAGTCGTTTAAGAGTCGTCCACTCTAGCTGCTTAAGAAACTGTTCCGGATCGATGCGAGACCTCTCCAGCGCAATGGGCGCGTTTGATTTTTTTGGCAGCGACTTTAAAAAATTAAACATCTAATGGCAATGCTTGAGATGGTACAGGGATTACTCTGAGGATATGACGCAACAAATCATCAGCAGTTTTACCCTGCGCAATCGCCTCATAGGAGAGGACGACACGATGACGTAAAACATCTAACACAAGATCTTGAATATCTTGCGGAAGAACATAGGAACGTCCCCTTAAAAAAGCCAATGCCCGCGCGCCTTCGATCAGACTAATAGTTCCCCTTGGACTTGCCCCAAAGCTTATTAGTGGAGTTAATTCGTCGAGAGCGAATTGCTCTGGGTGTCGTGTTGCCGCCACAATTTTGACAGCATACTGAATCAAGGCTGGATCGACATAACCTGTTTTACAGGTTTGTTGGAGTTGTGCCAACTCATCAGTAGACGCCATACTAGTCAGTTCAATAGCGCGACCAATTTGGCGTTGCACAATCACAAACTCTTCTGTCTCGGTTGGATAACCCACAATTACTTTCATCATAAAGCGGTCCACTTGCGCTTCTGGCAAAGGATAAGTTCCCTCTGTTTCAATCGGGTTTTGGGTAGCGAGAACGATAAAAGGCATGGGTACACGGTGGGTTTGACCTGCGATCGTCACTTGTCGTTCTTGCATCACTTCTAATAAGGCACTTTGCACTTTAGCGGGCGCGCGGTTGATTTCATCAGCTAAAAGCAGATTCGCAAAGACAGGACCTAATACAGTACCAAATTCACTAGTTTTTTGGTTATAGATTCTGGTGCCAATTAAATCAGCAGGTAGAAGGTCCGGCGTAAACTGTATTCGAGAAAACTTACCCTGTACAACTTTGGCAAGTGAGTTAACAGTTAATGTTTTTGCAAGTCCAGGAACACCCTCAATCAAAATATGGCCACCGGCGAGTATGGCAATTAAAACACGTTCTAAAAAGGCATCTTGACCAACAACCACCCGTTTGACCTCATAGAGGATGCTTTGCATTTTTGCGGCATGCTCGTGTTGAGAACTCATATTTTGTTTACCTGACCATTGACTATTTTCTGACATAAAAATTTCCGCTAAATAATTAGAAGGGGGGAATACCAACAGCTGAACCTGCGCTCTCGATCGTAACCGCAAAGCCAATACCAATGAATGTTTTTTCTACGGAAGATGGGTTGAGTAAAGCGGTGACGATACCGACTACTTCTCCCGCTGAATTAATCAAAGGACCACCAGAATTGCCTTGATTGATGGCGGCGTCAAATTGAATCAAGTTCCGCAGTTGAGCGCCATTTTCACCAGTAAATTCACGACGCAAACCTGAAACTACTCCAGCGGTAACCGAAGGACCAATTCCAAATGGAAAGCCGACTGCAACTACGTCTGCCCCATACTTCAATTGGGCACTAGAGCCGAGCGTCGCAGGCAACAAATCATCTGGAAGCTTTTCAGGTTTTAAAATCGCCAAATCATTGTGCGGATGAACTGCAACCACCTTGGCATCGGCCTTGGTACCATCATAAAAAACAACTTCGACCCGGTCAGACCCCGCAATCACATGATAATTCGTCAAAATAGTGCCATCCTCCATGATGACGACACCAGTTCCTAAAGACCCATCCTCCTGATGATCCTTTTTTGAGTCTTTCTTTTTTTTCTCATCTGAGTCGTTTTTAAAAGCCCTTACCATTACAACGGAAGGCATAATCATTTGTGCTGCTTTGGTTGCTTTTGAAGGGAGCTCTTTGGTATTGAGCGTTTTTAAAACTGCCTCATCAATAATCTCTTGGGTGAGTGGCTTGGATTTTGGGGAAAAAACACTCCAACCCAAAAACAACGTACTACTGAGCAAAATACCAGCGATGAAGATGATGATGGGAGTATTGCGAATCAATTGCCAAGGGGCACGCATATTTTTACTAAATAATGAGCTACCAGGCATTGGGGAGTTAGGATCTGTTGGTGGGGGTATGCGACTATAAATCGGCATTTTTTTCATAATGAAACATTAGCACAAGTCAGTTTAAGATACTATTAGAGAATATAAGAAGAGACAACAAGAGACACTTTAATATGCACTTTATTTGGCCACAGGCATTTTGGTTATTGATTCTAGTACCTGTCTGCACCCTCATTTATTGGTGGATGTTAAAAAGACGCCGTATCAATACCGTGCCATTTTCTTCGTTGAAGGTAGTTAAACAGGCTATTCATTGGCGCTCTAGCATCCGTCGTCACATTCCACCTTGCATGTTATTACTCGCCATGATCTTTGGGATTATTGGCTTATCAAGACCTACAGCAACCGTTAGCTTACCAGCGGATTACATGACTTTAGTACTGGCCATCGATGTATCGCGCAGCATGTTAGCCGAGGATGTCAAACCCAATCGAATCAAAGCCGCGCAAGTAGCCGTCAAAGAATTTATTGAGCTTTTACCTAGAGATATACGTGTGGGGATTGTTTCTTTTGCAGGCACCGCGCAACTCGTCCAGGCAGTAACCGAGTCACGCACCGACTTAGTTGAGGCAGTGGATCGATTTCAGTTACAAAGAGGTACTGCAACTGGTAGTGGATTGTTATTAGCATTAGCTACTCTCATGCCCGATGCGGGAATTAATTTGGAGTCCTCTATTTATGGGGAAAACTTTGGTCGACCTGACCCTGCAAAACAGTTAGAGCCCAAAAAAATAATTCCACAACATCAGCCTGTGCCTCCGGGGTCTTATAGCGCTGGAGCCATTGTTTTATTATCCGATGGTCGGCGCACGACCGGTCTTGATCCATTAGAAGTTGCTAGGAAAGTTTCGCAATATGGCGTTAAGGTCTATACCGTAGCCTTTGGCACTCCTGACGGTTTTATTCCTGGTTATGACGGCTATTCTTTTTATGCCAAAGTCGATGAAGAAGCATTACAGGCGATTGCAAAAATTACGCAAGGTGAGTTCTTTCGCGCCAGTAATGGGGATGACCTTAAACAAATCTATGAGCATTTATCGAGCAAATTTCGGATAGAAACCAAAGAGTCCGAGATTACTGTTATTTTTGCTGCTATTTCTCTCGTATTAATCCTCGGCGCTCTTTGCACATCTCTTCTATGGTTCAAGCGAATTTAACAAAAAGTATCGATTGGGTTCGTTGCTCTTTCACCATCCAGGGTTATACTGCATTTTCGATTCAAATAAGATGTTTTCTTAATTGAGATAAAGCCCGTTTGATGTAACAATGTAAGATCCCATGGACTTCAATACCTTTATTCAATCATTGCACAAAATACAGCGCTTGTTTTTTTTGACAGGTGTTTTATTTTTTTCCTCACCTAGTTTTTCCATAGGATCTATTGTATTTGATCAAGATGCATTAAAGGGCGGTATTTCTTGGAATGCGTCTAGCATCAGCGAGGCAGATCGTATTGCCTTAGGGTACTGCAAAGCATCTAATTGCAAAGTCTTAACTAATTTTGCGGACCAATGTATCGCATTAGCTGCTGGTACAAATGGTGCCTATGGTTATAAAAAATCTATCTCTCTAACTGAGGCAAAAAAAGTTGCGATTGAAACCTGTAAAAAATACGAAGGTGTAGAGTGTTCTATTTTTTTATCGCACTGTGACCCTGAGCCAACACAAGCAATAATACCGCCTGTATCAAAGCCACCAGCAGCCGTGGTCAAGCCCCAAGCTACTAACTCCATGGAGGCTAAACGGCAAAAATGTATTCGTTTAGGCTTGGCCCCAGGCACGAATGATTTTGCACAATGCCTCAATTAAGCCATTTTTCTTTACTAGTGATTTTGTTGGGAATGGCCTTTCTTAGCGGATGCGCGAAACGTTTAGAGGTGCAGTATTTATCATCCCCACCTGGCGCAAGTATTACCTTTAATAGTTCGAATGGTGATAAAAGTACTCTGGTAACTCCTACAACATTGAGGTATATGGATATTTCAGATCGAGGGGGGTGTAAAAACATCACCATGCCATCCGTCACTTGGCCAGATGGTGTGTCGATACCCTCACAAATGATGAGTTTATGTTCCAAAGAATACACATTTTATAAACCCACTCGACCTTCATCCCAAGCCAGTAAAGTAAATCCCCCGCCAATCAAGAGTTCGCCCACGACCAGCGATGATGCTTATTTTAAAAACTTAGATACGGAGCGACTTTGTCGAGTCATACAAACAGGTAAACCCCAAGATGTTGAAGGTGCAAGGCGTGAGTTAAATACCAGAAGCGCTGTATGTCAACCAGCAAACCTTGTGAAAGAGGAAGTTAAACCAGCACCAGTTGCGCCGTATAACCCACCACCCGTATTTAATACCTCAACTGCCCCGAGTAATCCTCCTAAGCCAGTTCCGGAAAGTCCTATTGAGATCAAACGCAAAAAATGTTTACGTTTAGGCATTGCTCCAGGAAGTTTGGATTTTCAACAATGCATGCAATAAGTTAAATTTTTCAAAATCAGTGCAAAATGCCTAAATATCTTTTTAAACAAGCGGTTTTTATGCGAGTTATATTTTTACTCTTTTTTTTATTCGGGATTGCATTCGCAAATGCCCAAGGCCGCTTACCATCCTGTAATGGTAATTATGAGGGGCCATGTCATTTTATAGGGCCAACGAAGATTGATGGGGTCGATACCGGTCATCGTTATGACGGTGATGTGAGAAATAGTGATTTCAATGGCAACGGCACAATGACCTATAAAAATGGCGATCGTTATGTTGGCAAGTGGAAAGATGGTTTACGCGATGGACAGGGCACTTTATACAAAAAAGACGGTACGATTGAACGAGGTGTATGGCGCAGTGATGAGTTAGTACAAGACCAAGGAAGTACGACGCCAAGTAACTCATCAGCAATCCCACCAGTCAATAGTCAGTTTCCAAGTAATCAAAAGAAATTACCAGATTGTGTTGTGGGCTTTGTAGGTCCCTGTTATTTTGAGGGGAATATGACAAAAGCTGGGCAATCATCGGCAGATCGATATGAAGGGGAGATGCTTAATAATCTGCCCCATGGTCAGGGGATTTATTATTACCAAGACAATACTGCAGATAAAGGTAATCGATATCAAGGTCATTTTAATCAGGGTATCAGGGAAGGCAAGGGAGCCTATTACTGGTCTAATGGCGATCGATATGTGGGCGACTTTAAAAATAATCAATTTGAAGGGACTGGTACTAAAACTTTTAATGGCGGGTCAAAATACGTTGGCGAATGGAAAAATAACGTCATTGAAGGTCAGGGGACCATGATTTATGCCGCAGAAGGTGATCGCTATGAAGGTCAGTGGAAAAACGATAATCGTCACGGCAATGGCACCTATAGTTATGGTGACGGTACCAGATATGTTGGAGGGTATCAATCTGGCAAAAAGAACGGGTATGGAACTTTATATAAAGCTGATGGATCAATTGATAAACAAGGTATTTGGAAGGATGGCAATCTAGTTCAGTCACAAAGTAGTCCTCCTTCGAGTTCGGTGAGTCCACCAAAACCACCTGTTACCTATGTGCCAATAGTGCCCGTGGTACCTCCAGTTAAACCGAAACCACCCGTATCCTCACCACCTGTAGAGAGTAAGTTTCAGATCAATCGTAAGCGCTGTTTAGGAATGGGTTTAGAGCCAGGAACAGAATCATATAGAAAGTGTATGGAGTAAATGAAAAAAATTCTCATGTTGTTGATCTTTATGCTTGCCTCCTTTGCGCAAGCTCAAAGTTCTCTGCCTGCATGTAATGGCGCATTCACATCCCCTTGTTTTGCTGAGTATCGGTTTCCAAATGGTGAGCGCTACGTTGGAGAGTGGGCAAGAGAGGTATTCCATGGGCAGGGTCGGTATCAAATGTCTACTGGCGATACCTATGTTGGTGGTTTTCAATATGCTAAAAATCACGGTCAAGGTACCTATACTTGGGCCAATGGGGAGCGTTATGTCGGGCAATTTCTCAATGGCATCAAAACTGGACAAGGTACTTACACTTTTTCTAATGGCAATCGCTACGTAGGGCAATGGGCGAATGATAAGAGTAATGGTCAAGGTACACTCTTTTATCCTGATGGTGGCAAGTATGTGGGAGGGTGGCGTGACGGAAACAAAAATGGTAAGGGACTATATTTCAAGGCAGACGGATCGCTTTCACAGGACGGTATTTGGCGAGATGATGTTTTTGTACAATCTTCAAATCCCCCTGCACCACCACCGATATATGCTTTAGAAGAAAACTCTCGAACCGAATACAAAGCGCCCCGACCAGCCCAGCCTAAACAAAATGCCACCCCGGCCAAACCAGAGCAGGTAGCAGAAAGTCCTCAAGATATCAAACGAAAAAAATGTATACGTTTAGGGTTAACCCCGGGATCAGTGGACTTTGGACAATGCATGCAATAAGTAAAAGACTTTTCATCGTGCTCATGTTGGGGTTTGCACCATCGCTATATGGTGCAAGTTTTGACTGTACAAGAGCCAAATCGGTGGGAGAAAAACTAATTTGTGAAGATTCGGAACTCTCCCAAAAAGATGAAGAGCTTAATTTTTTATATAACCAAGCAAAATCAGTGATGGGGCGTGAGCCTGAGTTCCGACAAAACAATATAGACGCGTGGCGTTGGCGAGAGGCGAATTGTTTTGATCGAAGCTGTTTGTTTCAGTGGTATTCTTCTAGAAAAACCTATTTTCAGAACGTGGTGAGACAAGCAGATAGTTCCCAAAATGCCGTAGATGTTAAAAAAGCTAAATGCATTAAATTAGGACTTAGGCCAGGGTCAAAAGACTATTTAGAGTGCCTACGGTAATACTAAACACATACAATGTATAAGTAAAAACATTGTCGCAAGAACTAGAACGAAGGGAGTAGCAATTGAAAATGCTTCATTTAAAAATACGTTATTTTGTTTTTGTTGTATTGACTTTGGCAGGTTCAGTCCTTGCACAAGACGATGACCCAAGAAAAAGTCATTTAGCCTGCCAACTAGATACAGCAACACAACAAGTGACTTGTGACTATCGCTATCCATTTCTTATGGAAGTTAAAGATGTTTCATTAAAAGTTGGTGGTCAACCGGTTCAACTAGAACAAAAGGATATTGCTTTATATCCTACTGATGGTCAAACCACGGCCATCTTATTTTTGGTCGATATTAGTGATCCAGCACGAAAAAATACGGTAGAAAAGAAAAATGTACCACTCATTAAAGATATGGTGGCACTACAAAAGCCCCATCAACTCATAGGTTTAGCTAGTTTTGACAGCGAGTTTCGTTTGTTAACACCGCTCACGAACGATGCAGAGGCAATCCAGGCTGGCATTAAAGAGATCAAGGCTGCAGGCGTGGCAACCGAATACTACAAAAACATCCTTACTGCAATTGAGTTGCTTAGTAAAACTCAAGCTACCCGAAAAGCTTTAGTTCTGATGTCAGATGGTAAAGATGAAGACAAAGCCTATACGCGTGATGACGTTCTTAAAGCGGCTAAAGAGGCCGGTGTTTCGATTTTAGGTATTGGATACCGCGAGCGTAAATCAGACTCACCTTATTTGCAAAATGTACAAAAAATTGCCATCGAAACTGCAGGTCAATATATTGATGGATCCGAAGGTTTATATCCGCCCAGCTTGACTACTGATCCTTTTGGTTTTGTTGAGCGTGGTGGCAGAATAAGTTTTAGTGGATTAAGTTATAACGCGCCACAAGATGTCTTAATTGTTCTTGGAACACGTGCAGAAAAACCCATCGAGCTAAGTACGCGCGTAGACTTCCCCGATAAAAGAACCCCAACAGAAAAGTATAAAGAGTATCTAAAGACCTACTTACTCTATGTAATATTAGGTGGCGTTGCAATATTGGCAGTGATAGCCTATTGCATTTACTTTTTGACCAAACGCAAGAAGACGGAAGAGCCGAGCATTGAATATGCTTATTTAGAAGAAATGAGTGGTGCAAAAACGCGACATTCCCTCACCAAAACGGCTGTACGGATTGGGCGGAGTGTGGATAACGACGTTCATTTACCGAATGATTCGATTTCCTCACATCATGCAGAGATTCATCGTCGACGTGAAGGTGACTTTTATATTGTTGATTTGTCTTCGACCAATGGCGTTTTCGTCAATGAGCAAGTCGTTACTCAGACAGAGCTCAATGATGGGGACTTGATAGAATTAGGTGAAGTTAGACTATATTTTTATATTAATTAATTCAGGAGAGCACCATGTCAGACGAAGAAACTACGCGCTTTATCAATCGTAAATTACCCAAAACAAATACTCCGGTAGATGAGACCGTGGCATATTCCACCATGCAGACACCTACGGCTTCTCCAAAGGCGACCCAGGGTGGTCGAGATGATGACTTCACGAAGATCGTACGTCCTGGTGCAGCCACATCCCCAACTGGCGCGACCGGAGTGGCGGGTGCTGCCTCAGTAGATACCTTTAGCAGTAGTGGCGAGCCTGTTGTTGGCTGGTTGGTCATTGTTGATGGTCCTGGTAAAGGACAATCGATGCAATTAGGGTCTGGTATGAATGGTATTGGTCGAGCTAAAGAAGCGCGTGTCTCGCTCGATTTTGGAGATGAAGAGATCTCACGTTTAAACCATGCCTCTGTTGTTTATGATCCCAAAGGTAATAAGTTCTATTTACAGCATGGTGGCGGTATTAATTTGACTTATTTAGAAGAAGCGCCTGTCTTACAACCCATCGAAATCAAAGGTCGTGAAACCATCTCAATTGGTAATACTAAGTTAATGTTTATGCCATTTTGTGGGCCTAATTTCTCCTGGTAAGAAAGATCATTTATGAATTCATCTGCAAATGCAACCGTATTTCGTCGTCAGTTTGATTTTGATCAAAAAGAATTTATTGGAGAACGTGAGTTACAAGAAGACTACTCGTCCATTAATTTTTTAAAACAGCAGACGGAATTACTTTTCGTCCTGGCGGATGGCATGGGCGGTCATGCTGGCGGTGAAGTTGCTAGTAAAACAGCCGTGGATGCATTTGTAAAAACTTTTGTGGACTCTCCTTCTGAATCGATACAGGCCAAATTAGGAGCTGCACTCCAACAAGCAAATCAAGAAATTACCAATCTCATCAACAATAATTCTAGTTTGGATGGTATGGGTTGTACATTGGTCGGAATGCATCTAGGTATTCACGGGATTAATTGGATTAGTGTTGGTGATTCACCCTTATTTTTAATTCGAAAAAATCAACTCATTCGATTAAATGAAGACCATTCGATGGCGCCATTAATTGAAAAATCGTTACGTGAAGGAAAGATCACCTTAGATGAGGCAAGAAATCATCCACATCAACATGTATTGAGATCTGCAGTAACTGGTGGTGACCTTGAGTTGATTGATGCTCCGGCAAACACATTTGCACTGTATGCCGGTGATGTAGTAGTGTTAGCAAGCGATGGTATTTTGACTTTATCGGATGATGAGATATTGAATACCGTAAGAGGCGTAAGTCAGAGACAAGCGGATAGTTTGACTTCCGCATTATTGTCTGCAGTGCGCGCCAAACGTAAACCAAGACAAGACAATACGACCGTACAGGTTTTTGTGGTTCCACAGCATTGGAAGGGAAGTCCAAAAGGTAATTTAAGTCTTTGGTTAGCCATTGGTGCAGCTAGCGCGGTATTAGCAGCTGGAGCAGCATATATATTGACACAAAACTTTGGTATAAAACCATTACAAGAAGCCACATCACCAAAAGTTGAAGAAGAGAAAATACCTCAGCCTGTCAAACCAACTGAGATACCAATTTCCCCAGTCAAAGAGAATGATTCTGAAACACCAAAACAAAAAAAAGACGAAGTAGTGACCACCAATAAAGAGAAAGAAAAAAAGGAAACTAAGGAAAATAAAGAGTCAAAAAATCCTAAACAGTCGCCAACTCAAACAAATAATCCTCCAACGGGTAAGAATAAGCAAAATCCACTGCTGACGAATCCTGAAGTTGAGAAAACTCCAAGTGAGGTAAAGAAACCTGGTGAGTCCGGAAAAGACCCAATTACTCCACAAATCAATCAACCAGAAAAGATCCAAGAACAAAAGACTCAAGAACAAAAGGATAAAACTCCTAATTCAGTAAGCGGGTCCGATGTCAAGGCAAACCCAAAAGAGTCTCTCAATGGCAAGCCTGGAGCTTTGGAAAATACATCTTCACTGCCACCAAAAGATTAATATGAACGTTATTGTTATTTCTATTTTGTGTCTATTGTTAAGTGTTCACGCGAATGCTCAGGATGTCATGGCACAGGCTGATCAGAGTGTGGTTCGAGTCGTAGCAAAGGACCGTAATGGTTATGAACTCGGCAGTGGCTTTGTAGTTGCAAAAGATATTGTGGCAACCAATTACCATGTGATTGAAAATAATTTGGGGGTTGTTGTCCTAAAAAAAAATCCGAATGGATCAGATATTAACCCGATAAAAGCTTCCGTTTTATGGCGCTCTGTTGATCTAGACTTGGCTTTATTAGAAGTGCCTGGCCTTGATTTACCAGTGATTACGGTAAGACAATCAATGCCTTCCAAAGGGAGTTCTGTGACAACCATGGGCTATCCAGGTGCCGCGGATGAAGCCTTAAGAGACATATCACAAGCATCGTTAGTTGAATCTACTTTTACACAAGGGATCATTGGTCGTATGATTGAAGCTTCTTGGTCTGCGAATGCCGATAAACAAATGATTATTCAGCATAGTGCATCGGTCAATAGCGGTAATAGTGGTGGCCCCTTATTAGATAATTGTGGACGAGTTGTTGGGGTGAACACGGCCAAAGCTTTAGGGATTGTGCAGGGTGATAATCGCTCAGGTATGACGGTCAATCAAAGTGACGGCATTTTTTATGCATCGCATATTTCTTCCTTGATTGATGCGATGAAGCAACAAGGAGTTCCTTATAAAGTGACCAGTGAAGAGTGTGCTATGCAAACCACAGCCATCAATCCTAAGTTAGAGGTCAACATTGGTTCGACGAAAAAATCGGACAATACCAAGTTAATTGGTTTAGCGGCTGCTGCAGTATTGTTAGCTGGGGGTGCATTGTTCTTCTCATTGCGCAAGGTCGCGGTTGTACGAGAAAGTTATACACAGTTCCGGCGCCGTTCAGGTTCACCTGTAGATCATCAAACGAAACTATCTGCGATGAAAAAATTTCGCTGTGCCTTGGTTGGACAAGATAGTAGTGGCAACCCAGTCCATTTGAATTTTTCTGAAAAAGCCCTGCGGCAAGGACTTGTTTTGGGCCGAGATCCCAATGAAAGTGATGCACAAGTGAATGATAATTCCATCTCAAGAAGACATGCAAAACTTCAATTTGATTCAGGAGTATTAAAAGTTAGAGATTTAGGGTCGACCAACGGGACCTGGGTTAATGGTGTTCGATTAGGTCCAGAAAGCGCCACCTTACGAGTTGGTCAAGGCTTTAATCTAGGTAAAGTTAGTTTGCGAGTAGAAGGGGAACTTTCATGAGGTATGCGGGATTTTGGATACGGTTTGTGGCGTACATCATCGATACGTTTATTTTGTCGACTGTGTTGATTTTATTAGGTACGATTTGGTCCTTAAAAAATGACGATAGCTCAATTGATCTTGCCAATACGATTGCACAATCTGGCATGGTTCTGTCGATCAGTTTTTTTCTGAATTGGTTTTATTTTGCAATTATGGAGTCGAGTGAGTCGCAAGCCACATTAGGTAAAAAAATATTAGGTCTTAAAGTGACCGATGAGTTTGGTCAACGAATCAGTTTTGGTCGAGCTACTGGGCGTTATTTTTCTAAATTTATTTCTAGTTTGATTCTGGGCATTGGATTTATCATGGCTGCTTTTTTAAATCGTAAGCAAGCTTTACACGATAAAATTGCGAGTACTTTGGTGGTGTACTCTTCGGGAATGGTCAGTTCTGTTCCAGTAAATTCAGGTGCGGGTTATACAGCAGATGTGGGTGGATCTTCAACGGCTTACACAACTCGTAGAGATAGTTCGTCAAGATCCTCCAGACAAGCGATATTAACTGGATTTTATGCAAATGATGGCCGTAAGATCCGCCTCAGTTTCGACATAAATGATGCTCGCTTGAAGCAAGATGGTTTGTTAATTGGGCGTGATGCGGGCGCAGTAGCCCTTCATATTAATGACAATTCGGTGTCACGTCTGCATGCCAAAATTTTGATGCAAGGCGCTGAGTTAATGATTGAGGATTTAAACTCGACCAACGGTACGATTATTAATGGCAGAAAATTACCCAGTGGTTCTGCAGTACCATTCCCAGATCGCGGTAAATTATTAATTGGTGATGTGGATTTGGATATTACGATGGGAGACTTTTAAGGTATGACAAATTTAAGCGCGCTTCCTATTGGAACTATCCTTGCAGACGACTATCGTATTGAGAGCATTTTAGGTCAGGGTGGTTTTGGGATTACCTATTTAGGTATAGAGACCATGTTTGGTCGCAAGGTGGCGATTAAAGAGTTCTATCCTCGTGAGTTTGCATCCCGAGAAAGTGGCAGGACCGTCAGACCCTCAGGTACACAAGAAGATATCGATCATTTTCGATGGGGCTTAGATGCCTTTGAAAAAGAGGCTAAATTACTGGCACGATTTGATGATAAGAATATTGTCGGTGTCCAACGTTTCTTTAAAGCCAATGGTACCGCCTACTTTGTCATGGATTATTGTGATGGTCAGCCTCTAGATGAGATTATTCGTCGCGATGGATCTTTAAGTTTGGAGCAACTTAATGCGCTTATTTTTCCCCTCTTAAATAGTCTTGAGCGAATCCATCAAGAAGATTTTTTGCACCGTGATATCAAACCAGGTAATATTTTTATCCGATCAGACGGTAGCCCCATATTGCTCGATTTTGGCGCGGCTCGACAAGAGAATGTCAGTCACAGTCGCAGTATCACTAGCTTAGCAACCGATGGGTATGCATCCATTGAGCAATATGACGCTAAAGGAAGACAGGGACCGAGTGCGGATATTTATGGGTTTGCGGCTACTTTATATCGTGTCGTTTCGGATGTGAAACCAGTTGCGGCCTCCGCTAGAATTCTAAATGACACCTTAGTACCTGCCGTAGAAATAGCAGCAGGAAAATATCCTGAAAACCTATTAAAGGCGATTGATGCAGGGATGGCTGTTCGACCGGAAGCTCGTCCACAAAGTATTAAAGAATGGCGTTTTATGTTTGAAAAAAGTGAGCCATTTTTTGGAGGAGCACCAGTAGGTCCGAAAGTACCTACTGGGAGTGGGACAACTGAAGGAGGCCAGTCCTCTGGAAGGGGACAATCTTCTGGAGGAGGCAAACTCTCTGATAAAAATAAATTGCCATTGATTTTGGGGGCGGGTGCACTTCTTGCACTGTTGGCTTTGATTGGCGTTTGGCAATCTGGATCTGGCTCAAATTCTTCAGTTGAGACGGCTGTCAAACCACCACAGACCAACATCACCCCAATATCGCCACCGCAACTTACTTCCCCAGAATCTGCCTATCTCAAAGAGATAGAAGGAAGTTGGGCAGAGAGATATAACCAGTGTGGTGTGACCACTAAAGACTTTATTGTGAATGTTAATAAAAGTAATGAGTTTGTTATTCGTGATGATGGCAAATCCTATAGACGCAAAATCTCGTCTGTACAAAAACCCATTCCTTATACCTATGTCATTGTGTCCAGTCCAGTCTCAAATGTAAGTGAGTCTTACGAAGAGCATTATCAATTGGCGAGTGGCACGCTGCGCTTGATGAAGCGGGTGGTTACCCCCTCAAATGATGCAGTCAAAGTGTTTAATGGCAAAAATTTTCAAGATAGCACGAACACACCTATTCTTGTGAAATGTAATTAAGAGTCGATGATGCCAAACCGTATGAATCTCAAGCAATAGAAATTCGTGAAGTAATAGTGAGTAAAAACTATCCTGATGGGATGCTTCGTTGGGCACAAGATTATCTGGAAAATCTAGAGTATTTTTATCCCTAGGTAAAAAGGCAGCTTGTCAAATATTCAAGTAGAAGTGATCGAATAATAATTTAACGGGTCAGACGAAAGAGATTTTGAACGCTTTAAAAGGTAATTTGACCTGTAAGATCACGAATTAATTATTTACGAAACTCCATAATATGGAAGTTCGATCCTGCGCCACCTTCACCAGAGACGATTTCATAGACAGAGTCTAGATCTAAGATCCATATACTCACATCCAATACTGAGTTTTTGGTTGTAATTGTGCGGAATGTGTCATTCGAAATTCTGCCAAGAATCGCTTGTGTTTTAAGAAGATCTGCTTGGACGCGTGGATAATCTTTAGGTGGAATCATGCCAGAACGCATCCAGTTATTGACTTGGGTAATATCTTGGTTCATGTAATTAATTAAATCATTTTTCGTAATGCTGCCGTAGTAATAGGCTGAACATGATCTAGGCACAACTCTTGCCTCACTTCCGACCCAAACACAATTGTTGAACATAGTAGGTGTGACATTCAGTTGCCAACGTTTGTTATTGATAGAGCTATAAGGTGTTGAGGTCCAATTACCTAACCAACGATCATTGATTGCTTGAGTAAAGCCAAGTTTAGATGTAAACAAGATACAAACTATAAATACAAATTTATTCATGAACATGATGTTTTTTTAAAAGCTACATTTTTTTAGGATAGAGTCTTGAAAACTGGGTACTTGTTGCGGAAAGCCAATACTACCATTTTTCACAAAAGTTACTTTGGTACCGCCGTTGGCCCATCCCCAGGAGCCATAACCAAATTGTGGGGAGTAGACATCGCAACTCACACCAAGATAAATAGTAGCATTTGAAGAGTCTAGACGAGCACCATCTTTTGTAAAGCCTACATTGAATTGAGTTCTTGGAATCAAATCGCTCGCATAAAAACCGTTGGCATGGCGTGGGTTTGAACAGCAACTGGTAATGGTTTCATTGGGTTGTGCTTGGATGTTAAAAGTGGCAAGTGCCGAGCCTATCAACAGGTAACGAAGAAGTTTCATAGCGATTAATTTGAGGATAAAAGGTTAATGAATCAAAAGAGCAATAAAGCATTAGTGCTGTAGTTGATTGAATAAATTTTATTATATCTCTTCAATTTACACCGATTGATGAAGATTCCATCTCACAATTTACCTACAGAGTAATCCGTAATTCCTGATTATTATTTTGTAACAACGTCGTTAGATTATTGCTTGTTCAACTCTTTTACGGAAAACCATGTTTAATCTTGCATTGCTCTATTTCATCATGATCGGGACCTATTATTTAGGTCGCAAATACTTACCTAAAATACACGTGTTCTTGAAATCTTCGAATCGAATAATGAAAGATCACCCACTATTGATGATGATCACTCTATTGGGTAGTTTTATTTTGATACATCCTGAAAAAGATCTGATAACGAATAAAATGCTTCAATTAGAGCTTACCAAAGAAGGAGTTCGATATCTTCCTGAGGACTTTCAGGAATTACTTCAGGGATCCGAAACCGAGATTTTGCTATACCGGATATTTACCTTGTTATTTGCAGCCTAATAAGCACTCCTGCGGGAGTGCTTTTTTAAGGAGCTTACTTTAATTTATTTTTAACACATGTTTCATAGAGCGGTGAGCCAATCGTGAGCCCGATACCCACACAGCGTTGTACGGCATTGGATAAATTCTCTGCCATTTGTGCATGTGATTGAGTAGGTGCTTGAGCAGGTTTTGTTGTGTGAGTAGGCGTTCGAGTAGCGCAAGCACTGCAGAATATAGACCAAAGAACAACCAAGATAAGTGATATTTTCATAGCGAGTTGTAGATGCTAGTTGATGGTAAGTAGTTGTGAAGATCTACCTTGAGGTCTGAGTTGCATCAGGTTTTTTTCGTAATTGAATTTCACCATGCAAGATAAACGATGGTTGGGTGAATTGAATTGGGCAAGACAAACTAAAGAGAAAATTTTCATTATCAGAAAGCAATTTTTTGATATTTAATGGATTCTATTTTTATTTAGGATATTTATTCACAATAAATATACCCTAAGTGAGAGAATTTATAAAATTCGATTTAAAATAAAAAAGCTAAATAATTAAATCAAGGAGACAAAGATGCAAGCTTGGAAATCTGAAGTACGCGATGGTATGCGCATTGATTGGGATATGCCCATTAAAATGGACGATGGCTTGATTTTGCGGGCTGACATCTTTCGTCCAACACACGCAGGTAAATTCCCAGTGATTTTGTCTTATGGACCTTATGGTAAGGGTTTAGCCTTTCAAGAGGGTTATAAAACTGCCTGGGAAATCATGGAAAAAGAGAATCCAGATGTCTTGCGTGGTACTACCAATAAATACCAAAACTGGGAAGTAGTTGATCCAGAAAAATGGGTGCCTGACGAATATGTTTGTATTCGGATTGACTCTCGAGGAGCTGGTCGTTCCCCAGGCTTTATGGATCACAATAATGCTCGTGAAACCAAAGATATTCATTTATGTATTGAATGGTTAGCCAAGCAAGAATGGTGTAATGGTAAAGTAGGGATGAATGGTATTTCCTACTACGGAAGTAATCAATGGCGCGCAGCCGCTAGCAAACCAAAGCATTTAGCAGCTATTTGTGTCTGGGAAGGGTGGAACGATAATTATCGTGAATCCAATCGTCATGGTGGAATTGCCTGTTCCTTCCGTAAAAATTGGTTGGAAATGCAAATTAAAACCGTACAACACGGCGTGGGAGATCGGGGCAAGAGAAACCCCAATACTGGCGAGACTGTTTGCGGACCAGAGACTTTGCCGCACGAAGAGCTTTTGAAAAATGTTGAAGATATTTGGAAACGCGTCATTGACAATGAAATGATCAACGATTGGTATATGGAGCGTACCGCGAATCTAGATTTAGTTGATATACCCGTATTAAGTGCTGCAAACTGGGGTGGTCAAGGTTTACACACGCGTGGGAACTTTGAAGGTTTTGTCCGATCTAAATCCAAGCAAAAATGGTTAGAAGTGCATGGTGGATCCCATTGGGCACCGTTTTACACTGACTATGGCCTAGGGTTGCAGAAACGCTTCTTTGACTACTTCCTTAAAGGGAAAAAGAATGGCTGGAACAAGACGCCACCAGTTTCCATGCTGGTCAGAAGTCCAGGCGAGAAGTTTGAGCCACGTGCTGAGCAAGAGTGGCCTCTCAAGCGGACCCAATGGTTTAATCTCCATTTAGATCCAAGCGCAAAAACGTTTAGCCAAAAGCCCCTCAAAGAAAATGTACAAATTACCTATGACATGATGGGCGATGGCGTTACATTTGCATTCCCACCACAAAAACAAGCAGTGGAAATTACAGGACCGATGGCTTTAAAATTATTCATTTCATCCTCTACTGTTGATGCCGATATTTTTGCTGTTTTTCGAGTGTTTGATCCGCAAGGTAAAGAAGTTTTATTCCATGGGGCACTCGATCCTAAGACACCAGTTGCACAAGGTTGGTTAAGGGCATCTCATCGTAAACTGGATCGGAAGAAAAGTTTACCGTATCGCCCATGGCATACCCATGATGAAAAACAACCACTGAAACCCGGTGAAGTATATGAACTCGATGTGGAAGTTTGGCCAACCTGTATTGTTGTGCCAGTTGGATATAGCATTGCCTTATCGATTCGTGGGCGCGATTATGAGCATGATGATGCCGCGGCAGTTTTATCGAATATGAAAAATCCGATGAAAGGTTGTGGACCCTTTGTGCATGATGATGAACAAGATCGACCACCTGCTATTTTTGGTGGTAAGGTGACTTTGCATATGGGCCCTAAGCATCCCGCAAAATTACTTGTACCAGTTATTCCGAAGAAAAAATAATACGTTGTAAATATATAAGGAGATTAACATGAGCAATTTTGAGAAGAAGCGTAATTGTATTCGTACTAGTATTGCCGTTGCATTAGCGATTGCCTGTCCACTTAGCTTTGGACAGTCTAGTAACTATCCGAATCGGCCAATTAAGATCGTCATACCGTTCCCTCCCGGAAATACCACGGATATTATGACGCGACTGATTGCGCCGAAGTTACAAGAACGTCTTGGTCAACCGATTGTTGTTGAAAACAGAGCAGGGGCATCCGGCGTGATTGGTATGGATTATGTTGCTAAGTCGAAGCCAGATGGATATACCATTGTTGCCTCACAGGGAGGCAATATGGTGGTCCTGCCGCATACCAGCAAAAATATCTCCTACAGCCCGATCAATGATTTCACCTCGATAGCGTTATCGACCTATAACTACCAAGTCATCACGGCAAATAATCAAGCGCCCTTCAAAACCTTTGCGCAAATGATTGATTGGGCAAAAGCCAATCCCGGTAAATTGACGGTTGCTTCCAATGGTGAAGGTGGTTTCCCCCATTTAGTATTTGAGCATTTAGCTAAAACTGCAGGTATCACGTTTACGCATGTCCCATACAAAGGAACTGCTGCAATCATTACTGACCAAATTGGCGGGCAAGTGATGGCTTCCGTAGATGGCGTTAGCGGCCCCGCACCACACGTTCGCTCTGGCGCAATTCGTTTATTGGCGATTTCTAATAAGTCTAAAGTATCTGAGTGGCCGGGAGTTCCGACTGTTTCAGAAACCCTTCCTGGTTGGACGTCGAATGGTTGGTTTGCCTATTCTGGACCTGTAGGAATGCCTAAAGACATTACTTTAAAACTCAATCAAGAAATTAATCGGGCCATGAATTCTCCGGAAGTCGTGGAGCAACTCAAGCAATATGGCTTAGAAGTAGTAAATGAGCCCCCTGAGTATTTTGAAAAAACATTAAAAGAAGACTTTGCGAGATACGGTAAGTTAGTGAAAGATATTGGTTATCAGCCACGTTAATACAGATTCATAAGCAATAAAAAATGCCACGCTAGTGGCATTTTTTTTAGGAAAGATCTATTCTTATGCTTGCTTTGTGAATACAACGTGCTTCAAAATGACCCCGAGTACCTTTCATCAATATAGGTTTTGTCTGGTCGAGCACATTTTTTACACAAGTAGTAATTAAGTTGAAAGCCATACTGAGCTCTCCTGATGGGATGACATGACTCCGTTTGTAATGATTTGTTCTAGAGGGAGGAGTGTGGTTTGTAGATTGAATGGCAATTTCATCCCACTAAATAAAGAATCAGTTGCATCAAAAGTGTATTTTTGACGTGATTTTAATAATTGCTTGTGTGATGGACTAATTAATTCAAACATCTAACCATTAAATTGCTACTTCATCAATACATGGTCAGTTAAAGTTAAGCATTAGTTTCATCACTGTAGGAATAACGCTTATTGAATATTTTCTAGATGCTTGAATTTGTGCCAAAGTAATACATCGATAAATAGTATCTGAGTTAATTTTTAAAACTGTATCGCATACCGAATGGTTAGTAATCGGGTTTGGATAAAACCGTTTTCAACTGCCATATCCCGGCCATACTGTAATGAAAATCTCCCAAAATCTGTATAGGCTATTCCACTTAATAGAAAGCGTTGGGTATTAATTACGTTATTTTGGTAGACGTTGTTAATTTCAGTTGCCCCACCTGTGACATAGAAGTAGGATGCACCTACAGTAAAGGTTGGATTAAAGGTATAGATGGGACCAAGCTGTAGGGTGGTTAGAGGTTTTTGAGTTAAAGGAACATTGGTTGCTGCTCCACAGGCTACAGCACACTGGCTGTTACCACCGTACCAAATGGTATCGACAGCTATCATGCCATCTAGATTTCCAACGATTGCTTTTTGTAATCCGATTTGCAAAGCAGTCTTATAGCGATTTTCACCCACATTAAATGTCTGCGTGTTGGAATAACCTCCAGTGGGTATTGAAAGGAATCCTGCTATTCCAATATAAGTGCGATTTTCTCGATTGACATAAGGCCAAATCGCTGTGGCTAGTGAGAGATCACCAATCCCGGTGCTGTTAGGATAACTTGCGATCGATCCTTCTGGTTGAATATTTCCAAAAGGAATTTGGACGTAAGAGACTGCGGGAAGATTGGCCAGTGTATAAGTGCCAATCAATCTTGGTGTCAAACTTTGCGCATTTACTACAGGACTACTAAATGGTCTGGCGGTTACTACAGAACCATTCTTATAGTACGTGGAATTTTCTGTGTCACTGTAGGATATTTGTATAAAACGCTTATCTGACAATGGCGCCACGATATCGTTTGGCTGCAAGTCAATACCTTGCCCTAGTAGAGGGTAGAGGATTAGCGTGCAAAGGGCGAGTCTATTGAAAGCTGTCTTCATTGGTTTTGATGTGAGCATTACATATAACAAGATATTTAAGATAACTCACTTTTTATAATGATTAATTTTAGCTTTTTAATGGGGGTTTTGCTTGGAAAAGACGTAAAAGTAGTAACATTAGACCCATGATATATGCAAATGAAGCCCTTTTTTTAGTCTTTGTCTTGGTGCTTACGGGTCTTTTCGTATCATCAATACCGTATTTTGGGAGGCGCACATCAACTAACGCTAATAACTATTGGTTGATTGCCCTAGCCCTCAATATAGGTGCTTTTTTGTTTTTTGCATCAGCCCCATCGATTAATCCCGTTCTTTTGACATTTGCCAATACTTTTTTCTTTGCAGGCTATTTTTTCCTTTTTATATTTTGTCGTGCCCTAAACGATCAGCCTGTTAAAAAAATAGTAATCTTCTCGCCGTTACTGTTTTTGGCTTTTGGTTCGGTATTTGAATACATGAGGCAGTTTGGAGTTTTTCACGACAGAGTTTTGTTTGTTATTTCATTCTTGATATTGTGTTTAATCGGCATCTTGTATGAATTATTCCAAGTACGCAAGCGTGAGCGTTATATTCAGATTGACTTTCTTATATTCACCTGCTGTGCAGAGATAGTCCTTGGTGTAGTTCGCATCTGGCTGCTAGAAAACACGGTTATTTCTCCACCATCGCTCTATACAGAGCCATTTCTTACGACAATGATTCGATGGTTTGGGGTTGCCTTTACTGTCCTTTCTTATATTTCAATTAATGGCTTTTTGGCTGAGAAATTAGCCCAAGTCAATGCCGCAAACCTTCAGGATAGTGCGCGGGTGACCAAGCTGTTGAGTGAGCGCGATTTGATGATTGCCTCAATACTCAAGGCCAACAAGTCCTCATCTACCGAAGCGCTATCTGCTTCAATTGCACATGAGCTTAACCAGCCCCTAGGTGCATCTTTACTCAATATTCAGTTTTTGAAGATGCTTCATGAATCAAATAAGTTAGAGCCTGAATTGGTTGGGCAAATTGTTGGTCAACTAGAAAAAGATGCTAAGCGATCTGGAGATGTCGTCCAATCACTTCGCTCGATTTTTATTAAAGATGGCGGCGTGCAGGAAGTCATTCAAGTTCACGAGATTGTGGAGAATGCCTTGGCAATCTATAAATCAGAGCTTATTTCAAAGAATATTCAAATACAAATAGATTTGAACGAAGACCAAGTTATTTTCTGCAATAAGGGGCATTTTTTGCAAGTACTCTTAAATCTGATCAATAATGCCATGGAGGCGTTGAATAGTTCTGATTTAGCCAATAAATTGATCTCTTTGCGGGGTTGTTATCATGCTGCGCAATATGTTTTAGAGATTAGCGACAATGGATTTGGAGTCTCTGTAGAAAAACAACCGCACCTTTTTGGATTATTAAGCAGTGATAAATCAAATGGCATGGGTGTTGGATTGTGGTTATGCGCATATATTATGCGGAATGCTGGTGGGAAAATTACCTACCAAGATGCTTTAGGAGGTGGTGCTACATTTACCCTTAGTTTTCCGATGACTCTCAAAAATTAATTGAGGTAAATGACAGCATCATCCTATCGTAGGATATATATTCCTGCTAGACTTGCCATAATAGAGACATATCATTACTTTGTTTATCTATGACCCGCGACACGATACCTCACGCCATCGAAAATTCCTCAAAACACATCTTCTTAATTGATGATGATGAATCGATGCGCGTTACTGTAAAAGGTATGCTTGAGTTTTTAGGTTATCGAGTTTATGTGTTTGAATCAGCACTTGAATTTCTAAAAATTTCAATACAGGTTGCACCTGCGGTCATTATTACGGATATGCGAATGCCAGATATGAACGGCGTGGAGTTGCAATCTGAATTATTAAAACGTGGCAGAAAAATCCCTATTATTTTTATTAGTGGAGAGAGTACTCTTCCGCAAACCATTTCTGCCATGAAGCAAGGGGCAATTGAATTTTTAATCAAGCCCTTTGAAAGAGATCATTTCATGTCCGCTATAGTGCGTGGCTTAGAACAAGATGCTGCTTATATGCACTCTTTTATAGAGCAGGTTGCCTTAGAAGAGGGATTAAAAGGTTTAGCCCCAAGGGAGCGTGAGGTTTTTGAGCTGCTTGCCCTAGGTTTTAATAATGCACAAATACAAGAAAAGCTACAAATTGCTCTTCCAACTACCAAACAATATAAAGCTGAAGTAATGCGTAAGCTCAATTTAAGCTCCCTGGCGCAACTCATCGCCTTAAAAAATGGCCGTCATTAGACGAAGTTTCGACTTCAATCGGCCACTTAAAAACTTGGTCTAAAAATAGTTCAATTCGCCCAGTTAAGTTTGATGGGTCTCAGGTGGCTTATTCTTCATCAAGAGCCAAACTGAAATGATGACCAATACTAGGCCACATACCTGAAAAATACCTATTTTTTCTTGTAAAAAATACCATCCCATAAAAAGAGTTGATACGGGGCCTAAAATACCAGCTTGAGAAGTTAAGGATGAGCCTATACGCTGGATTGAAAGCATAATTATTAAGATTGGAAAGACCGTACAAAATAGCGCATTAACTAAGCTAAGTATATAAACTTCTGATGGCTGTTCAAATAATTGATCTGGTGATGTCAGTGTGATTTGAATCATACTAAAAACTGCGGAAAAACTACTGGCGTAGGTGACTAATCGAATACTTCCAACGCGCTTCACAATCTCCCCTGAAAAAATTAAATAATTAGCATATAAACAGGCGCTCAGAAAGACCAAACCAACACCAAGCCAGCCGTTATTTCCTTTGGTATCTAAGTCTTCGATAAAAGCCAAAACGACTCCAAGGTAACCAATTACAATTGAAATCCATTGAAGTCTTGAAATGGGCTTATGAAGAAAAAAATACGAAATCAAAATAACAATTGCAGGCGTGAGATAGAGCACGATTCTTTCTAAACCAGCCGAAATGTAATATAGACCTAAAAAATCAAGGTAGCTAGATAAAAAATAGCCACTAAATCCTAACCACATTAATTTCATGGCATCACTCAGCGCTATTTTTGTATTTGGCTCATAATTTCTTGAAAAATAATAAACGATCCAAAACATCGGAAAAGCAAAAATCATTCTTAAAGCCAATAAAACCTCAGAAGATACGCCATATCGATAACTAAGTTTTACTAAAATGGCTTTACCAGAAAACAGGATAGATCCGGTAATAGCAAGTGCCAATGAAAATAAATACGATCGTCTGTCTTCGGTCACAAAATGGATGGTTTAGTTGTTATATGCATTACTGCTTATGATAATTTAACTTTAAAAATTTAAGTTAAATCTTTAACTTGTCCCATTTTAGGTCAATGTCTAATCAGCCTATAATGGGACGAGGTAATAAAACCCTAAAAGCCTATTCATACTATGCCGGAGATTTACTAAGATTCATTTACTGAAGTATGTTTCGCTAATAACTAAACCAATAAAAGACACTTCATGAAGTCATCGATCACTCTTGCCGCATTTTTTATGCTTTTACTCATCGCTGCACTCATGGGAGCAAACCATGTCGCAGCTCGTTTTGCGTTTAATGACTCCGTCAATGTAGTGACCGCCGTATTTTTTAGAAGTATCGTTACAGCGGTGATTATTTGCATTCTTTTATTAAGACGCGGCATCACAATGAAGATATCCAAAGAGCATCGCGTTACATTTCTGACGATTGGGACATTGATAGCTATCCAAAGTTATTGTATTTATTCATCTGTTTCTCTCATACCTGTTGTTTTAGCATTACTGGCTTTTAATACACACCCTTTGTGGACAGCCTTATGGTCTCGTATGTTGTATCGACGGAAGGCTGAGCCACTTGTCCTCAAATCGATGCCAATCATTCTTTTTGGGTTAGCCCTAGCGCTTGATGTATTTGGAACAGCATCTGGCCTTGGGGCTGCAGCTCAGTGGCGATCCATTGGTGAAGGGGTGTTTTATGCCCTGTTGGGCGCTGCCTCATTTGGCCTGGCATTGGTATTAACAGAACACAAAACTAGCAATATTAACTCTCTAGTTAGAACGGCCTACACACTGGCCATTGTGACCGCACTCGCTACTCTGGTTGGTTTTTTTCAAGGTGGTCTAACCCTTCCCATATCGACCAATGGTTGGTTGGGGCTTGTCGGGCTTACTATTCTTTATGGCACTGGATTTACGATGATGTTTAGCTTATTGCCACGACTAGGAGTTGTTGGTAATTCTGCAATTATGAATGTGGAACCTATTTTTGCACTTGTTTTTGCATGGATACTATTGGATCAAAAGATATCCCTCACACAAATCGTTGGGGCACTTATTGTTGTTGGTGCCGTGATCGCCATTGGCTTACGAAAAAAGAAGTAATGATCCTAACTTAATATGCTCTTTTGCTGAATAAAAAGTACATCTTAAATAAAAATACTAAACCGGGTAATTTTTTTGAGATAAATAAATTGATTAGTTATCAAATTAGTCTATTAAAGCATAGCCCTCAATTTCAACCAAAAATCTTGGATCGGCTAGAGCTGAAACTACAATAAGCGTTGAAGCTGGACAATGACCTTGCAGATAGTTTGCTCTGATTTCTACAAAAGTTTTGATCTGTTGTGGGCTAGTTAAATAAGAATTAATTTTAATTAAGTTTTTTATGGACATGCCAGATTCATCAAGGACGGCGAGTATATTTTTCCATATCACCTCACATTGCTCATTTAACGAGTCTGGGACAGTACCGTCAGATTTAATTGCCACCTGACCAGAGATAGCTAAGAATTTAGATCCTCCAGTCACAAGAACACCGTGAGAATACGTACCATTGGGTGCCGAAATTGTTTTAGGGTTTAATAATTGAAGCATATTTTTCGAGCCTTTAATTTGATTATTTTTTCATTACATGCCCTGATTTCGTAGGCATGTAATAGGGTCAACTAAATGAACTGATATCAGTTTAGTACTTTTTGAATATGTTTCATGTGGTTACTGCTTTCTGTATTTAGTAATCGAAAAAGCGGGTCCAATACCACCTTCCACATGGGAAGTTTCATAGACAAAATCTTTATCTAAGAAATAGGCAGAGCCTCCATCAGGACTCGCCATTTCACCATAGTCAACAAACACCATTCTAAAGGTGTCATCTGAAATATCATCGAGAACTTTTTTATAAGATTCTGAAGCGGCTTTCATTTTTTGGAAGTCAGCTGCTGTAATTAATTTTTCCTTCAACCATCCAGAAAGATTCTTCAAATCATTATTTAAATCTGCGACCATTTCTTTCTTGCTGATCTTCCCGTTGTAATATGCCAAGCATTTTTTTTGTGCGGTAGTAACTTTGTTCACCCATTGACAATCACCAAACCTCGCTGCACTAACCGTTAATTTACCGGCAGCTCCTGATTGCCAAACACCAAGCCACCGTTCATTAATGGCTTGCGCATATGTAAGATTCGATATCAATAAAATCAATGCTAATAGATATTTCATGATAATTATTTTCCATTTTTATATACGAAAAATTTATAGATAAAAAAGTATTCAATAAATACTTGTTTCTTAATTAATGTAAAACGAGTGTTCCGATAATAGATAAAAAAGCAAGGCACAATGCGCTTAATCCAAACGACATAACTCTCCTGTCATCATGAGGATAAACGCTGATGTTGTAAATAGCTATAACTATTGGCGCGAATGCCAATGAAACCATTACGAATTTAGTGTTTCTTGACCATTCGTAATCAAGTAGTTGCGCCAACATTAAAGTGGCACTAACTATATTTGCAACTAATAAAGTTAAAACGCTAGACTTCATTTAAGACTCTAATGTCGAGGAAAATAAAAAGTAGGGGTAACGTCAAAACTCCCCCCGCAACAAGAGATATAAAAACTAAAGGTATGGAAATAATTGAATAGAATAATATCGTTACTAACTTCTTACTATTTTGATTTGTGAATACATATGCCAATCCGCCTAATAAAATTGATAGCAAGGTACAAACAGCAGAATTGAATGGATAAGCAAGCAAATTTTGGCTATATAACAATAAAACGGGAATAGTTAGAACGATCAGGCCTAAGCAAACGATTACGTTCCTGCCAGCTTTAGGAAATCTGTCAGAGGATATTACATCATGTATGTCTTCAAACTTATACTCGTACTGGGCCATTATTGAGTCCATAAAACAATATACGAAATATGTAGCTATTGAAACAAAGAAGAATGAAAGACCAAACAGCGGAATGAATACACCCGATAAAATAGTGTTCAAATGAACAAAACCAGCTTCTAGAAACAGAAGCTGATTAATTTTATAGATATTAAATGTATTCAAGGCGCTTACATTGTCCGCTGAGTTCATTCGTTAATTATTGTGCGAACACCATTTGCTTCACGTGATTTGTTCGACATCATTCGAATCTGCTCACGCTTTTCCATGGCATTAGGAAGATTTTCTAATATAAAATTTCCAGATGCATCTGTACTAACAACAGCAATATTTCCATAGCCAACAAATCTTTGAAACAGTGTTGCTTTTACGGCGGTATCCTTTACACGAAACAACTCAATTTCATCACGTGATTTCGACAGTATTCCTGATTCTTTGATCAGTCTTTCGCTAGTTAGTGTGTAACGTGAATTAATTCTCACTAAATAGGTAATCAGTAAATATATTCCCAGGGTGAAAAATGTTAAGACCCAATGAACAGGGTTAACGTAAAAATCTTTCAGACCTGCCTTTTCTTCCCATATGGTTTGTTCGTTAGATTCCATTTTTGACCTTGATTAAAGTTATAAAAACCATAATATATCAGAAAATTACAATAAAATTCCTTTTATATAGTCAAGACAATAGATTAAATACCTTAGTCAAAAATCGGCGCTATTGAACACAGCAAAGCTCAATACAACCACATCCATGCGTGGCGATAAAACGTAGCTAATATTGCAGGTAATATACCTCGAAGGAAGTTTTAACACTAACCTTCGAGGTATATATGTATTGACTCTAAAGCCTGTCAATATTTATTATGGTGGAACCGGCGGGAATCGAACCCGCGTCCGCAAATCCTCTACATAAAGTTCTACATACTTAGTCATATCATTTGATTTAACTTATGAAGCACGGACTGACACGTTATTCATGAGCGATTCACTAAGTTTTCGAACTATTTATCGTGACGCAAAATAGTCTTATCTCTTGTATATGACCCTGATGTAACTTGCGTTACCTGACCCAAGAGAGAATCAGTTCAGGGGCAACCGCAATTAAGCGGCTAGTGCGAAACGTTCGTCGTTTGCAGTTATTACATTCCCATTGATTTACGAGATAACGGGTCCTCGGTATGCCCTTCATGCTTCGCAATCCACGTCGAAACCAAGTCGGTCCCATGAAAGCTTTGCAATTATTGGTCTACTATTTTAACTTTTATTGGATAAAAAGGATACTAGTAAGGTCTTTTGGCTGATAAACAATAAAATCAGCCTCCCAAGACTGGGGTGGTTGATGGTCCCCACAGTAACCATAAGCGGCCGCAATAGTTTTCATACCCGCTGCTTTACCAGCTTGCACATCTCTTAAATCATCGCCGATATAGACCGCGCTTGAGGCTTCTACTTGTTTTTGCGAAACCGCCAACAGAATCGGGGCAGGATGTGGCTTCGCGAACGGTGTAGTATCCCCACTCACGATGGCATTAGTTCTTTGATCAAGACCTAAGCTTTTGACCAAAGGCAGTGTAAATCGCTCATGCTTATTGGTCACAATTCCCCAAGGAACCTGATGCTCATCCAATAAATTCAAGAGTTCTTCCATACTTGGGAAAAGTTCTGTGTGCACATGGATGGCTTGCTCATAATTACTTAGGAATTCTTCTTTGAGGGCTTCAAAGCGCGGATCGTCATGCGCCACACCAAAAGCAGCAGCAATCATGCCTCTTGCTCCAGAAGAAGCTAAAGGTCGCATCGTTCCCATGGGAAGAGGGGGCATTTGACGATCGATCAGCATCTTATTCGCTGCAGCCGCTAAATCAGGAGCAGTATCGGCAAGTGTGCCGTCTAAATCAAAAAAAACACTTTTAAATTGTGGGCGTATCACAAGAGGGGCTTTTTAACGGCGAACATATAATTGACATCCACATTTGGTCCAAGAGAGTATCGATCAAACAGCGGGTTAAAGTGCAGACCAATCATATCAACCACCTCTAAGCCAGACTCTCTTATATAGGTAGACAACTCCGATGGTTTAATAAACTTAGTGTATTCATGTGTTCCACGTGGCAGCATTTTAAGGATATATTCAGCTCCTAAAATAGCCATCACATAGGACTTTGGATTGCGGTTTAGAGTGCTGAAGAACAAGCTTGCACCTGGTTTTGCTAATTTCGCACAGGACTGGACGATGGACTTAGGGTCAGGTACATGCTCGAGCATCTCCATACAGGTAATCACATCATATTGCGCCGGTTCATTTAAAGCTAAATCTTCAGCGCTAATCAATTCATATTCTACTGACATACTTGTTTCTAAGGCATGTAATTTTGCAACCTGAAGAGCTTTTTTCGAAAGGTCGATACCTTTAGCTTGTGCACCAGAAGCGGCTAAAGATTCTGTCAAAATCCCCCCACCGCAACCAATATCAAGCACCCGCTGATTTTGAAGAGCGCAATGTTCTTTAATCCAATTGAGTCGAAGCGGGTTGATTGCATGTAAAGGTTTGAATTCACTCGTTTTGTCCCACCAGCGGCTCGCTAGTTCACTAAATTTGTCAATTTCAGCTTGGTCGATATTTTCTGTAGTCATGATGATGAAAGAATTGGATTGGATTGCATTCAATGATTATCCAATAAAAAAAGCCCGGTTGCCCGGGCTTCTTCATAAGCTAGGAAGCTTATTGCTTTTTCGTACCAACAACTTCGATAACTGAGCGGCGGTTTAATGCGCGGCCAACTGAAGTTTTGTTGTCACCAACTGGCTCAGCAAATGCTTTACCTTCAGTGTAAACACGGCTTGCCTCAACGCCATTTTTCGTCAAATAGGCTTTAACTGCTTCAGCGCGACGTAAAGATAATTTTTTGTTGTAGTCCAATGAACCTACGCTGTCAGTGAAACCAACAACAATAATAACTTCAACAGTTACATCTTTCAGTTTTTGAACTAAACCGTTTAACTTTTGGACACCTTCAGGCTTTAAAGTTGACTTATCAAAGTCAAACAGTGCATCGGCTAACAAAGTTACTTTAGAGCTTGTCGCAGCTGGCGCTACAGGAGCAGCAGCACGCGGTGCTGCAGGAGCAGCGGCAGCAGGAGCAGCAGGCTTGATAGCACCATCACATTCTGCAGCAGCAGTTGCTGGAGTCCAGCTATTGTCTCTCCAGCATAAAGATGAATCAGCGCCAGAACGTAGGGAGGTAGTTCCTGCACCAGAACTCCAGTTATCAACAGTTTTTTGTTGTGCTTGCGCAAAACCAAAAGAAGCTAATAATGCAACAGCTACTAATAGTGTACGGTTAGATTTAGTCATTTTTTTTTCCTCATTAAATCAGTGAATTAAGCTTGACTCTAGATAGAGTTATATTACTGAAACTTATTATAACAATTTATTTATACTGTACAAGTGAAGATGTAAATAGTGTTGTTATTGGGGTAAAAGTGAAATTCCAAAGTTTTGCTTCTCACATGATAAAATATTTGGATGGAACAAGCCGCTAAAGAAACAATACCCGTATCACTAGAAGATGAAATGCGGCGGTCCTATTTGGACTACGCAATGAGCGTCATTGTAGGACGCGCCCTCCCAGATGCTAGAGATGGATTAAAACCCGTACATCGCAGGGTGCTTTTCGCCATGCATGAGCTCAATAACGACTGGAATAGGGCTTATAAGAAGTCTGCACGTATTGTGGGTGATGTCATTGGTAAATATCATCCCCATGGCGATACAGCCGTTTATGACACGATTGTTCGGATGGCCCAGGATTTCTCCTTGCGTTATATGTTGGTTGATGGTCAAGGAAACTTTGGTTCCGTTGACGGAGATAATGCCGCAGCGATGCGTTATACAGAAATTCGTTTGGCAAAAATTGCCCATGAATTACTGGCAGATATTGAGAAGGAAACTGTCGATTTTGGGCCTAACTACGACGGTAGTGAGCATGAGCCTTTAATTCTCCCGGCAAAAATCCCTAATTTGCTGATTAATGGCTCTTCTGGTATTGCGGTGGGTATGGCAACGAACATTCCGCCTCATAATATCGACGAAGTCATTAGCGCGTGTATCTTTTTATTAGAAAATCCTGAATGTGACATCGAAGAGTTAATTAATTTAGTTCCTGCGCCGGATTTTCCTACAGGAGGTACGATTTACGGTATTCAAGGAGTTCGCGAGGGGTATAGAACTGGTCGCGGCAGAGTCATTATGCGTGCTAAAACGCATTTTGAGGACATGGAAAAAGGTCAACGTCAATCGATTATTGTTGATGAGTTGCCTTACCAAGTTAATAAAAAGAACCTTCTTGAGCGTGTGGCCGAGCTAGTGATTGAGAAAAAAGTCGAGGGTATCTCAGATATTCGAGACGAATCAGATAAATCCGGTATGCGAGTTGTTATCGAACTCAAACGTGGTGAAGTCCCTGAAGTTGTTCTCAATAACCTATATAAGAACACCCAATTGCAAGATAATTTTGGGATGAATATGGTGGCTTTGGTAGATAACCAGCCTCGTTTGTTAAATTTAAAACAATTGTTAGAGTGTTTCTTACGCCATCGTCGCGAAGTTGTTACAAGAAGAACGCTATTTGAATTAAGAAAAGCCCGAGATCGTGGGCATGTCTTGGAAGGTTTGGCGGTAGCTTTAGCCAATATTGATGAATTTATCACTCTTATTAAAGCTGCTCCAACGCCTCCAGAAGCGAAAAAAGAGTTGCTTTTAAGAACTTGGGACTCCAGTGTGGTTCGGGAAATGTTAACCCGTGCTGCGATGGAAACGCAGGGTGGAACAGCCGCCTATCGTCCTGATCGCTTACCTGCTAACTTAGGCTTACAGCCTGATGGTTTGTATCATTTATCCGAAGATCAGGCTCAAGAAATCCTACAAATGCGTTTGCAGCGCTTAACAGGTCTTGAGCAAGATAAGATTGTGGACGAATATAAAGAGGTCATGGCAGAGATTTCAGACTTACTTGATTTGTTAGCTAGGCCTGACCGTGTTACTGAAGTGATTCGTTCAGAGCTCTTGGAGTCGAAAAAGGAATTCGGACAAGAAGGTTCTGATAATGGGCGTCGTTCCATTATTGAAATGAATGCGACGGAACTCTTTACTGAAGATCTTATTACTCCGCAAGATCTTGTTGTGACCTTATCGAATACAGGTTACATGAAGAGTCAGCCATTAACAGAGTACAAGGCACAAAAACGTGGTGGTCGAGGGAAATCTGCGACGACGACTAAAGATGAAGATTGGATATCAACGCTTTTTGTAGCGAATACCCATGACACCATCCTTTGTTTCTCGGATAGAGGGCGTTTATACTGGTTAAAAGTATGGGAAGTACCTGCGGGAAGCAGGACCTCAAGAGGTAAACCGATTATCAATATGTTCCCTCTTCAACCTAACGAAAAAATTACAACGATTTTGCCAATTAAAGGTTATTTAGACAATCAATATGTATTTATGGCAACACGTTTTGGTGTGGTTAAAAAATCCCGTTTAAGTGATTTCTCTAACCCACGTAAATCTGGAATTATTGCAGTTGATTTGGATGAAGGCGATATCTTGGTTGGAGCTGCCATTACGCATGGCAATGAAGATGTGATGTTATTTTCTGATGCAGGTAAAGCTGTTCGCTTTGATGAAAATGATGTAAGACCGATGGGAAGGACTGCTCGGGGCGTTCGGGGTATGAACTTGGCTCAAGGTCAGGAAGTTATTGCCATGTTGGTTGCGCCAAATGAAGCTGAAGCTGAGAACTTGGCCCAATCGGGCACTTTACCGAGCGTATTAACTGCTACTGAAAATGGATATGGTAAGCGCACCTCTTTATCTGAATATACGCGCCATGGTCGTGGCACGAAAGGTATGATTGCCATTCAAACTACGGAACGAAATGGCAAATTAGTTGCCGCTTCATTGGTGACCGAAATTGATCAGATCATGTTGATTACGACAGGTGGCATATTAGTCAGAACAAGAGTTTCTGAAATTCGAGAGATGGGGCGCTCGACACAAGGTGTCACCCTCATTAATGTGGATTCAGGTACAGTGTTATCTGGATTACAACGAATTGCGGAAAGTGAAGATGACGACATTGACGATGAAGATTCTTCTGGTGATGATGCGCCGACTACAGTTAGTGAATAATTTGATGATTCGCTAACACTTGCTGGGTAATTTTATGCCATTTGAACATCGTATTTACAATTTCGCACCAGGTCCTGCAACTCTTCCTGAGGAAGTACTAGAAACTGCAGGTAAAGATATGTTGTTATGGCAAGGCTTAGGAGCTGGAGTGATGGAGATTAGCCATCGCAGTCCAGCCTTCATGAATTGCTATCAAGAGGCTTTGCAAAATATCACTGATTTAATGAAGATTCCTGCCAATTACAAAGTATTGTTTTTGCAAGGCGGAGCAATTGGTCAAAATGCTGCAATTCCCATGAATCTGATGAATCTGGCGAAAAAAGGACCTCAGGCGGATTTTATTGTTTCCGGCGTTTGGACCCAAAAATCAGTTACAGAAGCTAGCAAATACGGTACTGCCAGAATTGCAGCGACCAGCAAAGACCAAAGTTTTTATTGCGTCCCACCAAGGTCTAAGTGGGATTTATCCCAAGACTCAGCCTACGTTCATATTTGCGAAAACGAAACAGTTGGTGGCGTTGAATTTGCTCAAACACCTGATGTTGGCAACACACCTTTAGTGGCAGATATTTCTAGCAATATACTTTCACGAGAGATTGATGTGAGTCGTTATGGCGTTTTGTTTGCTGGAGCCCAAAAGAATATTGGACCTGCGGGCGTCACAATTGTGATCGTGCGAGAAGACTTGATTGGTCATGCCATGCCAATTACCCCAACGATTTGGGATTGGCAAATTCAAGCCAAGAATGATTCCATGATTAATACTCCAACCACATTTGCGATTTATATGGCAGGTGAAGTATTTAAATGGTTAAAAAAATCGGGTGGTGTTGCACAGATAGAGGCACTGAATCAACAAAAATCGCAGCTTTTATATGAAGTCTTAGATCAAAGCTCTTTATACGAGGGACGTGTCCAAAAAGACTCACGTTCCAGGATGAATGTTACCTTTTATTTGCGTGATGAATCCTTATTTGATGACTTCTTAAAGCAGGCCAGTGAAGCTGGCATGACTGGTTTAAAAGGACACAAGAGTGTTGGTGGCATGCGCGCAAGTATTTACAATGCTATGCCATTAGAGGGTGTGCAGTGTTTAGCGCAGTTTATGCGTGAATTCGAGAGGAGGGCGTAATGTCTGATGAAGCAAAACGTCTAGAACCATTACGTCAGAAAATTGACGAAGTGGATGGTGCCCTTTTGGATTTACTCGCTCAGCGGGCGCAACTTGCCTTAGATGTTGGGCATGTCAAACAAGAATTTGGATCAGTCGTTTATCGCCCAGAGCGAGAGCAACAGGTCTTAGATAAAGTCGCCACAAACAACCCTGGTCCTCTCAAAAGTGAAGGGGTACAAGCCATTTGGCGAGAGATTATGTCAGCCTGTCGCGCCATCGAAGGCGACATGAAAATTGCTTATTTGGGACCTACTGGAACGTTTTCTGAAGCGGCAACATTACAATTTTTCGGGCACTCTGTAGAGTTGCAACCATCGGCAACTTTAGATCAAGTATTTCGATCAGTAGAGACAGGTCAGAGTCAGTATGGTGTAGTTCCCATTGAAAATTCCTCAGAGGGTGCTATCTCAAGAACTTTAGATTTATTACTAGAATCCCCGCTTTTGGTGACTGGGGAAATATCGATTCCGATTATGCATACCCTGATGAGTCAGTCAGGCCATTTAGAAGGTGTAACTCATGTTCTCGCGCATTCTCAAGCTTTAGCACAATGCCAGCACTGGTTAACGCAATATGCACCCAGCTTGCATCGGGAAGCAATTAGTAGTAACGCTCAAGCTGCCTTAGAGGCATCGAACAATCCTCAATTTGCAGCAATTGCCGGCGCTACTGCAGCAAATACCTATGGTTTAAAAATCATTCAAGAAGGCATTCAGGATGATGCGCACAATCGTACTCGATTTGTGGTGATTGGACATCACATGGCGAGTAAAACGAATAGCGATCAAACATCCCTGATTCTTTCAATAAAAAACGAAGCAGGTGCTGTTTATAAATTACTTGAGCCATTTGCAAAGCATGGTGTATCCATGACGCGTTTTGAATCTAGACCTGCCAGAAAAGGCACTTGGGAATATCATTTTTACATTGATATAGAAGGCCATCAAGAAGATGCAAATGTGTCTGCAGCACTGCAGACATTAAAAAATATTACCGCTTTTTATAAATGTTTAGGATCCTATCCAAGAAGTCGTCAGCCATGAATACAAAAAAAACAAGTCAATTTGGATTAGAACAAGTCAAGCATATTGCCCCCTACGTTGGTGGAAGACCGATTAGTGAAGTGGCCCGTCAATTTGGTTTAGTAGAAGACCAGATTGTGAAGTTGGCCTCAAATGAAAACCCTTTAGGTATCCCTGAATCAGCGAAATTAGCCATGATGGCGGTTATGCATGATTTAGGACGTTATCCTGATTCCAATGGTTTTGAGCTTAAACAAGTCTTAGCAAATAAGAACCAAGTGCCAGACAATTGGATTACGCTTGGCAATGGTAGTAATGATATTTTGGAGCTTGCTACTCGATCTGTTGCGCACATAGGCCATGAAATTATATTTTCCAAGCATGCCTTTGCGGTGTATCCACTTGCAACTCAGGCAGTTGGCGCAAAAGCAATTGTGATTGAACCTACGCCAGAAGATTTAGGCCACGACTTATCTGCTATGCTCGCGGCTATTACAGAAAATACCAAACTGATTTTTGTTGCAAACCCGAATAATCCGACGGGTAGTTTTATTCCCGGTCAAAAGATTGAACAATTTCTGAGTCAAGTACCGAGTCATATTGTGGTTGTTTTGGATGAAGCCTATAACGAATATCTCAAGCCAGAACAACAATATGATGCCATTGCAATGGCACGTAAATACCCTAACTTAATTGTGTCTCGAAGTTTTTCAAAGGCGTATGGGTTAGCTGGGTTACGTTTAGGGTATGCAGTATCTCAAGAAGAGTTAACCGATTTAATGAATCGTATTCGTCAGCCTTTTAATGTGAACTCTTTAGCTCAAGCAGCAGCGATTGCTGCCCTTGGGGATGCTGATTTTTTACAGCGAGGCGCCAAGTTAAATCAAGAAGGTTATCAGCAATTAACGCAAGCATTTGAGCAAATGCAGCTACATTATTTGCCATCGGCGGGTAATTTTATTCTTGTGCGAGTTGGCGATGATGATCAAGCAGGCTCTCGAGTAAATCTCGAGTTACTCAAACAAGGCGTGATTGTTCGCCCGGTAGATAACTATGGGTTGCCAAAATTTTTACGCGTCTCCATCGGATTGCCTCAAGAGAACGCGGCATTCTTAGTAGCTCTTAAAAAAGCCCTTCATCCATAAATCACCGAGAAACTAGCTCGTGAATCCTCCCTCAATCGCTTCTATCTTTCCGACAGTCGGCATTGTTGGAGTGGGGCTCATCGGTGGTTCATTGGGACTTGCCCTAAAAAAAGCAGGATTAACGAATAAGGTTCTTGGCGTAGGTAGAACAAAGTCAAATCTTGAAATTGCCAAACAACTTGGCCAGATTGATACGATTGTTGATTTGCCAACACTTGCAAAAGAAAGTGATTTAATTATTATTTGTGTACCCGTTGCACAAACCAAAGAAGTCTTCACAGCGATTCATCCCTATTTAAATAAAGATAAACTCATCATTGATGTTGGTAGCACAAAAATGGATGTTGTTGCTTGTGCTAAAGAAGTTTTAGGTGAGCAGGTTGCCCAGTTTATTCCGTGCCATCCGATTGCTGGAGGCGCACAACATGGCGCGGCTGCAGCGAAAGTTGATTTATTTATCAATAAAAAAATCATGATATGCCCATTGCTTGAGAACCAACCTGCGAATGTGCAGCGTATCCAAAATGGCTGGCAGGCACTTGGTGCACAGGTACATATAATGTCAGCCCTAGAACATGATCATATTTTTGCGGCTGTTTCGCATTTACCCCATATTCTTTCTTATGCACTGATGTTGCAGATTGCCAATGCTGAAGATGCGCAAAAGAAATTTGTACATGCAGGTGCCGGTTTCCGGGACTTTACACGAATTGCAGGATCGAGTCCTGAGATGTGGAAAGATATTTCATTAGCCAACAAAGATGCAATTCTCAAAGAGCTAGACGCCTATCTCTTGATTCTCGAGAGAATGAAAACAGCCATGCAACACAATGATGCAACAGCATTACAAAAAATGTTTCAAATTGCAAGCGACTCACGCAATGAGTGGCAAGGTTAATATGTCTTCCAAAGCATTACTGATGTCGCCAACTGCATCGGCTAAAGGTGAGATTCAATTACCTGGGTCAAAGAGTATTTCTAATCGTGTTTTATTGCTAAGTGCTCTAGCAAAAGGGATAACTACATTGCAAGGTTTACTCGATGCTGATGACACGCGTATCATGCGGGATGCATTAGCGAAGTTGGGTGTACCAATGACGACTTACTCAAAAAATAATGAAGAATTCATAGAAATTACAGGACAAGATGGCAGGTTTCCTGAGTGTAGCGCTGATTTATTTATGGGTAATGCAGGGACAGCCATTCGGCCATTAACTGCTGCATTAGCAATTTTAGGTGGAGAGTATTATTTGCACGGTGTCCCGCGGATGCATGAGAGACCCATTGCTGATCTGGTTGAAGGTTTGCTGAGCATTGGTGCCAAGATTAATTATCTGGGTACAGCAGGTTATCCACCAATACACATTCATGCTGCACAAATACAAAATGACCAAGTAGTTCAAGTTCGAGGCGATGTCTCAAGTCAGTACCTTACCGCATTACTCATGGCCTTACCATTATTACGATCACCTAAGCCTATTAGAATAGAAGTAATTGGGGAGTTGATTTCCAAGCCCTATATCGAAATTACTACCAACTTGATGGGTAAATTTGGGGTGCAGGTTCATAATGATGCTTGGCAAGTATTTACCATACCGGCGCACATACACCTTGAGCAAGGTCCGTATATTGCCCCAGGAGTATTTCAGGTAGAAGGCGACGCCTCCTCAGCATCTTATTTTTTGGCCCTTGGGGCTTTAGGGCAAGGACCCGTTACTGTGCGTGGCGCAGGGCGGGACAGCATCCAAGGTGACGTAGCATTTGCGCATGCTTTATCTATGATGGGCGCGAATGTTACCCAAGGGTCCGATTGGATTGAAGTTCGAGGAATCGGTACAGAAGATGGGTGTTTGCATGGTATCGATTTAGACTGTACTGCAATCCCCGATGCGGCGATGACATTAGCCGTTTTAGGCATGTTTGCGAAAGGCACTACCCGCTTAACCGGGATTGCTAGTTGGCGAGTCAAGGAGACAGATCGTATCGCAGCGATGGTCTGTGAGTTAAGTAAGTTTGGCGCGCGAGTTGAATCAGGCAGTGATTTTATTGAGATTCAAGCACCACAAATATGGTCAACGCCAGTGGGGGGTGTTGATACCTATGATGATCATCGAATGGCGATGTGTTTTTCTTTAGCCTCGTTTTGCCCCAATACATTCTTCATCAATGATCCTGATTGCGTTTCCAAGACTTTCCCAAAGTATTTTGAAGTTTGGGGTCAATTAGTGCAAACCAAGCATTCAGTCACATGATTCCTATTATTGCGATTGATGGGCCTACAGCGTCTGGTAAAGGAACCGTAGCGCAACGAGTTGCGCAGCAGTTAGGTTTTCATTATTTGGATAGTGGTGCTTTATATCGACTCGTGGGACTTGCTAGCCAACAATCTGGTATTGAGTTTTTAGAACCACTGCTCCTAAAAGAACTTTGTCTGCACATGGAAATTGAGTTTCGTGATGGGGGTATCTTTTTAGGCAAAGAGGATGTTACCGAGGCAATTCGTACCGAGGAGATGGGTAAAAGAGCCTCCAGTGCAGGAGCTGTTCCCGAGGTGAGAGAAGCCTTGATTCAAGTCCAAAAAAGCTTTTTAAAGCCCCCAGGACTTGTTGCTGATGGGCGAGATATGGGGTCTGTGATCTTTCCCCAAGCCCAATTAAAGGTGTTTTTGACCGCAGATGCCAAAATTCGTGCACAAAGAAGATATAAACAATTGATTGCCAAAGGAATTTCTGCTAATATAGACATTCTCACCAAAGATTTGGTGGAACGTGATCTTCGAGATACTCAACGAGAAACCGCTCCACTGGTACAAAGTGAGGATGCTTTTTTATTAGACACAAGTGATCAAACCATTGAAGAGGCTGTTAATCGCATCATCGGTTTGTATCAACAAATCAAATAAATAAGTCAGTTGTTGTTTTGGCCCCATCTTGAATCCTAGCGCGCCGATCAGGTTCTTAAAAGCGTTACAAGACGGGATAATTAACCTAACCCGTTGGCTTAGCCAACAGATAAAGTAAACATGTCTGAATCCTTTGCAGCTCTATTTGAAGAATCATTAGCCCGTTCCAATATGAAATCTGGGCAGGTCATTTCCGCAGAAGTTATGCGTATTGATCATAATTTTGTTGTTGTGAATGCTGGACTTAAGTCCGAAGCGTTTATTCCCGTTGAAGAATTCCATAATGATCAGGGTGAAATTGATGTTCAACCTGGTGATTTCGTATCAGTTGCAATTGATGCGCTAGAGAATGGTTATGGCGATACGATTTTATCTCGCGATAAAGCGAAACGCTTAGCATCCTGGATGAATCTTGAGAAAGCCCTCGAACAGGGTGAAATCGTTACTGGTGCTGTTACTGGTAAGGTTAAAGGTGGTTTAACCGTGATGGTTAATGGCATCCGTGCATTCTTGCCTGGTTCTTTGCTCGATACACGCCCAATTAAAGACACGTCACCATTTGAAGGTAAGACGATGGACTTTAAAGTGATTAAACTCGATCGTAAGAGAAACAACGTTGTTCTATCTCGTCGTGCGGTTGTTGAAGCAAGTCAAGGCGAAGAGCGTCAAAAACTCATGGACAACCTCAAAGAAGGAACAGTTGTTCAAGGTACGATTAAAAATATTACTGATTACGGCGCATTCGTTGATTTAGGTGGTATCGATGGTTTACTACATATTACCGACTTAGCATGGCGTCGTGTGCGTCACCCAAGCGAAGTATTGACAGTAGGCCAAGAAGTAACCGCGAAAATTTTGCGTTACGACCAAGACAAGAATCGTGTATCCCTAGGCATTAAGCAATTAGGTGATGATCCATGGGTTGGTATTGCGAGAAGATATCCGCCTAGTACCCGTTTATTCGGTAAAGTGACTAACCTGACTGACTACGGTGCATTCGTTGAAATCGAGTCTGGTATTGAAGGTTTAGTTCACGTTTCTGAAATGGACTGGACGAACAAAAATATTGCTCCAGGAAAAGCTGTGCAATTAGGTTTAGATGTTGAAGTCATGGTCTTGGATATTGACGAAGACAAGCGTCGTATCAGCCTTGGTATGAAGCAATGTAAAACAAATCCATGGGATGAGTTTGCGCGTAATCATAATAAAGGCGACAAAATCTCTGGCGCAATTAAATCGATTACTGACTTTGGAGTATTTATTGGTTTAGACGGTGGTATTGATGGTTTAGTTCATTTATCTGATATTTCATGGAATGAAGCTGGTGAAGAAGCTGTGAAGAAATTCAAAAAAGGTGACGAGATTGATACTGTCGTACTCGCCATTGATGTTGAAAAGGAAAGAATTTCTTTAGGTATTAAACAGCTTTCCGGTGATCCTTTTAATAACTACACTGCTGAATTTGACAAAGGTGCTTTAGTTTCAGGAACTGTAAAAACAGTTGATGCTAAAGGTGCTGTCATTGAATTAGCAACTGAAGTTGAAGCGTATTTACGTGCTTCTGAAATCTCCACGGATCGTGTAGAAGATGCGCGTTTAGCACTCAAAGAAGGTGATACTGTATCTGCAATGATCATCAACGTTGATCGTAAATCAAGAAGTATTAATCTTTCGATTAAAGCGAAAGACAATGCTGATCAACAAGAAGTGATGTCAAAGATGCAAAATGAAGCAAGTACTGGAACAACAAACCTTGGCGCTTTATTGAAAGCCAAGTTGGACAACCAGGGTTAATTGGTAATATACCGCTACGCTTGCGTAGCGGTTTTTTATTTAAGGATGTTGAATGATGATGACGCAAGAAACTGTAAAAGCTCCAGACACAGTCATAGATACTTCGATTACTCGTTCTGAGTTGGTTGAGTTATTATCAGAACAATTTCCGCAATTATTACCGAAAGATGTTGAATTAGCTGTAAAAACTTTATTAGACACGATGACGCAAGCATTAGCGCAAGGTAAGCGAATTGAGTTACGTGGTGTAGGTAGCTTTGTATTACATCATCGTCCTGCACGAGTTGGCAGAAATCCCAAGTCTGGTGAGCAGGTCATGATTCCAGAGAAAAAAGTTCCGCATTTCAAGCCTGGAAAAGAGCTTCGCGAGCGTGTTGACTATCAAGCTACAGTTGATGAAAAGAACATCGACTAAACAATGATTGCGCTACTCCAAGTTGCATGGCGTATCTGCTTGCTTGTTGGCCGGATTGTATTATTTCTCCTGTTGTTTTTGATTGCCATCACCAATACAGCGGTGATTGATTTTCATTGGTTTTTAGATCAATCAATACAAGTGCCACTCAATATTTTATTGCTTGGCGCATTCCTATGTGGTTTGATATTAGCTTTATTGGCACTTCGACTCACGAAGTCAAAGCGGACTTATTGACATGCAAATCCAAATGTATTGGCTCATACTTATTCCGATTCTTTTTGGAATGGGATGGTTAGCTGCGCGTTGGGAGATGCGACTTCAGGAATTTGAAGATGATGTCGAGCAAGCTAAAAAAGAGCGCTCCACATTTAAAGGTATTAACTTACTGCTTAATGAGCAGCATGATAAAGCCATTGATGCCCTAGTCGAAGTAGCCCAATTAGATCCGGAAACAACAGAGTTGCATTTTGCCTTAGGCAGTTTATTTAGAAGGCGTGGCGAAACTGAACGCGCCATAAGGGTGCATCAACACTTAAGCAATCGACAAGACATACGACCGCGGGATCGTGCACATGCATCCTATGAACTAGGTAGAGATTTTTTGCGGGCAGGCATGCTTGACCGAGCTGAGGCTAGTTTGAATATGGTGACGGAAGGTAAATATATATTGCCCGCCAAAGTATCACTTCTAGAAATGTACCAAATTGAAAAGGATTGGCAAAAAGCTATCATTGCCGCTACCGAGTTAGAGCTTCTAGAAGAAAAAAGTTATAAAGAGCAGATTGCGCATTTTTATTGTGAGATTGCCCAAGAAGCTATGCGAGCTAAAGATCTTCCCGTAGCAAAGGAGGCCATTGATCACGCTGTGCAAGCGGTGCCTCATCATATACGAGCAACCATTCTCAAAGGCGAGTTAGCGATTATTGAACAAAAACCCCTTGATGCAATTGCCACTTGGGGATATATTGAAAAACATGCGCCGATTTTTTTGCATTTGATTGCTGATAAATGGATCAAAGCATATGCACAAATGAATAAAGAAGAAGACGGATTAACTGTTTTAATCCAGCATTTAAAAGAGCAGGGAACGGGCGAGTTACTGGATTTAGTATTTAAAAATGTCCTACGCTTACATGGTCCAGAAAAAGCCTTAGAGTTGATCAATCAAGTGATGCTGAATTCAGCAAGTTTGACCGCGATGTCCAAACGCTTTGAAACTGAATATCTTCTAGCCCAAGTTAAAGAAGATGCTCTTTTAATTGCGCAAACAAAAGCCTCCCTAGATTTACTGAAGCATCGTACGAATAGTTTAGCCAGATACACCTGTAGTAATTGCGGTTTCCGGGCTAGACGTTTTTATTGGCAGTGTCCAGGCTGTAATCACTGGGATGTATACTCACCTAAAAGAAGTGAAGGCTTGGCAGCATAAGTAGCGCCAAGTCTCATGATAATAAATTTGTTTTAGAGGGAAAGAAACTGTGAAAGTTACCATTGTCGGCAGTGGCTATGTGGGTTTGGTTACGGGGGCTTGCCTTGCAGAACTGGGCAACCAAGTATTTTGTTTGGATGTTGATCAAAAGAAAATTGATATTTTAAATAGTGGTGGCGTACCCATTTATGAACCAGGTTTAAAAGAAATGATCGCCCGCAATAAAGAAGCTGGGCGAATTGTTTTTTCAACAGATATTGCGGCTTCCGTAGAGCATGGTGAAATTCAATTCATAGCCGTTGGAACACCGCCAGATGAAGATGGATCTGCAGACTTAAAGTACGTGTTGGCCGCCGCTAAAAACATTGCCAAGCATATGACCAGTTTTAAAGTAATTATTGATAAATCGACCGTACCCGTAGGTACTGCAGAAAAAGTATCACAAGCCATGCAGACAGAATTACAAACACGTGGTGTAAGTGACATACACTTTTCGGTCATTTCTAATCCCGAGTTTTTAAAAGAAGGTGCGGCGGTTGAAGACTTTATGCGTCCAGATCGGATTGTGGTCGGATCAGATGATAACGACTATGGACGTTATGCAAAAGATAAAATCCGTAAACTATATTCACCCTTCAATCGACACCACGAACGTACGTTTTACATGGATGTAAAAAGTGCTGAATTAACTAAATACGCAGCTAATGCGATGTTAGCTACGCGTATTTCATTTATGAATGAGTTAGCAAATTTGGCTGATCAAGTGGGAGCAGATATTGAAGCGGTTAGGCAAGGCATCGGATCTGACTCGCGAATCGGCTATGGTTTTTTATATGCAGGTACAGGGTATGGTGGCTCATGTTTTCCAAAGGATGTTCAGGCCTTAAGTAAAACTGCTCAAGAATATCAACTACATTTGAAAATATTAGAAGCTGTAGAAGATGTGAATGATACTCAAAAACGTATATTAGTTGATAAGATTCTTAGTTACTATGGTGAAAACCTTTCAGGACTCACATTCGCTATATGGGGCTTAGCATTTAAACCAAATACGGATGATATGCGTGAAGCGCCTAGTCGCGTGATTATTCATGAGTTAGTCAAGCGCGGTGCCAAAATCAGAGCGCACGATCCGGTCTCAATGCAAGAAGCTTGGCATGCCTTCGAGCTTGATTTAGTGAACCAACCTCATTTGCTGCAGAATATTCAAACAGTAGACAAACCCAATGATGCGGTAGAGGGAGCAGATGCTTTAGTGATTGTGACGGAGTGGAAAGCATTTAGAAGTCCTGATTTTGATTTGTTAAAACAAAAACTAAAACAACCTATTATTTTTGATGGCCGTAATTTATTTGAACCTGAAAATTTAACGGAACTTGGCTTTACATACTACGGCATTGGCCGACACAATTAAAGAGCTTCAATGATGGATAGCATATTACAACCCTTTGATGTTCAACTCACACTCGATGATGTGAAAAATTTTCAAAATACACCACTACTCGTTGTAGGTGATGTAATGCTGGATCGCTATTGGTTTGGTGATACAGAGAGAATCTCACCCGAAGCACCCGTTCCAATCGTGACTATTAAAAAAGTAGAAGAGCGCTTAGGGGGAGCCGCAAACGTTGCAAGGAATGGTGCATCCTTAGGAGCAAAAATTAAATTATTGGGTTTGATTGGGAATGATGAAGCGGGTAATCAAGTACAACATAAACTAGCTCAGCAGGGTATTGAAAGCCTATTGCAGATTGATGAGACAGTACCCACAATTGTGAAGCTTCGGGTCGTGGCTCGTCAACAGCAATTAATCCGTTTAGATTTTGAGGAAGAGCCGGATCAGGATTCATTAACTTCTAAATTTGTTAGTTTTGAGGAAACCTTACCCTTGGTTAAAGCTGTCATTTTTTCTGACTATGGCAAAGGTGCTCTCAAATATGTTGCACGGATGATCGAGCTATGCCGTCAGGCAGGAAAGTTGACATTGGTGGATCCCAAGGGAGATGATTACACCAAATATTCTAGGGCAACAGTGATTACCCCCAATCGGAGTGAGTTAAGGCAAGTGATTGGTAAATGGAGCAGTGAAGCTGACTTAACATTAAAAACACAAAATTTACGCGAGAGTTTAGGACTAGAGGCAATTTTATTAACCAGGTCGGAAGAAGGTATGACATTGTTTCGTGCCAACGAGGTAAGTCATGTTGGTGCGCAAGCACGTGAAGTGTTTGATGTCTCAGGAGCTGGCGATACCGTGATTAGTACATTAGCTGTTGCCTTGGCGGCAGGCTGGGAATGGAATCTTGCGATGGCATTAGCGAATCGTGCTGGCGGCATTGTTGTGGGTAAACTTGGAACTGCAACAGTCTCCTGGGAGGAATTACGATGAAATTAATAGTTACTGGAGCGGCCGGTTTTGTTGGCGCAAATCTTGTACACGCATTAAATCAGCGCGGTGAAAGAGATATTGTGGCAGTGGATGATTTAAAAGACTCTAAGAAATATCGTAACTTAGCAGACTGTGAGATTTCTGATTACTTTGATAAATCAGAATTTTTAGACGTGTTAAGAAGTAAATCTTTAGGTCCTATTGCCGCGATCTTTCATGAAGGTGCTTGCTCAGACACCATGGAGTCTGACGGGCATTACATGATGGCAAATAATTATCGTTATACCCTTGATTTACTCGATATCTGTGCGGAGCAGGGTATTCCATTCATTTATGCTTCCTCAGCTGCCACTTATGGAGGTGCTGCAAGTTTTATCGAAAAAAGAGAGTGTGAAAAACCACTTAATATTTACGGTTACTCCAAGTTTTTATTAGATCAAATTGTCCGTCAGCGATTAGCTGCGAGTGCTTTAAAAACGCAAGTAGTCGGTTTGCGCTACTTTAATGTGTACGGTCCACGAGAGTCTCACAAAGGAAGAATGGCCTCTGTAGCTTTTCATCATTTTTATCAATATAAAGACAATGCCTGCGTTAAGTTATTTGGTGGTTATGACGGCTACACTGCAGGTGAGCAAAAAAGAGACTTTGTGTATATTGAGGACGTTGTTAAAGTTAATCTATTCTTTTTTGAAAACCCCCAAATCAGCGGAATTTTTAATTTAGGGACTGGGCGTGCTCAGCCGTTTAATGATGTAGCACGTTCGGTTATCAATCGCCTAGATGAAATTCAGTTAGCTAATGATTTTCAAGAACAGTCGTTGATCGAATTGGTACAGAATAATAAGCTCCTATACATAGATTTCCCAGAGGACTTAAAAGGTAAGTATCAATCATTCACTCAGGCGAGTTTAGAACATTTGAGAAGTGTTGGTTACTCACAAGCCTTCCATACGGTTGAAGAAGGTGTCAGAAAATACGTGACTTGGTTATCAGACAATGCTGATTTCTTAGCTGAGAAGCTATAGACTTTTTTTACTGTCAACGATTCCCTCATCCTCTCGTTATCTTTGAACGTGCAATATGGATTGCACGTAATTTCAAGGAGAAATGATGAAAAAACTGCATCAAACTTTTAATGTGCGCTCTTTACGCCGTGGTGTATTAGCCTTGGCTTTAGGATCAATGATGATGTTTAGTGCACCGAGTTACTCTGTCAATGTGAATTCTGCATCAGCGGAGATCTTACAAAATGTGAGGGGTATTGGGCCAACACGTGCCAAAGCAATTGTTGAGGAGCGAGAAAAGAATGGGCCTTTTGTGAATTCTGAAGATTTAAATATTCGGGTCAAAGGAATAGGGCAAAAAACGGTTGAGAAAATGACGGAGTCAGGTTTGACTTTTGATGGAGTAGAGCCTTTAACTCGATCAAAAAGTATAAAAATTAAATAGTATCTTGATTTAACACCCTCCCATTCAACTCTTCATTGAGTTTCTTACAAGGGCGGAAGCTTGAGGTTAAAATAAACTTCACTTCTGCCCAATTATTAAATATGAACACAGCCAATGTTTTTTATCCCACAATTGCAGATACAGTTGGTAATACACCACTGATTCGTTTGCAACGCATTCCTGGAGAAGGGAACCAGGTACGTAACAACATTATTCTTGGAAAATTAGAGGGTAATAATCCTGCTGGTTCAGTGAAAGATCGACCAGCTTTATCAATGTTTCGACGGGCTGAGCAACGTGGCGAAATTGCTCCTGGAGATACCTTAATTGAAGCAACTAGTGGTAATACAGGTATCGCACTAGCGATGGTGGCAGCGATTTTAGGCTACAAGATGATTTTAATCATGCCTGAGAATCAAAGTATTGAACGTCGTCAAAGCATGACTGCCTATGGCGCTGAGTTAATCCTAACCCCAGCTACTGGTGGCATGGAGTACGCGAGAGACTATGCCAACGAACTTCAAAAAGAAGGTCGCGGAATCGTTTTAGACCAATTTGCTAACAAAGATAATCCGTTAGCGCATTACGAAGGCACTGGTCCAGAAATTTGGCGTGATACCCATGGGCAGATTACCCATTTTGTTTCTTCGATGGGAACTACCGGAACGATTACGGGAACCTCTAAGTTTTTAAAAGAGCAAAATCCGCATATTCAGATCATTGGTGTTCAACCGATGGAAGGCTCACAAATTCCTGGAATCAGAAAATGGGCTCCAGAGTATTTGCCCAAAATATACGATGCCACCCGCGTAGATTCTCTAGAGTATGTTACTCAAATTGAGGCTGAAGAGATGTGTCGCAAAATGGCTCGAGAAGAGGGTATCTTTTGTGGCGTTTCTGCAGCTGGTGGATTGGTAATTGCTCTACGAATCGCACAGCGTATAGAAAATGCGACGATTGTTTTCATCGTTTGTGATCGTGGCGACCGTTATTTGTCGACTGGAGTTTTTCCGGCTTAGATGTTTTTGTTGAAATGAAGCCATTGTTTATAACCGCTTGGCCAAATTCGATGACGGACATTGCATAGAAGAAACTACGGTTGTATTGCGTAATGACTTCAAAGTTGGTTAAACCAACAAGATACTCGATTGAATTCTCACCATTTTTTGTGATGCTTGGAAGGTCAACGATGAGTGCTGGACTCATTTCGTGCATCGGTGCAGACCATTTAGTAATTACTTTTTTGTTTTTTAAATCACCTAGATTGTATTTAGGGTTAGGGTCACCATCGGCTAATTCTTTCACGATGGAACTGGTTTGCATCTCTGCGGAGATTGACAGATAGATGGGCTCCCCTGTTTTCCAACCATGACCCTTCAAAAAGTTCGCAATACTTTGCATGGCATCTTTTGGACTTTTTCTCAGATCGATAACGCCATCACCATCACCATCTTTGGCAAATTTTCGAAGACTGGTGGGCATAAATTGGGGCATCCCCATCGCGCCAGCAAAAGAGCCTTCTTGAACCAAACAAGATTTGAATTTGATGAGATCAGATATAGTACGGTCATTTTTTTCAAGGCAATTCAGTAGATGGTCTTTAAGTTGCTCTTTAAACATTACACTACGGCTTACCTGATTAGGGCTTTTAGGATAATCAAATGCAAAGGTCGCTAAGACATCACGAACAGGAAAAGAGCCCATATTTCTCCCATAAACTGTTTCAACACCTAAGATGCCCACAACGATTGAACTAGGAACACCAGTTTCTTTTTCGAGTTGATCTAAAAATTGATGATGTTCTTGGAGAAACTTTTTGCCAGCATCTAGACGTATTTGGTTCATGACATTCGCGCGATAAGCAGACCAATTTTTTCGTGGAGGAGTTGCACTAGATGGCACCATATATTGCCTTGCGGTGTTCTGCCACTTCATATCACGAAAAGCTTCACGTAAGGTATCAACTGAAAGATTTTCACGTAACGCCATTTCAATTAAAAAGAAATCCAGTGCTTGTTCTTTTGAAAGAGAAATTGGTGCAGAGTTAGATGATGGAGAGTCTTGATTTTGTGCGTGGCTCAAGGGGGATAAAAATAGGCTAACAATGAGTAGCAGTTTAAAAATGATGGTCATTTAGTGTCTATTTGAAAAATGAATGAGTTCTTGAGGTTTAGGTAATAATAAGATTATTACCTATCTACAAGAGGATTGTTTTTTATGACAACTGGTTATATTAGTCATCCTGATTTTTTCAAGCACGAAATGGGTAGTTATCATCCAGAATGCCCCGCTCGATTAAGTGCGATTGAAGACCAATTGATATTAAGTCGTATGGATGACTTTTTAACGCGCATTGATGCCCCCCTTGCGACAGAGGTTCAAGTTGGACTCGTGCATGATCAGGGTATGATCGATCATCTAAAGAAGCACATTCCGCAGTCAGGATATGTAGAGATCGATGGTGATACTTCGATGAATCCACACTCCTATCAAGCGGCATTAAGAGCCGTTGGAGCATGTATCGCTGGAGCAGATGCGGTCATGCAGGGGAAAGTTAATAATGTTTTTTGCGCCGTGCGTCCACCCGGTCATCATGCTGAGCCAAGTCATGCTCAAGGCTTTTGTTTTTTTAATAATATTGCCATCGCGGCAAAATATGTTTTAAAGCAATATGACCTAAATAAAGTAGCGATCATTGATTTTGACGTGCACCATGGCAATGGAACAGAGACTGCATTTACAAACGATCCTCGCGTGTTGATGTGTAGTTTTTTTCAACACCCACTCTATCCATACAGTGGGGATCAACCAAGCTCTGCAAATATGGTCAATATCCCAGTACCTGCTTATACTAAAGGAATAGATATTAGGAATATTGTTTCTAATATTTGGTTGCCTCGACTTGAAGAATTTGCTCCCGAATTTATTTTTATCTCAGCAGGCTTTGATGCTCACCGTGAAGATGAGTTGGGCCAATTGGGCTTAGTTGAGACAGACTATGCATGGATAACGGAAAAAATTCAACAAGTAGCGAAGAAATATGCAAAGGGAAGGATATTAAGTACGCTAGAAGGTGGATATCATTTATCTGCCTTAGGCAGAAGTGTTGTGGCACATATTAAAGAACTAGCTGAATAAAGAACTTACTGAAATTTAGACACTTCCATAGGAGATCGTGTAATGAGTCATATTTTTGTCGATGGTTTAGAACAAAATTCAGCAAATTATGCGCCAATGACCCCACTCAGTTTGATTGAGCGAGCAGCGCAAGTATATCCTCAAAGGCTAGCCATTGTGCATGGCAATTTACGACAAGATTGGCAAACCACTTACCAACGTTGTAAACAACTTGCGAGTGCTCTAAAGAAGCAGGGTATTGGCCGAGGAGATACAGTAGCAGTCATGTTGCCCAACACGCCGCCCATGGTTGAAGCACATTTTGGTGTGCCAATGTCTGGTGCAGTGTTAAATGCTTTAAATACCCGTCTAGATCCAGAAGCAATCGCATTTATGCTCCAACATGCAGAGGCCAAAGCAATCATCATTGACCCAGAATTTAGTCTCATCATGAAGAAGGCCTTAGACATTGCTCAAATCAAGGATATATGCATTATTGATATTCAAGATGATTTGTATCAAGGAGATGGTCCCGCCATTGGACAATTGGAATATGAAGCATTTTTAAATATGGGTGATGCTAATGATCATTGGGAAGGCCCTCATGACGAATGGGATGCGATTTGCTTAAATTACACCTCAGGGACCACGGGAAATCCAAAAGGGGTGGTGTACCATCACCGCGGAGCGATGACCAATGCGATTTCAAATATCTTAGAATGGGATATGCCCAAGCATCCCGTCTATTTATGGACCTTACCTATGTTTCATTGCAATGGTTGGTGTTTTCCATGGACAGTGGCCGCCAGAGCAGGAGTTAATGTGTGTTTACGTAAAGTCGATGCGGCGCATATATTTCAAGCGATTAAAACCCACGGTGTGACCCATTATTGTGCAGCCCCTATAGTACATGGCTTTTTAGTCAATGCTAGTCCGGACTTAAAAGAAGGTGTGCCATCAGGAGTCAAGGCAATGGTTGCGGGAGCAGCGCCACCAGCAGCGATGATTGAAGGTATGGAAAAAATGGGATTTGATTTAATCCATGTGTATGGCCTAACAGAAACCTATGGTCCAGCAGCAGTATGTGTCAAGCATGATGCGTGGCAAGAACAACCTATTGGCGATCGAGCCGCATTAAATGCTCGACAGGGCGTTCGCTATCATTTACAAGAGGGGATGACCGTGATGAATCCAGAAACAATGTCTCCGGTTCCAGCAGATGGAAAGACTATGGGTGAAATTATGTTCCGAGGCAACATTACCATGAAGGGCTATCTAAAGAATCCATCCGCTACACGAGAAGCTTTTGCCGGAGGATGGTTTCATACAGGGGATCTTGCTGTGATGAATCCAGATGGTTATATCAAAATCAAGGATCGTAGTAAAGATATCATTATTTCCGGTGGTGAGAACATTTCATCAATAGAGGTAGAGGATGTTTTATATCGTCATCCCGCCGTCATGGCAGCAGCCATTGTCGCCAAGCCTGATCCTAAGTGGGGGGAAACCCCATGTGCGTTTATTGAAATCAAACCTGACGTGATCGTTACTGTAGAAGAGATTGTTGCGCACTGCAAAGAGCATTTGGCTGGATTTAAAGTTCCAAGAGCTGTCGTTTTTGGTGAGTTACCCAAAACGTCTACGGGAAAAATTCAAAAATTTGAATTACGAAAAAGAGCGGGTTCTGCGCAAGCGATTGACGTTTAACCTTCGTCCATTCATCGTAATTGAATACATAGAATCTTTAGGGCTTTGTTTGCAGTAAAATTGTGAATAGAAACAAAAACAAGAGGCAATTTAATGAAAATATTAGTAGCAGTAAAACGAGTTGTAGATTACAACGTTAAAGTGCGTGTCAAATCAGACCACTCAGGTGTTGAAACGGCCAATGTCAAAATGTCCATGAACCCATTTGATGAGATTGCAGTTGAAGAAGCCGTCAGACTTAAAGAGTCAGGTGTAGCAACAGAAGTGATTGCAGTCTCGATTGGCGCGGCACAGTGTCAAGAAACTTTAAGAACTGCGATGGCAATTGGTGCGGACCGCGCAATCCTCGTCGAGACGGATGAGGTGATTCAGCCCTTAGCCGTTGCTAAAATCATCAAAGCGATTGCTGATAAAGAAGCGCCCCAATTGATCATTTTAGGTAAGCAAGCCATTGATGACGACAGTAATCAGACTGGTCAGATGTTAGCAGCTCTTCTGAATATTCCCCAAGCGACTTTTGCATCGAAAGTCGTGATTGACAACCAACATGCACAAGTAACGCGTGAGGTGGATGGTGGCCTAGAAACGATTCGTATTTCATTACCAGCGGTGGTCACCACGGATTTAAGACTAAATGAGCCAAGGTATGTAACTTTGCCGAATATCATGAAGGCGAAGAAAAAAACATTAGATACGTTTAAACCTGCTGATCTTGGCGTTGATGTGAGTCCACGTCTAAAGACGATTCAGGTCAATGAGCCGGCGAAGCGACAAGCTGGGGTGATGGTGGCAGATGTTGCCGCCTTAGTTGATAAATTAAAAAATGAAGCAAAGGTAATCTAAATGACCGTACTCGTAATCGCTGAATATCAGCAACAACAGCTTCAAACTAGTACATTGAATGTGGTCAATGCTGCGTTACAAATTGATCAGGATGTACATGTTTTACTCATGGGGCATGACCTATCAGGAGCCACTAATGCAGCAGCTACGATATCTGGAGTCAGTAAAGTCTTGGTAGCTGATGACGCAGTCTTTGCAAATCAATTAGCAGAAAATTTGACGAGCCAAGTGCTATCTATTGCAAAAAACTATACACATTTATTGGTGGCTGCTAGTGCAAACGGAAAAAACATCATGCCGCGTATTGCTGCGTTACTTGATGTGGCGCAGATTTCAGAAATTACCAAGGTGATTAGCCCTGATACATTTGAGCGTCCTATTTATGCAGGCAATGCGATTGCAACGATTCAGTCGATGGATCCGATTAAAGCAATAACTGTGCGTCCCACTGGATTTGAGCCTGTTCTTGCTTCAGGTGGACAAGCAAGTATTGAATCGATGAGTGCAGTACCAGATGTGGGTGTTAGTCAATTTATCTCGCGTGAAACCACAAAATCAGATCGACCCGAACTCACGGCTGCCAAAATGATTGTTTCCGGTGGGCGAGGTTTAGGTTCGGCAGAGCAATATCGGACTGTTATGGAGCCTTTAGCAGATAGTTTAGGCGCTGCTTTAGGTGCATCTCGTGCGGCAGTAGACGCAGGATATGTGCCGAACGATTACCAAGTCGGTCAAACCGGAAAAATTGTAGCCCCGCAGTTGTATGTTGCTGTTGGTATCTCTGGCGCGATTCAGCACTTAGCTGGTATGAAAGACTCTAAGGTGATTGTAGCCATCAATAAAGATCCTGAGGCACCCATTTTTGGCGTCGCTGATTATGGATTGGTGGCAGATTTATTTACTGCGGTACCGGAACTTGTTGCAGCGATGAAAAATTAATATAAGTACAACTTGGAGAAGTTGATGACCTATCAAGCACCTGTAAAAGAGATGATGTTTTTGATGAATCATTTAGCAGGTCTGGAGCAGATTAGTCGATTGCCTTATTTTTCTGAAGCGAGTGTAGATAAAGATACGACTGAGGCCATCCTTAAAGAATCCGCGAAATTTTCTGAAGAAGTTCTTGCGCCGTTGAACTGGACTGGTGATCAACAGCCGAGTTATTTTAAGGATGGGCATGTAGTAACTACCCCTGGTTTTAAAGAGGCCTTTGAAAAATATGTTGAAGCAGGGTGGCAAGGTGTTACACATCCCTTAGAGTATGGTGGACAAGGCTTACCCAAGATAATTTCTACAGCCTGTCAAGAAATGGCGAACTCGGCTTGTTTATCATTTTCTTTATGCCCCTTGCTCACCGACGGTGCAATTGAAGCCCTGATTGTTGCTGCAAGTGATGAGTTAAAACATCGTTTTATTCCGAACATGATTTCAGGGAAGTGGACTGGGACGATGAATTTAACAGAGCCTCAGGCAGGCTCTGATTTAGCCCTTGTGCGCACACGAGCTGAGCCTGTCGGTGATGGTACTTACAAAATATTTGGAACAAAAATTTATATCACTTATGGTGAGCATGATTTTTCCGAAAACATTATTCATTTAGTCCTAGCAAGAACGCCAAATGCACCAGAAGGAGTGAAGGGTATTTCTTTATTTGTGGTGCCCAAATACATAGTGGATGATCAAGGAAAAATTGGCGAGCGCAATGACGTGCATTGCCTATCCATTGAACACAAATTAGGCATTAAGGCCAGCCCAACAGCTGTATTGCAATACGGTGATCATGGCGGAGCCATTGGATATTTAGTCGGTCAGGAGAACCGAGGTTTAGAGTACATGTTCATTATGATGAACGCAGCACGATTTGGTGTGGGCATGCAAGGTATATCTTTAGCAGAGAGAGCGTATCAAAAGGCAGTCAGTTACGCAAAAGAACGTATTCAGAGTAAAGATCTTACTGGATCAATAGTGCCGGTGGCCATCATTCATCATCCTGATGTGAAACGGATGCTCATGACTATGCGTGCTTATACCGAAGGTGCAAGATCACTTGCATACGTTGCTGTGGCAGCATCTGATGCAGCAGAACATGCACTAGATGAAAAAAACCGACAAGAAAACCAAGCCTTCTATGAATTTTTAGTGCCAATCATTAAAGGTTTTTCTACCGAAATGGCCGTGCAAGTTGCCAGTCTTGGAGTCCAGGTACATGGTGGGATGGGCTTTATTGAAGAAACAGGTGTTGCACAGTACTATCGAGATGCTAGAATTTTGCCCATCTATGAAGGTACTACAGCGATTCAAGCAAACGATTTAATTGGCAGAAAAACCTTAAAAAATGGTGGAGCTACGGCGCAGGCTATTGGCAAACAGATTGCCAAAACAGAAGAAGCATTAGCCACATCAGATTCTGCAGCTGCAAAGATCATGCTGGAGCAGTTAACGCTTGCTAGACAATCATTAGAACAAGTCGTGACGTATATTCTTATGAATGTCAAAGAGGATATTAAAGCAGTCTTTGCCGGTAGCGTTCCTTATTTACAAATTTGTGGGCTCACACTTGCCGGATGGCAAATGGCAAGAGCTTTACTCGAGGCTGAGAAGTTGCATGATCAAGACCTTAATTTTTATCAAGCCAAAATTAGCACAGCTCAGTTTTATGCTCAACATTTACTTACCCAAGTTCCAGGGATTGCCAAGTCCATCATGGAAGGTGGCAGAGTGACGAATGCGCTAACACCAGAACAGTTCTAATCAGATCATTACCCTCAATAATTATTGAGAAATTTCTTTAGCGGCTTCTACTTGGCCAATGAAGTATTGTTCAAAAGCAATCGCTAGACCACTCATGAGAACAAATGCGCCGACCATTAAAGCGATGATCATACAGATAATGATGAGCCAACCAGATTGATTTTTCTTGGTTTGACCTACATTAAATTGTGCATCAAAGCGATCGTCAGGTCGAAGGCCTAAAGCCAAGGTTGTAAGCCAACTAGCTAATATTGAGATTTCGCCAAGAGCGGCAGCAAACCAGCCGAGAAATGATTCTTTTTCAGTAAGAGCTAGTTCGAACCAACCCCAAACGCCAAATAACAAACCAATGAATTGTAGATAAAACCAAGGCGAACTTTTTCCCTTGAGATAAAGCCAATGTAGACCAGTGCCAGGTAAGAAGAGGCTAAGTAAACAAACCACAAGTTTTGATTTAAAAGTGTTTTTCATAGTCTCAAATCATACCCTAAATCCTTCATTCTTAAAGGTTTAAGGGGTATTTAATAAGTTGGAGTATCAAAATGAAACTTCTTATAAGTTATATTTTTGGAAACACAATTGCATGATTAAGGTCCAATAAAAAGATAAATTTAAATATGGGTTGAAAGGGCTAAAAATCATACGATCAATTGACAAATTTAAATGAGAATTGACCTGGTTAAGTCATTAAAAAAGGAGTTTGATCTGGTCTAAAAATTGAAGGTTCTTAAAAACCTTAACTAAAGTATTCGCTTATGGAGGGCCGCGTCTGCCAAAAGCGAGAACATCTCCAGAGCGCCCAATGAGAAGTAATTGGTCATTTTTCATTTGCAAAGATCGATAATCTTGAACTTGATTTAGGAAATCTTTCTCGAGATCCATCCGGTAGTTTTCAGCGCACATCAATCTCGTGCTACCCATTTTGCCGATTTCAATCGCATTTTTAGAGTCGGTTGTAATGGTTCCAAAAAAACGATTACATCCAGAATAGCCTGTGATCATTTTTTTCTCGTTACTAAAATCCATCATAATCGGTTCCCCTTGATCACGATGAGGGATTTTACGGAGCTGGACTTTTCCAGTAGCATCGGGTGGGTAATTCCAGCGCAGAAGTTCCCAGCGACCATTGAGTTGGGATAGAGGCGGTGAAGAGCAGGAGTTGCAATTTGGGAGCATATTTGAGCAAGAACTCATAAAAAAGAGACCCAAAAATACAAAACTGATGCGAAAAAAAGAGAAAAAAGGGTTCGAAGGGGAATAAAAGTTTGTCTGCATGGCTGATTTAAGATAAAATAGTGAGTTTTCTAGGGTAGTAATTCGTATTATTTTGCATCACGAATAATACTCTTTGGTGATAAATTGAAACTAAAGATTGAGTTTACGCCTACATTTTTTTATTTTTGTTTAATTTGAGGAATTCTTATGGTCGTCATTCGACTCGCACGCGGTGGTTCAAAAAAGCGTCCTTTTTATAGTGTAGTTGTTACGGATAAGCGTAATCGCCGTGACTCTAACTTTGTAGAGCGCCTTGGTTATTACAATCCAAGAGCAGTTGCTACAGAGCAGGGTTTCCGTATTGCTCAAGACCGTTTAACTTATTGGACTGGTGTTGGTGCAGAAATGTCTCCAACCGTAAAACGTTTAATCAAACAACACAGCACAACTGCAGCGAACTAATTTGATGGGGGATACCCCTTCTGAGGTGGCGTCACTATGACGACTGAGAACAGTGATTTAATCGAAGTCGGTACCGTGATAGAAGCATACGGTATTCGTGGCGCCCTCAAAATAAGACCTTTTTCTAATGATCCTGTAGCACTTTTAGCCGCTAAAGAAATTTGGCTAAGTGGTGTTCGACTGCCTCAAATGCGGGATTTTTCAGTCTATCAAGCCAAAGAGCATAGTGGCTCTGTGATTCTTGAGCTAGTTGGTTTAACGGATCGAGAGATTGCCTTATCTTTTAAATCAGCAATCGTATTAATTCCTAGATCCAAGTTTCCACCGCTTGATAATAACGAGTATTATTGGACCGACCTAATGGGTGCTCAGGTGCATAATCAGCAAAATGAGTTCCTTGGTATTGTTAAAGAAATTGTGGATAACAGTGCCCAAACGGTTCTTATTGTTGCAGAGGATGAGAAAAAGCAACATTTAATACCATTTGTAGCATCCTTCATCATGGCAGTTGATTTAGACACTATGCCGAAAAAAATTATTGTCGACTGGCAAAAAGATTGGTAAGTAAATCATGATGCGCTTTGATGCCATTAGTATTTTTCCGGAAATGTTCCAGATAATTCACTCGGGCGGGGTGGTTGGACGAGCTTTAGACAAGCAACTTTTTAGCCTTCATACTTGGAATCCGCGCGATTACACTACTGATAATCGAAAAACTGTGGATGATCGTGCTTATGGTGGAGGCCCTGGTATGGTGATGATGGCAGAGCCTCTGGAGAAGACTCTGCAAGCTATTCAACAAGCGCATACGAACGCTGGGCCAGTAGTCATACTATCGCCACAAGGTAAAAGATTTAACCAGCAAATGGCAGCTGATTTGCTCAAGCATGAGCAAATCACGATGGTTTGTGGTCGTTATGAGGCGGTCGATCAGCGTTTTATTGATCGAAACGTTGATCTTGAAATTAGTTTGGGGGATTTTGTGCTTTCTGGCGGTGAAATCCCTGCTATGGCCATTATCGACGCCATGGTCCGACTCATTCCTGGGGTATTGGGAGATAAGGATTCCGCCTTGCAAGATAGCTTCATGGATGGTTTACTTGACTATCCGCACTATACAAGGCCAGAAATATATGAAAATTCTGTTGTTCCAGGGGTGCTTTTAGGCGGAAATCATGCCATAATAGAGGGCTGGCGTCGTGAGCAATCTTTGCTTGCAACCCAACTGAGGCGTCCCGATTTAATTGAGGCGGCTCGTAAAAAAGGGTTGTTAAGTAGTAAAGATGAACTTTTTTTAAAGAACATCCAAACATAAATACTTAGCAGTTTTAAATTTTCGTATCCTCTTTCAGGTCCAAACTGGTTTTGGGATCAACGCTGAAATGATACATAAGGAGTTGATAGATGAATCTCATCGAAAAAATTGAGCAAGAAGAAATTGCTCGCCTAACGGCAAACAAAGTAATTCCCGATTTCGCCCCTGGCGATACACTCGTTGTTAATGTCAACGTTGTTGAAGGAACCCGTAAACGTTCACAGGCTTTTGAAGGTGTTGTGATTGCGAAGCGCAATCGTGGCCTTAATTCAAGCTTTATCGTACGTAAAATCTCATCTGGTGAAGGTGTTGAAAGAACATTCCAAACTTATTCGCCACTCATTGCAAGTATTGAAGTGAAGCGTCGTGGTGATGTACGCCGTGCGAAACTTTATTACCTCCGTGAGCGTTCAGGTAAGTCTGCACGTATTAAAGAGAAGTTGGTTTATCGTAAAGTTAAAGAGACTCCTGCGCAGTAAGTCCTCTTTAAGCTGACCATGTCAGCACCATAACAACCCTTGTAAAGACTTAAGTCTTGCAAGGGTTTTTATTGGCTAGCTATATAAAACAACATGTACGTTTGTAAAAACCAAAATTTCTGGATTGAATTTTTGTGTATTCCAGTGTTTGTTCATGTTGGGGATAAAAAACACGCTCATGGAGTCGTTTTTCCTGACTTTCCAGGATGCTTTTCAGCAGCTTATCATTGGGAGGATTTGCCGGCTATGGTTCAGGAGGCGGTCGAGGCACATTTTGGCGGAGAACCTGAATCTATCCCAAAGCCTACTGCCATGGGGAAGTTGGTAAAGAATCCTGATTATGTAGGCGGAGTTTGGATGTTGGTAAATATTGATTTATCAAAAGTAAACACTAAATCAATTCGTTTAAATGTGTCACTTCCTGAATACCTGGTTCATAAAATAGATGATGCCGCTACGGCAAAGCACATGACGAGATCAGTATTTTTGGCAAGTGCTCCAATCAATGCATTCGAACAACGTTAATTATTTTTTGTGTAATGGAGTTTATTCTAATATTGTATTAAAAGACTAGCCTTATAATCGTTTCATGCAAAGACGTATTCCGAAGTTTGATCCCCAAATGGTTCCCATTCAGGAAGCATCGCTTCATACTCCCCCAGTTTCTCTTGATTTATTACAGCCGGATGCATTAAGGCAGCGTTTTGAGCAAATTAAACCTTGGACTCCAGAATTAACAGATGAATCAAGGCAGTCCATTGAGTATGTTCAGGGGCGCGGAACACGCATCGCAGCCGTCCTTATCCCGATTGTACAAAAAGATAATCACCTTAGTGTTTTGCTGACCAAGCGTGCCGAGCATTTGAACGATCATCCTGGACAAATTAGCTTTCCTGGCGGACGTAAAGAAGAAAGTGATGTTGATCTCAAACATACGGCACTTCGAGAAGCGCATGAGGAAATTGGACTTGGGCATCATTATGTCGAGCACTTAGGTCATTTACCAGATTATTTTACGATCACCGGTTATCAAGTGACGCCAATTGTTGGGCTTGTTTCTTCTGTTGAGGAGTTAGTCCCAGATGCCAATGAAGTTGCTGAAATTTTCGAAGTGCCATTAGCTTTTTTGATGAATCCTGCAAACCACCAAGTGCGTGAGTGGGTAGGTCCAGATGGGCATCGTCGGTTTTATGCAATGCCCTATGAGTCGAAGTTCATTTGGGGAGCAACTGCTGGTATGCTCAGAAATCTGTACCATTTTTTAAGAGCTTAATTAATGACATTTATTTCTGTTTTATTGAGTTTAATGCTAGAACAGTATCGACCTGTAGGCCCCAATCATTGGGTTCAGCGACTCATGAAGTATTGGATTGACCGCGTCCCTAATTATTGCGACACAGGTGAAGAGACCTCTGCTAAGGTCGCTATTATTGTCTTGATAGCTCCACCTGTTTTATTTGTCCTGATGGTGCATTTGTGGCTGATTTATCAATTGCCTATTTTGGCACTTGCTTGGAATATATTTATTGTGTATTCCTTGATGGGGTTTCGTCAATTTAGTTCTCACTATCGCACTATCCAAATTGCGCTTCAAGAAAAGCGCTTAGATGATGCAAAAAATGAGTTGGCCAATTGGGTAGGTACAAGTTTAAACACCGAGACACTGACGGAGTCAGAGGTTGTTCGTCATACTTTAGAGCGTGCGATATTGGCCGTTCATTCGAATGTATTTGGTGTGTTCTTTTTCTTTTTACTACCAATAGGACCTGCTGGAGTGGTTTTGTATCGTCTCGTGTTAATGGCAGAAGATCGCTGGAAATTCGGCATGGTCAGTCCGAAACTCATGGTCATGATTCAAAAATTTCGTTACCTCACGGATTGGTTACCCACTCGCCTGACAGCGATTGGCTTTACCATCGTGGGTAATTTTGAACAAGCTGCCTATGCTTGGCGTTATCACCAAAAGAAATGGGATACACAGTCTAAAGCTATCCTCATTGGTACGGGTGGCGGTGCCTTAGGAGTTCAACTGGGTGAGCCGATTGCACAAGTATCGACTGATGAAGCCTTACGTCTTGCCGAAACCGGAGAAGTACCTGTTCAAGAAGTTGGATTATTACCCGTGCCCGCGCATTTAGCTTCTGGTGCTAGTCTCGTTTGGCGAGCCGTGGTGTTATGGATGATTCTTTTGGGCATGCTATCCATGGCGGTTTGGTTTGGGCAACTGTAGAGCTATAGAGTTACAGCGATTGGTGTCCTTGCGTTTGAATCGTGGCATTACGACTTTCGTGTAACAATTGATTAAAGAGCTTGATTCGGGTCGGCGATATATGTGTTTGAGAGACCCCATCAAGGATGGCGCAACCAGGTTCGTGTGAATGAGTGCAGTTGTGGAACCGACACTTGCCAAGGTAGGGAACGAACTCAGAAAAGGCATGTTGCAATTCACTTTCGGACAAATGCGCTAAACCGAATTCCTGAAAACCTGGTGAGTCAATTAGTGCTCCTAATCGACCATCTTTCATCCCCCAAGAAGCAGGTAAATCATAGTAGCGACAGGCAGTCGTAGTGTGTTTCCCAGTATCTAACTTAGTTGAATGTTCCCTAGTTTGCGCACTTGCTGTTGGTATCCATTGATTGAGCAACGTCGATTTACCCATCCCTGATTGTCCTACAAGAACCGAGACCTTACCCGCTAAAAAAGGTTCAAGCGATGACATACTAACCCTGTCAAATTTCGCTGAAATCTCATGAATGGGAATACCTAGATGTTGATAGGGAGCTAAGAGTTCACGTGCTTTGAGCAACTGCTCCTTTAAATCAGTTTTATTGAGTAAGATTCTTAGTTCTATGCCCTCATGAGCAGCAGCAATGGCTGCGCGGCCCAGTAAGTCTGGCGAAAATCCTGGCTCAGTTGCAAGAACTAGCAGAATTTGATCGACATTTGCCGCAATGGATTTTGACCGAAAAGCGTCGGAGCGAAATAATAGATTTGTACGAGGCAGAATCGTTTCTATGACCGCTTGATTGGCAGAGGTCGTTTGTAATTCTAAAAAATCACCAACAGCCACCTCATGCTTTTTGCCGCGTGATTTAACTTCATAAAACTCTGGATCAGAAGCCTTGGGTTGAACGGGTCTTGCTAAATAATTTCTGCCATAAGAAGCTACTAAGAGCGCTTTTAAGGAAGAGTTATGCAACACAGTATCCAATTAGATTGGTGTCTTCATCAACTGATTGAGATGAGCGATACGAATCGGTGCAGGTGGGTGTGAATCATAAAATGCCGAGTAGTAACGATCAGGAGTTAACGTAGCTGCATTATCTTGATAGAGCTTAATTAGAGCTGAAATCAAATGACTTGCATTGGTTTTTTCGGCAGCGAATGCATCTGCTTCAAATTCATGTTGACGAGATAGTAAGCTGCCGATAGGGGTAATAAAAAAAGTAAAGACAGGAATTACCAAAGAGAATAGAGCAAGAGCGAGACCTGCGTTATTGCCATCGATTTCCGGGAAAACACCCAAGCTTTCATAGAACCAAATTTGTTGGGATAACCAACCCAATAAGGCTAAACCAGCAAGACTCATCAAGAAGGTTAGTAACATTCTTTTTCGAACATGGTTCTTTTTGAAGTGCCCTAATTCATGCGCTAAGACAGCCTCGATTTCGGTGGGAGAGAGTTTCTCAATAAGCGTATCAAAAAAAACTATTCGTTTATTTTTACCAATGCCGGTAAAGTAAGCATTGCCATGGGCACTTCTCTTACTTCCATCCATTACAAACAGACCTTTACTGACAAAACCACAGCGATCTAAAAGGGATTGAATTGAGGTTTTTAAAGGCCCGTCATCAAGGGGTTTAAATTTATTAAAGAGCGGCATGATGACAACGGGAGCTATCCAGGTAGCGAGCAAAATAAATCCCACCAAGAAGACCCAAGCAAATAACCACCAATATTGACCTGCTTCTTGCATGAGACTTAATATGACCCAAAGTAAAGGTACACCAATGACGAGGCTCAGGGCAGTTCCTTTAACAAAGTCGAGCCAAAAGAGTTTTTGAGTCATACGATTAAAGCCGAATTTTTGCTCTAAGCGAAATTGCTTGTACCAAGAAAAAGGTAGATCGATCAAGCTAGATAAAAAACTAATTGATAGTAACAGGGCGATTTGTTGCCAAACGCCAGCAGAAAAAATCTCAAGTAATTCACGATGAATGAAATATAAAAGACCCATCAATGTGAGAGCAATTAATAGACCCTGGGAAAAAAATGTTTCAACAGATGAAAGCTTTAATTTGGCAATCGTGTAGTTAGCAGCTTTTTGATGATCGGCCAGCGAGATTGACTCTTCAAAGCCCGGGGGGACTTGGTTGCTATGGAGCCGAGCAGATTGAATCTGACGCTGTGCGAGAAAAAATTGGGTAAAAAGGCCCAATAACAAAAAAGCGAGGAAAATATAAGTAAATATCATTTGTTAATTATAGAAGCGAGTTGCGATTTGAACACAGAACTGAAAAAAGACCGTTTAATTTGGTTGGATATGGAAATGAGCGGGCTAGACCCCGCAAAAGAGCGTATTTTAGAGTTGGCCATGGTCATTACGGATGGCGAGCTTGAAATTGTGGCGGAAAGTCCCGTTTTAGTGATTCATCAAGATAAGATGGTACTTGATGGGATGGACGCTTGGAATCAGGGCACGCATAGCAAATCAGGCTTAATTGATAAAGTGATTGCCTCTAGCACAACCGAAGAAGATGCTGAGAAGATTTGTTTGGAGTTTTTAGCCGCCCACCTCAAATCAGGCGTCTCACCGATGTGTGGCAATACGATCCATCAAGATCGAAGATTTATGGCCAGATATATGCCTAAACTTGAAGGATTTTTCCATTACAGAAATATTGATGTTTCTACGGTAAAAGAGCTTTGTAAACGATGGCGGCCTGACGTCGCGAAGAGTTTCACGAAAAAACAAGCCCATACAGCATATGCAGACATCATTGAGTCGATTGAAGAGTTACGCTATTACCGAGAGAACTTCTTTAGAAGTCCCCATAGCTGAAGGCATTTCCTGAAGTCACGGTTTAGGCTTTAGGAGGTTATTTATCAGTGAGTTTTCCCTTTTAGTATTAACAAGAAACCAAAATAGAGCTTGATACAATTAGCGCCCTAGAGAGGTGTTAGATCAGTTAATAGCTACTCAAGCTATTTCTTTAGATGTGACTTTAGTCACCAGTCATGTGAATGATTTTATGAATTATCCAGATCTAAAAGTTGAAAACTGGATAAATTACTAAACTTTAAAAGTTTTGGGTTTTAGTTCTTGAGTTTAATCGCTGATTTAGGTCGAAACGCTTTTACAACGGAGTCATTTGTTTCGATATAGGGACCACCAATCAAATCAATACAATATGGCACAGCAGCAAAAATGCCTGAAGTAATCACTTTGCCATCAGCATCCTTTAAACCCTCTAGGGTCTCAGCAATCGCTTTAGGTTGACCTGGTAAATTGATGATGAGCGCTGCATGATTGTCGATTTCACGAAGAGCGCCAATTTGACGTGACAGAATCGCCGTAGGGACGAATTTTAAGCTAATTTGCCGCATTTGTTCACCAAATCCAGGCATTTCTCGAGTACTAGCAGCTAGCGTTGCTTCTGGCGTTACATCACGGCGGCTAGGCCCAGTACCACCAGTGGTTAATACCAAAGCGCATTGCTCGACATCGACCAATTCAATTAAGGTTGAAGTAATGACGACTTGTTCATCTGCGATGAGTCTTGTGATGCACGTAAATGGCGACGTCAAAGCGCTACTTAACCACTTTTCAAGTGCGGGAATTCCTTGATCTTCATAGATCCCGGTAGAGGCTCGGTCGGAGATGGAGACGAGGCCGATACGAATTTGATCTGAATTTACAGTATTTGTCATAGTGATTTTCATAGTTGATACAAATAATCGCTATGATAAGGGAATGACAAATAAAATTTTTACTTATTCCGCATTTGAGTTTCAAGAAATCATTCAAGATGCCCTTTCTCGAGCCAAATCCCTTGGCGCAACCGACGCTGCCGTTGAGGTATCTGAAGGTAATGGCTTATCAGTCTCAGTTCGCCGTGGCGAAGTTGAAACTATTGAGCGTAGCGTTGATAAATCCTTAGGGATTAGCGTGTATTTAGGTCAGCAACGCGGCAATGCCAGCACAAGTGACTTTTCTCCCGAGGCGATAGAGAGAACGATTCAGGCAGCCTACGATATTGCCAGATATACCGCTCCCGATCCTTATTCAGGACTGGCAGAAGAAGAGTTATTAGAGAAAAATCCCAAAGATTTAGATTTGTTTCACCCATGGGATTTATCTGTCGAAGATGCTATCGAGATTGCGAAGCGCGCAGAAGATGCAGCTTTTGCAGTAAATGGTTTAATTACCAATAGTGATGGCGCTTCGATTGCTGCCAATCAGACCCATTTTCAGATGGGAACGACACGTGGATTTTTAGCAGGCTACCCCTTTTCCAGGCATTACATCTCCTGTGCGCCGATTGCTAGTGCAACACGCCGCAAAGGTGCGCCGATGCAAAGAGATGACTGGTATTCCACCTCGCGTTTACCTCAAGAGCTTGCAGACCCTGAAGCCATTGGACGTTATGCCGCACAACGAGCCTTATCTCGCCTTGGCGCAAGGCCAATACCAACACAAAAATGTCCGGTAATATTTGAAGCTCCAGTGGCAATTGGATTATTAGGCGCCTTTGTACAAGCCATTTCCGGGGGGGCATTGTATCGCCGCTCTAGCTTTTTATTAGATAGTCTTGGCAAGCAAGTTTTCCCCGAGCATATTCAGATTGATGAAGATCCACATCGCTTAAGATTGAGTGGTAGCACACCATTTGATGATGAGGGGGTAAGGACTCAGACTCGTCAGGTGGTTTCTGCCGGTGTTGTACAGGGTTATTTTTTATCCACTTATTCAGCGCGCAAATTAGGGATGCAAACTACAGGTAATTCAGGTGGCGCGCATCATCTAAAAATGGTAAGTTCTAGAACTTTGCCCAGTGATGATTTATCTGGATTGGCTAAAAAAATGGGGCGTGGACTTCTCGTTACTGAACTGATGGGGCAGGGGGTTAATTACGTCACGGGTGATTATTCCAGAGGAGCCTTTGGCTATTGGGTTGAAAACGGGGTAATTCAATATCCCGTAGAAGAAATTACCATTGCTGGCAACCTCAAACAAATGTTCTTAGATATTGAAACTATTGGTTCAGATGTATTAACACGCGGAACTAAAGAGTGTGGCTCCATTCTCCTTCGTGAAATGATGATTGGTGGATTGTGAAAACCACTTGAAGAAGAGCATTCAATATCTTGTAAAAGTAATTGTGGAATCAAAAAGATCTTAGTTCGTTATTTTCTAGAATAGGTAACAAAAGCAAATGCTGGAAATTCTTTTCCAGCATTTTTGGGGTCTGGCTCAGAAGGGTGTTCTTCAAAATGTGTAACGCGCCAATCTTCTTCTTCAAACTCTGGGAAATGGGTGTCGCCAACCACATCGATTTGTACTTCAGTAATCATCATTTCATCAGCAAATTCTATTGCCTGTTCATAGACTTGAGCACCACCAATAATAAATACCTGTTCAGAAGTCTCGCAGGCCGATAAAGCATCTTCAAGATTTGAAAATGTTTCTGCATCTTCGGCTGAGAATCCAGGAGTTCGACTGATTACGATATTTCTGCGATCGGGTAAAGGGCTCCCTAAGGACTCCCAGGTGTTACGTCCCATAATGATGGGATGACCTAGCGTCGTATTTTTAAAGTGCTTCAAATCCGCGGGTAGACGCCATGGCAACTCATTATCACGTCCAATGACACCTTGGGTAGAGCGTGCAACGATGATCGTGATTTTCATGATGATTAAATGGCTACAGGGGCTTTGATTGCAGGATGAGATTCGTAGCCAAGAACTTCAAAATCCTCAAACTCATAGTCAAAAATACTTTGGGGGGTACGTTTGATGACTAATTGTGGAAGAGGTAATGGGTTTCTAGTGAGTTGTAAATTGACTTGCTCCAGATGATTTGAATATAAGTGACAATCGCCCCCCGTCCAGACAAAATCACCTACTGCAAGACCAGTTTGCTCCGCCACCATATGGGTGAGTAAAGCGTAGCTTGCGATATTGAAAGGAACTCCCAAGAAAATATCTGCACTGCGTTGATAAAGTTGGCAAGAAAGTTTTCCATCGGCCACGTAAAACTGAAAAAAAGCATGACATGGTGCTAAGGCCATTGACGGAATATCCGCCACATTCCAGGCTGAGACAATGATACGACGGGAGTCTGGAGTGGTTTTAATTTGTTCAATAATTTGGCTAATTTGATCGATATGTTGGCCGCTAGGTGTTGGCCAAGAGCGCCATTGATAGCCATAAATAGGTCCCAACTCACCATCCGGTTTGGCCCATTCATTCCAAATGGAAACACCACGCTCAGTTAGCCAGTGATTATTCGTGCTTCCCTTGAGGAACCAAAGCAGTTCGTAGATGATCGATTTGAGATGGAGTTTTTTGGTGGTCACCATAGGAAAGCCTTTGGCCAAATCAAAGCGCATTTGGTGACCAAAGACGGATAAAGTTCCAGTTCCAGTTCGATCAGTTTTTTTGACGCCGTGATCGAGAACGTGGCGCATCAGATGTAAATAAGAATCCATCACTTATTTTAGGCGAAAACCAAAGCCAGGCAAATATTTAATGTGATTTTATTTCGGTTGCTTTTTTCGTGCCTGAATTCCTAGACCTAGAATCACGATCAAAGACACAATCATTAAGATAAATTCATGATATGGGTGAAGTATTTCATTAAACCAAGGATCTAGAAGTTTTTCATGACCAATCATTTTGACGCCTGTGATGATTAAAACCGTACCACCAACATAAATGAGCCAGGTATATTTTTCAAGAAGTCGCAAAGCCAGTTGACTGCCAAATATAACAATTGGGATACTAATTAGAAGACCAATAACAACCAAATAAATATTTCCTTCCGATGCCCCTGCAACAGCAAGCACATTATCAATTCCCATTACCGCATCGGCAATAATAATGGTCCGCATGGCACCCCAAAATGTAACTGATCCAGCTTCTTTGTGATCATCGCCACTATCGACGATGAGTTGATAAGCAATGTAAAGTAAGGCTAAACCACCGACGGCGCTTAATCCAGGAATTTTTAGTAATTGCACCGCCAAAATGGTCATGATGGTCCGAATCACAATCGCACCAACAGAGCCCCACATAATTGCTTTACGCTGCAAATGAGTGGGAAGATTTTTTGTGGCTAAAGCAATCAGAATGGCATTATCCCCAGCAAGAACCAGGTCGATAATGATGATTGCGATTAAATTATCAATGAGGGTCGCATATTCAGCAGGCATCCCTAAACCATACAGCAGTTTTAATGACACTCCAAGCTAAAACCTAGTCAAAAGTAGGGGTTTCTACGCCGAGAACTTTATGCAGTTTTGGAGATGTGGTGGTGTATTGCAGATGTACCTTTTTGTCAGGATACATATATTCTTTAGCAGCAAAAGCCGCTAAAGCTGCTTCATGGAAGCCTGATAAGATCAGTTTCTTTTTGCCAGGATAGGTATTGATATCACCGACAGCGTAAATACCTGGAATATTGGTAGCAAATTTTTCTGTATCGACAACGAGTTGTTTACGCTCAATATCGAGTCCCCAATCGGCAATAGGACCAAGTTTTGGGGAGAGGCCAAAGAAGATTAGAAGCATATCAAGAGGTATTCTGCGCGTAACGCCATCCGCGCCGGTTACTTTAATTTCGGTCAAAGTAGAGTCTTTTTCTTCAAAGCCAGTAATTTGACCTACCTCGAACTGCATTTCATATTCTGCACAACGTTCTTTCATTTTTGCAACCGATGCAGGGGCCGCTTTAAAGCCATCACGACGATGAATCAAAATGACACTTTCTGCTTTTCCAACAAAATTAAGTGCCCAATCCAAAGCGGAGTCACCACCGCCACAAATTACGATATTCTTACCAAAGAAAACCTCGGGGTTTTTTACACGATAAAAGAGTTGTTTATTATCAAATTGCTCGATACCGTCAACCTTGATTGTTCTTGGTTGGAATGAACCGACGCCAGCTGCAATAAAGATAGTTTTGGTTAAAAATCGGGTATCTTTAGAAGTCACTATCAAGAATCTGCCATCATCTTGTTGTTGGACTTGAACCACTTCCTGGCCCAGATGAAACGTTGGATGAAATGGCTCAATTTGCTTTAAGAGATTATCAGTCAGTTCTTGACCAGTACACACTGGAACAGCAGGAATATCATAAATGGGTTTGTCAGGATATAGTTCAACACACTGTCCACCAACTACTGGAAGAGAATCAATAACATGGGCATTGATTTCTAAAAGACCAAGTTCAAATACCTGGAAGAGGCCTACAGGACCAGCTCCAACAATTACTGCTTCAGTTTCAATAAGGGAGCTTGCTGGTGGAGTGTTTAAATCTGACACTAAAAATTCCTAAAAATATGTTCGGAAAAAAATATTAGCGGATGAGTTGGTCCAGCTTACTTTTAACATCTTTCCATTCTTCCGCTTCAGGCAAAGAGCCCTTTGATTTGGTGATTGATTTCCAAGAACGGGCGAGTTCAGTATTGAGGGAGATAAAGTGTTGTTGATCGCCTGGAACATCATCTTCTGCGTAAATCGCATTCACGGGGCATTCAGGGACGCACACCGCGCAATCGATACATTCATCCGGATCAATCACTAAAAAATTGGGTCCTTCACGAAAGCAGTCAACTGGGCAGACATCCACGCAATCGGTATATTTACATTTAATGCAAGATTCTGTGACAACGTAAGTCATGATGAAATAATGTTTAGCAGTAAAAAATTTATTTTACCGTAAAAACTACATGATTTTCATTCGCTTAAATAGTTTTGTTATATTTTTAGCGTATGGGCACATATTTGCTGATGAAACGATTGCTTCCACTACAATCTTTTTAGTCGATTAGGAGAAAAATGTATGACCACAAACCTAGCAAAACCGAAGATTTTTGTAGCAAGGCAAATATTTCCGGAGGGTTTGGAGCGCTTGCGAGCGGTGGCTGAAGTGGATTATAACGACCAAACAGCTCCTTTGAGCCCCAGTGATTTATCAATTCGTTTGGCACATGTTGACGGTGCATTAGTGACTGGTAGCGAAAAAATTGATGCTCAAACCTTGGGGCAAGCAGCTCGCTTAAAAATTGTCTCGAATATTGCAGTCGGGTTTAATAATTTTGATATTCAATTACTCACTGAAAAAAATATTTTCGCCACAAATACACCAGATGTATTGACAGATACCACAGCAGATATGGGGTTTTTATTGCTGATGGCGGCGGCTAGACGACTTTCCGAGAGCGAGCATTGGTTACGGGCCGGGCATTGGAAGAATTGGTCTTTAGGTGGCATGATGGGGGTCGATATTCATCACTCCACCATCGGTATTATGGGGATGGGCCGGATCGGCCAAGCGATTGCTACACGTGCCTTAGCTTTTGGTATGACGGTGATTTACTATAACCGTCGGCGACTTCCTGAAGAGATTGAGACGGTATGCCAAGCAAGGTATGTGAGTAAAGAAGAGTTGTTGAAAACCGCCGATCATGTGATGTTGGTAATGCCTTATGTCCCAGAAAATCATCATTTTATTGCCAAAAAAGAACTTGCCTTGATGAAGCCTACGGCTACCCTGGTAAACATTGCTAGAGGAGGCATAGTGGACGAGAATGCCTTGATTCATGCTCTGCAGCATCAACAAATTTTCTCTGCAGGCCTTGATGTTTATGAAGGGGAACCTAATATTTATCCAGGATTATTAGATGTACCCAATATTGTTTTAGCGCCACATATTGGAAGTGCAACCAAAAAAACGCGTCTAGCAATGATGCATTTAGCGATTGATAATTTACTTGCGGGCCTGAATCAGCAGCGACCCCCTCATCTAATCAATAGTGAATTGTGGAAATAATTATAAATAGTGGAAATACGTAAATTGAAAAAAGACTTATTGATCTTCGGGTATTTCTTTGAGATCAAGTTCGATACCACCAAATTTTGCAGCGACCCAGTTGTAGACTTTACAAGCAAGCCATAAGATAGCAAAACCCAAAATTGCGTTCAGGAATACTCCGTATAGGACTACAAATAGTGGGATTTCGCCATAACGAAGATAAGCATCGATAAAGAACAAGCCAATGACTGGCAGTGAAAAACACATATAAACCAATACGAGCGTTTTCGCTGTATGGATTGGATCTACCGATATGATTTCTCGCTTACTACTAGACATGGCAGTGTAATTCTTCTAAATAATTGTTGTTTAAAAAAGCATAATTATATTAGATTAAACAATTTATCGCAGAGATGTCTACTTGATCGCCATGAAATATTTGTGACTGTGGAGCAAATAAAGTAATGAGGCAGTCAGCCTCACTCATGGAGCGCAGAATCCCGGAGCCTTGATGACCATGTGGCTTGACCCAAAGATCGCCGGATTCATCACGGTGCAAGATCCCACGAATAAACTCCGTTCGACCTGGTTTTTTACTAAAAGTACCATCAAACTTCGCCCGGAAAACCTTGGGAGTGTGGTTTGCGCCACTCATATGTAGCAGGATATCTTGCACAAATTGATAAAAAGTTACCATCACAGCAACTGGGTTGCCGGGTAAACCAAATAAAACCGCCGATGAATCTGACGTATTGATTTTACCGAAGGCCATAGGCCTTCCTGGTTTGATGGCAAGGGTCCAAAAAGCGACATCACCTAAATCTTGCATGATTTTTTTGGTGAAGTCTGCCTCACCAACTGAAACTCCCCCAGAAGTAATGATGGCATCAGCTTGATTGGCCGCCGCTGAGAAGACCTCTCGCAGTGCAAGAGGATCATCACGCACAATGCCAAGATCGATTAATCGCACACCCAGTTGAGTTAGCATCCCGAGAAGGGTATAGCGATTACTATCAAATAAAGCACCCTCACGAATCTCCCCCCCTAACGGAATTACTTCATCCCCTGTAGAGAAGTAAGCTACCGTAAGCCGTTTTTTGACCTGAACCGTGGCGAAGCCCATCGAGGCAATTAAGCCAAGATCACTGGGGCGCAGAATACGTCCTAGTGGTAAAACCTCATCACCCAAACGAATATCCTCTCCTTGCAAACGAAGGTTTTCACCCACTTGAATTTTTAAAGGATCAAATGTAATTCCTTGAGGGGTAACGGTTACCCATTCTTGTGGAATAACCGTATCGCAACATGAAGGCATCACAGCACCAGTCATGATGCGAACACAATGGAGATTTGGAGCAAATTGCTGAAGTAATTCTTGTTGGGTCGCTTGGCCAGCCATTTGCTTGCCAATGATAGTGAGTTCAATATTGGATGGATAGCTTAATACAATTGAGGAAAACGCATAGCCATCCATCGCGGAATTATTGGCTGAGGGCACATTCATGTTGGCAATGATGGGACTTGCAAGAACTCGCCCTAGACACTCTTCTAGTGGAATGATCTCGTTACCTAGATTGACACGAAATTGATGCGTATAGGAGAGCATAAACTCTTTTGCAATATCGATTTGTAGCGCATTGGGGTTAAACAAGTCACTCCCTTTTTGCTTTTGCCACTTCTCTTGCAGTTTTACTGTATCTGGAAATGACGGATTCACGGAAGCAAGCTTTCAATCTTTAGGAGGTCTTCAGGGGTATTGATATTCGTAAAAGCAGATGCATCTGGAAAAAGCACCTCAACATATTTCAGTTGATGAAACCAGCGATCAATTTTACGTTCCCCCTGATCTAAAAAATGACTCAAATGATCCTTTAAGCTATTTTTCATTAAGCAAAATACCGATTGATTTTGTCGTTGATCCTGGGCATTTTTTGTGACCGCGTAGCTGACATCCGCATGATTTGCTTGCAATCCAATCATTAAGCGTTCGACTAGATCTAGAGGAAATACAGGGGAGTCACATGGAACAATCGCTAAATAAGGTGCTTTGCAATGACTTAGACCGACATGAAAACCGGCTAATGGCCCAGAAAAATCTAAATGAGTATCTGCATAGACAGGTAACTTAGATAATGCATAACGGTCTTGATTGCGATTGGCGTTGAGCATCAATGCGCCCACTTGAGGGGCAAGCCTTTCAATACAGTGTTCATAAAGAGCACGTTGTTTAAGCTGAATAAGACCTTTATCTTGACCGCCCATTCTTTGAGCTTGACCACCACACAAAATTAAACCATCAATCAATACTGTCACCATGATGTTTATCCCCCAATATATGACATTTCAACTTTGGGGTGATGAATTTCACCTTGCTGAATTTGGGTGCGTAACTCTGAGTAACGATCATCACGCGAATGCCAAATATGAGCAACTGCATTAGCAATTGCTAGGTCACTCACATCAGAGCGTAGTAATGTTTTGAGGTCATAACCTTGGTTAGCAAATAGGCAGAGGAATAGTTTGCCCTCCATTGAAATTCTAGCGCGTGTACAGGAATGACAAAATGTTTCTGTAACGCTAGAAATAACGCCAATTTCACCGCTACCGTCGAGCATTTTCCAGCGCTTTGCCACTTCGCCAGGATAGTCAGGGTCAATCGCAATTAATGGGAATTCTTCTTGGATTTTTTCAATCACTTGGCGCGATGGCAGGACTTCATTCATTTGCCAACCGTTCGTATTACCGACATCCATGTATTCGATGAAGCGCACAATCACGCCCGTATTTCGAAAGTGTTTGATCATCGGCAGAATTTCTTGGTCATTGACACCTTTTTTGACAACCATATTTACTTTGACCGATTCGAACCCCACCTGAACAGCCGCCTCGATACTTTCTAGAACATCTCGCACAGCAAAATCAACATCATTCATTTTCCGAAAACTTGTATCATCGATACCATCTAGACTAACGGTGATACGTTTTAAGCCAGCATCTTTGAGTGCTTGTACTTTCTTTTTCAGTAAACTACCATTCGTCGTTAATGTGAGATCAATTGGCGAGTTTTCCAGAGTTTGCAAGGGCGACAGCATCTCAACAAGATGTTCAATACCTTTGCGAAGAAGGGGTTCCCCCCCAGTTAGCCGAATTTTTTTTACCCCATGGGTAATAAAAATTTGGGCAAGACGAGTAATTTCCTCAAAGGTCAATAATTCTTTTTGGCCTAGATAGTTGTAGTCACTTGTAAAAATCTCTTTTGGCATGCAGTACGGACATCGAAAATTACAGCGATCCGTGACTGAGATTCTTAAGTCTTGAAGTAATCTACTGCGGAAGTCTTGTAAAACTCCCGTAGGTTGATTAAATTCCGCTGGCAAAAGTGCGAGCGATGTTTTACTCTGGAGGGCATCCAAAGCTGAAATTGGGATGATTTTTTTCATTCCAATATCAACATTAGTCGTTAATGAACCGTGCGTTCAGCACCACCAGTTTCCACCAAAATCATCGGACCCTCAATCGGTGGGGTAGACGGCCTTGGTTCACGAGGAACATGAGCCAATTTCGGTTGAGCTGCAATTTCGCGAAGTACTTCTTGATGTCGTTCTGGATTGGTATCGACCCAAACTAAACCAACATGCGATAAAACAGCCTCTAGAGGTTCACGATTTAAAGCTTGCATCGCAACCGTTGGTAATGCAACGGGAGTTTTAGGCAGTTGAACCGGTGCAATCGTTGGTGCTGAAGCAGCAGGAGCCACTGGAGCAACATTGACAGACGAAGTCTGGCTTGTAGCTGCAGAACTTGCCACCATGACATTTGCGCTGACCTGTGAAGCGGAGTTTACAGTTTGCTCAGGCATTTGCTCAGTTAAAACCAGTTGTTCAAACGCATCCGTTGTCTTGTCATTACGATCGGCACGATCTTTATTGCGATTACGATTGCGGCGGTTACGTGAACGGCGTTTTTCTTCACTACCTTCCTGTGACTCTAAAGAGGTCTGAGGAATATCCGTTTGATTGAGTAAAGTAGTTTCAGTCGATTTTTCTTGATCTGGGCGTTGGTTACGACCACGTCTTGGTTTAGGTGCTTGCTGAGAACCGTTAAAACCTGCATTGGCAGTTGAATCTCCCGTATTTTCAAGATTTCTAGGTTGATCATCGGCTTGGCGTTGTTGATCTGGACGACCACGACGCTGCGGTTGCTTGCGAGCAGGGCGATGAGCGGGTTGCGCAGGGGTAACAACGACTGGCGCTGGGGCAGTTGCTGCGGGAGTGCCAGAAAAGAGACGCTTGATAAAGCCCATAAACCCTATCGTTTGGTTCGGGTTTATCGGAGCTTGTGCCTTGGCTTGTTCAGCGCGTTGATTGATTGGTGCCGGTTGACTTGGCGTGATGCCACGAACTGCAGCGACTTGACGAGGTTTGGTTTCCTCAGCGCGTTTACTGACAATCGTGTCCTCTTCCATTTCCTTTGCCACTTCTTCAGCAATCGCATAACTTGCTTTATTTTGATCTAATCTTGGATCATCATGGCGCAATCTTTCGAGCTTGTAGTGAGGCGTTTCTAAATACTTATTCGGAATTAAGAGAACATTTACTTTGGAACGAGCTTCAATTTTGATGACTTCTGAGCGTTTTTCATTCAATAAGAAAGCAGCAACGTCTACTGGAACTTGGCAATGAATCGCCGCCGTATTTTCTTTCATACTTTCTTCTTGAATAATACGTAACACTTGGAGAGCAGAAGACTCCGTATCACGAATATGGCCAGTACCAGTACAGCGTGGGCAAGTAATATGGCTACCTTCCGATAAGGCAGGACGCAGACGTTGACGAGAAAGTTCCATTAAGCCAAATTTTGAAATTTTCCCCGTTTGAACTCGGGCACGATCATGCCTGAGAGCATCTTTGATACGGTTTTCAACATCTTTTTGGCTCTTTGGGGACTCCATATCAATAAAGTCAATCACAATCAGCCCACCCAAGTCACGAAGACGCATTTGACGAGCAATTTCATCGGCCGCTTCTAAGTTGGTCCTTGTAGCTGTTTCTTCGATATCAGATCCACGAGTTGCACGAGCGGAGTTAACGTCGACAGAAACTAAAGCTTCGGTATGGTCAATCACAATCGCGCCACCGGAAGGCAGGTTGACTGTTCTGGAATAGGCAGTCTCAATTTGGTGCTCGATTTGGAAACGAGAAAAGAGCGGTACATCCTCATGGTAGCGTTTAACCTTTGGCATATTGTCAGGCATAACGACGGACATAAATGCTTGGGCTTGTTCAAAAATATCGTCTGTGTCAATGAGGATTTCACCGATATCTGGCTGGAAATAATCCCGAATCGCACGAATGACCAGACTAGATTCTAGGTAAATCAGTAAAGGGGCTTGATTCGACTTGGCGGCAGAGTCAATTGCTGACCACAATTGCATAAGATAACTTAAATCCCATTGAAGTTCTTCCGTATCACGTCCAATTCCAGCGGTTCTAGCAATAATGCTCATACCATCTGGAATTTCTAGACCAGCCATTGCTTCACGGAGTTCTTGACGATCTTCACCCTCAATACGACGTGAAACACCACCACCTCGAGGATTATTGGGCATCAATACTAAATAGCGACCCGCTAAAGAAATAAAGCTAGTTAAAGCTGCACCTTTATTGCCACGTTCTTCTTTTTCCACCTGGACAATGATTTCTTGACCCTCTTTGAGAGCATCCTTAATCGTAGCCTTTTTTACATCAACTCCTTCAGCAAAGTAAGCGCGTGAGATTTCTTTAAAAGGTAAAAAACCATGGCGTTCTTCACCATAATTCACAAAACAAGCCTCTAAAGAAGGCTCAATACGGGTAATCACACCCTTGTAAATATTGCCTTTTTTTTGTTCACGACCTGCGGCTTCAATATCGAGATCGACTAGTTTTTGCCCATCGACAATCGCAACGCGCAATTCTTCTTGTTGGGTTGCGTTAAATAACATTCTTTTCATAACAGTTTCCTTTTCAGAAAGCTCTTTAGCAAAAGAAGATTGAACAGGGCGAAGATACGGTAACCAGGAGGTTCACCAAACTGAATATGTAAATCATATCCAAAAAAACCTTTTATATTTAATAACTTATATATCTTATTAAACTTACTGCTTCGCATGCTCGCTAGGACTTTACAGCCACTTAGCGTTCACAAATATATCTGTCAAACTTCCACTTATGCTCTACAAGAGCTTTCAATTTCTGCTCCTCATTTCAACAAGGGGGGAGCTACCTTGGGGAAAATGCCTTCCCTAGCTATAATTAGTGCAATTACAGTAAAACACAGTTGGAAATTTTCTGATTTGGATTCGTTGCAACCGCAGTTTTTGATGCACTAATGCAGATTATATTGCAAAGTCATTGTTTTTAGTAAAACTACTACATATATATACAAAATAATTTATAAAGTCTCTTCATGTCTGAACCTAGCGTTAGTCAAATTACCATTTCAGAGGAAGAGGAGGGGCAAAGATTAGATAATTTCCTCCTAAAGTGGGCTAAAGGAGTACCCAAAAGCCACATTTATCGAATTATTCGATCTGGTGAAGTTCGGGTCAATAAAAAGAGGGCGACTGTCACAACGCGGATTGCTGCAGGGGATGTATTGCGCATACCCCCCATTAGAGTTTCGTATCGTGAAGATATTTCTCACGATGTGAAAATTGAATATTCAGCAAAAAAAATCTTTGAAGAAATGCCCATCTTGTTTGAGGATGCCTATTTAATGATTGTCAATAAACCTTCTGGTTTAGCAGTTCATGGTGGCTCGGGCGTATCTTTAGGATTAATTGAAGCCCTGCGTATTGCGCGACCCGAGCTGAAATTTTTAGAGCTTGTCCATCGCCTCGATCGAGATACCTCTGGAGTGCTCATCTTAGCCAAAAAAAGAAGTGCACTGACTGCTATGCATGAGGAGATTCGAGAAGGTCGGGTTGACAAAAGATATATGTTGGTGGCGCATGGTCAATTTCAAGGTGGGCAGGGGCATGTCTCTTTAAAGTTCCCGCTTCACAAATACCTATTGCCTAATGGGGAACGACGTGTGCGAGTTGACCAAGGTGGTCAGGAGAGTTACACCATCATCAAACAATTTGGACCTTCACATCAGGGGCAGTGTTTCATGGCAGAGGCGATTCTTAAAACTGGCAGAACCCACCAAATTCGAGTCCATTTACAACACATTGGACATCCCATACTTGGCGATGATAAATACGGGACATCAGAACTCGATAAAAAAATTGGTGTAAAACGATTAATGCTTCACGCTTTTCGTTTAGTCTTTATACATCCATCCTCCAAAGAAAAAATTCAAATACAGGCACCATTGCCTGTAGGTTTTTCAATAGATGTGTTGGGGAATACTCAAGAGGTAATGAAGATATGAAGACGGCAGAGTTACGTTATGAAATGATTGTTTGGGATTGGGATGGCACGATCATGAATTCCACTCCCACGATTGTGGAGTGTATGCAAAAAGCTTGCGCAGACTTAGATTTAGAAATACCGACGGATGCCTTAGCTAGTCACGTCATTGGACTTGGACTGCAAGAATCGATTCAAATCATTCTACCCAAGTTACATCCGGGAGACTACCCAATAGTCCTCGAGCGTTTTCGTCATTATTATCTTAGTCAAGACCATGAATTAATTTTGTTTCATGGAATTCGTGAGTTACTGGAAGACTTAAAATCGAAAGGTCATTTATTAGCTGTGGCAACTGGTAAGCCACGCCATGGTTTGGATCGCACCTTACGTATGCATGGTTTAGATCAATTTTTTCACGACACCAAAACCGCCGACCAGACACGTGCAAAGCCTCACCCCCAAATGTTGCTAGAGCTCCTCGACCAATGGGGAACCCCGCCTCATAAAGTCGTGATGATTGGTGATACGACCCATGATTTAAAAATGGCCAAAAATGCTGGAGTTGATGCAATTGCAGTGACTTATGGGGCTCATCCCAAAGAAGAACTCTTATCGCAAATGCCACTTGCTTGCGTAGATCATGTAAAAGAATTAAGAGATATACTCCTGGGTAAAAGTATCAACAATGAATAAAAAGGAAGCTACATGAGTGATCAAATCAGTTGGGAAAAGGAGGCATTAGAAAGCTTGCTCAATGAAAATTTAAAAGATAAGCGCAGTGAACGGCGGTGGAAAACTATTTGGCGGGTGATTTGGTTAGGATTATTTTTGTTTGCCATCTATTCTTTTTTTAATCCCTTTAAAAACAAGTCTAGTACTGTGTTGGGCAAACACACTGCATTGGTTAATATTCAAGGTGAAATTGCGAGCAACGCTCCTGCAAATGCAGGGGATATTAATACAGCACTACAAGCAGCTTTTGAAAGTCCCGATAGTGTCGGAGTGATTGTTAAGATTAATAGTCCAGGTGGTTCCCCAGTTCAAGCGGGCATGATTCATGATGAAATGTTGCGTTTAAGAAAAGAGTACCC